>NZ_JBIAZS010000011.1:0-325662 GCF_042899335.1 Streptosporangium sp. NPDC000095
TCGGGCGTCTTCTTCCTCATCGCCTTCGCGATCATGTCACTGCTGTGGGACGCCGGAGCCCGCCGAGCCATCGGCCTGCGCAGACCGTACGCCGGAGCGCTGAACCGGGATCTGACCGGCGTCGTGCTGGTGATGGGCCTGCTGCCCGCGGTCACCTACGTCGTCTCGTGGGCGGGCTGGTTCGCCTCCCCGCTGGGCTGGGGCCGCAACTGGGTCCAGGCGACCTCGCACGGGCCGGCCTTCTTCGTCTTCGACTCGCTGCGCTCCTGGCTGAGCTACCACTTCCAGGTGCTCGGCTTTCACACCGGCCTGGCGACCCCGCACAACTACGAATCCGACCCCTGGACCTGGCCGCTGCTGCTACGCCCCGTGGCGTTCCACTATCCGCCGGA
Organism: Streptosporangium sp. NPDC000095; assembly: GCF_042899335.1. Classification (NCBI taxonomy): domain Bacteria; kingdom Bacillati; phylum Actinomycetota; class Actinomycetes; order Streptosporangiales; family Streptosporangiaceae; genus Streptosporangium; species Streptosporangium sp. NPDC000095. Next base: position 393 of record NZ_JBIAZS010000011.1, read on the forward strand.
CAAGACCGGATGCGGCGCCGACAGCTGCGCCGAGGCGGTGCTCGGGGTGGGCACCCCGGTCATCTGGTACGGGGGCCTGGTCGCCCTCATCGCCATGATCGCCTGGTACGTCGCCACCCGCGACTGGCGGGCCGGAGCCGTGCTCGTCGGCTACGCCGCCGGCTGGCTCCCCTGGTTCTACTGGGCGATCGCCGACGGCCGGACCATGTATCTCTTCTACATGATCCCGATGGTCCCCTTCATGATCCTCGCGCTCACCCTGGCCGCCGGGCTGATCATCGGAAAGGCGGACGCCGCGCCCAACCGCAGGGCGGTGGGGGCCGCGGTCGTCGGGGCCTTCACGCTCCTCGCGCTGATCAACTTCGGATGGCTCTACCCGGTGCTCAGCGCCGAGCTCATTTCGCACTCCCAGTGGTGGACGCGGATGCTGTTCCGGAGCTGGGTGTGACGGGATCAGGTGTGACGGGACCGGGCAACGCGGCGGGATCGGGGATGATCGTGACCGGGCCGCCCGTGCCGAGACCGCTCTCGGCCGGGTCGCCTGTGACACCGTTCGCGACACCGCCTGTGACACCGCCGCCCGTGGTGGCGTCGCCCAGGGCATCCGATGCGGCGCCGGATGTGACGCCGTCGGGGGTGACGCCGTCAGGGGTGACGCTGCCGGGGGCGACGGCGGCGGGCGCGGCGGTGACGGGTCCCGAGAACCCGTGGCGCAGCGAGATCGCCGCCGCCATGCACGCCAGCGGAACCGCGGGCAACAGGTAGCGGTAGTCGAACTCGGCCGTCGCCGCCGGTGCCAGGATGAGGCCGAGCGAGGCGAGCCACGGCAGCAGCACCGGCCCGCCCAGCTTCCGCCAGCGCACCGCCACCCCGACCAGTCCGACCAGGAGCAGCCCGCCGAGCACGATGCCCGGCAGCCGGACGACCCGCTGGTACGCCTGCAGGAAACCGGCCCACGGATCGGTGACATCGGTGCCGATCACGCGCAGCTTGCCCTGGATCTGCGCGGTCCGCAGGCCCGGATCGTACTTCTGCGCGTCGGTGTCGGTGCTGCCCCGGTACGACGACCAGGCGGGAAGGATCTTGTTCTCCGGCAGGAACTCGTACTGCCGGTAGGTGTTGAAGTCGGGGAAACGCGGCCGGCCCCAGTGGAAGGCGCGGAAGAAGTCACCGGCCACCAGGCTGAGATAGTCGAGCGGCTGGGACAGGATGGCCCGCTGGGCGAACGCGCCCGCGGTCTTGTTCGTCTCGGGAGTGAACGTGCTGCCCACCCCGAAGGCGTGGAAGCGCTGACCGTTCTGCGCCCACCAGAGGTATTTCTGGCCGGAGAAGCCGCGCTGGCCCGGCGGCGCGCTGATGCACAGCAGCGCCAGCTCCAGCTCCTCGCGAGGATCGACCTTCATTTTCCGGCAGTCGGCGAACAGCGCCGTCCGCATGTAGAGAATCGCGCCGTCGCTGTTGGTCATCGCGAAGTTGCCGTGCGCGGACGCGAACCAGGCCATGTATCCGGTCACGGGGAGCGCGCACGCGACCACCATGGCCGCGATCGTCTTCCAGGCCGTGCGCTTCACCATCAGGTAGATCACGACCAGCACGAGGATCGGCAGGCCGATCGACCGGGTGAGCGCGGTGAGGGCGAGCAGCAGCCCGACCACCGCACCGAGCCGCCAGGACATCCGCCGGTGCCAGAGCACCAGCGTGATCACACCCACGACGAGCAGCATGAACATCGCGTCGGACATGATCAGGTGTTCGAGCTGGATCTGGTACGCGTCGAACAGCACCGGCACCGCGGCGAGCGTCGCCCCCCAGCCGGGCAGCCCGAACCTCACCCGCAGCAGGGAGTAGATCAGCACCGCGACGCCCAGGCCCATCAGGTGCTGGACGAAGGCCACCAGCGCGAAACTCTGCAGCGGCCGCATCAACAGGAGCAGAAAGGAGTAACCGTTCGGCCTCAGGGCACTGGGACGGTCGGGGTTCACCGCCCCGGAGACATACTCGTAGGAGTCGTTGAACCACTGGGCGGGGCCGTACCCGAGCATGGTGACCACACGCAGCACGAACGCCAGCGCCAGGGCGGCCACGAAGACACGATGCCGATAGAGAAACGCCCATAGGCGAGCGACCCGGTCGGGCGGAGGCACGTCCGGGCTAGGGCGGTCGGCGACGGTCACCATGCACTACAGGATGCCAGTCGTTTCAGGGAGTTGACCCGGGCAGGGGACTGCAGAGGGCATCATGGTGAGATTGGCCTGTGCCGTGAGTGAAGGGTTGAGACGTGGAACTGACCGTGGTCATGCCTTGCTTGAACGAGGCGGAGACCGTGGAGACCTGCGTACGCAAGGCGCTCGCCTGCATGCGGGAGCACGGAATCGACGGGGAAGTCCTGATCGCCGACAACGGCAGCACGGACGGCTCACAGCAACTCGCCCGGGAGGCCGGGGCCCGCGTCGTGCACGTCGACGCGAAGGGGTACGGCAACGCGCTGATGGGGGGGATCCGCGCGGCGCGCGGTCGCTACGTCATCATGGGCGACGCCGACGACTCCTACGACTTCACCGCCCTGCTGCCGTTCGTCGAGCAGCTCCGTGACGGTGCCGACCTGGTGATGGGCAACCGCTTCAAGGGCGGTATCGCGCCGGGCGCCATGCCCCCGCTGCACCGCTACCTGGGCAACCCGGTGCTCTCCTTCATCGGCCGGCTGTTCTTCCCCAGCGCGATCGGCGACTTCCACTGCGGCCTGCGCGGCTTCCGGCGCGACTCCATCCTCAAGCTCGGCCTGCAGACCGGCGGCATGGAGTTCGCCAGCGAGATGGTGGTCCGCTCGACGCTTTCCGGGCTGGACGTGCGCGAGGTGCCCACCACGCTGTCGCCCGACGGCCGCTCCCGCCCGCCGCACCTGCGCTCCTGGCGCGACGGCTGGCGCCACCTGCGCTTCCTGCTGCTCTACAGCCCGCGCTGGCTGTTCTTCATCCCCGGCCTGGTCATGATGACGATCGGCCTGGTCGCGGGCGCCGCCCTCACCTTCGGCCCCGTCTACATCGGCAAGCTCGCCTTCGACGTCGACACCCTGGTCGGCGCCTCGGCCATGGTGGTGATCGGCTTCCAGGCGTCCCTGTTCGCCCTGTTCACCAAGGTGTACGCGGCGGAGGAGGGCTTCCTTCCCGAAGACAGGAGGGTGCGCAAGCTCGTCGACATCGTGAGCCTGGAGAAGGGCCTGATCGTCGGCGGCCTGCTCGCCCTGGGGGGTCTGGGCGGCCTGGTCGCCTCACTGGTCCACTGGCAGACGCGCAGCTTCGGCCCGCTGATCCCCTCGGAGTCGCTGCGCATCGTCGTGCCCTCGGCCACCGCGCTGATCGTGAGCTTCCAGACGATCTTCGCGTCGCTGTTCATCAGCATCCTGGGCATCCGCCGTACGAGGGAGACGCCCATCGACGTGGCCGCCTCCGCCGCCGAGGAGGCCGCCGAGGCCGTCAGCCGCGCCGCCGCGGGCGAACCGACCACCCCGGCCGAGGGTGCCACCCCGGTGTCGCCGCGGCTGCCCTGAGCCGAACCGGCCGACGCCTCCGCTGAGGGCCGGCCGCGCCGGTGCCGCCGTGGCCGTCCTGGACGCCACGGCGGCCCGGGAGAACGGCCGTCCCGGACGTCATGGCGGTTCGGGAGAGCGGCTGCCTTGAACGTCACGGCGGTTCGGGAGAGCGCGGGCTCCGCGGCGGCGGCGACTTCGGGAAAGCGGAGGCCTCCAAGAGGCATGACGGCACCAAGGACCGCGGCCGCGTCCCTTAGGCTTGCACCATGTCCCAGCACATCCTGACCGCGGTCGCCTGGCCCTATGCCAACGGCCCCCGCCACATCGGGCACGTCTCCGGATTCGGCGTGCCGTCCGACGTCTTCAGCCGCTACCAGCGGATGGCGGGCAACAAGGTCCTCATGGTGAGCGGGACCGACGAGCACGGCACCCCGATCCAGGTTCAGGCCGACAAGGAGGGCCTCACCGCCCGCGAGCTCGCCGACCGCTACAACAGGGTGATCGTCGAGGACCTCCAGGCGCTGGGGCTCTCCTACGACCTGTTCACCCGGACCACCACGGAAAACCACTACGCGGTCACCCAGCAGATCTTCAAGGGACTCCACGACAACGGCTATATCTTCCCCCAGACCACGATGGGCGCCATCTCGCCCTCCACCGGGCGCACCCTGCCCGACCGCTACATCGAGGGCACCTGCCCGATCTGCGGTTACGAGAGCGCCCGTGGCGACCAGTGCGACAACTGCGGCAACCAGCTCGACCCGATCCAGCTGATCAACCCGGTGAGCAAGGTCAACGGTGAGACGCCGGACTTCGTGGAGACCGAGCACTTCATGCTCGACCTTCCCGCGTTCGCCGAGGTCCTGGCGTCGTGGCTGCGCTCCAAGGAGGGCGACTGGCGGCCCAACGTGCTGAAGTTCGCCCTCAACATGCTCGGCGACATGCAGCCCCGCGCGATCAGCCGCGACCTCGACTGGGGCGTGCCGATCCCGCTGGAGGGGTGGAGCGACCAGACCAACAAGCGGCTCTACGTCTGGTTCGACGCGGTGATCGGCTATCTCAGCGCGTCCATCGAGTGGGCCCGCCGCTCCGGCGACCCCGACGCCTGGCGCCGGTGGTGGCAGGACCCCGAGGCCCTGAGTTACTACTTCATGGGCAAGGACAACATCGTCTTCCACGCGGAGATCTGGCCGGCGATGCTGCTCGGCTACAACGGCCGGGGTGCCCGCGACGGCGAGCCGGGCGCGCTCGGCGCGCTGAACCTCCCCTCCGAGGTCGTCTCCAGCGAGTTCCTCACGATGGAGGGGCGCAAGTTCTCCTCCTCCCGTCAGGTGGTCATCTACGTTCGCGACTTCCTGGAGCGCTACGACGCCGACGCGCTGCGCTACTACATTGCTGTGGCGGGCCCGGAGAACCAGGACACCGACTTCACCTGGTCGGAGTTCCTCAACCGCAACAACGGCGAGCTGGTGGCGGCCTGGGGCAACCTGGTGAACCGCTCGATCTCGATGGCCGCCAAGAACTTCGGGGTCATCCCCGAGGCGGGCGATCTCACCGACGCCGACCGCGCCATGCTGGAGCGCAGCCGCGAGGCCTTCCCGAAGGTCGCCGTCGAGTTCCAGCACTGCCGCTTCAAGAACGCGACGAACGAGGCGTTCGAGGTCATCCGCGAGGCCAACCGATACCTGGCCGAACAGGAGCCCTGGAAGATCAAGGACAACCCCGAGCGGGTGAAGACCATCCTGCACGTCGCCCTGCAGGTCGTGGACGACGCCAAGACGCTGCTCACCCCGGTCCTGCCCAACTCCTCCAACAAGATCTACGCGATGCTCGGCGGCACCGGGGTCTGGTCGGGAATGCCGGAGATCCACGAGGTCACCGACGACGACGGCCGGACCTACCCGATCATCACCGGCTCCTACGAGGGCGCCGCGCGCTGGGAGTCGTCCCCGATCCGGGTGGGCTCCCCGCTCGCCCCGCCGACCCCGCTCTTCGTCAAGCTCGACCCGAAGATCGTCGAAGAGGAGCTGGCCCGCCTGGGCGAGTAGGACGGGTCCCGCGGTTCCTGGGAAACGTGTGGTTCGCCGGACGTCCCGCGGCTTGTCGGGGCGTTCTGTGACCCCTGTGAAGCGTGTGACCCTCAGGACGTCCGGCGGTCGGTTGTGAAGCGCGTGGTTCGCCGGACGTCCACGGCCCGCGCCCGGTTCCGGGCGCGGGCCGTCGCCTCGGGGTGGACGAGGGCCGTACGGTACGGGCAGCGGCGGCCCCTGCCGGTGCGAGGCCGCCTCCGGGGGGACGAGGGCCGTACGGGCCGCTCGGTGGGCGCGGGCCGTGCCCGCTTCTCGGTAGGTTGGACGCCGTGAGCACGCCGAGCCTTCCCGCCGCGCCCAAGCCCCTGCCAGCAGAGGTGTTCGACAGCCACTGCCACCTGGACATCATGGTGGGCAACCGCCAGGCGTCCTCCGGTGACCCGGTGGCCCAGGCCGCGCAGGCGGCTCGGGCGAGCGTCGAGGGCATCCTCGACGAGGCCCGCGCCGTCGGCGTGACGCGGCTCGTCACCATCGGCTACGACCTGCCGTCCTCGCGCTGGAACGCCGAGACGGCCGCCCTCCACGCGGACGTCTACGCCGGGGTGGCCATCCACCCCAACGAGGCGCACGCCTCGACGCCGGAGACCCTCGCCGAGATCGAGCGGCTGGCCCGCCTGCCGCACGTCAGGGCGGTGGGGGAGACCGGGCTCGACTACTACCGAGACTGGGCGTCAAAGGAGGACCAGCACGCCAGCTTCCGCGCGCACATCGAGATCGCCAAGCGGACCGGCAAGGCCCTGGTGATCCACGATCGCGAGGCCCACGACGACGTGCTGCGGGTGCTGGCCGAGGAGGGCGCTCCCGAGGTCGTGGTGTTCCACAGCTTCTCCGGTGACGCCGGGATGGCGAAGCAGTGCGTCGATGCCGGATATTTCATGTCTTTTTCCGGTCCGGTGACCTACAAGAACGCGGCCTACCTCCGTGAGGCCGCGCGGGTCGCACCGCGAGAGCTGATCCTCGTCGAGACCGACGCGCCCTATCTGCCGCCCACCCCTCACCGGGGCAAACCCAACGCTCCCTACCTCATACCGCTCACGCTGCGCTGCCTCGCCGAGGTGAAGGGGGCCGACCTCGCCGAGCTGGCCACCGCCGTCAGCGCCAACGGGGAGACCGTCTTCGGCTCCTGGTGACCAAGGCTCGGACCCCGCCGACAGCGGGTCCGGAACCTGCCCTTTCCCGGCCCGGGGCTTGTGCTCTTCCTCGCGGGTCCGGAACCCGTCCGTTCCCAGCTGAGGGCGGGTCCGGGACCCGTCCGCACCGGGTCCTCACGGGCCCCGAGCCCGTTCCTCCCGGCCGCCGGAGCCGGGCCCGAGCTTCCGGCTCGCGGGGTGTCCGAGCCGGGAGTCTCAGCCCACGGAGGCGCCGAAGTCGACGGAGGCGGCACCTTCGAGGGCCGGAATCCCGCCGGTGCCCGGCGAGAGCGGGACTCCCTCGGTGTCGTTGCGGCCCAGCAGGACGACCGCTCCCGCGCCTCCCCTGTCGGGCGCTCCCGCGACCAGCCTGTTTCCGCTGAACCCGACCGACCAGCCGAAGTGGTCACCCGCCCCGTTCTGGGTGATCAGCCTGCCTGGCCCCTGTTCGCCCATCGTGATCAGACGCACGCCGCCCTGGCCGTCGGCGTCGAAGGGTACGCCGACCGCGAGCCTGACCTCCCCTCCGCCTCCCTCGCCGGTGAACGCGAGCGAGAATCCGTAGCCCTCGCCCGGAGCCCCTTCCGAACCCTGGTGAAGGGTGGCGAGAGGGGTGATCGCCTGGGTGCCCGATGACTGGAACAGCTGGACGAGGCCGGAGTTCTTCACCGCCCCGCCGTCGCCGAGCGGTGCGCTCACGGCGAGGTAGCCGACGTCGTCCCGCTCGGCGTAGGCCATCGCGTAGCCGAACCGGTCGCCCGTCTCGGACCTGGCCACCTCACGAAGGTCCCACTTCCTGCTCCCGTACTCGTCCTTGGGCTCCCGCACGTCGTAGATCACCGTGATCGACCCCGAGTCGCGTTTACCCGCGTCGACCTGGCGGCCCGCCCCGTCGTCGTTCTCGTACGGCACCCCGACCGCGAGATCCGGCTCGTCCAGGGCGCCGCCGAGCCTGCCGATCGCGAGTGACCAGCCGAACATGTCGCCGACCTCGCCGTTGCCCGTCACGCCCTCGGTCTCCTGGGAGATCCGCCGGCCCGTACCGAGCGTCGCGGTGTCGAAGAGGTAGACCGCGCCGGAGTCGGCCGTACCGTCGGCGTCCTCGTGCGGGGCCCCGACCGCCACCATCGTCCCGCCGGAGGTGAGGGACCAGCCGAAGTGGGCGTCGGCCTCGGGCTTGGGAGCGACCAGGCGGACCGTCCTGCCCCCTGGGCCGCCGTACACCACGTAGACCGCGCCCGCGTCCTCGACGCCCGCCACGTCCGCGTACGGGGCGCCGACGAGCAGGTCCGCGCAGCCGTCACCGTCGATCTTGGCCAGCCGCACCGACCACCCGAAGCCGTCTCCGGCCTTCGTCTCGGGGACGGTCACGACCTTCCCGCTCTCTCCCCGGCCGAAGAGCACGTGGGCGGCCCCCGCCCCGGCCAGCCCGCCGGGGTTGGCGAACGGATCGCCGACCGCCACGTCCTCCAGGCCGTCGCCGTTGAAGTCGCTCACGCCCGCTCCGGCGCAGTCGGCGGGCGAGGCGGCGGCGGATCCGGTCGCGAGGATCCCGCCGGGCGCGGTGAGCGCCTCGGCGGCCCCGGTGGAGGCGAGCGCGATCGCGGCCGTCGCCGCGAAGGGGAGCAGCAGTCTCACGACAACCTCACCTCGATGTTCCTGCCTCCCTTGATCACCACACCGGTCAGCTTCGCGGGCTTGCGGGCCGGTGGCAGGTCGAAGACGAGGACGCCGTCCACTTTCGCCCCGGGGGCCAGGGCGGCGGGCACGGCCGTCGACGTCTCCTCGGAGGTGTGCGTCGCGCCGCGATCGTCGACCAGCGTGACCGGGGTGCCGTCGAGCTGCACAGACTCCCCACCGGTGTTGATCAGTGTGAACGGGATCGTGCAGAACCGGCCGCGCGCCGGGGTGGCGCCCCGGTACGAGGTGAGCCCGCAGGTCGGGGTCCGCGGGATGATCAGCTGCGGGTCCTCGATGAGGGAGCCGGTCGTGATCATGCGGCCCACGTCGGTGTCGCCGGTGCCTGCGAGGTCACCGGTCTCACCGGTGGCGCCCTGCGACGCCTGCCCCGCGCCGTTGGTCGCGTTTCCCCCACCGGTGTTCAGCAGGACGACGACCGTGACGGCGAGCGCCGCGAGCACGGCCAGTCCGGCGAACAACCAGCGCCGCCGGGGGGCCGCCCGCCCGGTGTCCGGCTCGCCCGATTCCGGTGGGGGCTGGAAGCCGGTGGAGGGCGACGGCGGCGACGAGGGCAGGGCGACGGCGGGTGCCTGCCCCGGCGTCCGGTCCGGTGCGGCGCCCGGTTCCGGCCCGGACGGCCGGGCCTGAAGCGGGCTGGTGAACGGGGGCGACGGCGATGTCGTGGACTCGGTCCGCATGGGGTACGGGAGCGGATTCGACTCCGGTGCCGTCCGGGAGTCCGGTGACGCGGTCGCCGCCGTGCGGGGCGCCGGTGTCGTCCGGGACCCGGGGGCCGGCGGTGTCGTGGACGGACCGGCCGCGGTGAACGGACCGGACGCCGAGGCTCCCGGTCCCTCCGGGGGCGCCGAGGGGAAAGCCGCGCCGGGGGCGGACGGGGTCGATCCCGGGAACGGGTCCGCGGGACGCCGGGCGGGAATCGGGCCGGGGATGGGAGTCGGTGCCGTCGCCGGGTCGGCGAACCCCGTCCCCAGGTTCAGCGCGCTGAGGGTCTGGGTGGAGTCGGGTTCCACGTTGGAAGGCGGCTCCCACGACTCGTTCAGCAGGTCGGTCGCGATCAGCGTGGGCGGGTCGGCCCGCACGGGCGCGGGAGCGGACGGTGCCGCGATCCCGCCGCCGACCAGGGCGATCAGCAGGTCCTGGGCGCTGGGCCGCTGGTAGGGGTCCATCTCGGTCGCGCGGCGGACCAGGTCGTTCAGCGGGGCGGGAAGCGCGCCCAGGTCGGGTGGGGTGGTGAGCAGCCGGGTCGCCATGGTCATCATGTCGCCCCGCCCGTAGGGGTGGCGGCCGTTGCCCGCGTACGCGACCATGCAGCCCCAGGCGAAGACGTCGGCGGCCGGGGTGATCTCCAGGCCGCGCACCTGCTCGGGGGCCCACCAGCCGGGGCTGCCGAGCACCTCGCCCGAGCGGGTGAAGCTGTGCGTGGAGTCGAGGGCTCTGGCGATGCCGAAGTCGATCACGCGGGGTCCCGACATGGACAGGATCACGTTGGCGGGCTTGAGGTCCCGGTGTACCAGACCGGCGACGTGGATCGCGGCCAGAGCGGCCGCCACCCCCAGGGCCACGCCGTGCAGGGTTCCCTGCTCCAGGGCGCCGTGCTCGATGATCTGGCGGGACAGTGGCGTGCCCGCGATGTACTCGGTGACCATGTAGGGGCGGCCGTCGTCGTCGTTGCCGTTGTCCAGCACCTGCGCGGTGCAGAACGAGGCCACCCTGCGGGCGTTCTCGACCTCCGTGTGAAACCTCGCCGCGAAGCCGTCCTCGATCGCGAACTCCGCCTTCACCACCTTGAGCGCGACCGGCCGTCCCGTCGGTGCCAGCGCCAGATACACGGTTCCCATCCCGCCCTCGCCGAGACGTCCGAGCAGGCGGTAACTCCCGATCCGCTCGGGGTCGGCGGGGCGCAGCCCTTCGACACCGGGCTGGTTCACGTCCTCTTCACCGGGCAGGTTCCCTCTCTCACCGTCGGGCCCCCGTACGGCAACGTTATCCACAACGGAACCTCTCGCGCTTCATCGAACGTCCTCGCATCGCCTTCTGTGCGGGAAACTGGTCGGATGGCATGGGAGAACAACCTTGAGTAATCGCGGCGAACGAGCCAAAGACCCCAGCGGGCCGATGGGTGCCGGCCGTGAGCGGGCGTACGGGGAACCAGCATGAACCTTCTCGGCCCAGCGGAAATACGTATTTTGGCGAACAAGCTCAATATTCGTCCCACGAAGAAGCTCGGCCAGAACTTCGTGATCGACGGGGGCACGGTCCGCAAGATCGTGCGGGTGGCCGGGCTTGAGCCGGACGACGTCGTCATCGAGGTCGGTCCGGGGCTGGGATCGCTCACGCTCGCGCTGCTTCCCGAGGTCCGCCGCGTGATCGCCGTGGAGATCGACCCCGTCCTCGCGGCTCAGCTGCCGCTCACCGTCGCCGAGCACACCCCCGAGCTCGCCGACCGCCTCACCGTGGTGCTCGCCGACGCCATGCGCGTCCTGCCCGCGGACCTTCCCGCGGAGAGGCCGACCGCGCTGGTGGCGAACCTCCCCTACAACGTGTCCGTGCCGGTGGTGCTGCACCTGCTGGAGACGCAGCCGTCGCTGAGCAAGGTCCTGATCATGGTGCAGGCCGAGGTCGCCGACCGGCTCGCCGCCGCCCCCGGTTCCAAGGTGTACGGCATCCCCTCGGTCAAGGCCGCCTGGTACGCCGACGTCCGCCGGGCGGGTCCCGTCGGCCGCACGGTCTTCTGGCCGGTCCCCAACGTCGACTCCGGCCTGGTCGCGATGGTCAGGCGGGAGCCGCCCACGACCGTGGCGACCCGCGAGGAGGTCTTCGCGGTGGTGGACGCCGCCTTCGCCCAGCGCCGCAAGACCCTGCGCGCCGCCCTCGCCTCGTGGGCGGGTACGGCCTCCGCCGCCGAGCGGGCGCTGCGGGCCGCGGGGATCGACCCCTCGGAACGCGGCGAGCAGCTCACCGTCGAGGACTTCGCGCGGATCGCCGAGCACCGTACGAAGGAAAGCGGACAGGAAGGCGGGGTGGAGAGCGGTGCGTGACGTGATTCGCCGGTCCGTTCGTGTGCACCGCGCAGGGAGCCCGTTACCATCTGACGTCGTGACCAGTGAGCGAGCTCTTGAGGGGGGCACATGGACTCCGTGACCGTCCGCGTGCCCGCGAAGGTCAACCTGCAGCTCGCCGTGGGGCCGCTGCGGGATGACGGCTACCACGACCTCGTCAACGTCTTCCACGCCGTCTCGATCTTCGACGAGGTCACGGCCACCGCGAAGGTGGGGATGAGCGTCCGGGTGGAGGGCGAGTCCGCCGACCAGGTGCCCGAGGACGGCGAGAACCTCGCGATCAAGGCCGCCCTCGCGCTGGCCGGGCACGCGGGCCGCTCGTACGGCGTGAACCTGCTCATCCGCAAGTCGATCCCGGTGGCGGGCGGCATGGCGGGCGGCAGCGCCGACGCAGCGGCGGCCCTGGTCGCCTGCAACGAGCTGTGGGGCCTCGGCCTGCCGCTCGAGGATCTGATGGAGATCGCCGCCGACATCGGCAGCGACGTCCCGTTCGCGCTGCTCGGCGGTACGGCCGTCGGCACCGGCAGGGGCGAGCGGCTCACCCCGCTGAAGGTCGAGGGCGACTTCCACTGGGTGTTCGCGCTCGCCGACGGCGGCCTGTCCACGGCCACGGTCTACGCCGAGTGCGACCGCCTCCGCGAGGCGACCGGCGAGCGGGTCGCCTGGCCCCGGGCCGCCGAGCCGCTGCTCGCCGCGCTCCGTGAGGGGGACGCGGAGACCCTCGGCGCGGAGCTCCGCAACGACCTGCAGCCCGCCGCCGTGATGCTGCGCGGATCCCTGGCCCGCACCCTGGAGGCCGGCCGCGAGCACGGCGCCCTCGGCTCGCTGGTCTCCGGTTCGGGGCCCACCTGCGCCTTCCTGGCCCGTTCCGAGTCCCACGCGGGTGAGCTGGCCGCCTCCCTGAAGGACGCCGGGGTGGCGCGCGACGTCATCACCGCCCACGGCCCCGTCCCGGGCCCCGTGATCGTGTAACCGCCCCCGGTCACCGAGGCGGCGTGACCGTCGAGGAAGGCGGCGCGACAGCCGAGGGCAGCCGAGGGCAGCCGAGGGCAGGGTCCGCCTCTCGGCGACGGTCGCGCGGGCGGGAGCCGTCTGACGCCGACGACGCCGCCGTCACCGTGGCCTACGCGACGGCCGTGCGGGCGGGAGCCGTTTTCCCCGCGGGGGTCGCGCCGGCTGGGAGCGGATACGCTTGTCTGGCGATGAATCTGGTCAATCTTGAGTCGGTCTCCCACTCCTACGGTCCCAAGCCCCTGCTCAGCGACGTCTCCCTCGGCATCGAGGTGGGCGACCGCATCGGCGTGGTCGGCCGCAACGGTGGCGGCAAGACCACCCTCATCTCGGTGATAGCCGGCGATCTCAAGCCGAACAGCGGACGGGTCACCCACAACCGAGGGCTCCAGGTGGGGTCGCTGTCGCAGGGCGACGACCTCGACCCGGCGCGCTCGGTGAGCGAGATCGTCCTGGGCGACAGGTCCGAGCACGAGTGGGCGGGTGACGCGGGCATCCGCGAGATCCTCGCCAATCTGCTCGGCGACATCGACCTGACGGCGCCCGCGGGCAGCCTGTCGGGCGGTGAGCGGCGCCGTACGGCCCTGGCCAAGCTGCTCATCGACGAGCACGACCTGATCATCCTGGACGAGCCCACCAACCACCTCGACATCGAGGCGATCGACTGGCTCGCCAGGCACCTGGCGGGCCGCAGGACCGCGCTGGTGGTGGTGACCCACGACCGGTGGTTCCTGGACGCGGTCTCCACCAGGACGTGGGAGGTCGTGGACGGCGCGGTCGAACGCTACGAGGGCGGTTACGCCGCGTACGTGCTGGCCAAGGCCGAGCGCGCCCGGATCGCCGCCTCCGCCGAGGCCCGTCGCCAGAACCTGATGCGCAAGGAGATCGCCTGGCTCCGCCGGGGCCCGCCCGCGCGCACCTCAAAGCCCAAGTTCCGCATCGACGCCGCCCAGGCGCTGATCGCCGACGAGCCTCCCGCCAGGGAGAGCGTCGAGCTGGTCAAGTTCGCCGCCGCCCGGCTGGGCCGTACGGTCTACGACCTTGAGGACGTCACCCTGCACGCCGGAGGCCCCGGCCAGGGCCCGATGGTCCTCGACCACACGACCTGGCAGTTCGGTCCCGGCGACCGGATCGGTCTGATCGGCGTGAACGGGTCGGGCAAGTCGTCGCTGCTCCGCCTGCTCGCCGGCACCGTGCACCCCGACTCGGGCAGGCTCGTACGCGGCAAGACGGTCCGCCTGGCGCACCTGTCGCAGGAGCTGGGCGAGCTCGACCCCGCGCGCAGGGTGCTGGAGACCGTCGAGGAGGTCCGCAAGTTCATCCAGGTCGGCAAGAAGGAGTGGACCGCCTCCCAGCTGCTTGAGCGCCTCGGCTTCAAGGGCGACGCGCAGTGGAAGGTCGTCGGCGACCTGTCCGGTGGCGAGCGCCGCCGCCTGCAGCTGCTCCGCCTCCTCATGGACGACCCCAACGTGCTGCTGCTGGACGAGCCGACCAACGACCTCGACATCGAGACGCTCAACGAGCTGGAGGACCTGCTCGACGGCTGGCCGGGCACGCTGATCCTGGTCAGCCACGACCGCTACTTCCTGGAGCGGGTCACCGACAGGACCGTCGCCCTGCTCGGCGACCACAAGCTCTCGATGCTCCCCGGCGGCGTGGACGAATACCTGGCCCGCCGGGCCTCGGGGGCGGCCCTGTCCGCGCGGGCGGCCTCCGGCGCGGTGTCGGGTACGGCCTCGGCGACCTCGTCCACCGGCGCGAAGGAGACGGCTCCCGGCCTGTCGGCGAAGGACGAGCGCGACCTCCGCAAGGAGCTCTCCAGGATGGAGCGCCAGCTCGACAAGCTGAGTGGCCGCGAGGCGAAGCTGCACGCGTCCATGGCCGACGCCGCCGCCGACTACGAGCGGCTCGCCTCGCTCGACGCGCAGCTCAAGGAGATCCTCGCGGAGAAGGAGTCGATCGAGGGCGAGTGGCTGGAGCTCGCCGACCGCCTGGGCGATTAGGCGCGCTCCTCGCCACGGGGTGGGGCGGATCGCCTGATCAGGCATGTCGCCGCTCCGACGGGGTGGGGCGGTCGTGTCCTCGGCGGGGCCGGCCGCCCGGGTGATCGGGCGTGGTTCCGGATCCGATGAGACGGGGGCTCGGCTGTCCGGATGGTCGGGCGTGGGTCTCCGGATCCGTCCAGGAATGCGGAAGGCCCAGGTTTGGATCTTCACCGGAGGGCATGAACTGTCAACGCACTCCGGTGTCGGTGGTGTCGAAGGGGATGAGTAGCGTGCGCAGCAGGTCCGCGAGGGCCTGCTGTTCGCGTTTTCCCAGGCTCGACAGGAGATCGCGCTCGCGGCGCAGCAGGTCGGCGAAGGCTCCGTCCACCCGCGTCCGTCCGGCGTCGGTCAGGGAGACCAGGACGCCGCGCCGGTCCTCGGGGTCGGGGCGCCGCTTGACCAGCCCGGCCGCGGCCAGGCGGTCGATCCGGTTGGTCATCGTCCCCGACGTCACCAGCGTCGCGCGGAGCAGGGCTCCCGGACTCATCTCGTACGGCTCCCCGGCCCGGCGCAGGGCGGTGAGCACGTCGAACTCCCAGGTCTCCAGGTCGTGCTCCGCGAAGGAGGCCCGGCGGGCGCGGTCGAGGTGGCGGGCGAGCCGGGAGACCCGGCTGAGCACCTGAAGCGGTTCCACGTCGAGGTCGGGGCGTTCCTGGCGCCAGGCGGCGACCAGCAGGTCGACCTCGTCCTTCTCGGGATCCTGACCGAGGTCTCGGTCAAGGTTTCGGCCGGAGTCCGGGGTGGGATCCTGGCCGAGGTCCTTGTAGGGATCCCGAACGAGGTTCCTGTCGGGGTCCTGGTCGGGATCCCCGGCGGCCGCGTCGGCCGCGACGGTCTTGTCCTTCGCGGCGGAGGGACGCCCGGAGCCGTGGTCCGAGTGGTGCTGGGTCATGGCGCGAGTCTATCTGTCTTGACATCGAGATATCTTGCCGGATATCACTTGTCTTGATGTCAAGAGATATGTGGGATCCCCTGGTCTACGGTCGCTACGCCGACGAGCGCTCGCGACCGTTCTTCGATCTTGTTTCCAGGATAGCCGTGGAGCGCCCCGGTTACGTGGTCGACGCGGGCTGCGGCACCGGTGAGCTCACCGCCGAGCTCGCCAGGCGGTGGCCGGACGCCCGCGTCCACGGGTTCGACTCCTCGCCCGCCATGATCGAGAAGGCCCCCGCGGGCGGTTCGCTGAGCTTCTCCGTCGACGACGTCACGACGTGGCGCCCCGAGCGCCCGGTCGACGTGATCGTGTCCAACGCCGTCCTGCAGTGGGTGCCTGAGCACCGCGAACTGCTGCCGCGCTGGGTGGAGGCCCTCGCCCCCGGCGGCCGGCTCGCCTTCCAGGTCCCCGGCAACTTCGACGCCCCCAGCCACACCCTGATCCGCGAGCTGTGCCGCACCACGTGGCGCGACCGGCTGGGCGACCTGGCCAGGCCCTCCCCGGTCGACGACCCGGCCGCCTACCTCGGCCTGCTCACCGGCCTCGGCTGCCGGGTGGACGCCTGGGAGACCACCTACCTGCACGTCCTGCCCGGTGACGACGCCGTGCTCACCTGGATCACCGGCACCGCCCTGCGCCCCATGCTCGACCGTCTGTATCCCGCCGAGGCCGCCGCCTTCCTCGCCGACTGCGCCGCCGCCCTCCGCGAGGCCTACCCGCCCGAGCCGTACGGCACGGTCTTCCCCTTCCGCCGGATCTTCGCGGTCGCTCAGAAGTGATCGTTGGAATGTAGCCCGGACAGCGGTGGCGTCCTGGTCACGGCACTGGCCGGGGTTCCTGGACGGATAACAGGGCATCAATAAATACTGCGAAGAGACGGTAGATATCTGGGCAAATCTGGGGATGACCTGTGGGAATAGAGATCGAGGACAAGTTCGACGTGCCGGTGGACTACCGGCTGCCGGACCTTACCGGCCTGCCGGGTTCGACAGGGGTGGTGGGGCCGAAAACCCACCAGCTGGTCGCCCTCTACTTCGACACGCCCGATCTGAGGCTCGCCGCGCGGGGGATCACCCTGCGCAGGCGCAGGGGCGGCACCGATCCCGGCTGGCACCTCAAACTTCCCAAGGCCAAGGGCGTCCGGCAGGAGATCACCCACCCGCTGACCCGGAGCGCCAAGATCGTCCCGGCCGAGCTGGCGGACCTCGTGCTCGCCTACACCCGGGGCGCCCCGCTCGCGCCCATCGCCGAGCTGGACACCCGCCGCTCCGTCACCACCCTGGTCAACGGTGCCGGGGTGGGGCTGGTCGAGATCGCCGACGACCGGGTCAAGGGCACCGTGTTCGGTGACGAACCCCACGTCGAGCGCTGGCGCGAGGTGGAGGCGGAGCTGCTCCAGGGGGAGGAGAAGCTCCTGAAGAAGGTCGGCAAGCGGCTGGGCAAGGCCGGGGCCGTCCCCGCCGACTCGGCGAGCAAGCTCGCGCGCCTGCTCGGCGGCGCCGGAGCGGTCTCGGAGCATCCGCGCGCCGAGACCGCTCCCGGGTCGGCGGGCGAGGTCGTCCTCGACTACCTCACCTCCCAGGTCGGCGCGCTGCTCGCCCAGGACCCCCGGGTCAGGAAGGCGGAGGAGGACGCCGTACACCAGATGCGCGTCGCCGCCCGGCGGCTCCGCAGCGCGCTGAAGTCGTTCAAGACGGTCGTCGAGGGGACCGACGACCTCAGGAAGGAGCTCAAGTGGCTCGGCGCGGTCCTCGGTGAGGCACGTGATCTGGAGGTCATCCGTGAGCGGTTCGCGCGTCGGCTCGACAGCCTGGACGACGCGCTGATCGTGGGCCCGGTGCGGGCGAGGCTCAGCTCCGACCTGCTGGACGACGAGCACGAGGCCCTCGACCGGATCAGGGACATCATGGGCGGGGAGCGCTACTTCGCCCTGCTCGACGCCCTCGACGACCTGACAGGCACCCCGGTGCTCACCAAGGCCGCGAAGAAGCCCGCCGACACCCTGGAGGTCGTCGCCGCCAAGAGCTGGCGCCGGGTCACCAGGATCTACGACACCGCCCAGGCCGTCGAGGACGAGTCCGAGCGCGAGGTCGCGATGCACGAGGTGCGCAAGGCGGCCAAACGGGCCCGCTACACCGCCGAGGTGATCGGCATGAGGAAGCTGGCCAAGCGGGCGGAGGACGTCCAGGAGGTGCTGGGCAACCACATGGACGGCGTCGTCGCGCAGGAGCGGCTCGCGGCCGAGGCCGGAAACGCCCGCCTGGTCGGGGAGGACACGTTCACCTACGGCGTGCTGACCGGCGTGGAGCGGGCCGCGGCCGCGCGCGCGTGGGAGGAGTTCCCCCGGATCTGGGAGAAGACCAGGGTCGCCGTCGCGAAAATCCTCTGAAGGGACGGCCGAACGGGGACGACCCCACCCGGCGTCTCGGTCACGGCGAGCTCCGGCGGCACGAGGTCCCCCATGCTCCGGCGGCACGAGATCCTTCACGGCGGGACGGCCGACGTGTCCTTCACGGAGGGACGCCGACGCCTCAGGCGTGCCGTCAGACGTCGTAGGCGTCCACGGCCACGACGTCGCCGCCCGCGTGGTGCAGCACCATGAACGCGCCCTTGGCCAGCCGCGTGTCGCCCGCCCGTTCGTCGAGCCCGGCGATCAGCTCGGGCAGGACCTTGCCGTGGCTGCAGAGCGCGACGGGCCGGTTCGAGGCCATCGCCTCCGTGGCCAGGCGCAGGGAGGCCCGGCAGTCGTAGCCGTTCTCCGACAGGACGGATTCGAGCCGGATCGGCAGACCGGCCCGCTCGGCGTACGGCTCCAGGGTCTGTACGCACCGCCTGCTGGGTGAGCTGACCAGCTCCGCGGGGCGGAAGGCGCCCAGCACGCTCGCCAGCACCTCGGACTGCCCGCGCCCGCGCCCGTCGAGCGGCCGGTCGTCGTCGTCGCCCTTCCAGTCCTGCCGGTTTCCCGCCAGGGCGTGTCGTACCAGCACGAGCGGGGTGGTCGCGAGCGGCGCTTCGCCGAGCGCGCGCAGCAGCCCGGCGTCCCACTCGTAGCTCAGGCGCCGTGCGGCCTCCTCCACCGGTAGCCAGGCCACGCCGTCGACCTCGTGGGTGTCGGTGCGACGGCCCTCGGAGACCATCCTGGCCAGCCAGTAGTCGACCCGCTTGGGCCGCCCGCCCTTGAGGTAGTGGCTCGACGGCAGCGACCGGCCGAACTCCACGGTGAGGCCCGTCTCCTCGGCCACCTCCCGCAGCGCGCCGGCGACGGGGTGCTCACCGCGCTTCAGCTTCCCCTTGGGGAACGACCAGTCGTCGTACTTGGGCCGGTGGACGAGCGCGACCTCCGGCGCGTCGGGGGAGCCGCGCCAGATGACCGCCCCGGCCGCGTGGATCATGTCGTCCGGGCGGGGGCCGCGCTCAGTCATCGATCGCTCTCCACCTGCGGGTGCCGATCAGGTAGGTCTGCAGGTCGTCGCCGGGGTGCCGGGTCCAGGTGCCGTCGGAGTTGAGCCACCAGGTCGCGGTGTCGTCGGACATGGCCCGGTCCAGCAGGTCGCTGAGATAGTTGCGCTGCTGCTGGCTGGAGACCTTGACCAGCGTCTCCACCCTGCGCTCGATGTTGCGGCGCATCATGTCACCGCTGCCGATCCAGATCTCCGGGCGCCGGCCGTGGCCGAACTCGTAGATCCGCGAGTGTTCGAGGAACCGGCCGAGCACGCTCCGCACCCTGATGTTCTCCGACAGGTCGGGGACACCGGGGCGGAGCGTGCAGACCCCGCGCACCCACAGGTCCACCGGTACGCCGGCCTGTGACGCCCGGTAGAGGGCGTCGATGATGGGCTCGTCCACCAGGGAGTTCGTCTTCATCCTGATCCTGGCCGGCCGTCCCGCCTCCTGGTGGGAGATCTCCCGCTCGATCCTGGCCAGCAGCCCGCCGCGCAGCGAGTGCGGGGCGACGAGCAGCCGCCGGTAGGCCGAGTGGTTGGAGTAGCCGGTGAGGTGGATGAACAGGTCCGTGACGTCCTCGCCGACCAGCCGGTCGGCGGTGAGCAGGCCGAGGTCCTCGTACAGCCTGGCGGTCTTGGGGTTGTAGTTCCCCGTGCCGATGTGGCAGTAGCTGCGCAGTTCGCCCGAGGGCTCCTGGCGCACGACCAGGGCGAGCTTGCAGTGGGTCTTCAGGCCCACGACGCCGTAGACCACGTGGCATCCGGCCCGCTCCAGCTTGCGAGCCCAGGTGATGTTGGCGTGCTCGTCGAACCTGGCCTTGATCTCCACGACCACGACGACCTGCTTGCCCGCCTCGGCGGCGTCGATCAGCGCGTCCACGATCGGCGAGTCGCCGCTGGTGCGGTAGAGCGTCTGCTTGATGGCGAGCACGGCGGGGTCGGCCGCGGCCTGCTCGATGAAGCGCTGCACGCTCGTGGAGAACGAGTCGTACGGGTGGTGCAGCAGCACGTCCCGCTCGCGCAGCACCGCGAAGATGTCGTCCTCGACGTGCACGACCTCGGCGGGCACGAACGGGCGGAAGCTCAGCTCGCCCCGGTCCAGGTCGGCGATCGCGTGCAGCCCGGTCAGGTCCAGCGGCCCCGGCAGCCGGTAGATCTCGTGCTCGGCGACCCCCAGCTCGTCCACCAGCAGGTCGAGCACCTCGGGCGTGATGGTGTCCTCGACCTCCAGCCGGACCGGGGGGCCGAAGCGGCGCTTGAGTAGCTCGCGCTCCAGCGCCTGCATGAGGTTCTCCGTGACGTCCTCGTCGACGTCGAGGTCCTCGTTGCGGGTCACCCGGAAGACGTGGTGCTCGACGATCTCCATGCCCTTGAACAGCTGTCCGAGGTGGGCGGCGATCACGTCCTCCAGCGGGACGAAGCGGTCCCTGGAGGCCGTGACGAAGCGGGGGAGCTGGCTGGGCACCTTCACCCTGGCGAAGACCGTGTTGCCCGTCGAGGGGTTGCGGACGGTGACGGCCAGGTTCAGGGACAGACCCGAGATGTACGGAAAGGGATGGGCGGGGTCGACGGCGAGCGGCGTCAGCACCGGCCTGATCCGCTCCCTGAAGAGCTTGCGCATCTCGCTGCGCTCGTCGCGGCCCAGATCGTCCCAGCGCACGATCTCGATGCCCTCGGCGCCCAGTTGCGGGCAGATCCGCTCGTGGAAGCAGGCCGACTGCCGCTGCGCGAGGTCGTTGGCGATGGCCGCGATCCTCGCCAGCTCCTCACGCGGTTTCAGCCCGCTCTTCGTGCGGAGCAGCAGGCCGGTGGCCATCCGTCGTTTCAACCCGGCCACCCGCACGCGGAAGAACTCGTCGAGGTTGCTGGCGAAGATGGCGAGGAACCGCACCCGTTCGAGCAGGGGCAGCGACGGATCCTCCGCCAGCTCCAGAACCCGTTGGTTGAACTGGAGCCAGCTCTCCTCCCGGTTGAGGAAGCGTTCCTGGGGTAGGGAGAGCCCATCGGGGGCCGGGCGAACGAGTTCAGCGGACATATGACCAGAATGCCCGCTTTGATTGAACGGAACGTTAACTTCGTCTCAACGAGCGCTGTTGCTTACTCACTTGGTTCAAGCTTTTCCCGCCCCGTGTCGACGGAGCTTGCGTGCCTGCGGCCGTCCCCGGCGGCCCTGGCCTCCTTGAGCCGCGCCTTCTCCAGATCTCGCAGCTCGCGCTCGCGGGCCTTCTCCTGCTCCCGCAGCAGTCGCTGCTGCTCCCGGTACTCCCGCTCGCGCACCTTCTCCAGCTCCCGCTGCTCGCGGAGCCGGATCTTCTCCAGGTCCTTGGCGAGCTTCTCGGCCTCGCGCCGCTCGCGCTCGCGGGCCTTCTCCTGCTCCTTGAGCTCGCGCTCGCGCAGCTTCTCCTGGTTCTTCAGCTCCCGCTCGCGGGCCTTCTCCAGCTCCCGGATCTCCTTCTCCGTCAGGGGTGGCGACTCCTCCGGGGGAGGTTCCGGCTCCTCCGGCTCCTTCTGCTCCGGCCCGGTGGCGCGCGGCCGGGGGCCGGAGGGGTGGGGTTCCGACGGGCGCGGCTGTGGATGGGCGAGCCGGTGCTCCAGGCCGCGCGAGGCCGCGGTCAGCCGGGGGTTGGGATCCAGGCCGGTCAGACCGTTCCAGGCCAGGTTGACCAGGTGGGCGGCGACCTCCTCGCGCGCCGGTCTGCGCACGTCGAGCCACCACTGGCCGGTCAGCGCCACCATGCCGACCAGCATCTGGGCGTACATGGGAGCCAGTTTGGGGTCGTAGCCTCGCTCGACGAACTCGTCGACCATGACGTCCTCGACCTGGCTGGCGATGTCGTTGATCAGGCTGGCGAACGTGCCGGTCCCCGAGGCGGCGTGCGAGTCACGGACGAGGATGCGGAAACCCTCGCTGTTCTCCTCCACGTAGGCCAGCAGGGCGAGGGCCGCCCTCTCCAGCTTGATCAGCGAGTGCGAGGCGGACAGCGCCTCGGTCACCAGGCTCAGTAACTTCTGCATCTCCCGGTCGATGACGACCGCGTACACGCCCTCCTTACCGCCGAAGTGCTCGTAGACCACCGGTTTGGAGACGTTCGCGGTCGCCGCGATCTCCTCGACCGATGTGCCGTCGAACCCTTTCTCCGCGAACAGGGTCCTGCTGATCTGGATCAGCTGTTCCCGGCGTTCCTTACCTGACATGCGCCGTCGGGGTTCGCTCACGTCTCTAATAATGGCGTTCCCCCGCTCCCGGACGGGACCCGAACCCCGGGTCAGGCGGCGATGCGCTTGGCGGCGAGGCGCTCGGGCGTCGGCCAGCGCACGTCGTAGGCCCATCCGGCCTTCTCGAACCAGCGGATGACGCCCGCGCTGAGATCGATCTGCCCCTTCAGCACGCCGTGCCGGGCGCAGGTCGGGTCGGAGTGGTGCAGGTTGTGCCAGGACTCGCCGAAGGAGGGGATGGCGAGCCACCACACGTTGCGCGACTTGTCGCGCGACTCGAAGGCCTCCTCGCCGAAGACGTGGCAGATGGAGTTGATCGACCAGGTCACGTGGTGCAGCAGGCCGATCCTGACCAGCGTGCCCCAGAAGAAGCCGGTCGCCATGCCCCACCACGACCAGGTCAGCAGGCCGCCCAGCAGGGCGGGCATCACCATCGTGGTGATCGCCAGGACGGGGAAGAACTTGTGCAGCTTGATGATGTCCGGGTCCTTGACCAGGTCGGGCGCGTACTTCTCGCGGTTGGCCCTGTCGGCCTCGAAGAGCCAGCCCATGTGTGCCCAGAGCAGGCCCTTGGCCACGGCCACGAAGCCCGTGCCGAAGCGCCACGGCGAGTGCGGGTCGCCCTCCTTGTCGGAGAACTTGTGGTGCTTGCGGTGGGTGGCCACCCAGTCGAGCACCGACATCTCCATGGAGAGGCTGCCGGCGATGCCCAACGCGATCTTCAGCGGGCGCTTGGCCTTGAACGAGCCGTGCGTGAAGTGGCGGTGCAGGCCGACGGTGACGCCCAGTCCGGTGACCACGTAGAAGACGCTCGCGATGATGACGTCGGACCAGCCGAGTCCCCACCCCCAGGCGAACGGGACGGCCACGACCAGCGCGATCAGCGGGGCGCCGACCACCACTCCGAAGGTGATGATCTCGGGCAGGGTCTTCCGCTCGGGGTCGATGTCAGGTTTTGGGCCCTGAGCAGGGCGCTCTTCGATGAGGGTCATGCGCTACCTCGCGGTGGCTCGGAAAAGGCAAGGACTCATGTCCGGCTACGCAACCGTAACCTACGCAATCGTAAGTTAGGAACACCTAAGCGCCTAATGTCAGGAACATGACTCTCTGGGATTCACTCCGTAGCGGGTCCATCACTTGTTCTACCCCCGGCTGACCTGCTAAACGAGGATCCCGCGCGCGCCCGCCCGTGAGGCCGGTGGCGCCCGGGGGATCCGTGTCCCCTGAGGCGTCCGGGATGCCTGGGAGATCGGACGACCGAGCGCGTGCCCGGTCGCACGGGCCTCGGGGGTGGGTCGCGGAAGCGGGTGTGGAAACGGGGCGCGTTCGGCGGTGCGGGCTCTGTATCGTAGGGGTGCCGGGCGTACGGGTTCCGTCCCGATCGCCCGACCGGTCCGGCATTGGGTAATTGGCAGCCCGCAAGGTTTTGGTCCTTGTTGTCCAGGTTCGAGTCCTGGTGCCGGAGCAATCCACTTCTGTCTGTTTTATTCGCTCGGCTGGTCGGCTGAGTGGCTCCCCGAGGGGGAAGGTATCCTCACGGTGTCGAGCAGGTGAGGACGCCGCCCCCCGGGGTAGCCGTTCGTCACCACGCTTCGCCATGTCTCAGTCGCGACGCCGAGGGAGCCTCGTCCGTGAGTGTGCCGCGCCCGGCAGCCGTCATCGTCCTCGCCGCAGGCGAGGGCACCCGGATGAAGTCGAGAACACCGAAGATCCTCCATGAGCTGTGCGGCCGCGCCCTGGTCGACCACGTGCTCGCCGCCGCCAGGGACCTCGAACCCGAGCGGCTCGTCGTCGTCATCGGTCACGAGAGGGAGCGGGTCCAGACGCACCTGACCGGGACCGATCCCGACGCGCGGACCGTCGTCCAGACCGAGCAGAAGGGCACCGGCCACGCCGTCAGGACCGCACTGGAGGCGACCGGCACCATCGACGGCACCGTCCTGGTGACGTACGGCGACACGCCGCTGCTGCGCGCCGAGACCCTCGCCGCCCTGCTCGAACGGCACGGACAGGACGGCAACGCCGTCACCGTGCTGACGGCCGAGGTCCCCGATCCACGCGGCTACGGCCGGATCGTCCGCGACGCCTCGGGAGCGGTCCTGGAGATCGTCGAGGAGAAGGACGCGAACCCCGCGCAGCGGGCGATCAAGGAGATGAACTCCGGCGTCTACGCCTTCGACGGACTCCTGCTCGCCGACGCGGTCAAGCGGGTGTCCACCTCCAACGCCCAGGGCGAGGAGTACCTCACCGACGTCCTCGCGATCCTGCGGGAGGACGGCCACCGGGTCGGCGCGCACATCGCGGCCGACTACGTGGAGGTGGAGGGCGTCAACGACCGCGTACAGCTGGCGTTCGCCCGCAAGGTGCTCAACGCGCGCCTGCTGGAGGCCCACATGCGGGCCGGGGTGACCGTGATCGACCCGGCCACCACATGGGTCGACGCCGACGTCATCCTCGAGGCGGACGTGGTGATCCACCCCGGCACCCAGCTGCACGGCTGCACGACGGTCGCCGAGGGCGCGGAGATCGGCCCCGCCAGCACCCTGACCGACACGATCGTCGGAGAGGGCGCGCTGGTGCGCAACGCCGTCTGCGTCGACGCCGTGATCGGCCCCGAGGCCCTGGTCGGGCCGTACGCCTACCTGCGCCCCGGTACGGTCCTGGCGCGCAAGGCGAAGGCGGGGACGTACGTTGAGATGAAGAACGCGCAGGTCGGTGAGGGGGCCAAGGTGCCACACCTGAGCTACGTGGGCGACGCCACGATCGGTGCGGGCGCCAACATCGGCGCTTCGGCGATCTTCGTCAACTACGACGGGGTCAACAAGCACCACACGACGGTGGGAGAGAACGCCTTCGTCGGGTGCGACACCATGCTCGTCGCGCCGGTCACGATCGGCGACGGCGCGTACACGGCCGCGGGATCGGTCATCGACGGAGACGTCCCCCCGGGA
Organism: Streptosporangium sp. NPDC000095; assembly: GCF_042899335.1. Lineage (NCBI taxonomy): Bacteria > Bacillati > Actinomycetota > Actinomycetes > Streptosporangiales > Streptosporangiaceae > Streptosporangium > Streptosporangium sp. NPDC000095. Next base: position 25,502 of record NZ_JBIAZS010000011.1, read on the forward strand.
GCGATCGGGGTGGCACGTGCGCGCCAGCGCAACATCGAAGGGTGGGTCGCGCGCAGGCGCGCGGGCACCAGATCGGCCGAGGCGGCGCTACGGGCCGCCGAGGCCGGGGAACAGCAGGGGAGCCAGACGTGAGTGAGCGAAGCGAGCGGCCCGGCGAGCGGCCCGATGGGCGGTCCGGCGGGCGCGGCGGCGTCGCGCGGGTATCGGCGGGCTCTCAGGCGAGGGGGACGGCATGAGCGGCATCAAGAAGACCGGTGAGAAGAACCTGATGTTCTTCTCCGGGCGCGCGCACCCGGAGCTGGCGGACGCGGTGGCGAGCCACCTCGGGGTCGACGCGGCGCCGACAACGCTGCGCGACTTCGCCAACGGGGAGATCTACGCCCGTTACCAGGAGTCGGTCCGCGGCTGCGACGCGTTCGTCATGCAGAGCCACACCTGGCCGATCAACCAGTGGATCATGGAACAGCTGATCATGGTGGACGCGCTCAAGCGCGCCTCCGCCAAGCGGATCACCGTGATCATGCCGTTCTACGGCTACGCCCGCCAGGACAAGAAGGGCCGGGGCCGCGAGCCCATCACCGCCCGCCTCATGGCCGACATGTTCAAGACGGCCGGTGCCGACCGGCTGATGTCGATCGACCTGCACACCTCCCAGATCCAGGGCTTCTTCGACGGCCCGGTGGACCACCTGTTCGCGATGCCCGTCCTGGTCAACTACCTCAAGGACAAGCTCGACCTCGCCAGCACCACGGTCGTCTCGCCCGACACCGGCCGGGTGCGGCTCTCGGAGCGCTGGGCCGACACGCTGGGCACCCCGCTCGCCTTCATCCACAAGCGCCGCGACCTCGACGTGGCCAACCAGGTGAAGGTGAACGAGGTCGTCGGCCGGGTGAGGGGCCGGACCTGTGTGCTGATCGACGACATGATCGACACCGCGGGGACGATCTGCAAGGCGGCCGACGCGCTGTACGAGCAGGGCGCGACCAACGTGGTCGTGGCCGCCACCCACGCGGTGTTCTCCGACCCCGCGGTCGACCGGCTGAAGAACTCCGGGATCTCCGAGGTCATCGTCACCGACACGGTGCCGCTGCCCGAGGAGAAGAGGTTCGACAAGCTCACCGTGCTGTCGATCGCCCCCCTGATCGCCCGCGCCATCAACGAGGTCTTCAGCGACGGCTCGGTGACGAGCCTCTTCGAGGGCGACAGCTGACACCCCGTCCCGTCCCCGGGAAACCGTCGTGCACGCGTTCCCGGGGACGGTCCTCTTCCCCGTTCCCGGAGCGCGGTGAAGCCCCTTCCGGAGCTGTCCGAGGGCGTTCGGGACCGCGACGCGTTCGGCGTCACCGTTGACACGGTAGGGTTGTGGGATTGCGTGCGCTCGTAACGCCTTCCGCTAGGGCGGGTGAGGGGGAGCGCACCTTTCCGATTCCCGAGATCCCTAGGAGATCAGCCATGTCCGAAGTGGTCATCACCACCGAACTCCGTGACAAGTTCGGCAAGGGCGCCGCCCGCAAGATCCGTCGCGAGGACAAGGTCCCCGTCGTCCTCTACGGGCACGGCACCGAGCCCCAGCACCTGTCCCTGCCGGGTCACGAGCTGCTGCTCGCCCTGCGTACGCCGAACGTGCTGATCCGCCTTGAGGGCGCCGTGACCGAGCTGGCCCTGCCCAAGGGCGTCCAGCGCGACCCGATCAAGGGCTTCCTGGAGCACGTCGACCTCATCCTCGTCCGTCGCGGCGAGAAGGTCACCGTCGACATCCCCGTCACCGTGGTGGGCGACGTCGCCGACGGCATCCTCGACCAGCAGCTCGTCTCCGTCTCCGTCGAGACCGAGGCCACCCACATCCCCGAGGGCGTCGAGGTCGACGTCGAGGGCCTGGAGGTCGGCACCCAGATCACCGCCGCCGACCTGAAGCTGCCCAAGGGCACGACCCTCGCCGCCGACCCCGAGGCGCTCGTCCTCATCGTCGCCGCGACCCCGGTCGCCGAGCCGGAGGGCGAGGCCGCCGAGACGGCCGAGGCCGCTCCGGCCGCCGAGGGCGAGAGCGCCGAGTAGTTTTCTCTGCTAGATCTGTCAGGGCGGCCCGGGACCGGGCCGCCCTGACGCGTGTGAAGGGATGCCGATCGTGGACCGCTGGTTGGTCGTGGGCCTGGGAAACCCCGGGCCGGAGTACGCCGGGAACCGGCACAACGCGGGGTTCATGGTCCTGGACGAGCTCGCCGCGCGAGCCGGGGGACGGTTCAAGGCGCACAGGTCGCGGGCGGAGGTCCTGGAGGGCCGCCTGGCGGGTGTCCCCGCCGTGCTGGCCAAGCCGCTGTCCTTCATGAACCTCTCCGGGGGGCCGGTCAAGGCCCTGGCCGACTTCTACAAGGTCGACCCGGCCAGGGTGGTCGTGGTCCACGACGAGCTGGACATTCCCTACGGCGCGCTGAGGGCGAAGCTGGGCGGCGGCGACAACGGCCACAACGGGCTGAAGTCGATCACCAAGTCGCTGGCGACCAAGGACTACCTGCGGGTGAGGTTCGGCATCGGCCGCCCGCCGGGCCGGATGGACGCCGCGGCCTACGTCCTGCGCGACTTCGCCACCGCCGAACGCAAGGATCTCGCCTTCCTCGTCGACCGCGCCTCCGACGTGGTGGAGTCGCTGATCAAGGTCGGCCTGGAGCCGACCCAGAACGCCTTCCACGCCGGCGACCTGAACATCTCCGGTCCGCCCAGATAGCCGGCTCAGCCGGTCGGCCTCAGGAGGCCCGCCCGCCTGCCCGTCCGGACGGACGGACCTCCGGACGGCCGGGGCCCCAGACGCTCGGAGCGATCGGAGCGCTCGGACGGCCGGCCCGCCCGGGGAGCCGGTCCGTCCGGGCATTCGGCCCGCCGGGAAGCCGGGGTGTTCGTGCCGTGCTCCCCGTGACCGATGTCAGCGGCGGTCGAACGCCATCAGATTCTGCAGCAGCTCGGCCTGCTCGATCGCGTCGTCAAGCGCGTTGTGGGTGTGCGGACGCCGGGACCGCAGGTGCTCGGGCATCTGCCGCTTGGTCGCCCAGCCGATCGGTACGCCCGCCTTGGCCGCGTACAGCGTCTTGAGGTCGATGCACCGCGAGTGCCCGAACGGCGAGGCGCCGGTGAAGCGCATGAAATACCAGTAAATCCACATCCAGTCGTAGGAGAGCGGATAGGCCGCCAGCACCGGCGAGCTGTTCCCGCACACCTCGCGGATCCACGCGGCGGCCTCCCGCATCGCCTCGGCCGGGTCGCGGCCCTCGCGGATCAGCGTCTCCCGGTCGAGCCCGCTCACGGCGAGCGCCTCGGGCACGTGGTCGTCGCTGATCGGCCGCAACTCCGCGTAGAGCGTGAGGGTCTGTGGATCCACCGGCTCGAAGACCTTTCCGGTCATCCGCCCGGCCACGGCCATACCCATGCTGATCATTGAATAAGGCCCCGGAATGGGGCCATCTGCCTCGACATCCACAGAGATGTATGTTTCGGTCTTCAACCTTCTGGTCTCTCCCGCCACCGCTAGCATTCCATGACTGTCTGTCCGTGAACGGTTACGCAGGGGGAGCGCGTGCGCGACGTGACCGCATTCCAGGCCGCACAACAGAGCGGGTCGGGAGCCGTCCAGGCCACGTGGGAAGCCGAAGGGAAGGCCGTGCCGGCTGTGCGGGAAGGCGAGGCGAAAGCCGTCCCGCACACACGCGAAGCCGGAGCCGCCCCGGACATGCGGGAAGCCGGGGCCATGCGGGAAAGCGGGGCCGTGCGGGAAGGCGGGTCCGGGGCCGTGCGGGAGGCAGGGGCCGTTCCGGTCGCGCGGCGGCGCACACCGGGCTGGGTGCGGAAGCACCGCGCGACGGCCGTCGCCGCCGACACCGTCTGCGCCGCCCTGGCCGGAGCCCTCGCGCTGTTCGTTCGATTCGGCGAGGTTACCGCCTACGTCTTCCCGTACGTCGTGCTGAGCGCCGCCCTGCCCGTCGTCTGGGTCTGCGTGGTCGCGCTGAACCGCGCCTACGAGCCCCGGCTCATCGGCCTGGGCTCCGAGGAGTTCCAGCGGATCCTGCAGTGCGGCTTCATGCTCACCGCCGCCCTCGCCGTCTGCGCCTACCTCACCAAGATCGAAGTGGCCCGGGGCTACGTGGTGCTGGCGCTCCCGCTGACGACACTGCTCACCCTCCTCGCCAGGTACGTCCTGCGCCGTTCCCTGCACCGCAGGCGGGCGCGGGGCGGGTGCATGCGGCGGGTCGTGGCGGTGGGTCACCGGGCGGCGATCACCGAGTTGGTCCGCAGGTTCCGCCGGGAGCGCTACCACGGCATGGAGGTCGTGGCGGCGTGCATCCCGCGCGGCGGGATGCACGATGTGGAGAGCGTGCCGGTCGTCGCGCGCGGCGGGATGGGCGACGTGGCGGGCGTGCCCGTCCTGGGCGACCTCTCCGAGGTCGCGCTCGCGGTCGGGCGGGTCTCGGCCGACACCGTGGCCGTGCTCGCCTGCCCGGAGATGGACGGGGTGGCGCTGCGGCGGCTGGCCTGGCGGCTGGAGAAGACCCACACGGACCTGATCGTCGCCCCCGCCCTGATGGAGGTGGCCGGGCCGCGGATCACCATTCGCCCGGCGGCGGGACTGCCGCTGCTGCACGTGGACCACCCCGAGATCTCCGGCCTGCGCCAGGTGCTCAAGAACCTGTTCGACCGGGTGGGGGCCGGGCTGCTGCTGACGGCGCTGCTGCCCCTGCTGGCGGGGGTGGCGGTGGCCGTACGGGCCTCGGGGCCGGGACCGGTGTTCTTCCGGCAGACGAGGGTGGGGCGCGACGGCGCCGAGTTCACGATCTACAAGTTCCGGACGATGCGCGCCGACGCCGAGCACCGGAAGATCGCCCTGTCCAGCGACGGTCCCGGCCTGCTCTTCAAGATCCGTAATGATCCGAGGGTGACGCCGCTGGGCGCCCGGCTGCGCCGTCACTCACTGGACGAACTGCCGCAATTGATTAACGTGGTTCTGGGGCATATGTCGCTGGTCGGCCCCCGGCCGCCACTACCCGAGGAGGTCGCGAGGTACGGTGACGACGTCCGCCGTCGATTACTGGTCAAGCCAGGCATGACCGGCCTCTGGCAGGTGAGTGGCCGCTCTGACCTCTCCTGGGAGGAATCCGTACGATTGGACCTGCGTTACGTGGAGAGCTGGTCCCTCATGCTGGACCTGCAGATCCTGTGGAAGACTTGGTCGGCTGTCGCGCGAGGAGCTGGAGCATACTGATGACCGTTCGCGACGATCACGAGCTCGCCGCCGAACTGGCGACGACGGCCGGTGAGAAGCTGGCGGCGCTGCGCGCGGAGCGCGGCTTCGGCGACCCGTCCGAGCTTCGCAAGGAGGGAGACGCCTCCTCCCACGTGTTTCTCATGGAGGCCCTGTCCCGGCTGCGTCCGGGTGACAGTGTGCTGTCCGAGGAGGCGACCAGCGAGGAGCGCCTCGACTCGCGCAGGCTGCGCGCCGAGCGGGTCTGGATCATCGACCCGCTGGACGGCACCCGCGAGTTCGCCGAGGAGGGCCGCTCCGACTGGGCGGTCCACGTGGCACTCTGGGAGCGCGGCACGCTGACCGCCGGAGCCGTCGCACTGCCCGCCCAGGGCCGTACGCTCTCCACCCTCGAACCCCCCGTGCCGCCCGCCCCCGAGGCGGGCGCGAGGCCCAGGATCGCGGTCAGCAGGACCCGTCCGCCGGAGTTCGTGCAGAACCTGGCCCGTCTCGCCGGCGCCGACCTGGTGCCGATCGGTTCGGCGGGCGCCAAGATCTCCGCCGTGCTCACCGGCGAGGTCGAGGCCTACGTGCACGCCGGCGGCCAGTACGAGTGGGACTCCGCCGCGCCTGTCGCGGTGGCCCTCGCCTCAGGGGTCCACGCGAGCCGTATCGACGGCTCGCCGCTGGTCTACAACCAGCCCGACCCCTCACTGCCGGATATTCTTGTTTCCCTACCGGGACTGGCGCCAACGTTGCTCGCTGGAATCCGGGATCTGCACCGCTAATCCCCGCTAGGAGAGTCTGATGCTTCAGCGCGACTACACCACGTCGCAGCTCGATGTCCTCGAGGCAGAGGCTATTCACATCATGCGTGAGGTCGCGGCGGAGTTCGAGCGTCCCTGTCTGCTCTTCTCCGGGGGCAAGGACTCCATCGTCATGCTCCGCATCGCGGAGAAGGCGTTCTGGCCGGCGCCGATTCCCTTCCCCCTGATGCACGTCGACACCGGGCACAACTTCACCGAGGTCATCGAGTTCCGTGACCGCCGAGCCGCCGAGCTGGGCGCCCGCCTCGTCGTCGCGAGCGTCCAGGACTCCATCGACGCGGGACGCGTCGTCGAGGAGACCGGTCGCAGGGCCTCGCGCAACCGGCTCCAGACCACGACGCTGCTGGACGCGATCGAGGAGAACGAGTACGACGCGGTGTTCGGCGGCGCCCGCCGCGACGAGGAGAAGGCTCGCGCCAAGGAGCGCGTGTTCTCCTTCCGCGACGACTTCGGCCAGTGGGACCCCAAGAACCAGCGTCCCGAGCTGTGGAACCTCTACAACGCGAGGATCCGCAAGGGCGAGCACATCCGGGTGTTCCCGCTGTCCAACTGGACCGAGCTCGACATCTGGGACTACATCCGGCGCGAGGGGATCGAGATTCCGTCGATCTACTTCGCCCACACCCGCAAGGTGTTCGAGCGCGACGGCATGCTGCTCGCCGACAGCGAGTTCATCACCCGTGACGAGGACGAGTCGCTCCTGGAGATGACGGTCCGCTACCGGACGGTCGGTGACGTGACCTGCACCGGCGCCGTCCAGTCGGGTGCCGCGACGGTCGAGGAGATCATCGAGGAGATCGCGGTGACCCGGATCACCGAGCGCGGCGCCACCCGCGCCGACGACCGGGCCTCCGAGGCGTCCATGGAGGACCGCAAGAAGGAGGGCTACTTCTAGTGAGAGTCCGAATCTTCGACGCCCCGTGCGCCCCGTGCGACCTGGCCCACCCGGTCCACCCGGCCCACCGCGAGTCCCTTCCCGCGCGGTCCGGCCGCGCACGCCGTACGACCCCTGGAGAGCAGCGCTAATGGACATTCTTCGCTTCGCCACGGCGGGAAGTGTCGACGACGGAAAGTCGACCCTCATCGGGCGGCTGCTCTTCGACTCCAAGGCGATCTTCGAGGACCAGCTGGAGGCCGTCGAGCGCACCTCCCGCGACCGCGGCACCGAGTACACCGACCTGTCGCTCCTCACCGACGGCCTGCGGGCCGAGCGGGAACAGGGCATCACGATCGACGTCGCCTACCGCTACTTCGCCACTCCCAGGCGCAAGTTCATCATCGCCGACACCCCCGGGCACATCCAGTACACCCGGAACATGGTCACCGGCGCGTCCACCGCGGACCTGGCGATCGTCCTGATCGACGCCCGCAAGGGCGTGCTCGAACAGTCGCGGCGGCACGCCTTCCTCACCACCCTGCTGCGGGTGCCGCACCTCGTCCTCGCCGTCAACAAGATGGACCTGGTCGACTACTCCCAGGAGCGGTTCGAGGAGATCCGTGAGGAGTTCACCGCGTTCGCCTCCAAGCTGAACGCGCCGGACCTCACGTTCATCCCGATCTCGGCGCTGCACGGCGACAACGTGGTGTCCCGTTCGGAGAACACGCCCTGGTACAACGGATCCTCCCTGCTCCACCACCTGGAGCACGTGCACATCGCCTCCGACCGCAACCTGGTCGACGTGCGCTTCCCCGTGCAGTACGTCATCCGCCCGCAGCGGGCCACCGACCCCTCACTCCACGACTACCGCGGCTACGCGGGCCAGGTCGCCGGAGGGGTGCTGAAGCCGGGCGACGAGGTCATGCACCTGCCCTCGGGACTGGCCACGCGCATCGCGTCGATCGACACCTTCGACGGGCCGCTCGACGAGGCGTTCCCCCCGATGTCGGTCACCCTGCGGCTGGAGGACGACATCGACATCTCGCGCGGCGACATGATCTGCCGTCCGAACAACCAGCCGCACGTCTCCCAGGAGCTGGAGGCGATGATCTGCTGGATGGCCGACACCGCCAAGCTCGCCCCGCGCACCAAGCTGACCATCAAGCACACCACCCGCACGGCCCGTGCCCTGGTCAAGGACCTGCACTACCGGCTGGACGTCAACACCCTGCACCGGGACGAGACGGCACAGTCGCTCGGCCTCAACGAGATCGGCCGGGTCTCGCTCCGCGTCACCCGGCCGCTGTTCGTGGACGACTACGCCCGCAACCGCCTCACCGGCGGCTTCATCCTGGTGGACGAGTCCACCAACAACACCGTCGGCGCCGGGATGATCGTCGACGCCAAGTAGGCGCACCCCGCCGCCCGTGGCCCGCGCCACGGTCCCCTCCCGTACGCGAAGGGAGGGGGCCGTGGCGCGGGGCCGCGGGCGGTTCGTCGTTCCAGGGGCCGGCCGTGGGTCCGCCCGGCGTCGGATCGCGAGGCCGCGGTCCTCCCTTTTTCCGATCTCCCTGTTCGGTCGCGAGGCCGCGGTCCCTTCCCTGCTCGATCTCCCTGTCGGTCGCGAGGTCGTGGCCACTCCCCGTTCGGTGGACGTGATTCAGGGGACGGGCGGCGTCGCACCCGTTGGGTAGATCCTTTGTCCGTTCTCCGACCCCTCTGTTACGCTCCGCGCTAGCCTCGACACGTTCCGTATCCACCGGGTAAGGATTCGTGCCTGTGTCTGATAGTCCGTCACCTGCTCGGGTGGTATTCCTGGGCGGCCTCGGCCGTAGCGGGACCACACTGCTGGAGCGCCTGCTGGGGGAGATCCCGGGCATCGTTCCGCTCGGTGAGGTCGTCCACCTCTGGGCGAGGAGCGCGCTCGCGGACGAGGCATGCGGGTGCGGTGAGCCCTTCGGATCGTGCCCCTTCTGGGAGAAGGTCGGCGAGCGTGCGTTCGGCGGCTGGTCGGAGGGCCTCGCCCACCGGATGATCGCGCTCAGGTCCCGCGTGGACCGCACCCGGCGCATCCCCACGCTGGCGAGGCTCCTCGCCGAGGAGCAGACGGGCACCGGCCGATGGCCGACGCCCGGCACCGCGGAGCTGGACGAGTACGTCGCGATCCACCGCGACCTGTACGACGCGGCGGGCGAGGTCGCCGACTGCCCGGTCGTGATCGACTCCAGCAAGCACGCCTCGCTCGCCTTCTGCCTCGCGGCGGCCGGAGTCGACGTCCAGGTCGTTCACATGGTCCGCGACCCCCGAGCGGTCGCCCACTCCTGGCGGAGGAAAGTCGCCCGTCCCGAGGACGGGCGCCCGATGACCCACTGGTCGCCCTCCCGCACCTCGCTGCACTGGCTGAGCGAGAACCTCGGACTCGAACTCCTCGCCCGCAGGGGCGTCCCGGTCACCCGGGTCCGCTACGAGGACCTGCTCGACACCCCCGCCGACACGCTCAGGCGGGTGGTCGCCAGGATCGGGCTCCCCTGCCGTCTCGACTTCCTCTCTGGCAGGTGGGCGGAGCTCTCGACGGCGCACACGGCCTCGGGCAACCCCGTGCGCTTCACGGTCGGCCGCACGGAGCTGACCAGGGACGACAGCTGGCGTGACGTCGCGTCGCCCCGGCAGTCGCGCCTGGTCACCGCGCTGACCTGGCCCCTCATGATCAAATACGGCTATTACCGGAGAATCGCGTGAACACATCGGTGGGTGTCGTCATCCCCACCCGGGGACACCGGCCCGACCAGCTGCGCGCGGCCACGCTCGCCGTGCTCGGTCAGGACCATCCAGGACCCGTCGAGGTCGTCGTCGTCGTGGACGGCGGCGATCCCGCCTGGGTCGCCGACCAGGTGGCCGACCTCCTCGCCAGCCGGGCGGTGACACCCGGCCGGCACGGGCCGTCCTCACGCGGCGTGCGGGTGATGGCCAACCGGTTCACCCCCGGCCTGCCCGGCGCCCGCAACACCGGCATCGCCGCGCTCGGCACCGACCTGGTCGCCTTCTGCGATGACGACGACCAGTGGCTGCCAGGAAAGATCGAGGCCCAGGTCGCCGCGCTGGAGGCGGAGCCGGAGGCGCGTTTCTCCAGCTGCGCCATCGAGGTCGAGTACGGATCGCGGCGCATCGCCCGGCTGGCCGGGACCAGTCGCGTCACCTACCGCCACCTGGTGCGCTCGCGGATGGTGATGGTGCACTCCTCGACGTTCCTGTTCCGGCGCGGCGGCCTCTGGGCGGACGAGAGCGCCCCCGGTGGACAGAACGAGGACTGGGACCTGGCACTGCGCGCCGCGGCCCAGCACCCCATCGTGCACGTCGACCGGCCCCTGGTCCGGGTGCGCTGGGGCGGTTCCTCGTACGTGGCCCGCTGGGCCGACCGGATCGCCGGGCTGCAGTGGATGCTCGCCCGGCACCCTGATCTGGCCGTGGATCCGCGCGGCGCGGCGCGGGTCTACGGTCAGCTCGCCTTCCACCACGCGGCCCTCGGCCAGCGCAGGGAGGCGGGCCGCTGGGCCTGGCGGGCCTTCACCGCCCGCCACGGCGAACCCCGGGCGCCCATCGCGCTCGCGGTGGCGACGGGCCTGATCCCCGCGCGGACCCTGCTCAGCGTCCTGCACCACCGGGGACACGGCATCTGATGGCGCCCGTCACCCGGCATCCGCGGGTCGTGCTCCGCCACGGCGCCTTGATCGTTCCGCCCGTGACGAGCCAGGCCGCCGCCGAGCGCCACGACCCACCGTTCGCCCCGTTCCTGACGGTGAAGGCCGTCGAGCGCCCGACGGTGCCTCCCTCCCCGCCCCGCACCGACCGCCGGTCCGCGACCACCGGTCACGACTCGGCGCCCGGCCTGCCCGCCGTCGCAGGGCAGGCCGGGACGCCGGTCACCGGGCGGGAGGCTCCCCCGGCCGTCTCCCGCAGGAGGCCCCGACCCGACAAGGCCACCCGCAGGCGTCTGCGCAGGCGCGTGCGGGTGGCGGGGGTCGCGATCGACCCGATGACCGAGGGCGAGGTCGTCGAGCACGTGGTCGCGGCTCTGAAACGCGGAGAGGGCGGCCACCTCGTCACCCCGAACGTCGACATCAGCCGGACCGTCGCCCGCGATCCCCGGGCCCGCCGACTCGTCGAGCGCGCCGATCTCGCGGTGGCGGACGGCATGCCGTTGGTGTGGGCGGCGAGGCTGCTCGGCACCCCTCTCCCCGGCCGGGTCACCGGCGCCGACCTGATCTGGTCCCTGTCGGAGGCCGCCGCCTTCTACCGCCATCCCGTGTATCTCCTGGGCGGTCCCCGGGGCACGGCCGCGCAGGCGGCCCGCGAGCTGGTGGGCCGCCATCCGGAGCTGGTGCTCGCCGGGGTCGGCGCCCCGCCCTACGGATTCGAGAACGATCCGAAGAGCTACGCCCGGGTGCGCGACGACGTGATCGCCGCCGCGCCTCGGCTGGTCTTCGTCGGGCTCGGCTTTCCCAGACAGGAGCGCCTCATCGCCTCACTCCGCCGTGACCTGCCGGGCACCTGGTTCGTCGGCTGCGGCTCGGCGATCGCCTTCGCCGCGGGCACCGTGCGGCGGGCACCGGCGTGGATGCGCCGCGGCGGCCTGGAGTGGGTCTTCCGGCTGACGCGGGAGCCGGGCAGGCTCGCCCGCCGCTATCTGGTCGACGACCTGCCGTACGCGCTTCGGCTCCTCACGGTCTCCCTCGTACGCGGCCTCTTCTCCTGAAGCCGTGTCGCCTCGAAGCCGTGGGGCGTGGTGCCGCGGGGCTATGGGCCGTGGGGCTGTGTTCTCTTGAGGTCGTGACCCTGTGAGGTCGTGACCCTGTGAGGTCACGCACCGTGAAGGCATGGGAGTCGTGAAGTTCCGGAGCGCCGGAGCCTCACGACTCCACGGTGTTTCCCGTGCGGACCCAACGTTCCGCCGAGGCGAGTCTCCTGACCCGGAGGGCCTCCTGCGGGCTCAGCCGAGCGTCGGCCTCGGCGAGGGCGCGGCGCGAGTCCATCGGCCGGTAGGCCGTGCGGGACAGGCCGCTCCAGGCGAAGCCGCCAAAGCCTCTCTCCGATGTGCCTGTGCCTGCGCTCATGCCCTCTGATGTGCCCATGCCCATGCCCATGCCCATGCTTAACGCCTCCGTGCTTGACGCCCTGGTGCCTGACGCGCCCGTGCACGCGCGGCGGATACGCGCCTCGGCGCGGGCCGTCCAGGTCAGGCCCGCCCACTCGTACAGGCGGCGAAAGCCCGCCAGGGGCTCGCGGGCCAGGTCCTCGTAGCGGGCGAGCATGATCCCTGGGTGCCGTTCCGCCAGGTCGGCGGCGGTGGTCCCGGCCGCCCGCCACAGGGCCACGGCTTTGGCGACACGGTCCTGGGAGCCGACCAGCGGGCGCAACGCCTCCAGGTGGGGCTGGTCGCGCATCAGCAGCGGTTGTTCGAGCAACTCGTGAAAGTAGACCGTCCAGCCGAGCCGCTGCCAGCTGCCGACGAACGCCACCGGATCGCGCAGCAGAACGATCACACGGCAGCCGAGCCGGTCGGCGAACCACCCGGCGGAGAACAGCGCGAACGGGTCGTCCAGCAGCGCCCGGCGCCCGCCCAGCCGCCCCAACGTGAACGCGGTGCCGTACCGGACCATCCTCGCCAGGTCGTACGGTGACCGGTTGCGGCGCAGTTCGGCGAGGAACCCGTAGCGCAGCGCGACCGTGCGGGTGAAGGCGGGCAGCCAGGCCCGCTCGTTGTCCGGGCAGATGTACTGGAACCGGTGGCCGACCACGGCGTCGAGGACACCGGGGGAGTGGCCCGGCGGGTGCTCGGGGTTGAGCGGCTCGTTGACGTAGACCAGCTCCCCGCTCGCCGCGAGCATCCTGCCCGTCCAGCTCGTCCCGGTCCTGGGCAGCCCGGTGACCAGTACGGGCGTCACGGTGCCCATCACGTGTCCAGGCTTCCGGAACACCCGGGCCGCGCGGTCATGGCATCCACCTCGCGTTCAGGGCCGTAGGGGGCGGGGAAGGAAGGGAGGTCATGCCGCCCGCCGGGCGGCCGGGCTGCGGGCGCCGAAGGGCCGCAGGCCGTACCGGCGGTGGATGTGCCAGAGCGGCAGCAGGTTCTTGACCACCGTGCCCCCTGCCCAGCCGAGGGCGGCACCGAGCGAGCCCAGCGACGGGATGAGCAGCAGGTCCAGCGCCACCACCGTCGCGACGGCGGCGACCAGGTTGGCCAGGCTGGAGCCGGTGTGCCCGGCGGAGGTCAGCACCACGTCGGCCATACCGCACGCCGTGGCGAGCATCATCGTCGCGGCCAGCACGAACGCCACCGGCGCACCGCCGGTGTAACCGTCACCGAAGACGGCGCCGAGCAACCACGGCGCGAACGCGGCGTACCCCAGCCAGACCGGCCAGGTGAGCAGGACCAGCCAGCGGGTGGCCGACCGGTACAGCTCCCCGGCGCGCGGCAGGTCGCCCTCGGCGAGGGCCCGGACCAGCCTCGGCTGCATGGCCTGCGCGAGTCCCTGACCGGCCAGCTGACCCACGATCTTGAAGCGGGTGGCGGCGGTGTAGACGGCGGCCTCGGCCGGGCCGGCGAGCAGCGCCACGATCACGACGTCCAGCCGCTGGAACACCGCCTGGATCCCGGCAGCCAGCGACCGTGGCCAGGTGTGACCCCACAGCTCGTGCGCGGCGCCCGGCGGCAGGGGCGTCCCGGGCAGCCGCCGCCGCAGCCAGATCGAGGCGAGCAACAGGACCGGCAGGTACGGCAGCGCCCAGGCCGCGGCGAGCAGGGGCACGGAGCCGTGGCCCGCGAGCACCACCGCCCCGACCAGGAGCGACTGGGACACCGGCTGCAGCACCCCGTCCAGCAGCACGGTCGGCCGCATCGAGCCGAACCCGCGGGTCGCGCTCACCACGACACCCGAGCACGTCACCGCGGGCAGGGCGACCGCGAGCACCCGCAGCGCCGGGTCGGAGACGGTGAGGACGACCGTCGCGCCGGCCGCCAGCGAGAGCGCCGCGACCGGGACGAGCGCCGCGCGGACGTAGCCGGAGGTGTGGCGGTGGTCGAGGGAGCGGGACCTGGCGATGAAGTGGACCAGCCCGTTCCCCGCGTCCAGTCGCAGGACCGTGGCGACCGTGAGGCACAGCGCGGTCGCCGAGAAGAAGAGACCGGCCGCCTCCTGCTCCACCCCCCTGGTGACCAGCACGACCGTGAGGAACTGCGCGGCGGCCCCCGTCCCCGCTCCCGCGAGCCCCGCCACCCCGCCCCGCGCGGCCCCGGTCAGGCGGCCCGCCAGGCGGGTGGGGATCAGCGGCGCCACGAAGGCTCCGCGCCCAGCCACGAGGTCAGCAGGGTGTCCTGCTCCTCGAAGTGGGCCCTCAGCTCGCGACGGAGCTTGCGGGGCATGGGACCCGGCCTGGCCCGGCCGTTGTGCCGTTCGAACACCGGCTCACCGAGGTGCGGCAACCCGAGGAACGCCAGCACGCGGTCGTAGGCGAGATCGGGTTCGGCGAAGAACCGGCCGCTGTCGATGACGAGCAGCCGGTCGCGGCCGACCAGCGGCTCCAGCCGGGCGAGTTGCTCGGCGTAGCGGCCCCTGGCGAGATAGGCGTGGTGGCGGTGGGCGAGGTTCGTCGAGTACGGCGAGGCGCGCAGCCGCTCCTCCGCCCCGGCGAGCCGCTCCTCCTCCAGCCGCACGGCCCTGGCGAAGGAGCGCTCCGTCTCGAAGCCCCTCGCCAGCTCGTGGGCGTGCGCGGAGAAGGCCCGCTCGACGGGGTCGCGGACCAGCACGATCAGCTTGGCGCCCGGCAGGTCGCGGGCGATCCTGGGACCGGCCAGCGGGTGGAACAGGTAGTAGGGCGACGACTCGAAGGCCTGGGCGGGGAAGCCGTACCTGCGGGCCGGCCGGGAGGCCGACACCCGCAGTGGGAAGTGCGCCCGGTACCAGGACAGGTCCCGGTCGTACGCCGTGTCGAAGTAGTGGACGCCCTTGCGCAGGACGGGCTTCAGGATGAGCGGGTGCTGGGACAGGACGCGGTACAGCGAGGTGGTGCCGCAGCGCTGTGCCCCGACGATGAGGAAGGAGGGCAGCACCCGGCTGCGGGAGGTGAGGCGCCCTATCGCCCACGAGGCCGTGTGGACCGAACGCTTCAGCGCGGGTCTCACAGCCTTTACAGCCTTCACAGCAGGGTCTCCTGGGAGTCGGCGAGGGGGGTGAGCCAGAGCTCCGGTGGTCCGAGGGGCGCGTGGCCGTCGGCGGCGTGGCGGTCGGCGAGGGCGATCAGGTAGCGGAGCGTGGTGAGCCGGGACTCGGCTGCCGAGAGCCCGAACGGTGCCAGGATCCGCAGGGACCGCGCCACGCAGGCCCTCGCCGCGGTGGCCGGATCGGCGCGGCGCAGGGCCCGCTGGAAGAAGTGGTGGACGGCGTCGAAGCCCAGCGGGACCCCGGTGCCGAACCGCTCCCAGTCCCAGACCAGCAACCGTCCGTCGGGGCCGCGCGAGATGTTCCACGGCGTCAGGTCACCGTGCCAGGAGAACGACCGCTCTTCGAGCCCTCGGCTTTCAGGAGCCGGGCTTCCTCCGGCGGGGACGCCGAGGAGGGCGTGGCCGGCACGGGCGGGTTTTCCGGGAGGCGGGTCTCCCGCGACGGGGGTGCCGAGGGAGGGCCGGCCCGCGCGGGCGGTTTTCCCGGGAGGGGGGTCTCCCGAAGCCGGGTCCGAAGCGGCGGGGGCGCGATCCGGGACGTCGCCCCCGGGGATGCGGGCGATCTCGTCGATCGCGTCGACGAGGACGTCACCCGGTATCCGCCCCCGCCGTACGGGAAGCGGGGTGAGCGCCAGCACGGACAGGCCACGCCAGGTTCCGTGGTGCAGCACGGCGGGCGGGACGACGGTCTTGAGCGGTACGCCGGCGAGCAGGCCGAGGGTCCGCGCCTCGTGGGAGACGAGCTCCCGGGTCAGGTCGGTGTCGCCGATCTTCACGAAGGCGATCGGCCCGTCGGCGGCGCGCGCCTCCAGGATCGGCTTGCGGTTGGCCCGGCGGGCCGGGCGCACCCGCAGCGTGACACGGACGGCGGTGCCGAACACCTCGCTCAGGTGGCTCTCGATGCCGTCCCGGCCCGAGGACACCGTGACCCTCCCGCCGGGGTGCCACCAGGCGCGGGGGACCAGCCTGCGGGGGAGCAGCCGGTGGGGGAGCAGGGTGTAGGGGCTCGGGTCGCCGGGGCCGGGGAACAGCAGGTCGAGGGTCTGGTCCAGGTAGCGCAGACGGGCGCGGGCGTCGTTCATGAGGCCGTGCTCGCCATCGAGTTTCTCCAGAGCAGTGCGAACGAGACGAGGTACAGGCTGAGCGGTGTGACCAGCCCGTCGTAGACGAACATGTAGAGGAGGGTGAGGATCATCACGAGGACCCCCGCGACGCCGATCGGGCTCCGGTCACGCCAGTGGCGGCGGACGGCCCCGGCGAAGAACGCCACGTAGAGCGCGGCACCGGTGAAACCCTGCGTGATCATCAGGTGCCAGAGCTGGCCGTCCCCGCCCAGAGGCGGATGGCCGCAGGTGGGGCACCAGCCGCTCTTGCCGGTGGTGATCGTCCGGTGGTTGCCCGTGGCGTTGCGGGTGTTGCCGTACCCGATGAGCGGCGCGGTGCTCGCGGCGGCGAGGGTCGCCGAGACGGTGAAGGCGCGGATGCCGTTGCTGTGCGGGTTGTCGAGCCGTTGGGCCACCATCGCCTGCAGGGGGCTGAGGGCGAACACCAGGGCCCCCGCGGTCAGGGCCGCGCAGGTCGCGACGCGGGCCCGCGTGCCCAGCCGCAGCAGGACGTACGCGGCGGCGACGCCGAGCCCGATCCACAGCCCTCGGTTGAGCGAGTAGACGACGGGGATCGCGGCGAGCGCGACGAGCGGGACGACGGCGAGGCGTCTGCGCGGCCCGCCGTACACCCACCAGCCGACCACGAACCAGACGAGCAGCACCGAGAGGTTGCCACCCCAGGCGTTGGCCCACTCGAACGGCGCCTCGGGGCGCGGCGAGGCGTGGCCGAGGACTTTCTGCATCTGGGCGGCGGTGGGGTGGATCAGGTTGTGGACGAAGGGGTTGCCGCTGATCCAGTCGGGGAGGACCGTCTCGACCGGTGAGGTGAACTCCACGCGCGGGGCGAACACGCCCAGCAGGCCGCCCGCGACGGTCGTGAGGAACAGCGCGCCGAGCATCCGCACGAGGGTGAGCTGCGGCAGCTCCTCCTCCGTCAGGTTGCCCAGATAGAGCACCATGACCAGCAGCGAGACGTACAGGAACAGGCGCATCAGATAGCCGAGGAGCCGCCCGGCGCCGAACTCGCCGTAGGTGCCCGGAGGCATCTCGCCGAGCATGAGCGCGCTGATCAGGTAACCCGCGAGGAGCAGCAGCCAGAGCCCGAAACCGCGCGGCGCCCTGATCGGCCGCCTCCGCCACAGGACCAGCGCCATCGCCGGGGCCACCACGATCACCGACAGGCCTCCGAAACCGAGCGCCCACCAGATGGGATAGCCCACCAGGAGGGCGGCGATCGGCCAGACGGCCGGACGCGGACACCTCACAGCCTGCGCCCCCTCCGGCCATCGGCCGCCTGCCCGGTGGTTGGAACGTTCCCGTTGGCCCCGAGCGCGAGCGGCACCTCCGGCCCGTCGGCGGGTCCGCGCGCCCCGTCCCTGTTCGCCTCGGGCGCGGGCCACGACTCCGCCCTCTCGGCCGCCCCGCGTGCGCCGTTCCCGTGCCCTCCGGACGCCTCCGGTCTTTCGGCCGCCCCGCGTGTGCCGTTCCTGTGCCCTCCGGACGCCTTCGGCGCCTCCGGTCTTTCCGCCGCCCGGTGTGCTCCGTTCCCGTACGCCCTGGGCGCATGCCGCGCCTCCGGTGTGCCGGGGGGGCCGTGCGCTCCCGACCTGGCGGGTGCCTCCAGGCTCTCGCCCGGCGCTCCGAGCAGGGCGGGTCCGCCCGCCAGGCCGGCCAGAGGCCGGTCGGCCCTTCGCTGGGCGCCCTCGCGGCTCCACCCTCCTCCGGCCCGCGGCGCGGACGCGCCCTGCGGGACGTACGGCCCCTGTGGTGTCGGTCCCTGTGACGCGTACGGTCCCTGTGGAGCGCGTGCCGCGTGAGAGCCCCGCCCGGCGGGGAGCGAGGGGACGTCGTCGCCGATGACGAACGTGCCGACCACGGGGATCCCGCGATCGTTCAGCGCCCGTACGGCGTGCTTGACCTCGCGCGGGGAGGTGCCGGGTGTCGCGACCACGAGCACCGCGCCCGCCGGGCCGTGCGCCCGGACACCGTCGAGGGTGTCCAGGCCGGTGAGGCGGCCGACGGCTGCGGGGGGCCGCCGGGCGGTGTCGAGGCGGTCGCGGAGCCAGGCGGCGCCGACCCCGCAGATCAGCCCCGCCATGAGGCCGCTGCCCAGGTAGAGAGGAGGGCGGGGGGTGGTGGGTTCGGCCGGCGCCGTCGCCTGGCTGATCACGGAGCCGGGGGTGACGGCGACGGTCTTGAGCGCGTCGTATTTGGAGGTGAGGCTGTGAACCTGCCTGGCGAGGACGTTCTGCCGCTGGAGGGCGAGGGTCCGCTCGGTGGTCCCCCTGCCGAGGCCGGGAAGCTCGGTGGCGACCCTGGTGAGACCCGCGTTGGTCTGCCTCAGCTTGACCAGCACGGCCCTGGTCTGGGCCGCGAGCGTCTGGGCGGAGGACTCGCGGCGCTGGGCGAGGTAGGCGAGGGCGTAGGCGCTCGCTCCCGAGGCCGCGGTCGCCGGGTCGGCGGCGCTGCAGGAGATCTCCAGGACCGAGGTGTTGGGCGGCACCGAGACCTCGGCGGGGCAGGAGAGGCCGTCGAACAACCGCCTCGCCTTCGCCTCGACCACCGCGGACCTGGCCACCTGGGCCTCGGTGTCGAGGTTGAGCGGTTCGCGCTGACGGCTGGTGACCTGGTTGGTCTGTTCCTGCGCTCCGGTAGCGGTCACCAGGACCTGCCCGGAGGCGGTGTAGGAGGGCGGGGTGAGCCACATCAGGGCGATGCCGCCACCGGCTCCGGTGAGGAACAGGGAGAGGACGATCAGCCACCGGCGGCGGAGAAACGACGCGTAGTCCGCCAGATCCTCGCCTCCGCGGCGGACGGGGGCGTCCGGTGACGGGCTCATGTGTCGCTGGTGCCTCTCCGGCGAACAGACGCTGGGAACCCTTGGAACTATAGGTCGGCTTTCCGTTTCCCCGAACCGATACGCAAGATTTTCTTTGCGTTGGACGCGCCAATCACAGGGAGATAACAGCGGTTTATCCGATATTTCCTATCGTCCGCGAGGGAGCTGTGGCACGGACCGGCAAAGTCAGGGACGAGGCACGTCCGGGCGATGGGAAGGTGTTCCCCCGTGACGGTCGAGGACGGCCCACGAATGCGTACGCGCGACGGCTGTGAGGAAACGGTGCATCAGACAAATGCTCCTATAGACGTAATTCCGCGAGTGGTAAGAATCGCCGGTTCCGGCCTCGTGCTGGCGCTGGGTCTGGGCACCCTCGCGCTGGGAATCGCCGGGCTGAGCGGAGGCGGCAGGACCTCCAACGCCGCGGACGCCCCGGGTACCGCCGACACGGGGGAGGCCCGTGCCGCGGCGGGCGCCGTCGGCGCCCCGGGAGCCCGCGAAGGGCGCTCCCGGGCCGCCTGCGAGGTCGGTGCCAAGCTCGTGCCCTCCTGCGGCGCCTGGTGGGGCATCGCACCCGAGATCTTCACGGGACGGCCGCAGAAGCGGGCCCTGGAGAGGGCCGAGAGACGCATGGGCCGGCCGGCCGACATCATGCACGTCTACCACCGGGGCGACGAGCTCTTCCCGACCCCCGCGGAACGCGCCATCGCCCGTGACCCGGCCGGCCGCAGGCTCCTGCTGATCAACTGGAAGCCGTCCCTCGACCACACCTGGGGGCAGATCGCCCGTGGGGCGCTGGACGAGCGGATCGACCGGCTGGCCGCCCACATCGTACGAACCTTCCCCGAGCGGTTCTTCCTCACCGTCCACCACGAGCCGGAGGACGACGTACGGGAGGCCCACGGCAGGGGAATGACGGCGGCCGACTACGCCGCGATGTTCCGCCACGTGGTCAAGCGCCTGCGGCAGGGGGGCGTGACCAACGCGGTCACGGTGATGACCTACATGGGAGCGCCCAACTGGGCGTCGGAACCCTGGTTCGAGAAGCTCTACCCCGGTGACGACGTGGTCGACTGGGTGGCGATGGACCCCTACGTCGACCACAGGGTCCACAGTTTCGACGGGCTGGTGAACAAGACCCGCCCCGAGTTCCCCCGCTGGTCGGGGTTCTACCGCTGGATGGGGGAACGCTTCCCCGACAAGCCCGTCATGCTCGCCGAGTGGGGCGTCTTCGAGCGTCATGACCGGCCGGGGTTCAAGGAGTCGTTCTTCGACTCGGTACGCGGGGAGATCGGCGAATACCCGCGGATCAAGGCTCTGATCTACTTCGACTCGCCGCGCGCCCCCCGTGGCGACACCCGCTTCGACACCACGCCCGGCGGCCGGAGGGCCTTCGGCGAACTCGCCCGCGACCCACGCCTCGACGCCGTCGTCCCCGCCCGCTGACGGCGGCTACCGGGGCGTCCGGCGAGGGCTTCCGGGCCTGGGCGTCGGGTCGGGATCAGCGGATCCAGCCGCCCTGGATCAACGGATCGAGCACCTGGTGCACCGCCCGGTCCACGCTGATGCCGGTGGTGTCGATCTCCAGGTCGGCGTCGTCCGGCTCCTCGTACGGGTCGGAGACGCCGGTGAACTCGGGGATGATCCCCGCGCGGGCCTTGGCGTAGAGGCCCTTGCGGTCGCGGCGCTCGCACTCCTCCAGGGGGGTGGAGACGTGGACGAGCAGGAAGTCGGCGCCGACAGCCTCGACCATCTCCCGTACCTCCTCGCGGGTGGCGGCGTACGGCGCGATGGGCGCGCAGATCGCCAGACCACCGTGCCTGGCGGCCTCGGCGGCGACGAAACCGATGCGGCGGATGTTGAGGTCGCGATCCTCCTTGGAGAAGGTGAGCCCCGCGGAGAGCAGATGGCGGACCACGTCGCCGTCGAGGTAGGTCACCGTGCGGCTGCCGCGCTCCAGCAGCGCGTCACGCAGCCCTCGGGCGACGGTCGACTTGCCGGAGCCGGACAGGCCGGTGAAGAAGACCACCAGCCCCCGGCGGTGCGGGGGACCGGGAAGCGTCACGGGCTCGGGACCCGCCAGGTGCTCGGTCGCGCCGTAGGCCTCGGCCACGCGCTCGCGCAGCTCCAGGTCGATGGCCGGCTCCCTGGGCGCGAGCGGCACCACCGCGACGAGCGTGCCCTCCGGCAGCCCCTCACGGGCCTTGAGCGCTGCGCGGACCACCGCGGGCCCGCCCTCGCCGTACGCGAGCGGGAGCAGCAGGATCGACGCCTCCAGCTCCCGTGCGGTCGCCGTGATCTCGCCGAGGTCGCCGAGCGGCCCGCGCATGGTGACGGCGAGGACCGACTCCCGCCCGTTCAGCTGCTCGCGGACCCGCGCCGGGGTGAGGCGGAGCCGGGCGAACGGCCCGTGTTCGGGGGCGTCCAGCGCCTCGACAGGCCCGGCGACGAAGCCGTCCGCACGCTCGGTGACGGTGAGCACGGCGAGCGCCGCGCCCTCGGGGTCGCGCAGGGTGATCCGGTCACCGGGGGCGGCCGGGTGGTCGTCGGGAAGGGTGAGGGTGACCGGCGCGGGCCACGGGGTGCCGTCGGCGAGCGCGCCGTGCTCGTCCACGGCGTGCGCGTCGGCCGAGCTCAGGAAGCCCTCCAGCGGCCTGAAGGCGCCGGAGAGCAGCAGCTCAAGGTCGGCCAGCTCGCGGGCGTCTGGGGTCCACTCGAAAGGCGCCGTCATCTGCTCCACCATCGCGGTCGTCGGAACTTTCCTGCTCCGCCCGCTCACGATGGACGACCCCGTCCGGCGAGCCTGGGATCCGGCCGCCCGGTGAAATCCCAGGTGCCCCGGCCCGGTGGATCTCAGATCAACCGGGCGAAGTGACTCTGGGGCTTGCGGATCACCAAAGTTATCTCGTCGTGAGACGCGGGCCGGCTCCCCCTGGAGAGGGCCTCCACCACCGAGCAGGTGGCGCGGGCAAGCTTACCGAGAGGTCCGCGGAGCGCGGGACCACTGGCGGTGGAGATGTCCTCGGTCACCATCAGCCCGCGCACGAGGCAGAACGAGTGCATTCCCTCGCGCGAGGCGATCTGCTCGTAGACGGCGGGCAGCGGGCCCACGGTCCCGGCGGGGACGAACCTGCGCCACAGCCATCGCCGCAGCCCCGTCGGCGTGAGCCGGTCGCACGCCCCGTACGCCGAAGCCCGGTCGCGCATCCTCACCAGCAGCAGCCCGCCGGGCCGCAACCCGGTGAGCAGCCGGTCGAGCACCAGCTCGGCGTGCTCGATCCGCTCCAGCAGGAACGGCACGTAGACGACGTCGAACGCCCGCGGGGGCACCGGCACGGAGCGCAGGTCGCCCAGCGCCCAGGAGTCCAGGTCCTTGCGCGCGGACGTGCTCGTACGCAACACGGGCAGGTCCTCGTCGATCCCGATGACCCTGGACTCCGTCTGCGCGAGATCGAGCGGCTCAGGCCATCCGCACCCGGCGATCAGGATGTCGAGCCGCCGGCCGAGCTGGCTGCTCCACTGCTCCTTGATCCGCTGACTCAACAGGTCGTCCTGATCGACGACCGACCTCACCTCTGCCATGTAACCGAGAGTAGTCAAGTCAGCACGATTCGGCTACATGGCGACGCTGCGCGTCTTGTTGGCGACGCTGGCGCGTCGCGGTTCGGCGTGTTGTTGGCGACGCTGGCGCGTCGCGGTTCGGCGTGTTGTTGGCGACGCTGGCGCGTCGCGGTTCGGCCGCTCTTGCCCGGCTCGTGTTGTTGGCGACGCTGGCGCGTCGCGGTGAGGCCGCTCTTGCCCGGCTCCTTCCCTCGTCGAGGAAGATCGCTCGTTCCTCACGACCTTCCTCTCCTCAGTCCAGTCGCCGGCGCGGCCTCACGGGTAGTCCCGCAATTGGAGACGCTGGGGCATTGCGGTGAGACGGTTCTTGTCCGGCTCGTGTTGGTTGGCGACGCTGGCGCGTCGCGGTGAGGCCGCTCTTGTCCGGCTCCTTTCCTTGTTGAGGGAGGTCGTTCGTCTCTCGCGGCCTCACGAGCTGGTCCCGCGTATCCGAAGGCCGGAGCACCGGCCTGCGATTCGGTAGCCTTGGGCGGGTACCCCCCGTGTTCTCTCGGCTCGGGGTTGTCGTGTTGCCGTCGTGGGGCTGTGGGCGAATCTGATGAGTCTTTCCGGACTTCTGGACCTTGTCGCCGGGGAGCCTGAGCTGGCTTCCCTTCTTCAGGACGTGCGCGGGGGCGACTCGTCCGACGTGTCGCTGGTCGCGCCGCCCGCGTTGCGACCCTTCGCGGTGGCGGCGCTGGCCAGGGAGGGGGCCAAGGGGAAGGCGAGGACCGTCCTGGCGGTGACCGCCACCGGGCGCGAGGCCGAGGATCTCGCCTCGGCCCTCACCAGCCTCCTGGACGAGAGCACCGTCGCGGTCTTCCCCGCGTGGGAGACGCTTCCGCACGAGCGCCTGTCGCCGCGCAGCGACACCGTGGGGCAGCGTCTGGCGGTGCTGCGCAGGCTCGCCCATCCGGTCGAGGGCGACCACTCGGCGGGGCCGCTGCACGTGGTCGTCGCGCCGATCAGGGCGCTGCTCCAGCCGATCGTCCGGGGGCTGGGCGACCTGCGGCCGGTGCGGCTGCGCGCAGGGGACGACGCCGACCTCGACACCGTCGTCCACAGTCTCGTGGAGAACGGCTACCACCGGGTCGACATGGTGGAGAAGCGCGGCGAGGTCGCGGTGCGGGGCGGCCTGCTCGACGTCTTCCCGCCCACGGAGGAGCACCCGCTCCGGCTGGAGTTCTGGGGCGACACCGTCGAGGAGATCCGCTGGTTCAAGGTCGCAGACCAGCGCTCGCTGGAGGTGGCCGAGGACGGGCTGTTCGCCGCCCCCTGCCGTGAGCTGCTGCTGACCGACGACGTCAGGCAGCGGGCGAGGGAGCTCGCCGAGGCGCATCCCTCGCTGGTGGAGACGCTGGAGCAGCTGGCCGAGGGCGTGCCGGTGGAGGGCATGGAGGCGTTCGCGCCCGTGCTCGCCGGGGAGATGGACCTGCTCATCGACCATCTGCCGAGCCAGTCGGCGATCTTCGTGTGCGACCCGGAGCGAATCCGGGGGCGTGCCGACGAGCTGGTGCGGACGAGTCAGGAGTTCCTGGAGGCGTCCTGGATCAACGCCGCGTCCGGCGGCGAGGCGCCGATCGACCTGGGTGCGGCGGCCTTCCGCGACCTGGAGGAGGTCCGCGACCACGCGCGGCGGCTCGGCCGGCCCTGGTGGTCGCTCGCGCCGTTCGGCGCCGGCGCCGACGGTGACGCCGCCGAGGGCCTCGGCGGGGGTACGGCGCTGCGGGCGCACGAGGTCGAGTCCTACCGTGGCGACACCCAGCGGGCGCTGTCCGACATCAAGGGCTGGCTCGACTCCGACCGGGTCGTCGTCCTGCTGAGCGAGGGCCACGGCCCCGCCGAGCGCATGGTCGAGCTGCTCAAGGGCGTCGACCTGCCCGCGCGCCTGGAGCCGGGGCTCGACGCCGTGCCGGACAGGAAGGTCGTCCACGTCACCACGGGCCTGGTCGAGCACGGGTTCGTGACCCCGGCGCTCGCCGTGCTGACCCACCTGGACCTGGTGGGCCAGAAGGCGTCGACCAAGGACATGCGGCGGCTGCCCTCCCGGCGCCGCAACATGGTCGACCCGCTCCAGCTCAAGGTCGGCGACCACGTCGTGCACGAGCAGCACGGCGTGGGCCGCTACATCGAGATGGTGCAGCGGACCGTGCAGGGCGCCACCCGCGAATACCTGGTGATCGAGTACGCCAAGGGCGACCGGCTCTACGTGCCGACCGACCAGCTCGACGAGGTCACCCGCTACGTCGGCGGCGAGTCGCCCACGCTCAACCGGATGGGCGGCGCCGACTGGGCCAAGGCCAAGACCAAGGCGAAGAAGGCGGTCAAGGAGATCGCCGGAGAGCTGATCCGCCTGTACTCCGCCCGGATGGCCTCGCCGGGACACGCCTTCGCGCCCGACAGCCCCTGGCAGCGGGAGATGGAGGACGCCTTCCCCTACGCCGAGACGGGCGACCAGCTGGAGGCGATCGACGAGGTCAAGCGTGACATGGAGCGCCCGATCCCGATGGACCGGCTGATCTGCGGCGACGTGGGCTACGGCAAGACGGAGATCGCGGTGCGGGCGGCGTTCAAGGCCGTGCAGGACGGCAAGCAGGTGGCGGTCCTGGTGCCGACCACGCTGCTGGTGCAGCAGCACATGTCGACCTTCGCCGAGCGGTTCTCCGGGTTCCCGCTGAACGTCAGGCCGCTGTCGCGGTTCCAGAGCGACGGCGAGGTCTCCGCGACCATGGAGGGTCTGCGGGAGGGCTCGGTCGACGTGGTGATCGGCACGCACCGGTTGTTCTCGCCGGAGGTCAGGTTCAAGCAGCTCGGCCTGATCATCATCGACGAGGAGCAGCGGTTCGGCGTCGAGCACAAGGAGGCGATGAAGCACCTGCGCACCCAGGTCGACGTGCTGGCCATGTCGGCCACCCCGATCCCCCGTACGCTGGAGATGGGCCTCACCGGCATCAGGGAGATGTCCACGATCCTCACCCCGCCCGAGGAGCGGCACCCGATCCTCACCTTCGTCGGCCCGTACGACGAGAAGCAGATCGGCGCCGCGATCCGGCGCGAGCTGATGCGCGACGGCCAGGTCTTCTTCGTCCACAACCGCGTGGCCAGCATCAACAAGGTCGCGGCCATGCTGCGCGAGCTCGTGCCCGAGGCGAGGGTCGCCGTCGCGCACGGCCAGATGCAGGAGCACCAGCTGGAGAAGATCATGGTGGGCTTCTGGGAGCGCGACTTCGACGTGCTCGTCTGCACCACGATCGTCGAGTCGGGCCTGGACGTGCCCAACGCCAACACCCTCATCGTCGACCGGGCCGACAACTACGGCCTGTCCCAGCTTCACCAGCTGCGCGGCCGGGTCGGCCGGGGTCGCGAGCGCGGCTACGCCTACTTCCTCTACCCGCCGGAGAAGCCGCTCACCGAGACCGCCCACGAACGCCTCGCCACGATCTCCCAGCACACCGAGATGGGCGCGGGCATGTACGTGGCGATGAAGGACCTGGAGATCCGCGGCGCGGGCAACATCCTGGGCGCCGAGCAGTCGGGCTTCATCGCGGGCGTCGGCTTCGATCTGTACGTGCGCATGATGGCCGAGGCGGTGCAGGAGCAGAAGGCGAAGCTGGCGGGCACCTACCAGGAGGAGGAGCGGCCCGACGTCAAGGTCGAGCTGCCGATCAACGCCCACATCCCGCACGACTACGTCACCTCGGAGCGGCTGCGGCTGGAGGCGTACAAGCGGATCGCCGCGATCGGCTCGGACTCCGACATCGGCGCGGTGCGCGACGAGCTCGTCGACCGGTACGGACGGCCGCCCCAGCCGGTGGAGAACCTGCTGGAGGTCGCCCGTTTCCGCGTCCGCGCCCGCCGCGCCGGGCTCACCGACGTCACCCTGCAGGGGCAGAACATCAGGTTCGCGCCGGTGGACCTCAAGGACTCCCAGCAGGTCAGGCTGCAAAGGCTCTACCCGAAGGCGCTGCTGAAGCAGGCGGCCGGTACGTTGCTGGTGCCGGTGCCCAAGACCAGGCCCCTCGGCGGCCAGCCGCTGCGCGACCTGGATCTGCTCAAGTGGTGCGGTGATCTTGTCGAGGCGATGTTCCTCGAAACCGTGCGGGTAGAGTAAGCGGCGTTTGTCGTGAAGGGAACGCATGTGAAGTCGACTCGAATCCGCGTCATCCTGGCGGTCGTCGCCGCCGGTGTCGCGCTGACCGCCTGCTCTCCGAACCAGGCCGGTGCCGCGGCCATCGTGGGCGGGGAGCGCATCAGCTCGGGCGAGCTGGACAGGAACGTGCGGGAGTACGAGGCGGCGCTGGCCAAGGCCGGCCTGTCCGCCTCGCAGCTGCAGTTCCAGGACAGCGTCCCGCAGCTCGTGCTCTTCCAGCTGGCCAACGCCAAGCAGTACGCGCAGGTCGCGACGAGCAAGGGCATCACGGTCACCGAGGGCGAGGTCGACCAGGTGATCGCGGGCCAGGGAGGCCAGGAGAAGTTCGAGCAGCAGATGCTCCAGCAGGCCGTGGCGCCCTCGCAGGCACGCGAGTTCCTGAAGTCGCAGGTGATGGTCAGCAAGCTCGTCGCCAAGTACGGCGGCGGTACGGACGAGGCCGCCATCCAGCGCGGCCAGCAGCAGGCGATCAAGGACCTGCAGGCGATGCCGATCACCTGGAACCCCCGGTACGGCAAGCTGAACGAGGAGCGGAGCGAGCAGCAGCCGGGCGTCTTCGCCGACGCCGGTCGTTTCGGCACCGTCGGCGCTCCCGGCCCCGCCGACGCGCCGCCCGCGCCGCCGCAGCAGTAGCTCGGCATGTCGCTGATCGTCGTCACCACCTCGCCCCGGGTCGCTCCCGGGCTGCTCAGCCGCCGCGCGTGGCAGGTCCTTGAGGAGGGCCCGGTGCGCACCGGGTCCGCCGACCACCCGCACCTGCCCTACCTGGCGGAGGCGGGGGTCGAGGTCGAGGTGGTCGTCTGCGACCCGGCCGCGCTGGTCCGCGAGGCCGTCTCGGGGACCGTCGTGTGGCTGGAGGCCGACGAGGCGCTGATGCGCTCCATCGGCCACGCCGCGGTGGTGCTCGACGACCCGCCGGTGATCGAGGTCGTGCCGGGCTCGTACGACCTGCCGGGCGCGCGACTGCTCGACCTGGTCTCGGTGATGGACCGGCTCCGGGTCGAATGCCCGTGGGACGCCCGCCAGACCCACGAGTCCCTCGCCCCGTACCTCATCGAGGAGGCCTACGAGGTCCTGGAGACGATCGAGGAGGGCGACCGCGCGGCGCTGCGCGAGGAACTGGGCGACCTGCTCCTGCAGGTCGCCTTCCACGCGCGGGTCGCAGCGGAGGGACCGGAAGGGTTCGACGTCGACGACGTGGCCGAGGGCATCGTCGCCAAACTCGTCCGCCGGCACCCGCACGTCTTCGCCGACACCCGGGTCGAGGGCGCCGGAGAGGTCAGCGCCAACTGGGAGACCATCAAGGCCGCCGAGCGCGCGGCCAAGAACGGCGGCGACCCCGGTTCGGTCGTCGACGGCGTCCCGATGGGCCAGCCGGCGCTCTCCCTCGTCGCGCAGCTCCTGCGCCGCGCCGAGGGCGTCGGAGCCCCGACGACCCTTCCCGAGGGGGTTCCCGCCGACGGTCTGGGTGCGAGGCTCTTCGAGCTCGTACGGCAGGCTCAGGCGGCCGGACTCGACCCTGAGGCGGAACTGCGGGCCGTGGCTCGTGCCTATAAGCAACGCTTCGCGTCGCGGTGAGGTGTGTTGTCGGCGACGCTGCTACATGGCGACGCTGACGCGTCGCGGTTCGGCCGCTTTTGTCCGGCTCCTTCCCTCGTCGGGGAAGGTCGCTCGTTCCTCACGACCTTCCTCTCCTCAGTCCAGTCGCCGGCGCGGCCTCACGGGTAGTCCCGCGAGGAAAGGCGGGTTGGGCATGTCCTCAGGGGGCCTTGGGGGTGTTCCCGGGGCTTGTTGGGATGCGGCGGTGAGCCATTTGGTGGTGGTTCTCCCGGTTGAGGCAGGCGTGTTCTTGGTGAGGGGGAGATGGGTGGGGTCTGAGGTGGGGGTGGGGTGTGTTGGGAGGTTTGTATGGAAATTGCGCGAACATTGTTCGGCGGTGGCCCGGTCGCCGTGTCGGTATGGGGATCTCGATAGGCTTCCGAGGCAAACTGTCCTGCGACTTTAGGAGCGCTTCGTGGCTTCCATCGAGGGCGTTACCGCCCGAGAGATCCTTGACTCCCGGGGCAACCCGACGGTTGAGGTCGACATCCTCCTGGACGACGGCAGCCAGGGGCGCGCCGCGGTTCCCAGCGGCGCGTCCACCGGCCAGTTCGAGGCCGTCGAGCTGCGTGACGGCGACGAGCGCTACGGCGGCAAGGGTGTCGAGAAGGCCGTTCTCGGTGTGACCGACGAGATCGCCGACGAGATCCTCGGGTTCGACGCCGCCGAGCAGCGCAGCATCGACCAGGTGATGATCGACCTCGACGGCACGCCCAACAAGGCCCGTCTGGGCGCCAACGCGATCCTGGGTGTCTCGCTCGCCGCGGCCAAGGCCGCCGCGGAGAGCGCCGAGCTGCCGCTCTTCCGCTACCTCGGCGGTCCGAACGCGCACGTGCTGCCGGTGCCGATGATGAACATCCTGAACGGCGGCGCGCACGCCGACAGCAACGTCGACATCCAGGAGTTCATGATCGCCCCGATCGGGGCGGAGACGTTCCGCGAGGCCGTGCGGATGGGCACCGAGGTCTACCACGCCCTCAAGTCCGTCCTCAAGGAGAAGGGGTACGCCACCGGCCTCGGCGACGAGGGCGGCTTCGCGCCGAGCCTGCCCTCCAACCGTGACGCGCTCGACCTGATCCTGGTCGCCATCGAGAAGGCCGGATACGTCGCGGGCGAGGACATCGGGCTCGCCCTGGACGTGGCCGCCTCCGAGTTCCACTCGGACGGCGTCTACACCATCGACGGCAAGGGTCTGTCGGCGACCGAGCTGATCGCCTTCTACGAGGACCTGGTCGCCAACTACCCGCTGGTCTCCATCGAGGACCCGCTGGACGAGAGCGACTGGGAGGGCTGGAACGCCATCACCCGCGCCCTGGGGGACAAGGTCCAGCTGGTCGGCGACGACCTGTTCGTGACGAACCCCGAGCGTCTGGGCCGCGGCATCGCCGAGGGCACCGCGAACGCGCTGCTGGTCAAGGTGAACCAGATCGGCACGCTGACCGAGACCCTCGACGCCGTGGACCTGGCCCACCGCAGCGGTTACCGCTGCATGATGAGCCACCGCTCGGGCGAGACCGAGGACACCACGATCGCCGACCTCGCGGTGGCCACCAACTGCGGTCAGATCAAGACCGGCGCCCCGGCCCGCTCCGACCGGGTGGCCAAGTACAACCAGTTGCTCCGCATCGAGGAGCTTCTGGACGACGCGGCCCGTTACGCGGGTCGCGCCGCGTTCCCGCGCTTCCGGCGGTAGTTTTTTGCTGGCGGCTCGCGCCCGGATCCGGGCGCGAGCCACACCGCGGACGAGCGTGGAGACGGAGGGGGACGCATGGCGGCACGACCACAGTTGACGGGACGGGCCGCGGTGCTCGCGATCGTGGTGTGCGCGATCGCGATGAGCCTCGCCTACCCCATCAGGGAGTACGTCGCCCAGCGCCGCCAGATCGCCCAGCTGGAGCAGGAGAAGGCGAGGGAGATCGCCGCGATCAAGGCCCTTGACGACCGCTCCAAGCAGCTCCTCGACCCGGGCTTCATCAAGCGGCAGGGCAGGGAGCGCCTCTTCTACTGCGATCCGGGGCAGAAGTGCTACGTCGTCATGGGGGACGCGCCCTCGCCGGGTAAAGGCACGACCGGTGAGCGCCAGGCGGTCGCCAGGCCGCCGTGGTACGAGACGCTGTGGGACTCGGTGAAGGCCGCCGACAGCGGCGGGGGACAGAAGGCGGCCAAGTCCGCCGGATGACGCCGATACCCTGGTTGTCGTCTTTCAGGGGGGTGTCCACGAATGGTTGACGACCGCGACGTGGCGGCGGTGGAGCGACAGCTCGGCCGGACGCCGCGCGGACTGCGGAGGGTGGCGCATCGCTGCCCGTGCGGGCTTCCCGACGTCGTCGAGACCGCCCCGAGGCTGCCCGACGGATCGCCCTTCCCGACCCTGTTCTACCTCACCTGCCCCAGGGCCGCCTCGGCCATCGGCAGGCTGGAGACCTCGGGGATGATGCGGGACATGCAGGCCAGGCTCGCCGAGGATCCGAAGCTGGCCGAGGCGTACCGGGCCGCGCACGACGACTACGTGGCGCGTCGTGACAGGGCGGCCGCCGAGGAGGGCCTGGAGCCGCTGCCCCGCGACATGCAGAGCACCGGGGGCATGCCGACCCGGGTCAAGTGCCTGCACGCCCTGGTCGGGCACGAACTCGCGGTGCCGGGCGGCAACCCCTTCGGCCGCGAGGCCCTCGACGCGCTCGGCGACTGGTGGTCCGCCGGGCCGTGCGTCGACCAATCCGTAGCCCCGTGTGCCGAGGCCGTGGCACCGACCTCGAAGGAGACCGAGTGATCCGCGTCGCCGCGATCGACTGTGGCACCAACTCCGTCCGTCTGCTCGTCGCCGACGTCGGCAGGGACAGGCTGATCGACCTGGAGCGCCGGATGGAGATCGTCCGGTTGGGTCAGGGGGTCGACAGGACCGGCAGGCTGGCGCCGGAGGCCCTGGAGCGTACGTTCGCCGCCATGCGAGGCTACGCGGGGCTCATCGACGGGCTCGGGGCCTCCTCGGTCCGTGTGGTCGCCACCAGCGCGACGAGGGACGCCGCCAACCGGCAGGACTTCGTGGACGGCGTGCGCGACATCTTCGGCGTGGAGCCCGAGGTGATCACCGGTGCGGAGGAGGCGGAGCTGTCGTTCGCCGGGGCGACCCGCGATCTGGTGCGCTTCTCCGAGGAGACGGGCCTGCCCGCCCCCGAGGGCACCCGCCCGCCGTACCTCGTGGTCGACATCGGTGGCGGCTCGACCGAGTTCGTGCTCGGCTCGACGCACGTGGAGGCCGCGCTCTCGGTCGACATCGGGTGCGTCCGGCTGACCGAGCGCCACCTGCGCGACGCGGGCGACCCTCCCTCGGCGGAGGCGGTCGAGGCGATGACCGCCGACATCGACGACGCGCTCGACCGGGTCGCGGCCGAGGTGCCCGTGGAGCGGGCGCTGACGATGGTCGGGCTCGCGGGATCCGTGACCACCGTCGCGGGAATAGCGCTTGAGCTGCCGGAATACGATCCGAAGAAAATTCATCATTCGCGAATTTCCGCAGGTCAGGTGCATGACGTCGCCAAGCGCTTGCTTGGAATGACCGTTGAACGGCGGGCTGCGATTCCCCTCATGCACCCGGGAAGGGTCGACGTGATCGGGGCGGGGGCGCTCATCCTGGACCGAATAGTGACCCGCTACGGCTTCGGAGACGTGGTCGCCAGCGAGCACGACATCCTCGATGGCATCGCGTGGTCGATTGCTGACTCGTAGCGAGATCTAGACAATTAACCCGTTTAGGGAGTATTGAGGAAAGCTTCCCGTTTATGGTTAGGTAAAGAAGCTTTAGTGAGGCTTTGCCGTAGGGCCCGGCACAGCTGTTGTCGGGGCGGCAACCGTCTCCCGAGCAATCTTGCTTCCCAACGAACGGAGCATCCCCTCATGAAGTCCGGACTAGCCACCAAGCTAGCCGCAGCAGGAGCCAGCGCGGCCATGCTGGCGACGATGGCAGTAGGCATGCTGGCCACGCCCGCAGCGGCGGCCAGTGGTTCGAGCCAGGCGGGTACGGTGGCCTCGGCCGCCGGCAAGCCGAAGCCGGCCGTCTCTGTCGGAACCCCCAAGGCATCGCCCTCGAAGTACAAGGGTGAGTGCCCCGTCGGCGTGACCTTCTCCTCGAAGATCAAGGTGAAGGCCGTCAAGAGCAAGACCACGGTCGCCTACCGGTGGCTGCACGGTGACGGCTCGAAGAGCAAGGTGAAGTCCTTCACCTTCCGCGGCAAGGGCGTCAAGAGCTTCACGGTCAAGGAGAAGTCCACCTTCAAGGGCAACGTCAAGGGCTGGCAGGCCATCCAGGTCCTGTCCCCGCGTGGCGCCACCTCCTCGAAGGGCAAGTTCTCGGTCACCTGTGGCTCCAACGGCGACAAGGAAGAGGTCGTCGTTCCTCGCCGCGTCGACGCCGACGCGTGGGTCGACGAGGGCAACTGCCAGGCTGCCCTGATCGGTCGCATCACCGCCACCGGTACCCGCTGGGTGCACTACCGCTGGGTCGTCAACGGCGAGGTCGTCGAGCGTGACGCCATCCGCGTCAACGGCTCGCGCAAGGTCGTCCACGTGATCAAGCCCGGTGAGAACTTCAGGGGCTGGGCCGTGCTGCAGGTCGTCGGCCCGGTGAAGGCGTCCTCCAACCGCGTCCACTTCAAGATCTGGTGCAAGGACACGTCGCCGAAGGTCTGGGCGTCCGTGGACGGTCCGTCCTTCTACGCGGGCACCTGCCCGACGACCCGCACCTTCACCGGCACGATCGGCGCGAGCGGCCGCACCACCGTGAGGTACCGCTGGATCAGCGACGGTGTGGCGGGCGACTGGAAGTACGCCCACTTCAGCGGCTACGGCTCGCAGAGCCAGAGCGTGTCCGACAGCTGGACCGCCTCTGCCTCCGGTGAGTCCAAGCGCGCGATCGAGATCTCCGGTGGCCCGACCACCGGCACCGCGGTCGGCAAGGTCTTCTGCAAGCACCCGCCGAAGCCGACCCCGACGCCGACGCCCACCGTGACCCCCACCCCCACTCCCACCCCGGCCGTCACCGAGACCGCTGGCTGAGAACGTTGAGGACACGGTAGGTCGAGGTAGCGCGCCCGGCGGCTGACGCCGGGCCGCGTCCCGAGTGAAACAGGCGGCGCCCGCACCCAGCGGGCGCCGCTTCTCGTTTCCCGCGCCGTCTTCCGGCTTCCCCGAGGCGGGAGGTGGTTCGGGCGCTCCCGTGCGGGCGTGAATCGAGTGCTCCCGTGCCGGACGCCGTGAGGGCGTGAACCGGGTGGTCTCGCGCGCCGGGCATCGCGAGCGTGGACCCGGCGCTCTCGCGTGTCGGGCACCATCGAGGACATGAGCTACGTTCCTCCGGGATCCGGCTGGCCCGGTGACCCTGCCCAGCCCGGCACCCCCGTCGCCCACGACCCCGCCGAAGTGCGGAAACTCGCGAGGGAGAGCCGTACCCTCGCGGAGCTCACGGCCGCGCAGTCGGTCTGCCGGGCCTGCCCGCGCCTGGTGGAGTGGCGCGAGGAGGTGGCGACGGTGCGAAGGCGGGCGTTCGCGGAGGAGACCTACTGGGGCCGGCCCATCGCGGGATGGGGTGACGAGAGGCCCGAGGTCCTCATCGTCGGGCTCGCCCCGGCGGCGCACGGCGGCAACAGGACCGGAAGGATCTTCACCGGAGACCGCAGCGGCGACTGGCTGTTCGCCTCGCTGTACCGGACGGGCCTGGCCGTACAGGAGACGAGCCTTCGCGCGGACGACGGCCAGCGGCTCGTCGGCGCGCGGATGGTGGCCGCGGTCCGGTGCGCACCGCCCGCCAACAAGCCCGAGCCCGCCGAGCGGGCCGCCTGCCTGCCCTGGCTCTCCCGCGAGGTCGCCCTGGTCTCGGCGGAGGTACGGGTGGTCGTCGCGCTGGGTGGTTTCGCCTGGCAGGCGATCTGGCCCGCGCTGAGGGACGCCGGGTACGCCCTGCCGCGGCCGAGACCGCCCTTCGGGCACGGCGCCGAGGTGGAGATCACCTCTCCCCAGGGAAATCCCGCGCACCTTCTCGGCTGCTATCACCCCAGTCAGCAGAACACCTTCACCGGCAGGGTGACCGCACAGATGCTCGACGATCTCTTCAGCAGGGCGAACGCGCTACGGGGCTTGTGAAGTCGATCACAAAGAGAAGATTGATCGGAATTCTGCCGAGAAGAGTGATGTTTCTAGCTGATGACGGAAATTAGAGCCAGCTTGCCAGATGGGCGGCTGGTGCGACGGGAAGCGTGAGCGTATCCTTGTGAAAGGTTTCACAAGCCTCGAAGCTAAGGACAGTGTCGAAGTGAACCGCAACTCCAAGCACATCGTGGTCGTGGGTGGAGGCTATGTCGGCCTCTACACCGTGCTGCGCCTGCAGCACACCCTCCGCAGGGAGCTCCGCGATGGAAGCGTGCGCATCACCGTCCTGACCCCCGAATCCCACATGACCTACCAGCCGTTCCTCCCCGAGGCCGCCGCGGGAAACCTCTCGCCCCGGCACGTCGTCGTCCCGCTCCGCCGCGTGCTCTCGAAGGCGACGATCCTCAACGGCAAGGTCTCCAAGGTCAACCACGCGGCCAAGACCGTCACCTTCGCCCCCAACGTCGGCACCCCGCACGAGATCGACTACGACATCGTGGTGATGGCCGCCGGATCGATCTCCCGTACGCTCCCCATCCCCGGCCTGGCCGACGCCGCGATCGGTTTCAAGACGGTTGGCGAGGCGATCGCGCTGCGCAACCGGGTGCTCGAACTCCTCGACCGGGCCGAGAGCGACGACGACGAGGCCCTGCGCAGGCGCGCCCTGACGTTCGTCGTGGTCGGCGGGGGCTTCGCCGGCGTCGAGGCGCTGGCCGAGCTGGAGGACATGGCGGTGGACGCCACCCGCTACTACCGCAACATCTCCCGCAAGGACATGCGCTGGATCCTCGTCGAGGCCACCGACCGCATCCTCCCCGAGGTGGGCCCCGAGATGGGCGCGTGGACCGCCGAGCAGCTGCGTGAGCGCGGCATCGAGGTCAAGATGAACACCCGCCTCGATTCCTGCGAGGGCGGCCTGGTCAAGCTCTCCGACGGAGACGAGTTCGAGTCGGCCACCATCGTGTGGACCGCCGGGGTGAAGCCGAGTCCGGTCGTCAACGCCGGAGACCTGCCCCTCGACGAGCGAGGCAGGATCAAGACGACCGCCCGTCTCACCGTGGTCGGCGTCGAGGACGCCTACTCGGCGGGAGACGTGGCCGGGGTGCCCGACCTGACCAACCCCGGCCAGTACTGTGCGCCCAACGCGCAGCACGCCGTACGGC
Organism: Streptosporangium sp. NPDC000095; assembly: GCF_042899335.1. NCBI lineage: Bacteria > Bacillati > Actinomycetota > Actinomycetes > Streptosporangiales > Streptosporangiaceae > Streptosporangium > Streptosporangium sp. NPDC000095. The sequence continues at coordinate 61,246 of NZ_JBIAZS010000011.1, forward strand.
AGGCCAAGGTCCTCGCGGACAACATCACCCGGAGCCTGCACGGGCAGGAGCTGGTCGACTACCGGCACAGGTACGTCGGCTCCGTCGCCGGGCTCGGCCTGCACAAGGGGGTCGCCAACGTCTACGGGATCAAGCTGCGCGGGCTCGCCGCGTGGTTCATGCACCGCACCTACCACCTGTCGCGGGTTCCCACCTTCAACCGCAAGGTCCGGGTGACGGCCGACTGGACCCTGGCGCTCTTCTTCAAGCGCGAGACCGTCTCTCTCGGAGAGATCGAGGAACCGCGCACGGAGTTCCGCGCCGCGGCGAGCAACTGAACGCCCGAAGGGCGAACAGACTCCGAGTGTGAACCGGACGTCCGAACCCGGAGAGTGAACGGAACTCCCGAACCCGGAGGTGGCCGACGAGGCCCACCTCCGGGTTCGCCGTTCCCGGCGATGTGCTATTCCTTGACCGGGTCCCCCGAAGGCGGGACGATCCATAAGATTCTCAGCGGAAGTGATGCGACGGTTGCCTTGAGCAGTTACGCATGAGTGGTCCGTTACGTATGATTACGGCGCCCCCGTAGCCCAATGGCAGAGGCAAACCCCTTAAAAGGGTTCGAGTGAGGGTTCGAGTCCCTCCGGGGGCACTCATGATGATCTGCGGAACAAGGCCCGCGACCAGTGAAAACGTGGTCGCGGGTCTTTTCGTGTTATCCGGCTCCGTGTGACCCGTGCCGAACGGTCGGGAGTACCCCTCCCAAATGTGCTCGCAAAACTTTTGGAGTTACATAACTGTGATCATTCTCCGTGGAGTGCTGAGGGCCGGGATTCGATGTATCCCTGGTATAAAATAGTAACCATGAGTAGCGAGGCGAACCTGGAGTCCGTGCTGGGGGCGAACGGGGTCGCCCGACAGTTGATCGGTCATATCGGGGACAAGTGGTCCCTGCTGGTGATCGCGGCGCTGGGGCACGAGGCCCAGCGCTTCTCCCGGCTCAAGGCGCGGATCGAGGGGATCAACCAGCGCATGCTGACCCGGACGCTACGGGCCCTGGAGCGTGACGGCATCGTCGAGCGCAACGTCTACCCGACCTCGCCACCCACGGTGGAGTACGTGCTCACCAGGATGGGGCGCGACCTGTCGGTGGCCGTGACCGGCATCTGCGAGTGGGCGCGCCGCAATCTCGAAGAGGTCGAGGCGTCGCAGCGACTCTTCGACGAGCGAGCGGCAAGACAGATGTGAGGCCCGGGAACCGAAGGCGCCACCTGTTCGTTGGCACCATCGGCGGTAGCCGTACGGTCGCCTGGACAACATGGATATCAGCACGATACGGCCGTGTGACAACCGATCTAATACGCTGATCGCGTAGGTCGCAGCGTGGAGGCAGCGATGGAGAGCAAGAACCCCGTATTCAGTCGGCAGGCCAAGGGCCAGCAGCAAGGCTGGGGCATGCCGACCCCCACCCCTGACCAGCTTCAGGGCATGTACAACACGCCGTCATACGCGCCGCCCGCACAGCGGACGATGACGATCGACGACGTGGTCGTGCGTGGTTTCATCACGCTTGGCACGCTTGTCGTCTCGGCGGCGGTCGCCTGGGTGCTCAACCTCGGCATGGTCGCGGCGATCGCCGGTGTCATCGTCGGCCTGATCCTCGCCCTGGTCATCTCGTTCAAGTCCAGCACCAACCCCGTTCTGATCCTCGGCTACTCGGTCGCCTACGGTGTCGCCGTCGGTGTGATCAGCCACGTCTACAACGATCTGTACAGCGGCATCGTCTTCCAGGCGGTGGTCGGTACGGCTCTGGCCTTCGCCGCCATGCTGACCGTTTACTCGCTGCGCATCATCCGCGTGACGCCCAAGTTCACCAAGTTCGTCGTGGCCGCCGGGCTGGGCCTGATGGGTCTCATGCTCATCAACCTGGTCGCCGGGTTCTTCATCGAGGACGGCATCGGCATCCGGTCGGGCGGCCCGCTGGCCTACGTGTTCAGCATCGCCACGATCCTCATCGGCTGCTTCTTCCTCCTCCTCGACTTCGACCAGGTCGAGCAGGGCGTGCGGAACGGAGCCCCGGAGAAGTACTCGTGGCTGATGGCCTTCGGCCTCACCGTCACCCTGGTCTGGATCTACCTGGAGATCCTGCGCCTGCTGAGCTACTTCTCGAGTAGCGACTGACGACAGCACGGAGAGGGCCCCGCCGGACGCGTTCCGGCGGGGCCCTCTCGTTTTTTCCGGCGACGGACGAGTGAACGGAAGGCAAAGGGGGATGGACGAACCGCGAAGGAAGAGAGCATCTCAGGGCTTGCTATCTGGGCTTTCGTGATGCACTGTCGAGCAAAGGAGCCTATCCGTGGAGGTGCCCATGTCGTTGAACCACTCGATGGAGACGCAGAGCAAGCTGATCGCCAGGGTTCCGGACATCACCGGACGTGCACTCCCAGAGTGGTTTCAAGCCATCGACAACGGCCCGTCGTTCCTTCGCTGTGACGAGCGGGCCACCTGGCTCGCCAACGAGCACGGGCTGACCCACGGCTACGCCGCGGCCATCGTGCACGAGCACGAGCGGCACCGCCGTACCCGCCACCTGTAAGCCGTCCATCTCCGTGAAGCCCGCGCCGCTCCGGTGGTGCGGGCTTCGGCGTGGGTCATGATGGAGTCATGGATCATGACAAGGCGCGCGGGTTCATCCGCGCCAACCACCGAGCGGTCATGCTGACCTCACACGCCGACGGCCGCCCGCAACTCTCCCCGGTCACCGTGGGGCTCGACGCGGAGGGGAACGCGATCGTCAGCACCAGGGAGACGGCGGCGAAGGTACGCAACCTCCGCAGGAACCCGCAGGTCTCGCTCTGCGTGACGACCGACGCCTTCTTCGGTGAGTGGATCCAGATCGACGGCGTCGCGGAGATCGTCTCCCTGCCCGAGGCGATGGATCTCCTGGTCGGCTATTACCGTGACATCTCCGGCGAGCACCCGGACTGGGACGACTACCGGGCCGCGATGGAGCGGGAGCGGCGGGTGATCCTGAGGATCGCGATCACCCGAGCCGGCCCCGACGTGCACGGCTGACCGCGTCCCGGGACACACCCCGGCCGCGCGCTCGCCTGACCGGGGTGGCCCGCGTCGGGAGATCTCTCCGGTACGCGGTGCCCGACGACACCGCGCCCGGCCCGGTTCAGCTGAGGCGTTCCAGAACCATCGCCATGCCCTGGCCGCCGCCGACGCACATGGTCTCCAGGCCGATCGACCTGTCGTGGAAGGCGAGGCTGTTGATCAGCGTGGAGGTGATGCGGGCGCCGGTCATCCCGAAGGGGTGCCCGACCGCGATGGCGCCGCCGTTGACGTTGAGCCGGTCGATGTCGATCCCCAGGTCCTGGTAGGACGGGATGACCTGGGCGGCGAACGCCTCGTTGATCTCGACGAGGTCCACGTCGCCGATGGCCATGCCCGCCCTGGCCAGGGCCTGCTTCGAGGCCTCGACCGGGCCCAGGCCCATGATCTCGGGGGACAGGCCGGTCACCCCGGTGGAGACGATCCGGGCGAGCGGGGTGATGCCGAGTTCGGCGGCCCGGGTGTCGCTCATCACGATCACGGCGGCGGCACCGTCGTTCAGCGGGCAGCAGTTGCCCGCGGTGACCGTGCCGTCGGGCCGGAAGACCGGCTTGAGCTGGGAGACCGCCTCGTAGGTGGTCCCCGCCCGAGGGCCGTCGTCCTTGCTCACCACGGTCCCGTCGGGCAGGGTGACCGGGGTGATGTCCTTCTCCCAGAAGCCGTTGGCGATGGCCTTCTCCGCCAGGTTCTGGGAGCGGACACCGAACTCGTCCTGCTCCTGCCGGGAGACGCCCTTCAGTCCGGCGAGGTTCTCCGCCGTCTGGCCCATCGCCACGTAGACGTCGGGCATCAGGCCGTCCTCGCGCGGGTCGTGCCAGACTCCCCTGCCGCCCTCCGCGGCACTCGCCGTGCGGGCCTGGGCGTCGACGAAGAGCGGGTTCGTCGTGTCGGGCAGCGAGTCCGAGCTGCCCTTGGCGAAGCGGGAGACGCACTCCACGCCCGCGGAGACGAACACGTCCCCCTCGCCCGCCCTGATCGCGTGCAGGGCCATCCGGGTGGTCTGCAGCGAGGACGAGCAGTAGCGGGTCACGGTGGTGCCCGGCACGCCGTCCAGGCCGAGCAGGGTGGCGACCACGCGACCCATGTTGAAGCCCTGTTCGCCGCCCGGCAGGCCACAGCCCAGCATGAGGTCGTCGATCGTGGTCGGGTCGAGCTGGGGGACCTTGGCGAGCGCGGCCTGGATGATCTGTACGGTCAGGTCGTCGGGGCGGATGTCCTTGAGGGACCCCTTGAAGGCGCGTCCGATGGGCGAGCGCGCGGTCGCGACGATGACTGCCTCGGGCATGTGGCTCTCCTGGGTTGATGTCTGCTCCTCCTGCGGAGCGTACCGCGCGGTATGCCCAAAACCGCGCCCAGGGGCGTTGAAACAGAACTTTGTACGGGGAGCGCGAGGCCCCTTCCCGACCGGAGGAAGGGGCCCGGCCGCCCTGTCGGTGACGGGTGACGGTGGTACGGCCGTGGACGCCCGGATGTCAGCCGTACATGCCGGGGGAGGTGCCGTCGCCGTCCCTGATCCCGTGCAGAGCGCCCTTCTCGTCGCGCCACATCCGCCAGCCGTTCTGACTGCCGGTGAACCAGAGGGGCGGGGCGCCCGAGCCGGACACCCGCTTGCCGTCGGCCAGCCTGTACTCGCACAGCGAGGCCACCGAGTAGAAACCGGGGTTCTGGCCCTTGAGCGCGAGCGGCTTGGGGTCGGTCACGCAGAAGGACCAGGCGCGCTCGTCCTTGACGTCGGCCGCGCGGGCGGTGGGAAGGTCGAAGGCGCTACCCGGCTCGCCGTGCCGCAGGAAGCCGACCTTCTCCATGCGAGGCGGGAAGGCGAGCCACCAGCCCGCCTCGGGCACCTGATCGGCGGAGATCTGGCCGAGCACCCGGCCGCTCCCCGCCTCCAGTCTGGCGAACCCGCCGTACCGGCCCTCCTGGTCGACCGGGCGGACCACCGGGGCGAAGCCGGGACTGCCGCTGGGATAGACGCGGACCACCGACGGGCGCATCCAGTTGACCGTGCCGTCGGAGAGCTTGACGGAGAACAGGCCGAAGGCGGAGACCTTGCTCGTCTTCGGATTGGTGTAGGGGGCGACGTATCCGACGAGGTTTCCCGCCGTCGCGCCGAAGGACCAGCCTCCCGACAGGTCGACTCCGGCGCCGAGGGGCTGCTCGACGGGGAGCCGCCAGACGGCCTTGCCGGTCTTGAGGTCGTGCGCCTCCAGCACGGGGTGGCGGGCCAGACGGAGGAACACCACGCGCGAGGCGTCGGACCACTCGGCCTCGGCGATGCCGGGGATCTTCCACAGGGCCTTGCCGGTGGCCGGATCGAGGACGACGACGCGGGCGCTCGCGAGCGCGGTGTTCTCGGACACGCACACGAACGCCCCGCACCGCTGCGGGCCGAAGGTGGAGTGCACCGGGCGACGCCACCTGCGGGCCCCGGTCCTGGCGTCCAGGCCGACGAGCGTGGCCTTCCAGCGGCCCCGCCTGGCGGGGTCGATCGTCACCGCGACGGTCTGTCCGGTGGAGGTCTCGACGATCGCGGGGGCGGGCACCCCCATGCCCGGCAGGCGGCCCGCCATGGTCGAGGGGTGGGCCCACAGCTTCCTGCCCGTGGCGAGGTCGAGGGCGACCGTCTCCAGCGTGCCGTCGGGCTTCATGGAGGTCGTCGTGGCGACGCCACCGGCGGCGGTGGTGCGGCTGACCGCGTTCACCTCGGTGTTGTGCCAGGTGGGATGGTCGGGGGTGGCCGCTTCAGTGCCGGAGCAGCCGCCCAGGGTCAAAGCTCCGGCGAGCACCAGGGCCGGTTTCGCGAGGGGCCGGATCACGGGTATTCCACTCCAATGCGGGCGAGGCGTTACGGCTTCGCAGCGGAGGGTGACCGTGTTCAGGCGTCGTTGGGCCGCATCCACGGCCTTCGGCCGAGTATGGTCACCCACCGTCCGTGAGGTCCGGTCGCTCGCCCGGCGACACGGGTCGCGGAGACCTCGGCGCCGGGCTCCTCCGCGGCCTTGGCCGCCGCGAGGTAGATCGACTCAGTGCGCCGGACCCGGGGCTCGGGCCAGAGTTCCAACGCACTGCATACGGAAGGTAGCACCGCGTAAGCGATCTGGAGATAGCCTTGGGTAGATGGGTGAAAACGATCAAGGCCGAACATCTCCGTGGGGTTCGTGTCGAACTCCGGCCCCAGCAGGTCGGCGAAGGCCACCGTCCGCCCGCCCGCCTCGACCACGGCGACGGTCTGCGCGGCGGCGAGCTGGCGGCTCCATCGCCGCGTCACCCAGCGCAGAGGCTGTGCGATCGGCCGGACCGTGCCCAGGTCGGGGCAGGTGCCCACGACCACCTCCGCCCCCGCCTTCCGCAGCCGTTCGACCGCCTTGCGCAGGTGTCGTACGGCGTGGGCGGGCCTGCTCTGCGAGGTGACGTCGTTCGCCCCGATGAAGATGACCGCGATCTCGGGCCTGGCCTTCAACGCCTTGTCCACCTGCTCGCCCAGCTCCGCGGAGGTCGCTCCCGACCTGCCCGTCACGGTGAGCCGAACCGGCCGCTCGGCGATCACGGCCAGCCCGTTCGCGATCAGCACGGCGGGTGTCTCCGCGGGTTCCGAGGTGCCCAGGCCGACGGAGGTGGAGTCGCCGAGCATGACCATCCTGACGGGCTCGCCGTCGAAGGCCCCGTACACCCCGTCCGAAGGCGGTCCCTCCATGCCGTGCGGGCGGCCGACGGTGCGGCGGGCCACCAGTGCCTCGGCCAGCAGCAGGCCGTAGGTCGCCGCGCCGAGCGCGGTGAGGCCCCCTCCGCCCAGGGCGGCCGCCGCGGCGACGCGGCGGGCGACTCGCGCCGTACCCGGTGTCCAGCTCACGTGGCGTCGCTCCCTCCGTACGGGGCGGTAGCGTTGCCTTTGGTGACACAGCCGAGTCCCTGCCACCCCTACGGGGATCGCGGCGATTACGACAACAAGCCGACCGAGCTTTGGTATTTCGAGGTGATATCCCGGTGCGCGTACATGACTCGCTTGTCGAACTGATGGGCAACACCCCTCTCGTCCGACTGAACAAGGTGACAGAGGGCATTTCCGCCCAAGTGCTGGCGAAGGTGGAGTATTTCAACCCTGGAGGGTCGGTGAAGGACCGCATCGCGGTCCGGATGATCGACGCCGCCGAGCAGTCGGGAGAGTTGCGTCCCGGGGGCACGATCGTGGAGCCCACCTCGGGTAACACCGGGATCGGCCTCGCCATCGTGGCCCAGCAGCGGGGATATCGCTGCCTGTTCGTGGTGCCCGACAAGGTGGCCCAGGACAAGATCTCGGTTCTGCGCGCCTACGGTGCCGAGGTCGTGGTCTGCCCGACGGCGGTCTCCCCCGACCACCCCGACTCCTACTACTCGGTCTCCGACCGGCTGGCCAGGGAGACACCGAACGCCTGGAAGCCCGACCAGTACTCCAACCCGCGCAACACCGAGAGCCACTACCACTCCACCGGCCCGGAGATCTGGGACCAGACGGAGGGCAGGATCACCCACTTCGTGGCGGGCGTCGGCACCGGGGGCACGATCAGCGGCACCGGCCGCTACCTCAAGGAGGTCTCCGGCGGCCGGGTCAAGATCATCGGAGCCGACCCCGAGGGTTCCGTCTACTCAGGCGGCACCGGGCGGCCGTACCTGGTGGAGGGCGTCGGCGAGGACATCTGGCCGGCCAACTACGACACCACGATCTGCGACGAGGTCATCGCGATCTCCGACAAGGACTCCTTCACCATGACCCGCCGCCTGGCCCGCGAGGAGGCGCTGCTGGTGGGCGGCTCCTGCGGGATGGCGACGGTCGCGGCGCTGCGCGTGGCCGAGCGGGCCGGGCCGGACGACGTGATCGTGGTGCTGCTGCCCGACGGCGGACGTGGTTACCTGTCGAAGATCTTCAACGACGAGTGGATGGCCGACTACGGCTTCCTCACCACCTCCAGCGAGGAGGGCCTGGTCAAGGACGTGCTGACCCAGAAGAGCTCCGGCATGCCGGAGTTCGTGCACACCCACCCGCACGAGTCGGTCGACACAGCCATCTCGATCATGCGCGAGTACGGGGTGTCGCAGCTTCCGGTGATGAAGGAGGAGCCGCCGGTCATGGCCGCCGAGGTGGTCGGCTCGATCCTGGAGCGCGATCTGCTCGACGCCCTGTACCGGGGCCGGGTGCGGCCGACCGACCCGCTGGCCGCCCACATGTCGCAGCCGCTGCCGACGATCGGCGCGGGGGAGCCGGTCTCCATCGCCGTCGAGGCACTGGAGAAGGCCGACGCCGCGGTCGTCCTCGACGACGGCAAGCCCGTCGGCCTGATCACCCGGCAGGACCTGCTCGCCTTCCTCGCCAGCCACTAGCCCGTTCTTCAGGAGAGGGCGGGGTCAGAGGGGAAACTCCGCCGTCACCTCCCAGGCCCCGGAGCGGGTGGGGCCGGCCAGCAGACGGCCGCCGAGAGCCTCGACGCGCTCGGCCATGCCCACCAGGCCGAACCCACCGCCGAGACGGGCGACCCTGACGTCGGCCAACGAGCCGTAGTTGCGCACCCGCAGCCGCACGGCGCCCCCGGTGGGTGAGGCGCCTTCGCGAGGCGGGGGGCCCGCCGGGGCGGAGGCGGTACGCCGGGCCCGCGGGTCCTGGTCGTTCCCCGTCTTCACGCGTACGCTCTCGGCCCAGGCGCGCAGGTCGGAGCCGTCGGTGAGCTTCAGGTCCGCCTCGACCCAGTCGGTGCCGGGGGCGTGCCTGCGGACGTTGGTCAACGACTCCTGAAGGACCCGGTGGAGGGTGGTCATCACCTCCGGGGCGACGGTGCCCTCGGCGATGCCCTGGCCGATGTCGAAGGTGACCTGGGGGCCCGCGGCGGAGAAACGCTCGACCATCGTGCGCATGTCCATGAGCGTGCTGCCCGGTGAGCGGGCGGCCCCGTCCTCCGCGCGCAGCACGCTGACCAGGCGGCGCATCGAGGTGAGCGCGTCGGCCCCCGCGTTCGCGATCGCCTCCAGGGAGGGGACCACGGCCTCGGGTTTCTGCTCGGCGACGACCTTGGCGGCCTGGGCCTGCACCACGATCCCGGTGATGTGGTGGGCGACCAGGTCGTGCAGCTCCCTGGCCAGCTCCAGGCGTTCGGACCGCCGCACCGTGTCGACGGCCTCCCTGCGGCGCTCCAGCTGGAAGCGGAGGTAGGCGCCGATACCGGCGGCGCAGGACCAGCAGACGAAGAGCAGGAAGCCCGAGGCCGTCGCCGGTTCCCCGCTCATGAAGTTCAGGCGGACGGAGGAGGTTTCGAGCACGATCATCGTCGCCAGGGAGAACAGCGCGGCCCGCCGCACCGGCTCGATCGCGCGCAGCCCGCCGACGGTGAGGACCAGCAGCGACCCGATCTCGGCCACGCCGGGACTGCCGTCGCCGTCGGTGATCCCGATGATCAGGGACGACAGGAACGACACCGTCAGCAGGGTGACGAGCCCGCCGACCCGCCAGCGGCGGCGTCGCGCCACCGCCACGACGCCCACCAGGCCGCACACGGGGCTCAGCAGCATCGCCGGGTTGAGGCCGCCCCTCGACGACATGATGGCCGAGACCACCATCACGTCGATCAGCAGGAGCAGGACGAGCCAACCGATCAAAGCGATCTCGCTGAGTCTTTTGACCCAGTAGATCAGCCGGTTCGTCTCTCCCACGGTCCCCGAGCCTAAGCCTCGCGGAGGAGTGGTCATATCGGCCGTTCGGCCGAATCGTTCCCCGGAGAACCGGTCCTTCAGCGGAAGCGGCGCGGGGAACTCGTCGCCGATGCTTGAGAGGTCGAAGGGGGAAAGAGATGACCATCATCGGGATCGTGCTCCTGCTCGCCGGGCTCGTGGTCGGTGCGGCCTTGACGCTCGCCGACCCGGTCCTGCTCTCGCGGATCGGCGGGGAGCGCGCGGAGTAGGCGGCCGGAGGCTCCCTGAGCGGCGTTTTCCGCTGCTCTGGGGCACCCGGCGCCGCGAGTAACGTTGACCTCATGAACCAAGGATTCGAGACGCTGGCCATCCACGCAGGTCAGGAACCCGACCCCTACACCGGGGCCGTGGTGCCGCCGATCTACGCGGTGTCCACCTACAAGCAGGACGGCGTGGGCGGGTTGCGCGCCGGATATGAGTACAGCCGGTCCGCCAACCCGACCAGGACCGCGCTGGAGGAGGCCATGGCCGCCGTCGAGGGCGGCAGCCGTGGTCTGGCCTTCGCCTCGGGGCTGGCCGCCGAGGACGCGGTGCTCCGGGCGATCTGCAGGCCGGGCGATCACGTGATCATCCCGAACGACGCCTACGGCGGCACCTACCGTTTGTTCGCGAAGGTCCACGAGCGCTGGGGGCTGCACTACGACCCGGCGCCGCTGGGCGACCTGACGGCGGTGGCGGCCGCCGTGACCCAGAAGACCAAGATCATTTGGGTGGAGACGCCCACCAACCCGCTGCTCGGCATCGCCGACATCGCGGCACTCGCCCAGCTCGCGACCGAGTGCGGCGCGCTGCTGGTGGTGGACAACACCTTCGCCTCCCCGTACCTGCAGCAGCCGATCGCGCTGGGCGCGGACATCGTCGTGCACTCCACCACCAAGTACGTGGGCGGCCACTCAGACGTGGTCGGCGGCGCGCTCGTCGCGCGGGACGCCGGAGTGGGCGAGGAGCTCGCCTACCACCAGAACGCGATGGGCGCGGTGGCCGGGCCGTTCGACGCCTGGCTGACGCTGCGCGGTCTCAAGACACTCGGGGTGCGGATGGATCGCCACTGCGAGAACGCCGAACGGGTGGTGGACCTGCTGCTCGCCCATCCTCGGGTGTCCTCGGTGCTCTACCCGGGCCTGGCCGACCACCCGGGACACGAGGTGGCGGCCAAGCAGATGAGGCGTTTCGGCGGCATGGTCTCCTTCCGGATGGCCGGAGGCGAGGCCGAGGCCGTCGAGCTGTGCAACAGGACCAAGCTGTTCACCCTGGGCGAGTCGCTCGGCGGCGTGGAGTCGCTGATCGAGCACCCCGGTCTGATGACCCACGCCTCGGTGGCGGGCTCGCCGCTGGAGGTGCCCGGCGACCTGGTGCGCCTGTCGGTCGGCATCGAGTCGATCGACGACCTGCTGGCCGACCTCAGCCAGGCGCTGGGCTAGGAGCGGGCGCCGGTCCAGGAGCCGGATCCTGGGCCGGGAACGGGCGTCCGGCCGGGATCGGGTGCCGGACCGGGTGCGGGCGCCCGGCCGGGAACCGGCGCCGGGCAGACGGCGGCCACCGGGTCGGAAACGGGCGCGGCCGGGAAGCAGCCGTGGCCAGGAAACGGCTGCGGCCAGGAAAGGGGCGCGGTGGGAAAACGCGGGCTCAGGCCGGGCTTCCCCAGACCATCAGCACCAGGATGACCATCCAGATCAGCACGATCACGCCGGAGAGGGCGGCGATCCGGCCGACCTGCACCTTGGCGTCGTCGTCCGGGCTCTCATTGGTGAGGACCCGGATGGCGGTGCGCTGGTCCCGCTCCACCATGACCAGCAGCACCGCGGCGACGATGAAAAGCGTCATGGATACCGACAGATACGGCCTTCCAAGGAATTCGCGGCCCAGCAGTGCCCCGAACAGGAAGACACCGACGGACGCGAAACCGTAGATGCGCGTGGTCTTGTGGAGATAACGCAGGACATCGACGTTCTTGGTGCGGATGAATCTGGGAGTCGACATCGTGGCGGCGGTGATCGGCCCCAGGGCGAAGATCGCGAAACCAATGTGCAACCAGAGCAGCAGGTGGTCTGTCATGCGCCAGACATTAGTATCCGGTGATCTCGTCTGGGTACGGCTCGCACGGTGTCACCCGACGGCGTGGTCTTCCTTAATGATCGTTTGAAGGGTCTTCCCACGGAATGGGCGGACGTGCTCCTCGTCCTTCGCTCTTTCGCCGGCCCCGTGGCCGAGATGTCGCCGCCGTTCACGACAGGGACGGTTCACCCTCGACGGTGTCGTACCTGCCCGGACGGTCGTCATCGCGCTCATGGTCCGAGGCGCCGCGATCCGAGATCGCGTTCTCCTCACGCGCGTGTGGCACCATGCACACCTCGAAACAGACGCAGACGATGAGCATCAGCACCACGAGAATTCCCGCGAGCATCGGGCTCACTTCTTCCCCCCTCCACAACGGTGTTCTTCCTTTATCGGGTAGACAGCGCGGACATCGATGCGGTTGTCACGAAAAGGTCACGGTTGAGGTGAGGGGCGGAATTGACGATACGCGATTGTCGATCTTCGCGTTCCGCGCGGAGCACGTCCGCGGCGTTAGTAGGATCGTGGGCGAGCTCGTTACCGTGTGATGAGACCGGCGGTGGTGAAACCGTGGTCGTGCCGGACGGGCGTTCAACCAGACAGAGCAAGACGGCACAAGGGAGTGCCCGCCGTGGGTGTCAAACATGTTGAGCCGTATACCGAGGAGTGGCGCGACCAGCCGTCCCGCTACGTCGGCCTCGTCGTCGAGGCGCTGGGCGAGGCGGTCGAGAGCTGGTGGCAGGGTCCCTGCGACCCGCGCACCGTCACCATTCGCCTGACCGGTGGCGACGCGCTGGTCTGGGACGAGGAGAGCGGCTGGCGCCGTGGCCGCTACGCGAGCGGCGACCCCGCCACCTCCACGGTCCTCGCCGACGCCCGCTATCTCGGCGGAGGTCTGCTGCCCTCCCCTGAGCGGGTCCCCTCCGCGATCGCCGACGCCCGCGCGGGCGTCGGCAACAGCACGGCATGGCGGCCCTGCTACCGCTCCTACCGCCACTATCGCGACGGCTTCGATCTGGCGCTCGACGGATACGCCGCCTACGCCAACGCCTGAGCCCGCCTCGGGCCGCGAGCCCACGTCGACCCGGGTCCGCCTCGGCGAGTGCGGCGGGCCCGCAGGAAGTCGCCGACGCCTGGGCCCGGCCTTAGGCCGTGAGGTTCAACATGACCCGGGCCCGCAGGAAGTCGCCGACGCCCGGGCTCGCCTTAGGCCGTGAGTCCGACATCATCCCGGGCCCGCCTCGGCGGATGCGGCGGGCCCGCAGGAACACGTCAACGCCTGGTCCGCCTCGGGCCGGGAGTCCGATCACCCCGGGCCCGTCTCAGCGGGTGCGGCGGGCCCGCAGGAAGTCGCTGACGACGTACTCGCCCAGGCGGTCGGCGCCGGGGGAGAAGACCCGGCCGCCGTTGCGTCGTCCGACCTCGTTCACGAACTCCTTCAGGCGCTCGTCGTCGGCGAGCATGAAGACGTTGAGCGTCGCCCTGCGCCGGGTCATCTTGTCGACCTCCGCGAGGGTCAGCTCCAGCGTCTCCTGGGTCGGTGGCCACTCGAAGGCCGCCGAGCCGTTGCGCCGCAGGTGGGCGGTGGGTTCGCCGTCGGTGACCACGAGCACGACCGGCTCGAAGTCGGGGTGGCGGTCCAGGTGGCGTCCGGCGATCAGCAGGGCGTGGTGCAGGTTCGTTCCCTGGACCATGTCCCACTCCAGCCCCGCCAGTTCGTCGGGCTGCAGCACCCTGGCGTAGTTGGAGAAGCCGATGATCTGCACCGAGTCCTGGGGGAACTTCGAGGCCACCAGCGCCTGCAGCGCCATCGCCGTCTGCTTGGCGGCGGCCCAGGTGCCGCGCAGCGCCATCGAGTAGGACAGGTCGACCAGCAGGCACACCGCGGCCGCCGTGCGCCGCTCGGTCTCGGCGACCTCGAAGTCGTCGACCGACAGGGTGACCGCGCCGCCCCCGCCGCGCCGGACCCCGTTGATCACGGTACGGACCACGTCGATCGGCTGCTCGTCGCCGAACCGCCAGGGCCGTGATGACCCGGTGAGCTCACCGGCAGAGCCCGCGTCCACCTGGTCGTGGTCGCCGCGGCGCCCGCTCTCCAGGGAGGAGAAGACGCGGCGCAGCGCGGTCTCTCCCAGGCGTCGTACGGCCTTGGGGGTGAGCTCCAGCTTGCCGCGCCGGCGCAGGAGGTAGCCCTGCTGCTCCAGCTCGCGCTCGACCTGCCTGAGCGCTTCCAGGTCGTCGACGGCGGAGCGGCCCAGGGCGCGCCGAATCGCCGCCTCGTCGATGTCGTCCAGGCGGGCGCCGGGGTAGTCCTGGCGGAGCGCGGCCTCCAGCTGGGTCAGGTCGGCGAGCTCGTCCAGCGCGCTCACGGCGTCGGACATCCCCATCGGCTCGTCGCCGCTCAGCCGCTCGGGGGTGTTCCAGGCCAGGTCCGGACGACGGGCGTGGAGGGACTCGCCCAGGCGGCGCATCTGCTCGTCCAGCCCGGCCTGCTGGAGGGTCTGCTCGATCAGGTGGTCGAGCTCCTCGCGTTGGGCCGGGGTGAGGGAGGCGAGCAGGCGCTGGGTGGCCGCCGCCCGCCGGGCCAGGGTGTCGACCAACTCCTCCAGGTTCCGGGGCGACTCCGGGAACATGTCCCCATATTTCGACATGAACTGCTCGAAGTCGGCCTGGGTGTGCTCACCCCGGGCATCCCGGTCGAGCATGTCGTTCAAATCGGACATCATCTCCCTGACCCGCTCCATGGCGGCCGGGTCGGGGTTGGCCAGAGACTGCCGCATGCCGCGGAACTGGCTGTCGAGCACCTCCCTGCGCAGCAGGTCGCGCAGTTCCTCGAAGGTCTGCCCGGCGGCGGCCGAGCGCCACCGGTAGGCGCCCAGCTCCCGGATCGCGCTCGCCGTGTCGTCGGGAAGAGCGGCCAGCTCCGCCTCGCGCAGCCGGGCCTCGTCGGAGGGGTCGGGGAACAGCTCGGCCCGCTCCTGGCCGATCGCCTTGTCCAGCAGCGCCCTGGCCCGCTCCAGCGTGCCGTCGATACGGCCGCGCTCGCGCAGCTCACGGCGCCGCCTTCGCACCTCGCGGAGAAGCTCCTCAAGGCCACGACGATCCTGCGCGCCAGGCAGGCCCTCCTTGAGCAGGTCGCGCAGGGCATGGGACGGGTTGGAGCCGGACAGGATCGCGTCACCCATCCGGTCCAGCGCGGAACGGACGTCGTACGGCGGGGCGAGCGGGTCGGGCCCGTCCCGGTATTCGCCATAGCGATAGCTCATGCGGACACCTCAGGTGCGGTAGACCGTCGTGCCGTCCACCTCGTCCTTGGACAGCCGACGCAGGAGGTAGAGGCCCTCCATGGCGAATTCCAGCGCGGCGGCGGCGTGCCCGGGGGACTCGTCGCCGATGCCGAGCTGGGACATGATCTTTGCCAGGCCCGGAACGGGGCCGACCCTGCGCAGCAGCTCGCCCGCGGGTACCGCCACGCCCGACTCGACCTGGACGCCCTCGGAGAACTTCTCCAGCAGCGGGTTCAGGTCGCTGCCGCCGAGCGTGCCGCGGAACGTCTCGGCCACCGCCCTGCGCAGCAGGTGCGCGAGCACCTCGGTCTCCCGGCCCTCCTCGCTGACTTCGAACTCCACCTTGCCGCGCAGCGTGTGCACGATCCCCGGCAGGTCGGCGACCCTCGCCACCGCGTGATCCTCGCCGGTCAGCGCCGCACGCCGTACGGCGGAGGCGGCCGCGGTCTCGGCGGCCGCGATGGAGAAGCGGGCCGAGACCCCGGAACGGGCGTCCACCGCGGTGGACTCGCGGACCAGCCGGGTGAAGCGGGCGATCACCTCGATCAGGTGGTCGGGCAGGTCGGCGCCCACCTGGTCGAGCGCGGCCTCCTGGCGGATCAGGACCAGCTCGGTCTCGATCGACAGCGGGTAGTGGGTGCGGATCTCGGCGCCGAAGCGGTCCTTCAGCGGGGTGATGATCCGGCCGCGGTTGGTGTAGTCCTCGGGGTTGGCACTCGCGATCAGCAGGATGTCCAGGGGCAGGCGCAGGTTGTAGCCCCTCACCTGGATGTCGCGCTCCTCCAGCACGTTGAGCAGCGAGACCTGGATGCGCTCCGCCAGGTCGGGCAGCTCGTTGACGGAGAACACCCCGCGGTTACTCCTGGGGACCAGGCCGTAGTGGACGGTCTCCGGGTCGCCGAGCGTACGCCCTTCGGCGATCTTGATCGGGTCGATGTCGCCGATCAGGTCACCGACGGAGGTGTCGGGGGTGGCGAGCTTCTCGCCGTACCGCTCGTCCCGGTGCTTCCAGGAGATCGGCAGCTCCTCGCCCATCTCGTCGGCCAGGCGGCGGCAACGGACGCACGAGGGTTCGTAGGGATGGTCGTTGATCTCGCAGCCCTCGACGGCGGGGGTCCACTCGTCGAGGAGCCCGGTCACGGTGCGGATCAGCCGGGTCTTGCCCTGCCCTCGCTCACCGAGCAGGACCAGGTCGTGCCCGGCGAGCAGCGCTCGCTCCAGGTATGGCAGGACGGTGTCGTCGAAGCCCACGATGCCGGGGAACCGCGGCTCTCCTGCCCGCAGGCGGGTCAGGAGATTCTCACGGATCTCGGCCTTTACCGTACGGTGAATATGGCCGCTCGCGCGCAGCTCGCGCAGAGTACGTGGCTCTGGGATTTGAGGCACGGGACCGAGCCTACGTCCACAACGCCCGATCCGGCACTCTCATCCCTCTTTCGGATCTTGACGATTGCGTGAGGGACAACGTGAGTGCTTGTCTCCCCAGTGGGGAGAATCGCTCCAAGACAAGGTATCGGCCGGTTCCCCCGCCCGGGAGCCGGGGCACCCCCGGAAGGGGCCGCCACGTGGGATCTTCGGCATTCGCGGTCGCACGGCACTGACGGGCCTCACGCTCTCGGCTAACGTCGGTTCACAACGGTTCATGGCAGGCTTCAGGGCTTCAGGACGGGCTTCGGACGAGATCCGGACGCTCTCCGGCGAGCCACACGACGAGGGACAAGAGGGAGAGGCGAGACAAGTGGCGTTGATGACGAGCCGCTTCGCCGACGGCCTCGCGGTGGGGGCCGATCTGGTCTCCGCGGCCGAGGCGGCGGTACGCCAAGCCCTGTCCGGCTTGTCCGGACCGGCCGACCTGCTCTGTTTCTTCATCTGCGGCGACGATCCCGACGACGTCTCCCGCGCGGGACTGCGCGCGATGAGCATGGCCCCCGGCGCCGCCGTCCTCGGATGCAGCGCCACCGGGGTCATCGGCGACGGGCAGGGGGTCGAGGTCACCCCCGCGGTGAGCGCCTGGGCCGCCTCCCTGGGCGGGGCCCGGCTGACGACCTTCGCGCTCGACACGCTGAGGGCCGACGACCGCTTCGTGGTGGTGGGTCTGCCCGACCGCGCCCCCGACGATCACGCGGCCATCCTGCTCGCCGATCCCTACAGCTTCCCCACCGACGGCTTCGTCGAGCGCTCCGAGGAGGTCATGGGAAATCTTCCCCTGATCGGCGGCCTGGCCAACGCGATCCAGGGCCGCGGCGCGGTCCGGCTGTTCGCCGACGGGGAGATCCACACCGAGGGAGCCGTCGGGGTGCTGCTCAGCGGTGCCCTCAACGTCAGCACCGTGGTCAGCCAGGGCTGCCGCCCGATCGGCCCGACGATGACGGTCACCTCCGTCGAGGACAACCTCCTGCTCGAACTCGCCGGGCAGCCCGCCCTGGCGCGGCTGGAGGAGATCGTCAGTGCCCTGGACGAGGACGACCGCGACCTGGTCGCCTCGGGCCTGCAGATCGGCGTCGCGATGGACGAGTACGCCGAGAAGCACGAGCGCGGCGACTTCCTGATCCGGGGCGTGCTCGGCATCGACCCCGAGCGGGAGGCCGTGGCGATCGGCGACGTCGTCGAGATCGGCCGCACCGTCCGCTTCCAGGTCCGCGATGCCGCCACCGCCGACGAGGACCTGTACGAGTTGCTGGACGCGCACCGCGCGGAGTTCGGCCGGGTGGACGGCGCGCTGCTGTTCTCCTGCAACGGCCGGGGCTCGGCCATGTTCGGCAGCGCCGACCACGACGCCGTCGCCGTCCGCGACACCCTGGGTCCCATCGGGGTGGCCGGGTTCTTCGCCGCGGGAGAGGTGGGCCCGGTGGGCGGCCACAACCACGTCCACGGCTTCACCGCCTCGGTCCTGGTCTTCTCCTCCCACCAACCGGCCGGCGGCTCCTGACCTCAGCCGACCTTGAGCTGTTCGTCGCCTGAAGTCGGCGATGAGTTTGAGAGTGCCGGACCTCCGGTTCCCGCGACCACCGCGCCGTCCGGACTGTGGGTGCGCTCGTCGTACGATGATCCGCATGTCAGGCACCCAGGTGACCTACGACGACGTGGTCGCCGCGCGTGAGCTGCTGGCCGACGTCGCTCTGCGTACCCCCCTGCTCCACTCCCACGTGCTCTCCGAGATCATCGGCGGGCCCGTCCACCTCAAGTGCGAGCACCTGCAGCGCTCCGGGTCGTTCAAGATCCGGGGGGCGTACGTCAGGATCGCCGGGCTGACCGAGCAGGAGCGGCGTCGGGGGGTGGTCGCGGCCAGCGCGGGCAACCACGCGCAGGGGGTCGCGCTCGGGGCGGGGCTGGTCGGCGCCGGGGCGACGGTCTACATGCCCCTGGGGGCGCCGCTGCCCAAGGTGGCCGCGACCCGCTCGTACGGCGCCGAGGTGCTCTTCGCGGGCGAGACCGTGGACGTCGCGCTGGAACGGGCGCGGGAGCACGCGACACGGACCGGGGCCGTGTTCATCCATCCGTTCGACCATCCCGACGTGATCGCCGGGCAGGGCACGATCGGGCTGGAGATCGTGGAGCAGTTGCCCGAGGTCGGCACGATCGTGATGTCGCTGGGCGGGGGCGGGCTGGCGGCCGGGGTGGCGCTCGCGGTCAAGTCGCTGCGGCCGGGCGTGCGGATCGTCGGGGTCCAGGCGGAGAGGGCCGCCGCCTATCCGGCGTCGCTGGCCGCCGGGCATCCGGTGGAGGTCAGGCCCGCCTCGACGATGGCCGACGGCATCGCGGTGGGCCGTCCGGGCGAGCTGCCCTTCGAACTGATCCACTATCTGGTCGACAGCGTCGTCACCGTCACCGAGAGCCAGATCTCCCAGGCGCTGGTGCTCTGCCTCGAACGCGCCAAACAGGTCGTCGAGCCCGCGGGCGTGGCCGGGGTGGCCGCGATCCTGGCCCACCCGCACGTCTTCGAGCCGCCGGTGGTGGCCGTGCTCTCCGGGGGCAACATCGACCCGCTGCTGATGGCGAAGGTCCTCAGGCACGGCCTGGCCGCCGCCGGGCGCTATCTCACCCTGCGGGTCCGGCTCTCCGACCGGCCGGGCGCGCTGGCGGCGCTGCTGTCGCGGCTGGCGGAACTCGGCGCGAACGTGCTCGACATCGTGCACGGGCGGCTGGGCATGCACCTGGGGGAGGTCGAGGTCCAGCTCCAGATGGAGACCAAGGGGCCGGTGCACTCCGAGGAGGTGCTGGGCTCCCTGCGCGTCGAGGGATACAAGATCATCGTCACGTGAGGGCGCGGCAGTGGACGGACGACCTTCCCGGCCAGGACGACCGCCCTGACCAGGGCGGCCTTCCTACCAGGTGGTGGGCTTCCTCGCGGTGAACAGCCAGGCGTCGAAGAGGGCGTCGAGCTTCTTGCCGGAGATCTTCTCGGCCATCGCGACGAACTCCGGGGTCGTGACGTTCCCGTACCTGTGGGTGGTGTTCCACTCCTTGAGGAGCTTGAAGAACGCCGGGTCGCCGATCCGCTGCCTGAGAGCGTGGAGCGTCATGCCGCCCCGGGTGTAGACGGAGTCGTTGAACAGGTCGTCGGGCTTGGCCTGGCCCGGGGTGTAGCCCCAGATGGGATCTTCGGCCCCGGCGCCGTAGTGCCTGCGGAAGAGCTGCTCGGCGGTGGCCTCGCCCTCGTGCTCCGACCAGAGCCACTCGGCGTAGGTCGCGAAGCCCTCGTTGAGCCACAGGTCCTTCCAGCGCGTGATGCTGAGGCTGTCGCCGAACCACTGGTGGGCGAGCTCGTGGGCGATGATGGCGTCGTCGGGGTCGAACCCGCCGTACATGGGCTTGGTCTGGTTCTCCAGCGCGTAACCGGCGGGGAAGTCGTCGACCACGCCTCCGGTGGAGGAGAAGGGGTAGGGGCCGAAGACCGTGCTCCAGTAGTCGGTGACCCTGCCCGACACGTCGTACAGCTTCTTCAGCGAACCGCGGAACCTCGGATCGACGGCCGCCAGGTTCTTCACACCTCCGGGAGTCGTGCCCTGGAGCATCTCGAACCTGCCCAGCGTCACGGTGGCGAGGTAGCTCGCCATCGGGTGGCTCTCACGCCACTGGAAGGTCGTCTTGCCCTCGGCGCTCTTCGGCGTGCCGACGAGCTCGCCGTTGGCCAGCGCGGTCAGCCCGGCGGGAACGGTGATCTCGAAGTCGTAACTCGCCTTGTCCGAGGGGTGGTCGTTGCCGGGGAACCAGGTCTTGGCGCCGTTGGGCTGGCAGGTGACGAACGCGCCGTCCTTGGTCGGGATGAAGCCGTACGTGCCCAGGTTGGAGGAACCCCTGACCGGTTTGGGCTCACCGGCGTACGCGACCTCGACGGTGAACGCGGCGGCGTTCGGGATGAACGCGGCCGGGGTGACGCTGAGCTCGGTCCCCGCCCTGCCGAAACTCGCGGGCTTGCCGTCCACGGTGACCCGGCTCACGGTGAAGCCGGAGAGGTCGAGGTTGAAGCTCGCCAGGTTCTGGGTGGCCCGCGCCTCGATCCTGGTCACTCCCGACAGGTGCTTGGAGGGCGGGTCGTAGCTCAGCTTGAGCCCGTAGTGGCCGACGTCGTAGCCGCCGTTGCCGTCGGTGGGGAAGTCGGGGTCGCCGATCCCCGCGGTGCCGGGTGCGGCCTCACCGCCACCACCGCCACCACCGGCGACGACGTCGGAGGCGACCGGCTTCACGGAGCCCGTCGGCGGGACGCTCTCCCCGTTCGACGTCGAGCAGGCGACCGTGCCAACGGTCGCGAGCGTGCTGAGAAGAGCGGCGGTCGCCGCAGCCAGCCGTTTGGACGCCATGCGTTAAAGCCCCTTTCCCGGCCGGACGGCCGAGCCCCGTGGAATGGCACACTACGCGACCGACCTGCGTCGATCAGGCGTCTATGACAAGCGTCTTGGCGGCGAGGTCGTGCACGGCCTGCTTGCGTGGGTGGAAAAGGATGAAAGCCACATCTATCCAGCCCAGGCAGCAGGTGGAGTACATCAGCCAGGAGACCAGTTCGCGCAGCGCGACCTGTCCGACACCGGCCCTCCGCCCTTCGGTGTCCGTCACGCGCAGCCGAAAGATCTTCTTGCCGAGCGTCTGCCCGTTCCAGTAGGCGGTCAGCAGCCAGTAGTACAGGAAGCCGATCACCGTGACCAGGAAGGTCTCCGCGTAGGGTACCTGCACCGACAGCCCGCTCGCGGCGCCCGTGACGGTGTTGACGGTCCGGTAGGTGAAGGGCGAGGAGATGAGCCCGACGATGAGAAGGTCGAGGATTCCCGCGAAGAGGCGGCGCCAGCGGCCTCCCAGCCTCATGGCGTCCGAGGGGGGAAAATCACCGGGCGGATACCCCTCGGCCGTGTAGCCGAAGACGGGGTCGAACCCCCGGCCGTGTTCCCTGCCATGGCCCGGACCGAGGTCGGAGCCGAAGCCGGGCCCCTGGCCGGGGCGGGGATCGTGCCCGGGGCCCGAAGCGGGGTTCGAGCCCTCGTGGCCCGGCCTGAGCGGCTCGGGATCGGACCACGGGTCCGATCCCCGGTCATCCGGCGGTGGCGGTAGTGATCCCATCCAAGGATGATCACCTCAGGGGCGCCATCGCAAAGCCAAGGACGGTTATCGTGTTCCTTTCAGTGCGGAGACCTCGCCTTTGGACGTGGGGAGGAAGCCGGTTACAGGTTGCCTCGCAGGTCCTGCTCGCGCTCGATCGCCTCGAAGAGCGCCTTGAAGTTGCCCTTGCCGAAGCCGAGTGAGCCGTGCCGCTCGATCAGCTCGAAGAACACCGTCGGACGGTCCTGCACCGGCTTGGTGAAGATCTGCAGCAGGTAGCCGTCCTCGTCCCTGTCGACCAGGATGCCGCGCTTCTTCAACTCCTCGATCGGCGCGCGGACCTCACCGATGCGGGCGCGCAGCTCCGGGTCGTCGTAGTAGGAGGCGGGGGTGTCCAGGAAGCTCACACCGGCCTCGCGCATGTGGTCGACCGTGCTCAGGATGTCGTTGGTGGCGAGCGCGATGTGCTGCACGCCGGGGCCGCCGTAGAACTCCAGGTACTCGTCGATCTGTGACTTCTTCTTGGAGATCGCCGGCTCGTTGAGCGGGAACTTCACCTTGCGGGTGCCGTCCGCGACCACCTTGGACATCAGTGCCGAGTACTCGGTGGCGATGTCGTCGCCGATGAACTCCGCCATGTTGGTGAAGCCCATGACCCGCCGGTAGAACTCCACCCACTCGTCCATCCTGCCGAGTTCCACGTTGCCGACGCAGTGGTCGACGGCCTGGAACAGGCGGCCGTTGCGCACGTCGGGGGCCGCCACCAGGGGCTTCGCCGCGACGTAGCCGGGCAGGTACGGGCCGCTGTAGTTGGACCTGTCGACCAGGGTGTGCCGGGTCTCGCCGTACGTCGCGATCGCGGCCGTCACCACCTTGCCCTGGTCGTCCTCCATGACGTGCGGCTCCACGAGCCCTCGCGCGCCCTGGGCGAGCGCGTGGGCATAGGCGGCCTCCACGTCGGGGACCTCGATGGCGAGGTCGATCACGCCGTCGCCGTGCTCGGCGACGTGGCGGGCGACCCCGGTGCCGGGCCGCACCGCTCCCCGGAACTCGAACCTGGCGGAGCCCGAGGTGAGGACGTACGCCACCTCGTCGCGGCTGCCGTTCTCCGGGCCTCGGTAGGCCACGAGCCGCATGCCGAACGCGGTGGAGTAGTAGTGGGCGGCCTGCTTGGCGTTGCCTACCGCGAAGACCACGCAGTCCATACCGTTCACAGGAAAGTTGTCGCTCATGCGAATACTGTCTGTTTTGTTGGGCTGTTTGTGCAACACTGTCTTCGAAGACCAGACAATATGCACACCTACTCGCCGTCCATCGCGGAGCATCTGTACATCATGACGATCGACCAGCTCGACGCCCGGCTCATCGCCCTGCTGGCGGCGGAGCCCCGGCTGGGGGTGCTGGAGTGCTCACGGCGGCTCGGTGTGGCGAGGGGGACCGTGCAGGCACGCCTCGACCGGCTCGCCGCCCGGGGGGTGGTCACCGGGTTCGGCCCCGACGTCGACCCCGCCGCGCTCGGCTACGACGTGATGGCGTTCGTCACCCTGCAGATCCGCCAGGTCAGCGGGTACGATCCGGTCGCCGATCAGCTCGCCGCCATTCCCGAGGTGCTGGAGGTGCACACGATCACCGGCGGTGACGACATGCACTGCCGGGTGGTGGCACGCAGCAATGCCGACCTGCAGCGGGTAATTGACCTGATCGTTGACGTCCGGGGCGTGGTCAGAACCTCGTCGGTGATCGCCTTGGACACCCCTGTGCCATACCGTGTTCTGCCTTTGGTGGCCGATGTCCCGCGCAAGGGGAAGGGCTAGCCGTACCATGCCAAGCAGGGGCCAGACACCGTTATCCATCGTTTACCCTTAACGGTCCGCAACCGTCGGGGGTCAGCGGCGGGTCCTATCGGGGGGTCACGCGTGTCAAAGGGCGGGACGAGCAGTCGCAGGAGGAAACTCCTGAGAATCACACTCATCGTCTTCGGTGTCGGGATCATCTCGGCGATCGGCCTGCTCGGGGTGGTGTGGGCGATCACTCCCATCCCCGACAGCACGCAGCCAAGGGCCACCGCGCAGGGGTCGGTGATCTACTACCGTGACGGCAAGACCGTGCTGGCCAGACAGGGCGTCAACCGCAAGAGCGTGACCCTCGACAAGGTGCCGCAGAGCCTGCGGAACGCGGTCATCGCCGCGGAGAACCGCTCCTTCTACGAAGACCAGGGCGTCTCCCTCTCCGGCACCTTCCGCGCCATGTGGTCCACGATCAGCGGCCGGCAGCTCCAGGGTGGCTCCACGATCACCCAGCAGATGGTCCGCAACTACTACAGCGGTCTCAGCCAGGAACGTTCCATAATCAGGAAACTCAAGGAGGTCATGATCTCCTTGAAGGTGGACCAGTCGAAGTCGAAGGACTGGGTGCTGGAGCAGTATCTCAACACGATCTACTTCGGCCGGGGCGCCGACGGGGTCCAGGCGGCGGCCGGCGCCTACTTCGGCAAGGACGTGAGCAAGCTGAGTGTCGCCGAGGGCGCCTACCTCGCCGCGGTGATCCAGCAGCCCTCCAGGTTCGCCGACCCGCGGGGCCCCGACCTGCACGCGGCGAGGGACCGCTGGAGGTCGGTGGTCGACGGGATGGTGGCCACCGGGGCCGTCACCTCGGAGGAGGCCGCCGCGCTGACCTTCCCCACCCTCCGCAAGCCCAAGGCGATCTTCGCGCCCAAGGGGCAGGAGGGCTACATGCTCGACCAGGTGACGGCCGAGCTGAAAAACAGGGGCTACACCGACGAGGTCATCAACCAGGGCGGACTGAAGATCGTCTCGACCTTCGACAAGAACCTGATGGCCGCCGCCGAGCGTGCCGTCACCTCGATCCTGCCGGACGACACCCCCAAGAAGGTCCGCACCGGGCTCGCCGCCGTCGACCCCGCCACCGGTGAGGTCGTGGCCTTCTACGGCGGACGCAGCTACGCCGCCAACAAGTTCGACAACTCCTTCTCGGCCAAGGTGCAGGCCGGATCGACGTTCAAGACGTACACGCTGGCCGCGGCCCTGGACAACGGCTTCGGCCTCGACACCAGGGTCGACGGCAACTCCCCGCTCAGGATCGCCTCCGCCGACATCCCCAACTCGGGCGGCTACTCCTACGGCGAGGTGAACCTCGTCAAGGCCACCCAGAGCTCGGTGAACACCGCGTTCGTCGACCTCGGCCAGAAGGTCGGCCTGAGCAAGGTCGTCAAGGTCGCGGAGAGCGTCGGAATCCCCCGCAAGCAGCTCGACCCGCACCGGGGCGCCGCCACGCTCCCACTCGGCGTGGCCTCGGTGAGCGCCGTGCAGAACGCCTCGGGCTACGCCGCCTTCGCCGCCGAGGGCGTCCACCGCGAAGCCCACGTGATCCGTTCGGTCACCGACGCCGAGGGCAACGTCGTCAAGAGCTCGACCAAGGGCAAGCGTGCCTTCGGCGAGCAGGCCGCCGTCGACGCCACCTACGCCCTCACCCAGGTCGTGGAGGGGGGCACCGGCTCCGCCGCCCGCCTCTACGACCGTCCCGTGGCGGGCAAGACGGGCACCACCGACGAGTCGGCGGCCGTGTGGTTCGCCGGGTTCACCCCGCAACTGGCCGTGGCGGTCGACATGTTCCGTGACGACAACAAGCCGGTGACGGTGAACGGCAGTGCCCTGTACGGCGGTTCCTACCCCGCGCAGATCTGGCGGGCCTTCATGACCGAGGCGATGGAGGGCAAGCCGGTCAAGGAGTTCAAGGAGCCGTCCAACTACGGCTACGCCCCGTACGACTACAGCTCGGGCGACCAGCACGGCGACGACCAGACCGGCGGTCAGGACACGACCACGCCCGGCCCCGACGAGGCGGCCACCCCCGGCCCCGAGCAGAGCGCCACCCCCGATCAGCAGACTCCAGGCCCCGACCAGACCTCGGCCCCCGAGGACACCGGCAGAGGAACGGACGGTCCCGGGCCAGGCAGGGGTGAGGACCTCGGCGGCGATGGCGGCGGAGGCAGCAGGGGAGACCGAGGAGACAGGGGCGGTGACTTCGGTGTCGACGACCTGGGCCGCAGGCTCGGCGACCCCGGCCTGGGCGAATGACCCGGTCCGGAAACCGAACCGGTCGGTGTCTTCCACCTGCTGGTGACGTCGACCATGCCACCCGCACCTGATGAAGGAACGGCCGGTCGAGTTCTCCTCGCTGACGCCGTGCCGGTCCTTACGGCATCGACCCCGCAGTGGTTTCTTACGGCATCGACCCTGAAGTGGTGCGTGAGACACGCGTCAGCTACGGCGATCGACCCTGAGCGGTCCCGTCGCCAGGGCTTCAGCACCGGAGAGCGCGCTGGGCGGCCGGAGAGTGAGCGACTACGGTCCGCACACGGTACGGCGGGGTGGAGGTGCGCGGAGGTGGGTGGGTGTTCCGGCCGGCGTATAAAAGCCCGCAACCGTCGCGCCCGAGCAGGCCGGAGGCCTGAAACGCCGGGGAGCAACTGAGACGGCCGGCCGGAGCACCCGCCCACCGGAGCGCGCACCTCGGATCAGCCGGAAAACAGCCGCAGCGCACACCCGACCCGCCCGCAACCCGAGCTGACCTCGGCCGGGACAACCGACCGCGATCCGGGCATCCGAATCCGGCCAGGCGACCGCTCCGCCCGGCCGTTGATCCCGGTCTGCCGTTACGCCTCGCCCGCCAGCTCGGCTCGAAGGGCCTCGGGGGTGGTGACGGGCATCCTGCAGGTGAAGCCGCGGCACACGTACGCCGCAGGCTCGCCGCCCACCAACCCCCGCCCGCCCAGCAGCGGAACCTCCCCGGAACCGGATCCGGAACCCGGATCGCCGAGCGCCAGCACCAGACCCGGTAGGGGAGACAGCAGGGCGGTCCTGTGCAGGGCGGTCGTCGCCGGATCGCCCGCCGGGCCCACGATCGCGACCTCGATCGGACCGGACAGCGCGGCCTGGGCCGCGGCCAGCCCCCACCCGGCGAACCTCGCGTGTTTGCCGGCCAGCACGGTGACCGTGCCCAAAGCCGCCTCGGCGGCCTCGCGGTGCCTGGCCGAGCCGGTCAGCGCGGCGTACGAGAGCAGCGCGCCCGCGGCGGCGAACTGACCGGACGGCGTGGCGTTGTCGGTCGCGTCCCGTGGGCGCTGGAAGAGCGGTTCGGCGTCGTCGGCGGTGTCGTAGAACCCGCCGGAGCCGTCGGAGAACCGCTCCAGGACGGTGTCGAGCAGTGCCTCGGCCCGGTGGAACCAGCGGACCTCGCCGGTCACCCCGTACAGGGTGAGCAGGCCCTCCGCGAGGTCGCCGTAGTCTTCCAGGACTCCGGCGTTGGCGCCGGCCCTGCCGTCGCGGGAGGTGCGCAGCAGCCGGTCGCCGTCCACGTGGAGCTCGTCGACCAGCACGGCCGCCTCGCGCGCCGCCTCGACGAGGTCCGGCCGCTCGAACAGGGCGCCGGTCTCCGCGAGGGCGGCGATGGCCAGGCCGTTCCAGGCGGCCACCACCTTGTCGTCCCGTCCCGGCCGCACCCGGCGGGACCTCGCGGCGAGCAGCGCGGAGCGTACCCGGGCGAACCGCTCGTCCTCGCCGGGGTCGGGGTCGGCGAGGAGCTGCAGTACCGAGGTGCCGTGCTCGAAGGTCCCGGTCACCTCGAACAGCTCGATCGCCCAGAGCCCGTCCTCCTCGCCGAGGACCTCACGGAGCTCCTCGCGGGTCCAGGCGTAGAACTTGCCCTCCACGCCCTCGCTGTCGGCGTCCAAGGCGGAGGCGAAACCCCCCTCGGGGGTGCGCATCTCGGCCAGCAGCCAGTCGGCCGTCTCCAGCGCCACTCGCCTGCCCAGCGCGGAGCCGGTGGAGCGCCACCAGTGCGCGTAGACCCGCAGGAGCAGGGCGTTGTCGTAGAGCATCTTCTCGAAGTGAGGAACCACCCACTCGGCGTCCACGCTGTAGCGGGCGAAGCCTCCGGCGAGCTGGTCGTAGATGCCACCCCGCGCCATGGCCTCCAGCGTCCGCCCGGCCATGGAGATCGCCGCTTCGGCGGTCGCCCGCCCTCCGTCTCCCCCGGCCGCCGTCGCACCCTCGGCCGCCACGCCCCCGGTGGCCGCGCCGTACCGCAGCAGGAACTCCAGCGCCATCGACGGCGGGAACTTGGGTGCCCCGCCGAAACCGCCGCGGACCGGATCGAAGGACTCGGCCAGGTTGTGCACGGCCCGGGTGAGCGTGTCCGGCGTGGGAAGCGGCCCGGACGGCAGCGCCGACCGCTCGTTCAGCGCCTCCACGATCTTCGAGCCCTGTTCCAGCACGGCCTCCCGCTCGCCGGTCCAGGCGTTCGACACGCCGGTCAGCAGCCGCTGGAACTGCTGCCTGGGAAAGTAGGTGCCGGTGTAGAAGGGGTGGCCCCCGGGGGTGGCGAAGACCGTCATCGGCCAGCCACCGTGACCGGTCATGGCCTGGGTGGCCGCCATGTACACCGCGTCGACATCCGGCCGCTCCTCGCGGTCGACCTTCACGTTGACGAAAAGCTCGTTCATCAGAGCGGCCGTGGCCCGGTCCTCGAAGGACTCGTGGGCCATCACGTGACACCAGTGGCAGGCCGAGTATCCGACGCTGATCAGCAGCGGCACGTTCCGCCGGGTGGCCTCGGCGAACGCCTCCTCACCCCATTCGAACCAGTCAACGGGATTGTCCGCGTGCTGCAACAGATACGGGCTCGTCGCGTCCTTCAAACGGTTCATGGGAGTCCTTTCTGGCGGGCGACCGGCACTGAAGCAGGAACCCTCACGGGTGACCGTGGGAATCGCCCTCGTTGACGAGCTGACGACGGGGAGGAGGCCGGGGCCCTTTCCCACGTGCGCGGTGCGTGAACGGTGGGTCCTCCTGTCAGTAGTTCCGGTCGCAGCTCTTTCCCGCGTGCGCGGTGCGTGATTCCTCTCGCGAGGTGCGCGGAGGTCGCGCGTCGTGGTTCTTCCCGCTCGCTGCCCCTCACACCAACCCCGGAGGGGGACGACGCCGCGAGCGCGGGCGGGACACCCGTCGCGCGGTCGCCATCGCCATGATCGATTTCCGTGCGGCCGTGGTCGAAATTTTAGGCCGTGAGCGACGCACCCGGGTGCGTCGCTCACATACGCCCGCCGGTGGTTCTGGTGAGGTTTGCCGGGGAACCCCGCCACATCCACGGGCGGAGCGGTCCCTCTTCACGGTGAAGCGGCGGGTCGGCGGGCGGCATGTGATCACGGACCATGTTGACCCGTACGTGGAACGGACAGAACTGACCGGGCGCGAGCCGGGAACGAGGGGGCCGTGATGACGAACGGACCGAACGAACCGAACGAACCGAACGAACCGAGGGCGAGGGGGCCGTGATGACGAACGGACCAAACAAGCCGAACGGACCGGACAGGCCGAACGGACCGGACAGGCCGGAAGGCAAGGCCGGTGCCGGGCGGATCGCTCTGCCGGGCGCGGTGCTTGGCGTCGGGCTGGGAGGGTTCGTCGACGGCATCCTGCTGCACCAGATCCTGCAGTGGCACCACATGCTGTCCAGCACGAACACCGACAACATCGGGGTGAGGTACTACCCGGTGGACACCGTTCCAGGGTTGCGGATGAACACGCTGTGGGACGGGCTGTTCCACGCGTTCACCTGGCTGGCGGTGCTGATCGGTCTCGGCCTGCTGTACTCGCGGGTCCTGCACTCCCGTGGCCGGGTGTGGAGATCGCGGAAGCTGTGGGGCTGGATCCTCGTGGGATGGGGGGTGTTCAACCTGGTGGAGGGCGTGATCGATCACCATCTGCTGGGCATCCACCACGCACGGACCGGGCCGTACCAGACCTGGTGGGATCTGGGATTCCTGCTCCTGGGCGCGCTGCTGGTGCTCGGCGGGTGGCTGTTGCAACGCGGTGGCGATCCGGTCGAACTGTGCGACGAGGGCGGGCGTACCCCCGCCGCGCCGACGTCGTGATCGCCCTGCCCCAGGGGACGCACGGGGTTCACGGGGTCCACGGGGGCGACCTGGTGGCGGCACTGCCGCCGACGGTCCCCGCCGTGGTGGCGGTGGGATACGTGTTTCTGGCGGTGCGGCGCGGCCGTGAGCCCAAGGGCTGGAGCCGATGGCGGACGGCGGGTTTCCTCGCGGGCGTCGCGCTGGTCGTCGCCGCCGTGACCGGCCCCGTCGCCGCGTTCGCCGGGACGGACTTTCGCGGGCACATGCTGCAGCACCTGATGATCGGCATGCTCGCGCCGCTGGGCCTGGTGCTCGCGGCCCCGGTGACGTTGCTGCTGCGTTCGCTGTCGCCGGTCCACGGGCGGCGTGTCGGCGCGGTGCTGCGCAGCCGGGCGGTGCACCTGCTGACCGACCCGTGGATCGCGCTGCTGCTCAGCGTCGGGGCCATGGTGGCGCTGTACTGCACGCCGCTGTATCGGATCACCTCCACCGGCGGGCTGCCGCACCACCTGACGCACCTGCATTTCCTGCTGTCCGGGTGCCTGTTCGCCTGGGTGATCGCCGGTCCCGATCCGGCGCCGCGGCGCCCTTCGGTCCCCCTGCGGCTGGTCGTGCTGGGGGTGGCGATCGCCGTACACACCGCGTTGTCGCAGCTGATGTACGCCGGACTCCTCGTCGACGTGCCGGTGCGGGCCGAACAGCTGCGCGGAGCCGCGGAGATCATGTACTACGGCGGCGACATCGCCGAACTGCTGCTGGCGTTCGCGCTGGTCAGCACCTGGCGCCCCGCGCGGGCGGCCGGCAGTGCCGGCCCCGGATCGAGCCCTGAATCGGGTCCCGGATCGAGCCCTGAGGCTTTCCCGGCGGGCCCGGCGTCCCGGTACGGGAGGTGACACCGGGCGGGAAGGTGTGTTCGCGGCGCTTCGGGCGTAGGCTCACTGGGCGTGGATCTCGACTTCGTCTGTGTGCACGCCGGAAGGGCGGCTTCCGAGCTGACCCGGCGTGATGTTGCCCGCGCGCTGCTCGCCGTGCCGTCAGGGGTGGCGCTGGTGGCGCTGCCCGATCTGAGGCGGGCGCTGCTGGCGACGGGAAACCCGCTGTCGGTGCCCTTCTGGGACTCCGCGAAGGCGACGCTCAGCGCGATCGAGTCCGGCGCCGCGACCGTGGGGGATGTGCAGCGCTGGATGGAGTCCACTGGCACCGAGCCGCTCCTGCTCACCCCGAGCTTCTTCGTCTGGCCCGAGGAGGACGAGCGGGGGCCGGTCGGCGAGGAGATGTTCCGCGGGCTCGTCGCCCACCTGGAGGAACGGGTCGCGGCGGGGGAGATCGACCCGGACGCGCTCGCCCGGGGCGACGAGGGGGCGAGGGAGGCCTACGCGGACCTTCAGGAGCGCTGGCTCACCAGCCCGCTGCCCGACGGCCGGGTCCCCGGGACGGCGGTCTCCGACGAGCAGGACGAGGAGCTGTTCGCCGCCTGGGACGAGGAGGAGGCGTTCGCCCTGAGCGAGTTGCGGCGCATCCTGGCCGAACTGCCCGCCCCCGAGCGGCCCGTCAGGGAGTTGCGGGCCGCGGCGAGCAGGCTGCGCGAGGTGCTGGGCAGGCCCGGCTATCCGGGCAACGTGCTGCGGGCCTGTGCCGGGTACGAGGGGGAGCCGCTGCCGGCCGACGACGAGGAGCTCTGGCTCACCGTCACGGCGGGCATCGCGGGGCCGATCTCCGACCTGTCGGAGGAGGACGACCGGCTGGAGATCTTCTCCGATCTGGACGGGGAGCTCAGCCACGAGGACTCGGTGCTGGCCGCCCTGTGCGCGATCCACCACGCCGACTGGCTGGCCGTGGTCGCCGCCCTGGCCAGGCGTGGCCCCGGGGTGCTGGCGTCCCCCGAGCGGATCGCGAGGCTCATCGCCGAGTCGGAGGACATCGACGTCGATCTGGACGAGCCGGAGGACCTGGAGGCGGCCGAGACGCTCTTCAGCTCGGTCACCCCGCTCTGGGCGTGCCTCGGGATCGTCGACAGGACCGAGGTGCTCACCTCGCTGGGCCGATGGGGTCTACCCAAGGCGCTGGAGCGCGCCTGGTCCTCGACGGACACCCTCGGCGACTGACGGGGACGCTCGCGTACGGCCCCCGTACGACCGGGAGGAAGCCAGGATTCCGACGCGTGCCCGTACGGCTCAGGGGAGCCCTCGTGAGCCCGCCGGGGCCAGGCCGCGGCGCCGTCCGGTGACCGGCGACCCTCGGGTGACCTTCCGCCCTCGATTCCCGGCCACCGACTCCCCGCTCTCGGTTTCCGGTGCGAACCGCGAGGTCAGGCTTCCTCGTCGAGGAGGTCGCGATAGCCCTCGGGCACCAGATCCCGGTATTCGGGGTGGCGTCGGATGTAGCGGGAGATGAACGGGCAGAGCGGCACGACCGACTGTCCCGACGAGCGGCTCGCGTCGAGGGCGGCGGAGGCGAGCCTGCTGCCCAGGCCCTTGCCCTCGTGCTCGGGGAGGATCTCGGTGTGGGTGAAAATGATCTTCCCGGCGCGCAGGCGGTACGCGGCGAATCCGGCGACCTCGCCCTTCAGCAGGATCTCGAAGCGGAGGGCCTCGGGGTTGTCGGAGACCTCGATGTCGTCGGCCATGCTCGTCCTCGCTCGTTCTCGGGGGTTATCGATTTGGCCCACTGCCGTGCGTGTCGCACGGCGGCCGGTCGGGGTCGTGGGGCCGGGGATGTGGGCGATCACCCCGGGCACGCCGGAGGTGCGCGGGGTCGTCCGAGCTGTCGGGGCTAGGGAGCGGTCGGCGTCGTGGTGGTGACGTCGGTCTTCTGCTCCCTCAGCTCGGCCTCGGAGGGGACCTCGATCCTGGAGATCTGCTTCCTCATCGACTTGACCAGCATGTAGAGGGCGAACCCCAGACCGGCGATGACGAGGAAGCCCAGGAGGCCCGGACTGACGTCACCCTTGGTGACGATGTCGAATGCAATCACATGTCAAGTTTGCCACCGCCACCCCATGGTCGCGTCAGTGGCAGGCGTGCGAGACCGTGTCCGCGGGGACCTCCGCGTGGACGCCCGTGAACAGGTCGTCCTCGGGAAGCCCGACGTCCACGAGCGATCGGGCCAGGTGGTAGTCCTCGGTCGGCCAGATCTCGCGCTGCAGGTCGCGCGGGCAGACGAACCAGAAGCCGTCCGGGTCGACCTGCGTGGCGTGCGCGAGCAGCGCCTCGTCGCGGAGTTCGAAGTAGTCGCCGCAGGGGATCCGGGTGGTCACCGGCCACTTCTGCGGGCGATCTTCCCAGCGGGAGATCCAGTCGGCGTACGGGGAGCCGATGCCGCGGGCGTTCATCGCTTCGTGCAGCGCCTCGAACCGGTCCTTGGTGAAGCCCATGTGGTAGTAGAGCTTCATGGGCTGCCAGGGCTCGCCGGTGCCCGGGTAGCGGTCGGGGTCGCCGGCCGCCTCGAACGCCTCGACCGAGACGCGGTTGGTCATGATGTGGTCGGGGTGCGGGTAGCCGCCGTCGTCGTCGTAGGTCAGGATCACGTGCGGCCTGAACTCGCGGACGGCCGCCACCAGCGGCGCCGAGGCGATCTCCAGCGGCTGCAGGGCGAAGCAGCCCTCGGGCAGCGGCTCGCTCTCGTCCTCGGGCAGGCCGGAGTCGACGAAGCCCATGAAGCGCTGCCGCACGCCGAGGATCTCGCGGGCGCGCTCCATCTCCAGGCGCCGGACCTCGCCGATGTTCTCAAGAATCTCCGGGCGGTCCATCTTCGGGTTCAGGATCGACCCGCGCTCGCCTCCGGTGAGCGTACAGACCAGCACGTCCACGCCCTCCGCCACGTAGCGCGCCATGGTGGCGGCGCCTTTGCTCGACTCGTCGTCGGGATGCGCGTGAACGGCCATCAGCCTGAGCGGTGCACTCACGGGCTCGGTGTCTCCTTATGTCGGTCGCGCGTCGGATCGTCGTCGGTCGCCTCGCGGACGGCCCGCCTGGCCGTGTCTTCCGCTCCGCTCGACGTGGTGCCCCCGCGCGCCCTCGGCTTACGTCACTCTAGGGAGAGGTTAGTTTCTCTTGGGCGGTCGCGAGGGCGAGGCCCTCGCAGGGGACAATTGTCTCGGATAACACCGAGGTAGTGCAGGGAGATTCCGTCATGGCCACCAGCGAAGCCGAGAAGGGCCGTCGGGACGGTCCCGTCCTCGGCACCCCGGGCGACTTTCCCGACCGCCCGGAGCGCAGGGGGCGTTTCGTGGTGCACGCCGTGATCGCGATCCTCTGCGTCGTGTGCGCCGGGGGGTGGGGCTACGTGATGTGGGCGGCGAAGGGGGACACGGAGGTGATCGACCAGGTCATCGCATTCGACACCAGTCGCGGCGATTCTGCGCAGATCACCTTCGAAGCGGTCAAACCATCCGATCGCGCGGCGCTCTGCCGCCTGCGGGCCACCGATGTCAGCCACGTCGAGGTCGGCAGCAAGGAGGTCAATATTCCGGCTGGTGAGGGGTATGTTCGGCTTACCGAACGGCTAGAGACCAGTGCTCAGGCTACTTCCGTTCACGTCCAGTACTGCTATCTCGTATAGTGAGACATTTGGGGAGGCGGTTGAGGGGTTAACTTGTTAGCCTTTCGAGATTCGACCGACAGCAACCCCCCAGGCACCAAGCACGAAGCCCCCGAGGAAGCAAGGAGAACCCGTGGCCGACTCCCACAACGAGAGCGTCACCTGGCTCACTCAGGAGGCGTATGACCGCCTGAAGGCTGAGTTTGAGCACCTCTCGGGGCCCGGGCGCGTTGACATCGCCAAGAAGATCGAGGCGGCACGCGAAGAGGGCGACCTGAAAGAGAACGGCGGCTACCACGCCGCCAAGGACGAGCAGGGCAAGATGGAGGCCCGGATCTTCCATCTCCGCCAGATCCTGGACAGTGCCAAGGTCGGCGAGGCGCCCCGCACCGAAGGCGTGGTCGGCCCCGGAATGACGGTCACCGTCCGCTTCGAGGGCGATGACGAGGAGGTCGCCTTCCTGCTGGCCTCGCGCGAGGAGAGCGGCGCCCCGATCGACGTCTACTCGCCCAAGTCGCCGCTCGGTTCGGCGATCAACGGCAAGAAGATCGGCGAGAAGGCGACCTACACGATGCCGAACGGCCGTTCCAACACGGTCGAGATCCTTGAGGCCGTGCCGTACATCGGCAACTGACCTCCGCGAACCCTGATCGATTCGCTGATCCGCCGGGACGGGCGTCCCGGCGGATTGCCGTGTGCCCAAAGATTTGACAGGCTTTCGCAAAACTTGTGGCTGCATTGCAGATTGGGTGCTTTTCGGTGGGTTTGCGTGCATCCTGGGACGGTCTACGGCACCCTCGTAGGGCTGGAGTTCGCGGGGAAGGGGATATGTCGTGTTCAAGCGGCGACCACGTGTCTCCGACCTGATCCGGGAGGCCCGGCAGGACCTCGCCTACACCCCTCGTCCCCGCTACAGCTACCGCACCGCCCGCCTGATGAGGCGGGCGGTTCCGATCCTGGCGGTCCTGCTCGTCGGCCTGCTGGCCACCGGTCTGATGGTCTTCACCCAGATGCCGGAGACCGAGCCCGAGAAGATCACGATGCGCAAGTCCGTCGCCACCCTGCCGACCCAGGTGGCCAAACCCGTCCAGGACGGGCAGAACGGTAGCTCGCCGGAACCGGTGGCGCCGCTCACCTCGATGCGGCAGCCGCACCTGTTCGTCGTCGCGAACAGGCCGCTCAGCGCGGCCGCGGTCGCCAAGGTCGCCCAGCTCTCCGGGGTGCGGGCGGTGGAGCGCGCCGACGCCGCCGAGGTGGTCCTGGACGGCAAGCGGGTGCAGACCCTCGGGGTGAACCCCTCGACGTTCCGTGCGTACACCCCCAAACCGACCGCGCGCTCCGACCGGCTCTGGCGGAACGTCTCGGCGGGGGAGGTCGCCGTCTCCTTCGTCCTGGGCAACGACGGCGGCATGCCGCTGGGCAAGACCTTCACCACCGCCGGGCGCGAGCTGCGCGTCGGCGCCTACGCCACGATGGGCATGGGCGCCATCGACGCCGTGGTCTCCCGGCCGACCGCCCGCGCCCTGGGCATCCCGGAGAACAACGCGCTCGTGGTGAGCGCGCCGAAGGCCGACTCCGCGAAGCTGCGCCTCACCCTCCTGCGCGCCCTGCCCAAGGGGTCACAGGTCGCGGTGATCAACCCGGTCTTGCGGGCTCCCGGCAAGACCACCGCTCCCGGCAGGAGCGTGACTCCCGACAACACCGCGACGACCTGGTCCGCGAGCTCCTTCATGACCGCCCCGCAGGTCACGACCGCCCTCACCGCCGCGATCGGCAAGCTCGGCCGCCCGTACGTGTGGGGGGCGGAGGGACCCGACAGCTTCGACTGCTCGGGCCTGGTCCAGTGGGCGTACAAGCAGGCGGGGATCAAGGTGCCCCGGGTGACGCACCAGCAGTTCGTCTCAGGACCCCAGATCCCGCTCGCCCAGGCGCAGCCCGGTGACCTGCTGTTCTGGCGGCACGACCCCACCAACCCCGGTTATGTCTCGCACGTGGCCATT
Organism: Streptosporangium sp. NPDC000095; assembly: GCF_042899335.1. Taxonomy (NCBI): domain Bacteria; kingdom Bacillati; phylum Actinomycetota; class Actinomycetes; order Streptosporangiales; family Streptosporangiaceae; genus Streptosporangium; species Streptosporangium sp. NPDC000095. Next base: position 97,404 of record NZ_JBIAZS010000011.1, read on the forward strand.
TACTGGGGAGACGGCAAGATGCTGCACGCTCCCAGGACCGGCGACGTGGTCAAGCTCGTCCCCGTCACCACCCGCAACTTCGCCGGGGCCGTCCGGATCAGCCCGGGGGTCGCCGCCCGGGTCCGCTAGCCCGGTGCCGCCCGGGTCCGCCGACCAGGTGCCGCCGACCAGGTGCCGCCGGCCCGGTGCCGAGCGCGCGACTTCGATCGCCCTCGGGTGATCGCCCGCCGCGCTCGCCCGGGGACCTGACTTCGGCCACTTCGTTTCCTCGCCCGCGGGCGCTTCTCCGGTCTTCCCTCGCAATGCTGGCTTCGATCTACGAAGCGATGTAATCTAAATTACATGGAAAACGATGAAGCGGTGGAGAAGCTGCGTGGCTGGTTCTCGGGGAGGCTCCCGGAGGAGTGGTTCGAGGGTGGAGTGGAGATCGTGCTCGACCGCGAGGAGATCGCGGTGGTCGGCAGGCTCCGGGCTCCCGCGCTCGGTGACGACGTCTCGGAGGTGGAGCGTTCCGCCGCGGTGGAGGGCGGCATCCTGCGTTTCCGTGAGGAGACGAGGGAGCGGCGCGTCGAGATCGCGCTGGAGGCCGAGCATCGTTTCCGCAGGAAGGTCTCCTGGGGCGTCGCGGTCGGTGACGAGACGGTGATGTTCACCACACTCTCGGTGCCCGTCATGACCCGGCTCAAGCAGTCGGAGCGCCAGGTGCTCGACACTCTCGTCGCCGCCGGAGTGGCCCGCAGTCGCAGCGACGCGCTCGCCTGGTGTGTGCGTCTGGTGGGCAACCACACCGACACCTGGCTGGCGGATCTGCGGGACGCGCTGCAACACGTCGACCGTGTGCGGGCCGCGGGTCCGGACGTGAATTCCTGACCCCATCGGGGAAAATGGCGAAAAAATTGGTCTGAACCTGTCCGGTGATTGGTTTAGACCTTTCTTATTGGCCTATACCATTGGTGGAACGGCTTTTTTAGAGTCACTTCTTTTGGGTAGGGGTTTCGAAACCCCGCGCCTCCTGCCTGGGCATACGTCGGCAGGGGCGTCGGGTCTGGGGTGTCGAGACGTGTGATCGCGTTAATTCAGTGGTCTACGCCAATTGGATTGGACGCGGTCCGGTCGTCAATGATGCCTTGGTCCCGGGAAGTGTAAAGGAGCCCAAGTAGTGTCTGTTGTCGTAGATGCCACCGCCGTCAGCCCGACCCGCCACGAGGAGCTCGCGGGGTGGGTCAAGGAGATCGCCGAGCTGACCCAGCCGGACCGGATCGAATGGTGCGACGGCTCCGAGGCCGAATGGACCCGCCTGACGAACCTGCTGGTCGAGCAGGGCACCTTCACGCGCCTTTCCAAACGGCAGAACAGCTTCCACGCCGCCTCCGACCCCAGCGACGTCGCCAGGGTCGAGGACCGGACCTACATCTGTTCCGAGCGCGAGGAGGACGCGGGGCCGACCAACAACTGGATCGCTCCCGCCAAGATGCGCCGTACCTTCGGCGAGATCTTCAAGGGCAGCATGCGGGGCCGGACGATGTACGTGGTGCCGTTCTGCATGGGCCCCCTGGGCGGTGAGATCTCCCAGCTCGGCGTGGAGATCACCGACTCGCCGTACGTGGTCGTGTCCATGCGCGTCATGACCCGCATGGGCGAGGACGCCCTGCGGCTCATCGAGGAGCGCGGCGGCTACGTCAAGGCCGTCCACTCGGTCGGCGCCCCGCTGGAGCCCGGCCAGGACGACGTGCCGTGGCCGTGCAACCCCACCAAGTACATCAGCCACTTCCCCGAGACCCGCGAGATCTGGTCCTACGGTTCCGGGTACGGCGGCAACGCCCTGCTCGGCAAGAAGTGCTACGCCCTGCGCATCGCCAGCACGATGGCCCGCGACGAGGGCTGGCTCGCCGAGCACATGCTCATCCTCAAGATCACCCCGCCCTCGGGAGAGACGCGCTACGTCGCGGCGGCCTTCCCGAGCGCCTGCGGGAAGACGAACCTCGCCATGCTCCAGCCGACCCTCCCCGGGTGGAAGGTCGAGACGATCGGCGACGACATCGCCTGGATGCGCTTCGGCGCCGACGGACGGCTGCGCGCGATCAACCCCGAGGCGGGATTCTTCGGCGTCGCCCCCGGGACCGGCGAGTCCACCAACGCCAACGCGGTCAAGACGCTGTGGGGCAACAGCATCTTCACCAACGTCGCCCTCACCGACGACGGCGACGTGTGGTGGGAGGGCCTCACCGACGAGCCCCCGGCGCACCTGACCGACTGGAAGGGCCGCGACTGGACGCCGGAGTCCGGCGAGCCCGCCGCGCACCCCAACGCCCGCTTCACGGTCCCGGCCGCGCAGTGCCCGACGATCGCCCCCGAGTGGCAGGACCCCGAGGGCGTGCCGATCTCCGCGATCCTGTTCGGCGGGCGCCGCGCCAGCGCGGTCCCCCTGGTGACGGAGGCATTCGGCTGGCGGCACGGCGTCTTCGTAGGGGCGAACATCGCCTCGGAGAAGACCGCCGCGGCCGAGGGCAAGGTCGGCGAGCTGCGCCGCGACCCGTTCGCGATGCTGCCCTTCTGCGGTTACAACATGGGCGACTACTTCGCCCACTGGCTCAAGATCGGTCGGCGTGAGAACGCGCGGCTGCCGCGCGTCTACTACGTGAACTGGTTCCGCAAGAACGACGAGGGCAGGTTCATCTGGCCCGGCTTCGGCGAGAACACCCGCGTTCTCAAGTGGATCGTCGACCGCCTCAACGGCGAGGCGGAGGCGGTACGCACCCCCATCGGCCTGCTCCCCGAGCGGCTCGACACCGAGGGCCTCGACGTCTCCGACGAGGACATGCGGACGCTGCTGAGCGTCGACGAGGAGATCTGGAGGCACGAGGCGTCGCTCATGCCCGCCTTCTTCCGGACCTTCGGGGACCACCTGCCGGGAGAGCTCTGGGAGGAGCACGAGGCCCTCGTCGCCCGCCTGGGCTGAAAGGGCCGTGCCATCCGGGCGTGCCGGAGACCGGGAGCCCTGGCTCCCGGTCTCCGGCGTACTCGGGGCGGGTGGCCGCATTTCGCCTGGTGACCGACATCTCACTGAGTCGCCGTCGAAGTCGGGCGAAACTTCTGCCAGGCTGTGCGCGTCCATCTGAGTGCACGGGACGCCGCTCCTGTGGCCCACCTTTCCCCCCGAGGAGGCGGACATGGAGTTCTCGCTCTTCGTCATCGCCTGTGTCGTCGGCCTTGTCATCCTCTCCACAGCCCTCACGGTGCGCCGTGAGCACCGCCGGGTCCGCTCGGCCATGGCCGGCCACTACGGCGGACCGCCGAACCCGTACGAGCTCGCCTATCTCGCCGGAGGGCCGCGCCGCGTGATCAACACCGCGCTCGGCCTGCTGGCCAGGGCCGGGGTGATCCGGGTCTCGCGAGGCGGGCACACCAGCCTGGTCGCCGGCGCCAAACCCTCTCCCGACCCGATCGAGCACGCCGTCATGGAGGCGCTCCACCTGCGCGGAGGCTCGGCCCCCGTGGGTGAGGTCCGCCGCGCGGTGGCCGAGGGGCGGGGCGTGGAGAGTCTGCGCTACCGGCTGCTGGGGCTCGGCCTGCTCGTGCCCGAAGGTGCGCTCGACCACGCGCAGGCGCTGCTCAGCCGGCTCCAGATCGCCTCGATCATCGAGGTGATCGTCGTGGCGGGCATCCTGCTCGCCGGGGCGACCGGAGGACTGGGCACCTTCGCGCTCCTGGTGGGGATGATCTCGGCGATCGGCGGCTTCTCCGCCTACTCGCGGCAGAAGCGGGCCCTGCGCGACGCCCTGAGCAACGCGGGCCACCAGGTGCTCGCCTCCGCACGCGAAGCCCATGTGCGAGGCAGCCGCCCGCTGGTGCCCGATCTGGCCTTCGCCGTCGGCATTCCCGTCGCCCTGTACGGCCTGAGCGAGCTCAACGAGCCCGGACTGGAGGAGGAGCTGCAGCGTCAGACCGCGGGCGCCGCCAACAGCTGCGCCACGGGCGCCTGCGGGGGCGGCTCGAACTCCGGTGACGGCCTCTCCTTCGGAGGTGGCGGCGACTTCGGCTCCGGCGGCTGGGGCGACTCCGGCGGGTCGGGTGACGGCGGCGGATCGAGCGACGGCGGCGGCTCCAGCTGCGGTTCCAGCTGCGGCTCCGGTTGCGGTGGCGGGTGCGGTGGCTGAGCCTGGGGCGCTGGGGGTGGGCATCGGCTGGCGGCCGGAGATCGACCTGACCGTGGAGCGGCTGCCCGGTGTCGACTTCGTCGAGGTCATCGCGGAGAACGTGAACCCCTCCCGGCTCCCCGAGTCACTGCGGGTGCTGCGTGCCCGCGGGACGCCCGTGATCCCGCACGGTGTCGGGCTCGGCATCGGTGGCGCCGAGTCCCCCGACCCGCGGCGGCTGGCGCATCTGGCGGACTGCGCCCGAGCCCTGGACGCGCCGCTGGTCAGCGAACACCTCGCCTTCGTACGGGCGGGCGGGATGGAGGCCGGGCACCTGCTTCCCGTCCCGCGCACCCGGGCCGCGCTCTCGGTCGTCGCCGAGAACGTGCGACGGGCGCAGGACGCCCTCCCCGTACCGCTGGCTTTGGAGAACGTCGCCGCCCTGTTCGGCTGGCCGGAGGACGAGATGACCGAGGCCGCCTTCCTCGGCGAACTGGTGGAGATGACGGGTGTCGGGCTCCTGATCGACGTGGCGAACCTCTACACGAACCAGGTCAACCTGGGGCTGTCGGCCGTCGCCGCGCTGGACGGCCTGCCGCTGTCCGAGCTGGCCTACGTCCACGTCGCCGGGGGCCACTCCCACCGGGGGCTGTGGCACGACACCCACACCGCGCACGTCCCCGAGGACGTGCTGGACATCCTCTCCGAGCTGTGCGCGCGAGTCGAGCCGCCCGGGGTGCTGCTCGAATGGGACGACGACTACCCCAGCGACGGCGCGCTGGAAGGGGAGCTCGACCGGATCCGCGGTGCGATGGCCCGTGTCTGAGGACGAGGCGAGGGAGGCGCTGGCCAAGGCGCAGGCGGCCCTGGTCGCGGCCCTGGTAGCCGGGGAGGAGGCGCCCCGGGGTTTCGACCGGGAGCGGCTGCGGATCCAGGAGGCCGCCCTGATCTCCAAGCGGCGCAGGACCGTGGCCAGACTGCGGCCCGATCTGGCCGCGCTGCTCGGCGACGGCTTCGCCGGGGAGTTCGACGCCTACGCGCGGGGCCGTCCCAAGCCGCAGGGCGGTTCCCACGCCGATGCCCGTGACTTCGCCGACCAACTCCGCGCGGCGGGACGGCTGCCGGAGGAGCCCGCGGTCCCGGAACCCGGCCCCCCGCCCCGCCGATGGTGGCTCTTCGGCGGACGCCGCCGAGCCGGGTAACCGATATCAGTCCTGCCGGACAGAGGGCGGCAGAAACTTCCGGCCCTTCCCGTTCGTCCACCGGGTAGTGAACCTCAGGCAGGGACCGTCCCGGAGGCCGTCATGCAGAGCGTACAGATCGTCGTCGTGGTGGGTCTCTCGCTTCTGGGAGTGGCGGGGCTGATCGCGCTGCGCCTCGCCATGCGCCCCTCGCGCGTCTACGAGGGGCCCGAGCTGACGCCGTACGAACTGGCGCTGCTCGCGGGCGGCCGGCCCAGGGTGGCCGACACCGTGCTCGCCTCCCTGACCGCGGCAGGGGCGGTGAGGGCGGTGAGGGCGCAGCGTGACGGGCGGCTGACGCAGGTGTCAGGCCAGATCGGCGTACTCACCCAGCCGGTGGAGACCGAGGTCCTCGAGCACCTCAGGGGGCATGCGGGCGGCGTGCCGGTCTGGGTGGTCAGGAACGGGGTCGCCCAGGGGACCGCGGTGACCATGCTGATCGCGCGGCTGAGGGATCTGGGGCTGATCGACGCGCCCGGTTCGGGGCGGGCCAACCCCACCCACCTCAATCGTGCGGGGAAGACCGCGCTGGCCCACTACCGCCTGCGCCACCGCGAGGACAGGTCTCTGCCACCCCGTGCCGGAGAGCACGTCGACCATGACGAGCTGAGCATCCTGGGCGTCGCCCTGCACGGTCTGAAGCAGTTGGAGGACGGGCGACTGGCGGAGATCCTGTCCATGGAAGGCCCGCCACCGCCTCGCGCACCTCGGCGCGGCTCCTCCCGCCGTGGCGGCGGCTCCGGCACCTCGGCGAGTTCCTCCTATTACGGCGGCGGGGGCTGCGGCGGCGCCTCCGGCGACTCCGGTTCGGGTTCCGGCTGTGGCGGCGGCGGTTGCGGCGGCGGCTCCTGAGGACCCCGGACAGGCCGGGTGACGCCGCCTCGGGGACGTGTACGGGGCGGCGCCGCCGGGGTGGCGTGCTCCTGGGGAGGTGCGTGGGTGGGGACGCCCGGGTGACGCGGTCCTGAGGGTGTGCGCCGGGGCCGTCGCCCGGATGGCGGGGACATGGAGGGCGTTGATCATGTTTTGGCGGACTGGGGCGGGATACCCTCTCTGAGGTGGGGGGACTGCGTTGTCTTGATGGTTCTTATCTGACCGTTACGCCAGTGGCGTGCCGTGACAGTGCCGGTACGCCGTACGAGATCACCCTGCGGCTCCACCGCGACGGCGCGCTGTACGGCACGGTGGGTGAGCGGTGCGGCTGGTTGCTCACCCGGCTTGCGCGAGGGGTCGCCGAGGCGCGTGCGGGTCACGAGGCCCGATGGCCCGACCCCGACGACCGCTTTCCCGGCGACGAGGAACTGTTCGCCTTTCGTTACCGGGCCAGGAACGGTGTCGTCGGCGGGGGCGAACTCCGCTGCCAGCTGCGGACCATCCCGATCTGGGTTCCGGGACGACGGGGGCCCGGTGGAGAGTGGCGGGTCACCAGAAGGGCGTTCCTGGAGGCGGGGGGTAGCGACGGGGTGGGGATGTGCGCCGTTCTGACCTCCTCCGAGCTGGGCGTTTTCGTGGAGGCGCTCGTCGCGGAGGCCGAGGAGTGCCTGAGATCTCCCAACCCGGGCAGGGCCGCCAGATCCCTGTAGCGGGGGCCGAGAGGTCCGCGGGGCGGTGATAATTGCCTGTCAGTGCCCATTCGTGGCAGTGCTGAGGGAGGGGCTTCAATGGGCGTGCGCGATCTCGTCTACCGCCTGTACGAACGCCGGCTTGAGTCGAAGCTGTCCCGTCACAAGGAGATGGTTCCCCGGCACGTCGGCGTGATCGTCGACGGCAACCGGCGCTGGGCGCGCTCGATGGGCCTCGACGACGTGAGCCGCGGGCATCGCAAGGGCGCGGACAAGATCTCGGAGCTGCTCGGCTGGTGCCGGGAGGCCGGTGTCGAGGTCGTCACCGTGTGGTTGCTGTCGAGCGAGAACATCAACCGCTCCAAGGACGAGCTGGACCTCCTGGTGAAGATCATCGAGGATGTGGTCCAGGAACTCGTGGCCGACGGATGGCACATCAAGCCCATGGGCGCGCTTGATCTTTTACCTGATCACACGGCTCGGGTGCTCAAAAACGCAAAAGAAGCGACATCACATCGTCCCGGTTTGATTGTGAACGTTGCTGTTGGGTATGGAGGAAGGCGTGAGATCGCTGATGCGGTGCGCTCCCTTCTCCAGGAGCACGCGAGCAAGGGCGCAAGTATCGAGGACCTTGTCGAGGTCCTCGATGTCGAGCACATCGCGGAGCATCTCTACACGCGCGGTCAGCCCGATCCGGATCTGGTCATCCGGACATCGGGGGAGCAGCGGCTCTCAGGCTTCCTGCTCTGGCAGAGCGCTCACTCCGAATTCTACTTCTGCGAGGCCTACTGGCCTGACTTCCGCAGGGTCGACTTCTTGCGGGCTCTCCGCTCCTACGCCGCGCGACACCGCAGGTACGGTTCCTGAAATTCCACATGAACGACCCCTTTCGGGCGGTCTTAAGCAGTTGGAAGTCGGGCATTCAGGACGTACCGTAAGAAGTAGGAGAGCACAGCTCACCTACGCCGGAGAGGGCCCGCCTTTGCGTCACGACCTGCTGAGGAGGGCCGGTCAACGGTCCCTGCTCGACGTTCTCGTGAGCGGGCCCCTGGCCGGTCCGCATCCCAGCTCATGGCAGGGCACCGTCAATGGTGCCCGGGGGAGAACGCGTGGCAAACCCTTCGTCCTCACCCACGTCGCCGGCAGTGCAGCGGCGCACGTACGTCCTGGACACCTCGGTGCTCCTGGCGGATCCAACGGCGATGAGCCGTTTCGCCGAGCATGAGGTCGTCCTCCCGATCGTCGTCATCACCGAGTTGGAGGGCAAACGCCATCATCCAGAGCTCGGATATTTCGCGCGCAAGGCGCTGAGATACCTCGACGAACTCCGGGTGACACACGGACGTCTGGACGAGCCCATGCCGATCGGCGAGGGCACCATCCGGGTGGAGCTCAACCACAGTGACCCGTCCATCCTGCCCGTCGGGTTCCGGCTCGGCGACAACGACACCCGCATCCTGACCGTGGCGAAGACCCTCGCCGCCGAGGGCCACGACGTGGTGCTGGTCTCCAAGGACCTGCCGATGCGGGTGAAGGCCGCCTCCATCGGGCTCGCCGCAGACGAATACCGCGCCGAACTCGTGGTGGAGTCCGGCTGGACCGGCATGGACGAGCTCCAGGTGACCGCGGAGGACGTCGAGACCCTCTTCGAGCACGGCACGGCCGACCTGGTCGACGCCCGTGACCTGCCCACCCACACGGGCCTGCGCCTGCTGTCCAGCAGGGGTTCCGCGCTGGGCCGGGTGCTGCCCGACAAGTCGGTGCGGCTGGTACGCGGCGACCGCGAGGTCTTCGGCCTGCACGGCCGCTCCGCCGAGCAGCGGATCGCGCTCGACCTCCTGATGGACCCCGAGGTCGGCATCGTCTCGCTGGGCGGCCGGGCGGGCACCGGCAAGTCCGCGCTCGCCCTCTGCGCGGGCCTGGAGGCGGTCCTGGAGCGCCGTCAGCACCGCAAGGTCATCGTCTTCCGTCCCCTGTACGCCGTGGGCGGCCAGGAACTGGGCTACCTGCCCGGTTCCGAGAACGAGAAGATGGGCCCGTGGGGGCAGGCGGTCTACGACACCCTGGGCGCGGTCACCACGCCCGAGGTGATCGAGGAGGTCATGGACCGGGGCATGCTGGAGGTGCTTCCGCTCACCCACATCCGTGGCCGGTCGCTCCACGACGCCTTCGTCATCGTGGACGAGGCGCAGTCGCTGGAGCGCGGGGTGCTGCTCACCGTGCTGAGCCGGATCGGCGCCAACTCCCGGGTCGTCCTCACCCACGACATCGCCCAGCGCGACAACCTGCGGGTGGGGCGCCATGACGGCGTCGTGGCGGTGGTGGAGAAGCTCAAGGGACACCCGCTGTTCGCGCACGTCACCCTGACCCGCTCCGAGCGCTCGCCGATCGCGGCGCTGGTCACCGAGATGCTGGAGGACATCACGATGTGACGGGGCGTCGGACGCCGCCGGAGCGCGGTCGCGGGCCGTACGGGCCCCGCGACCGCGCTCCGCGCGTTGTGGCTCCGTGCCTCCGGTGGCGGCCGGTGCGTCGGGGCGCCTGCGGATTCCGGTGTCCGTACCCCTGGCCTTCGCGGGATTCCGGTGCCCCATGCGCGCCTGGCCCGGGTGCCCGGGTGCCCGGGTGGAGGAGGTACGGGGTCTGTCAGGGGGGCAGCCGCACTCCGGGGGCCGCGAGATTGCGGAACTCGAAGCAGCCCCGGTCGCCCATCGTCTCCGGGGTACCGGGGAAGAGCCGGGTGACCTCGACGCTCCAGATGCTCTCCTGCTTGTTCTGCCGGATGGTGCAGGTGATCTGGGCGAGGGCCTCCTTGGTGACCTTGCCCTGGCCCGTGATGATCACGTTCAGCCGGTAACCCAGGTTGTCGTTCGGCTCGTTGCGCTGATCGGTGCTGTCGGTGTTGTCGGAGTAGCGGGTCGTCTTGGTGTCGTAGTGGCTGAAGTCGTTGAGCGCGCTGGTCAGCCCCGCCTTCGGCGGCTGCTTGCCGGCCCGGAAGAGCGTGTCGATGATGTTCTTGGCCGAGTCGGAGACCACCGGGATCTTGACGGGCTCCAGCCGGCCGTCGCGGAGCAGATAGACCGTCACCCAGGTGGGGCTGTAGCTGATCACCGGCGGACGGCCGTAGTCCTGGACCTCGGTGGGGGAGATGCCGCATCCGCCGAGCAGCAGGGAGGCGGAGAGCAGGCAGGCGAGCCACCTCGCACCGGAAACGGCCGGCCGGGCGAGCCACCTCCTGCCGAGGGACGTCATGGGGATGAGCCGCCTTCCGCCGAGGCCGGTCGGGAGGGTGGGCCGTCCGCTGCGGGGGACGCTCAAAAGGACGGGCCGCCTCCTGCCGAGGGCCGTCGGGCCGTACGGGCGGGTGAGCCGTCTCATGCCGGGGGGAGCCAGACCGTGAAGAGGGTTCCCGGCCGCTGCGCGCGGACCGAGATCGTGCCGCCGTGCAGCTGGGCGTTGGCCCGCGCGATGGACAGGCCGAGCCCGCTGCCGTCACCCCGGGCCCCGGCCTTGTAGAAACGGTTGAACACGAAGGGCAGATCCTTCGCAGGGATGCCCTTGCCGTGGTCGCGCACCTTCACCTCCAGGCCGTTCGGGGTGCTGCGGGCGGTCACCATCACCGGGGGCTCACCGTGGCGCAGGGCGTTGCCCACCAGGTTGGCGACGATGACGTCGAAACGCCTGGGGTCGACGGAGAACGTGAGTCCCTCCGGCACGTTCACCCGTACCCGGTCCGACCAGCCGCGCGTGTCCAGGCAGTCGCAGACCACGTCCACGATGTTCACGGTGTCCACGTTCAGCGTGGCCGTGCCCGAGTCGAACCGGCTCGCCTCGATGAGCTGCTCGATCAGGGTCCGCAGCCGCTCGATCTCGCGCAGCACGAGCCGTACGGCCGTCGCGGGCTCGGGCGGCAGGCGTTCCGCCTCCTCGGAGAGCATGTCGGTCACCGCGGTCATCGCGGTGAGCGGTGTCCTGAGCTCGTGGGAGACGTCGGCGACGAAACGGCGGGACATCGCCTCCAGCGAGCGCAGCTCGGTGACGCTCCGCTCCAGGGCGGCGGCGGTGTCGTTGAACGTGGCGGTGAGCTCGGCGAGCTCGTCCTGGCCGTGTACGGGCAGGCGGGTGTCCAGGTGGCCCGCTCCGAGCGCTCGGGCCGCCGAGCCGAGCCGCCTCACCGGCAGCAGGAGCTGCCTGGCCGACACCAGGCCCAGGGAGAGGGCGATGATCAGCATGGCGACGCCGGCGACGGCGAGCGGCTGCCGCAGGCCGCTCAGGAGCCGGTCCTCCTCGATGAGGGGGGCGAACACGTAGACGATCATCCCGGTGGGCTGCGCGGTGTGGATGGGCTCGATCCGCCAGACGGGGGTGCCGATGAGCAGCCACATGTCGCCGCGGATGGTCATGCGCTTGGCGACCATCCGCTGGGTGGCCCTGGCGGCGAGGTCGCCGGGGACGTCCTTGGTGCCGAAGTCGCCGTCGGGGTAGACGTACTCCTCGTAGCGGACCACCACCCTGCCGCCCTGGGGACGCAGGCTCCGCTGCAGCGTGCTGATCTCCTCGTCGGTCGGTGGGCCGTCTCCCGGCCAGAGTCCGCCGACGGGCACCCTGATGCCCTCCAGGGTGTCGCGTACGTCGCTCACGGCCACATGCTCGGCACGTCCGATCATGCGGCTCTTGACGAACTCGTAGCCGATTCCCGCGACGACCGCGGAGGCGGTGACGGCGATCAGGGTGAAAGTGATCACCAGGCGCCCGCGCAGACCGGTGTACATCCGCCGGAGAGCGGGAGGGAGCGCCGGTCTCACGGCGGGCTGAACCGGTAGCCGAATCCCCGTACCGTGTGGATGAACTCGGGCTCGGCGGGGACCGCCTCGATCTTGGCGCGGACCCGTTGGACGCAGGCGTCGACGAGCCGGGAGTCGGCGACGTGGGTGTGGTCCCAGACGGCCCGCAACAGGTATCTGCGGTTGAGCACCTGGCCGGGGTGGCGGACGAGTTCGAGCAGGAGCCGCAGCTCCGTGGGGGTGAGGTGGACCTCGCGGCCCCCCAGCGCCACCTTGAGCGCGCCCCGGTCGATGACCAGGTCGCCGAAGGTGATGCGGTCGGAGGCGACCGACTCCATCCGGCGCAGGACGGCGCGGATGCGGGCGTCGAGCACGCGGGGTTCGACCGGCTTGACCACGTAGTCGTCGGCCCCCGCCTCCAGTCCCACGACGACGTCGAGGTCGTCGCCCCTGGCGGTGAGGAGGATCACCGGCAGCTGGTCGAGCCTGCGGATACGGCGGCACACCTCGACGCCGTCGATGCCGGGCAGCATGACGTCCAGGATGGCGATCTCGGGTCGGCGCGTTCTGATGTGCTCAAGGGCCTCCTCACCGCTGGTGTAAGCGGTGACGGAGTGTCCCTGCCGGGTGAGCGCGAGCTCCAGCCCGATCCGGACCGAGGGGTCGTCTTCGACGAGAAGGATGCCTGCCACCGGGTAATCATTCTCCCAAGGCTTGGTTGGTTCCGCTGGGTCACAAAACCCAGACATAACGCAAACAGTACCTGAATTAGGTGGTCAGACCACGATTCGGGCACTTTCATGATCATCAATGTGGTCGAAGTTATCCCATAAGGCAAAATGTGAGCAAAATCACTCCCATGCTTTCATTGCCGGGAAAGCACCTGTGGCCTGGCGGTTGTGTCACCGGAAACCCCTGCGGGTACAGCCGAGCGCCGACCAACTCTCCCGTTCCGGTTGCGGACCACCCCCCTCCCCACGGCAAGCTCATAGGTCGTGAGTCCAGGATCACAGGAACTGAGGGAGCGCTCGGCGCCCGGTGCCCGCCGCGCGAGCCGCAGGGCCGGCAGAGGGAAGGCCGACGCGGGGAAGGCCGACGCGGGAAAGTCCGCCGCGCCCAGTTCGAAGCGCGGCATGACCACCAAGCGGGCCCTCATCCTGGGCACCGCGCTCGTGGTGCTGGTCGGCGTGGGCGCCTTCACCGCCTACACCGCCGTTCAGAACGCCTCGGCACCGAAGACGACGCCGCTCACCCTGGACGAGATGGCGCAGATGCTCGGCTCCGACCCGTTCGGCTCGGACCTGGAGTCCGACATGCTGAAGGCCCAGGCCGCGCAGGCGCTCAAGGCCGACAAGATCGCCGCCGAGCGCGACAACCGCAAGGCGCTCAACCAGGTCAAGATCGTTGACGAGGCGCCCGGCGGTGGCGGCTTCAATCCGCAGCAACTTCCCCCCGGCACCTCCAACCCGACCGGCAACAGGGCACTCGGCAAGCAGATGCTGGACGCCAGAGGCTGGTCCGGCGAGTGGGGCTGCCTGGAGAAGCTCTGGATGAAGGAGAGCGGCTGGAACGAGCGCGCCATGAACACCTCCAGCGGCGCGTACGGCATCCCCCAGTCCCTCCCCGGCCACAAGATGGCGAGCGCGGGCAGCGACTGGCAGACCAACGCGGCCACCCAGATCGAGTGGGGGCTGGGCTACATCAAGGGCCGTTACGGCTCGCCCTGCGGCGCCTGGGCCCATTCCCAGGCCAAAGGCTGGTACTGAGAGACCAGGAGTCGGCAAGTCTGATCGCCTCCCGGCGTCCCGCGCCGCACCCTTGGCCGCATGGACGTGAAGGTCAGCGTGGTGGTGCCGGTGCACAACCCCGGTGATGGCGCCGACGCCTGTATCCGGTCGGTGCTGGAACAGTCGATGGCCTCCGAGGACTACGAGGTCATCTTCGCCGACGACGGCTCCGACGACGGGATCCAGCGGCGCCTCGACACCCTGGCCGCGGTGCGGTCGAACGTCAGGGTGCTCCACCTGGAGCGGACCGGCTCGCCGATGCGCGGCCGCAACCTCGCCCTCATGGTCGCCAGGGGCGAGTACGTCTACCTGCTGGACCAGGCCGACCGCCTGGAGAGGGACGCCCTGGAGCGGATGTACGCGCGGGCCGTGGAGACCGGGGCCGACATCCTCCTCGGACGGCTGATCAACGACCGGAGGCCGTCCTCCGCCGTCTTCGACGCCGACCGCGAGAACGCCGACATCGTACGGGACCGGCTACTCACGCTGCTCACCCCGCACAAGCTCTTCCGCAGGGCCTTCCTCGACGCGGAGGCGCTGAACTTCTCCGACCCCGGCGGCCTCCTGGCCGAGCAGACCTTCGTGCTCCGCGCCTACCTGCGGGCCGAGAACATCGTCGTCATGGCCGACGGGGTCTGCTGCCACGTCACCGAGCGTCAGGAACCGCCGCAGGACCCCTACGTCTGGGCCGCGGAGCTGCGCGAACTGCTCGACGTCATCGACGACGAGGTCCCAGAAGGCCGTCGGCGCGACCGGATGTACGCCCAGTGGTTCCGCGGCGCGGTGCTGCGACGGCTCGGCGGGAACCGGTTCGTCACCTCCTCCGCGGATCGGGCGGTCACCTTCACGACCCTGCGCGAGCTGGTCGTCCAGCGCTTTCCCCCGCGCCTCGACCTCCTGCTGCCCGTACCGCTGAGGGTCCGTGCCGCACTGCTCCGCGCCGGCAGGCTCGACCAGCTCGTCGCGCTGGCCGGAGCCATGCGCGGCGTCCACCTCCAGGCCGACCTCGACGACCTCGCCTGGGACGACGGCGCGCTCACCCTGCGGCTCACCGTGGAGATGACCCAGGCCGACGGCACCCCCATGCGCTTCGTCCCCTACGGGGAGGGCGGCCTGCTCTGGGAGCCTCCCGTCCCCCTCGACGGGCTCCGCCTGCCGCCCGAGATGGCCGACGTCAGCCAGGCCGCGGCCAAGGCGCGGTTCGAGGTCTACGTCAGACACGAGGACACCGGGACGATCCACTTCCTGCCCTCGGACTGTTCGATGACCCGCTGTCGTCACCGCAACGGGGTCAGGCTCCAGATCACGGGCACCGCCCGGCTGGACATCGACTCGGCGGCCATGGACGGACCGCTGCCGCCGGGACTGTGGGAGATACACGTACGCATGTACGGCGGGGTGCAACAGGCGAGCACCCGGGTGACGGGGTCGCCGCTGAACTGCACGGGAATGGTCGCCGACTGCTCCAGGCGGCTCGTCGTCCCCTGGTGGTCCGACAGGGGGGAGCTGGGGATCTGTGTGGAACCCCGCTCGTTCCCCGAGTCGATCGTCCTGGTCTCACCGGGTACGACGGTGATCAAGCAGCGCAAGCACGTCTTCGTCGTCGTGCCCGTGCCCTACGTGCCGCCGAGCGGAGGGCCGCCCGCGGAGCTGGTGTTCCGCCAGGCCGAAGGCAGGGAACGCGAGGTGACCGCGCCCGCGCTGGTCGAGCCCGGTGTCCCGGGGGAGCTGGCGGGACGGCTGATCGCCAAGATCCCGACCAGGCTCGCGTACCGGGAGGGGTTCCTCGCGCCGGGGATCTGGGCGCCGTTCCTGCGGGTCGACGGCGAGGAGACCGGGCTCCGGTTCAAGGTGGAGATGAACCGCGGCGGCCGGGTGGAGATCCGTAAATCCGCCGCCGCCGAGCCCTCCGAGCCCTGGTACCCGCTGCTGAAGCGGGTCGCGCTGCGGATACCGCTGGTCAGGAACGCGGTCCGGGTGACCAAGAGCGTCCAGCGGCGCTACATGCTCAACTGATCCGGCCCGGCGCCGCACGGCCCGTCGGGGCTGTGCGGCGCCGGGCCGTCATACGGGTCCGGGTCGGTGTGTCCGGCGGTTCAGGGGAGTGGAGTCACGCTCTCAGCCGGCACTCATTGGGCAGGTCACCGGTCGAGGGCCTCGGCAGCGTCGCGCTCGGCGGCGGGTTCTGCCCACGCTCCACCCAGCTCTCCAGGGTCTCGAAGGCGCTGCGGAAGCACGGCAGCAACGGGCGGAGTTTGTCGGGATAGGAGGCGTAGAGGCTGTCCACGTGGGTGCCGTCGGTGATCCGGTAGTAGCGGAACGGCAGGCGATCGCCGACCATGTCCGCGTAGACGTCGCCGGAGCGGGAGATCGGCAGCAGCGTGTCCAGCGTGCCGTGGATCGTGATCAGCGGCTTGCCGATCCGGCCGGTGAGCCCGATCTTCCGCACCGCCGCGTACGGCTTGCGCGCGTCGTAGTCGTAGTCGGCGTCGCAGGCCGGCGTGCCCGAGGAGCAGAAGGGCGTGCCCGCGTCGGTGTCGCCGTCGAAGGAGGGGTCGAGTTCCTCGCGGTAGACGCGCTGGGTCAGGTCCCAGTAGTACTGGTGGTGGAACGGCCACAGGAACTCCGAGCCACGGGCGAAACCCGCGTCGTACATCGCCTGGGTGTCACCCGCCGGATAGGCCCGCAGCGCCGGAGGCAGGTAGTTGAGCAGGTTGTCGCCCTTGACCCGCCAGAGCGTGCCCTCCCAGTCGATCCCGCCGTCGTAGAGCCAGGACCGGTTCTCCAGCTGCCAGCGGACCAGGTATCCGCCGTTGGAGATGCCCGCGGCGTAGGTCCGCTTGGGAAGCCTGCCGTAGCGCTGCGCGACGACGGCCTTGGCCGCGATCGCGATCTGCGTGACCCGGTCGTTCCACTCGGCGACCGCGTCACCGGGCTTGCGGCCGTCCTTGTAGAAGGTGGCGCCGACGTTGCCCTTGTCCGTCACCGCGTAGGCGTACCCCTTGGCCAGCGCCCAGTCGGAGACGGTGAAGTCGTTGGCGTACTGCTCCCGGTTGCCCGGGGTGCCGGTGACCACCAGCCCGCCGTTCCAGTCGTCCGGCAGCCGCAGGACGAACTGTGAGTCGTGGTTCCATCCGTGCGTCGTGTTGAAGGTCGAGGTGTCGGGGAAGTAGCCGTCGATCTGGATGCCGGGCACGCCCTTCGGGTTCACCGCCCCCGCCGGGTGCAGGCCCGCCCAGTCGGCCGGGTCGGTGTGCCCCGAGACGGTCGTGCCCGCCGTCGTGAGGTCGTCCAGGCACGCCTTCACCTGGTGCTCGGCCCCCGGCACCGTCACCCGGTTCAGCTTGGCGCAGTGCGCCGGCGCGGCCCCCGCACTCGCCGCGGGCGCTCCGGCGAGGACCGTCAGCGCGGCGAGCCCGACGACAACGCCCCCCGCCAACAGGGCCGTGAGGCCGCGCCGGCGACTGGACTGAGGAGAGGGAGGTCGTGAGGAACGAGCGGCCTTCATCGACGAGGGAAGGAGCCGGACAAGAGCGGCCTCACCGCGACGCGTTAGCGTCGCCAACAACACAGCGGCCGAACCGCGACGCGCAGCGTCGCCATTGATACTGCTACTCATGGTCGGCTCCGCTTCAGGTGGTCGGAGAGGGCGGCGCGGAACTCGGCGGGCCGCTCGATGTGGGGGCTGTGGCCGCAGTCCAGGACGACCTCGGTGTACGGGCCGTACCGCTCCAGGACGGCGCGGGTCTGGGTGACCATCGGCTGCGCGGGGGTGCCGGGCGAGCCGGGGACGGCCCCCAGGGCGCCCAGGTGGGCCAGGTCGAAGAGCGAGGTGTCGGAGATGATCACGTCTGCCTCGCCCCGCACCCACAGGATCGGCGGCTTCGGGTCGATCGTGTGCAGGTCGTCGAGCCGGAAGTGCGTCGGGGCGAACGAGTTGAGCACGCCCCGCGTACCGGGACGGACCCCCGGCCACTCCTCCGACGTCACCGCGTCGCCGGGGTAGTTGTCCTCGCCGACCCTCGTGGACAGCAACGACGCGACCAGGGCGTCCTCGTCATCGATCACCGTGCCGGGCTTCACGTACGTGGTGCGCATCACGTTCCTCGGCGAGACCGGGGAGTCGTCGGAGGTGTCCCCGGCCGCGAGCAGTTTCACGAAGTCGGGGTTGGCCGCGCCCGCCCCGGAGCCGGTGCCGTCGGGGTGGTTCAGCACGCCGTCGGGGCCGTGCGTGCCGCCGAAGCCGTACGGGGAGACCGGGTTGACGAGCGTCACGCTCCGTACGGCGGCCGGCCGGTCGCGCAGCGCCTGCAGCACGACGCCGCCGCCCATGCTCCAGCCGACCAGGTGCACGCCGTCCAGCCCGAGGGCGTCGAGGAGGGCGAGCACGTCGTCGGAGTAGTCCCGCAGGCCGCGGGTGGCGTCGACAGGGGCGGGCTCGGTGTCGCCGAAGCCTCGCAGGTCCACGGCGAGCGGCCGATGGCCCGCCTCGGCCAGGGCGAGCAGCGTGGCCCGCCAGAAGGCGGCGCTCGACACGTTCCCGTGCACGAACAGCACCGTCTCGCCGCTCTCCGAGGCGTTCCCCACGACCGACAGGACATTCTGGGTGATCCGGCCGGTGGGCACCGGCCGGTTCTCGATGTGCATCAGACGTCTCTCCGTACGGTTCAGCGGGTGGTGGTCTTGGCCTCGTCGGGAGTGCCGATGGTGACGAGGTCGCGCCCCCTGGTCTCGCGCGAGACATACACGGTGATCAGGGTGAGCACGGCGGCTCCGGCCACGTACAGCATGATCGGGAACGCCGACCGGTAGGTGTCCAGCAGGGCGACCGCGATCAGCGGGGCGAGGGCGCCCGCGACGATCGAGGCGAGCTGCGAGCCGATCGAGACGCCCGAGTAGCGCATCCTCGTCGCGAACAGTTCGGAGAAGAACGCGGCCTGCGGGCCGTACATCGCGCCGTGCAGGATCAGTCCGACGGTCACCGCCAGGGTGACCGCGGCGAAGCTCTTGGTGTCGATCAGCGGGAAGAAGGCGAAGGCCCACAGACCCACCCCGGCGGCGCCGATCAGGTAGACGGGCCTGCGGCCGAGCCGGTCGGAGAGCGCCCCCCACATCGGGATCGAGACGAAGTGGACGGCCGACCCGATCAGTACCGCGTTGAGCACGAGGGGCTTCGGCAGTCCCGCCTGTGCCGTCGCGTAGACCAGCACGAACGCGGTGATCACGTAGTAGGAGACGTTCTCCGCGAAGCGGGCGCCGATCGCGATGAGGACGTCCCGCCAGTGGTATCTGAAGACGTCCACGATCGGCAGGGACGGCGCGGGCTCGGCGTTGGCGACCGCCTGCTGGAAGACCGGCGACTCGCTGATGGAGAGCCGGATCCACATGCCGACCAGCACCAGGACACCGGACAGCAGGAACGGGATCCGCCAACCCCAGCTCACGAACGCCTCGTCCGTCTGGACCGCCGCCAGCACCGCCAGCACGGCGGTGGCGAGCAGGTTGCCGCCGGGGGCGCCGGCCTGCGGCCAGGAGGCCCAGAAGCCGCGGCGCGCGGCGTCGCCGTGCTCGGAGACGATCAACACCGCGCCACCCCACTCGCCACCGAGGGCGAAGCCCTGGACGAGCCGGAGCAAGGTCAGCAGCAGCGGTGCCGCCATGCCGATCGCCGCGTGGGTCGGCAGGCAGCCGATCAGGAAGGTCGCCCCGCCCATCAGCAGCAGACTGATCACCAGTAGCTTCTTGCGACCGAGCCGGTCGCCGAAATGCCCGAAGACCAGCGCGCCCAGCGGGCGGGCCACGAAGCCCACCGCGTAGGTCAGGAACGCCAGCAGGGTGCCCGTCAGCGGCTCCGACTCGGGGAAGAACAACTGCGGGAACACCAGTGCGGCGGCCGAGCCGTACAGGAAGAAGTCATACCACTCGATCGTGGTGCCGACGAGACTGGCACCGACGATCTTTCCGATGGGGGTACGGGTTTTCTCTGCCATCTCACTCACCAGGGGAAGTCGCTGTTGGGGGGATTTCGGCTACCGTACGTAGTGACCGGCGTCACTCCTATGGGTACGACCGCCATAGCCGACAGGTGCTCTATGTGGACGTGTGCGGCGGCCCTCCGCGAGTCGGCCAGCCCCCCGGCGAGTCGGCGCGGCCCGGTGTGGCCTGGCACGGTCCGGTGCGGCCCGGTCAGCCGCTGAGACGGTGCAGGCGCAGGGCGAGCTGGACCTCCAGCGCCCTGTCGGGGCTCTGCCAGTCGTCGCCGAGGAGCTGGCCGATCCGGTCCAGGCGCTGAGTGACCGTGTTGACGTGGATGTGCAGGGCCTCGCTCGTCCGCGACAGCGAGCCGCCCATGCCGAAGTACGCGGTGAGGGTCTGCACCAGAGCGGTGCCCCTGCGGGCGTCGTAGTCGATCACCGGGCCGAGTACCGAGGCGAGGAACGCTCCGATGTCGCGGCCCTCACCGACCAGCAGCCCGACGAAACCCAGCTCCCTCGCGCCGGCACCCTCCCCGGCCCTCCCCAGGGCCACCAGGGCGTCGGCGCAACGCTGCGCCTCCCGGTGCGCCGCGGCCACCTCGGCGGTGCCGCGCACGGGCCCTCCGGCGCCCGCCGTGGCCGGATGGCCCAGTGAGGCGCTCAGCTCGGTCGCGACCCGTTTGGCCAGCGGCCCCGGCCGGTCCCCGGGAAGCATCAGGACCACCTCGTCGCCGCGCTGCGCGGCGAGACCGTGGTGCATCGCCGCCTGGGAGGACGCCCAGAACGCGGCACGCTCCCGCCCACCGCCGTGGCGCACCACGACCACCACGTGGTCATGGTCCAGATTCACCCCGACCCGCCGGGCGCGGTCGGCCAGGCCGTCGAGCGCGGGCCGCGAGATCAGGTCGTCGAGCAGCTCACCCCTGACCCGGCCCTCCGCCTCGGCCACCGTACGCCTGAACAGCAGCAGCAACGCGGTCACCAGCGCGGCCCGCTCCAGGATGCGCTGGTCGGCGTCCGACACCTGGCCGCCGCTGCGCAACACCAGTGTGCACAGCGGCTCCGCGCCCACGTCCACCGACGCGACCAGCAGATCTCCCTGCCGTACACCGCGCCCCAGCGCCCTCGACGAGCGCGCGGCGTCCGCGATCGCGTCCTTGCCCAGCGCGCCGTCCTCCAGGACGCGCGCGTCCCCGGCGATCGGGCGCCCGGCGTCGTCGAGCACCGCGAGCGAGCCGCCGAGCACCTCCGTCACCACCGCCGCCACGTCCTCGACCCCGCCGCCGCGCAGCACCAGGCCGGTCATCCGGTCGTGCGCGAGCGCGGCGCGCTCCACGGCCTGGCTGTGCGCGCTCACCTGCCGGTTGGCCTCGCTGAGCTCCTCCAGGGCGTGCCTGGTCTCCTGCAGCAGCCGGGCGTTGTCGATCGCCACCGCCGCGTGCGCGGCCAGCGAGCCCAGCAGCACGACCTCGTCCTGGGTGAAGGGCCGTACGCTCCGGTTGGCCGCGAACAGCACCCCGATCACCCGCGCGCCCAGCTTGAGCGGCACGCCGAGGATGGCGACCAGCCCTTCCTCAAGCACCGCGTCGTCGATGTCGGTCTTGTGCCGGAAACGCTCGTCGGCGAAGTAGTCGGCGGTCGAGTACGGGGTGGCGGTCTGGGCCACCAGCCCGCCGAGCCCCGCGCCCATGGCGAGCCGCAGCGCCCGGAACTTCGCCGACACCGAGCCGTCGGTCACCCGCATCCAGGTGTCGCCCCGCTCGGGGTCGTGCAGCGTCATGTAGGCGGCGTCCGTGCCGAGCAACTGCCTGGCCCGGTGCACGATGGCCTCCAGGACGGCGTCCAGGTCCCGCAGCCCGGCGAGGTCGCCCGCCGTGTCGAACAGCGCCGACAGCTCCGCCTCACGCTTCGCCCTGCGCCTCAGCAGCGCCCGCACCCTCAGCGCGGCGAGCTTGGCCTCCTCCAGCTCCGCCAGCGCCTCCGCGCCGATCCCGTCGGACCTCGCCGCGAGAACGGGTCCCTCGAACTCGACGGCCGAAGCCTCCCTGGCCAACAGCTCGAGAAAGATCTGTGTTGTTGGCGACGCTGGCGCGTCGCGGTTCGGCCGCTGTTTTGTTGGCGACGCTGGCGCGTCGCGGTGAGGCCGCTCTTGTCCGGCTCCTTCCCTCGTCGAGGAAGATCGCTCGTTCCTCACGACCTTCCTCTCCTCAGTCCAGTCGCCGGCGCGGCCTCACGGGTAGTCCCACCACCAAGGACGCTGGGGCATCGCGGTGAGGCTCTTCCTGTCCCGCTCCTTTTCTCGTCGCTCATCCGCTTCCCTCGTGTTTGTTTGCGACGCTGGTGCGTCGCGGTGAGATCGCTCGTTCTTCGCGACCTCTTCTCCTCAGGCCGGTGGTCGGCGAGGACTCATGGGTTCATTGCGATGTTAGGTGGCTTTGCGGGGGTCAGCGGGCGGTCCAGCCGCCGTCTATGGGGAGGGAGGTGCCGGTGACGAAGGAGCCGTTCGGGCCGCAGAGGTAGGCGACGAGTTCGGCGACCTCCTCGGGCTCGATCAGCCGTTTGACGGCGGCGGGGGCGAGCATGATCTGCTCGATCACCTCGTCCCTGCCGATGCCGTGGGTTCCGGCCTGGGCGCCGATCTGGTTCTCCACCAGGGGGGTGCGGACGTAGGCGGGATTCACACAGTTGGAGGTGACGCCGTGGGAGGCGCCCTCCAGGGCGATCGTCTTGGACAGCCCTTCGAGGGCGTGCTTGGCGGTGACGTACGCCACCTTGTAGGGCGAGGCGCGGAGGCCGTGGACCGAGGAGATGTTGACGATCCGGCCCCAGCCGCGTTCGTACATCCCCGGCAGGACCTCCCTGACCAGCAGGAAGGGTGCCTCCACCATCACTTTGAGGATCTTGGAGAACACCTCTGGGGGGAACTCCTCGATCGGGGCGACGTGCTGGAACCCGGCGTTGTTCACCACGATGTCCGCACCGGGCGGGATCGCCCGTACGAAATCCGGTTCCGACAGGTCCGCGACGACGGGTGTGCCCGAGATCTCCGCGGCGACCTTCGCCGCCGCCTCGGGGTCGATGTCGACCACCAGCACGTGTGCTCCGGCCGCGGCCAGCCGGTGCGCGCAGGCGCGCCCGATCCCACTGCCCGCTCCGGTCACCACGGCTCGCCGACCCGCTAGGTCAATCATGTTGCCGAATCTAGGCAATGACCCGAATCCTGGCCCATGTCGCCCACCCCCACACTCCACCGTACGTTTATGTGGCGGATATCCGCCTGCCCGGTCCCGTCCCGTCGCCCGGCTCGGGACACCTCGGTGGCGGAGGGCGGGAAGCGGGGTCACCGCCCCGGAAGCCACCGCGTGAGAAGCGATCGCCTTGCGTACCTTTTCCAGTGAGCGAGATGAGTGTGGACATTCACGGTGACCGGGTGTTCCGGTCCCAGAATCCGTTCGATCACCGGCACGAGCGCCTCGAACTGGTCTCTGGCGTCGGCCGCGTTCCCTGTCTCCCCGGTCAGGGAGGCGAGGTGGAAACGGACATTCAAGGTGGCCGGGTGTTCCGGCCCCAAGACTCGTTCGATCACCGGTACCAGCACCGCCAGCTGATCCATCCCGCCGGTCGCGTCCCCCGCATCGCTCATCCACAGGGCGAGGAGGACACGGGTGTTCAACGTGGCCGGGTCTTCCGGGCCCAGCACTCGCCTGAGTTTCGATACCAGCATCGTGAACTGGTAGCGGGCGCCGGCCGCGTCTCCTGCTTTACCTGTCCATTGGGCGAGGCTGGCCTGGATGCCGATCGTGGTGGGGTGGTGGGGGCCGAGTGTTTGTTCGGCCAGCGGTGCCAGTGCGGCGTATCCGTTTTGGGCGGTGGTCGCGTCTCCTGCTTCGCCTGTCCAGTGAGCGAGGCCGGCTCGGATGTTGATCGTGGTGGGGTGGTGGGGGCCGAGTGTTTGTTCGCTCAGGGGGAGTAGAGGTGTGAGGCTGTCTCGGGCGCCGGCCGCGTCTCCTGCTTCGCCTGTCCAGCGGGCGAGGTAGGCCCGGATGCCGATCGTGGTGGGGTGGTGGGGGCCGAGTGTTTGTTCGGCCAGCGGTGCCAGTGCGGCGTATCCGTTTTGGGCAGTGGTCGCGTCTCCCGCTTCGCCTGTCCAGTAGGCGAGGCCGGCCCGGGCGTTGATCGTGATGAGGTGTTCGGAGCCCAGGAGGTCCTCGATCGTCGCTGTCAGCGCCGTGACGCGCTTCAGGGCGTCGCTCGTGTCCCCCGCCTCTCCCGTCCAGTGAGCGAGGCTCAGCTGCAAACTCAGTGTGTCCGGGTGTTCGGGGCCGAGTAATCGTTCGGCCAGTGGTATCAGCGCCGTGAACCGGTCTCGGGCCTCGGCCTCGTCTCCCATCACTCCCGTGCAGTGGGCGAGGTTGGCGTGGGCGTCGAGTGTGTCCGGGTGTTCGGGGCCGAGTATTCGTTCGGTCAGTGGTGCCAGTGTCGTGAACCGATCCCGGGCCTCGATCACCTCCCCTATCTCCCCGATCAATGAGGCGAGATGGACGCGGGCGGTCACCGTGTCCGGGTGTTCGGGGCCCAGCGTGTCGTGCATGACGGCGTGGCGCCGCTGTTGCAGGGAGTGGGCGGTGCGGTAGTCACCGTTGGCGTGCAGGTAGTCGACGACGGAGCACATGGCGGGGGACTCGGGTGGCAGGACGGCGTGGATGTGGGGCAGCAGCCGGGCGTAGGCGGGCCAGGAGGAGGGATGCCCGGGCTCCGAGGGCAACGCTGCCTCGAGCAGGGCGGCCGCGGTGGCCCTGTCGGCGGCATGTTCGTCCTCGGTCAGCCCATCCACGATGACGGCCTGGACCTGAGGGGGCACGCTCACTCCCGGTCCGTCCTGCGACAGGTCGATCACGCCGTAGGAGGACAGCACTTCCAACGCGCCTGTGAGGGCGGTCTCCTCGGCGTCATCCAGGCCGTTAAGTACAGTGCGCGGCAGGTCGCCGGATGCGTAGCAGGCCAGTACGCGCAGTACACGGATCGCCAGGGGATCGGTGGATGCGATCCGCGCGCTCGTCAGCGCCCATACGCGGGCCACCGCCCGGTCGGTGTCGGAGCGTTGACGCGTTCCGGGCTCGGGGACGGCGCGCAGCAGGTGGAGATAGCGGGACAGATCCACCCCGGGGGTGTGGGCGACGTAGGCGCCGGCCTGCCGGAGTGCTGGTTGCGACCACTTCAGCTCCTCGGCCAGTTCCTCGGCTTGAGTGCGTTCGGTGTCGGCCACGGCACCACTCGTGGTCAGCAGCAGCTTCACCGCGTCCGTGGGGGGCAAAGGAGTCAGCACTCTCCAACCCTGTCGCCCGAGGGCGATACCGCACCAGGATGTCGTAAATCCGTTATCTCCCCGCTTCGGTCACTGAGTGGCTCCGGGCCGTACGGGGAACGGCTTCCGGTCGCGTTGCTCTCAGACGGTGACCGGGTAGGTGAGCGTGAGTTCGTCGCCGGGGAGGCCGCGGATGCCCCAGTTGACCTTGGGGGACTCCATGATCACGATCTCCAGGTCCTCGGCGGGGAGGTCGAGGGCATCGCCGACTGCGGTGAACAGGGCGCGGATCAGCGAGCGTTTGGCCTCGTCCGTCCGGCCGCTGAAACAGACGATCTCCACGATGAGATACCGCTCGCTCCGCTGCGGGCAGATCATGTCCTCGGCGTCCAGCAGCAGGAACCGGTGGAACCGCTTGTCCTCGGGGAGCCGCCAGACGTCCACCAGACAGCCGTGGACGGCGTCGGAGATCTCCTGCCGCCGGTCGGACCAGGCGTCCCTGCGGCCGTAGAACTTGATCTGGGTCATGTTTCCGAGTCTCCCAGGAAGCCGATCTACGACGCTGACCGGGGAGCCGGTTCACGATCGTGCCGGTTCGCGGACGTTCCCGGTCGCGGTCGCGCCGGTTCACGGTCGGGGGAGCCGGTTCGTGTGCCGGAGCGGTCACCGGTCCGTGAGGGTGCGCGGGCGGTGACCGGCGGCCGGGGCGGTCTACGAGGGGGGGCGGGTCATGGACAGGACGTCGAGCAGTTCGTCGAGCCGTTCCTCGGTGAGGGTGCCGTTGGCGACGTGGCCGCGCTCGATGACGACCTCACGGATGGTCTTGTGCTCGGCCAGGGCCTGCTTCGCTATCTTCGCGGCCTCCTCGTACCCGACGTACGGGTTGAGCGGGGTGACGATCGACGGCGACGACTCCGCGTACTCGCGCATGCGGTCGACGTTGGCGGTGATGCCGTGTACGCACCGGTCGGCCAGCAACCGGGAGGCGTTGGCGAGCAGCCGCACGGACTCCAGGATGTTGCGCGCGATGACCGGGAGCATCACGTTGAGCTCGAACGTGCCGGAGGCGCCGGCGAAGGCGATGGCCGCGT
The DNA here is from genome assembly GCF_042899335.1 of Streptosporangium sp. NPDC000095. Taxonomy (NCBI): domain Bacteria; kingdom Bacillati; phylum Actinomycetota; class Actinomycetes; order Streptosporangiales; family Streptosporangiaceae; genus Streptosporangium; species Streptosporangium sp. NPDC000095. The sequence continues at coordinate 123,285 of NZ_JBIAZS010000011.1, forward strand.
CGTTCCCGATGACCTGGGCGGCGACCATGGTCACCGCCTCGGGGACGACCGGGTTGACCTTGCCCGGCATGATCGACGATCCGGGCTGCAGGTCGGGCAGGTTGATCTCGCCCAGTCCCGCCCGGGGGCCGGAGCCCATCCAGCGCAGATCGTTGGCGATCTTGTTGAGCGAGATCGCGACCGTGCGGAGCTGGCCGGAGAGTTCGACGACGGCGTCCCTCGCGCCCTGGGCCTCGAAGTGGTCGGGAGCCTCGGAGAACGGCAGCCCGGTGGTCTGGCGCAGCTTCTCGATGACCTTGGCCGCGAAGCCGGGCGGGGTGTTGACGCCGGTGCCGACCGCCGTACCGCCCAGGGGCAGCTGGGTGAGGTGCGGGAGCGCGCTCCGCACCCGCCCGATGGCGTTGTCGATCTGTGTGGCGTACCCGCCGAACTCCTGTCCCAGCGTGACCGGGGTGGCGTCCATCAGGTGGGTGCGCCCGGCCTTGACCACGCCGTCGAACTCCAGCGACTTGTCCCGCAGCGCGGTGGCGAGGTGTCGTAGCGAGGGGATCAGGTGGTACGAGACCTCGGTGGCGGTGGCGACGTGGATGGAGGTGGGGAACACGTCGTTGGACGACTGTGAGGCGTTCACGTGGTCGTTCGGGTGGACGGGACGGCCGAGCCGCTCCTCGGCGAGGGTCGCGATCACCTCGTTGGCGTTCATGTTGGAGGAGGTGCCGGAGCCGGTCTGGAAGACGTCGACGGGGAACTCGCCGTCCCACTCGTTCTCCGCGACGTCGGTGGCGGCCTCGGCGATCGCCTCCGCCAGCTCCTTGTCGATCACCCCCAGCTCCGCGTTGACCTCGGCGGCGAGCGCCTTGATCAGGCCGAGGGCCGAGATGTGCGGGATTTCCAGCCCGCGCCCCGAGACGGGGAAGTTCTCCACCGCCCGCTGGGTCTGCGCCCGCCATTTCGCCCCCGCGGGAACCCGTACCTCGCCCATCGAGTCATGCTCGATCCGATACTCGCTCATGACCCCAGTCTGCGTCCTGAGGAGGAAATCAAACGGCGGGTACGGGGTCGCCCTCGCGGGGCGTTCTCGGAAGGGGGTTCTCAGAAGATGGCGGCCACCGCGAGGATCATGATCACCACGAGGGCGATCGCCGCCACGCCCATGAGGACGAGGACGCCGATCCGGGTCTTCTCCGACGGGGGCTTCCTCGGCCCGGGGCGGCCGGGGTCGGGCTGGGCGTTCTGCCCCGCGATCGCGAACAGGTCGGTGCCCAGGCCGGGGGAGCGGTAGGCGCCGTCCGACGCCTCGGGGCCCGGTGGACGCCAGGGCTGTGCGGGCACCGGCCCCGGCTGGTCGGGGGGCGGGTTGCCGGGGACGAGTCTCAGCGGAGGGGGCGCCTCCGCCCCCGGGCCTCCCGCGCCGGGCCTCCCGAACTCCGGAGTGACCGGCGGGAAGCCGTGTGGCGGGGTGGCGGAGAGATCGGCTCTGCCGCTCACGGGGAACCCGTGGGGCGGCGTCGCCGACGCCTCGGCCCCCGGCTCCGCGAAGGCCGTCTCGGCGTCCGGTTCCTCGAACGCGCCCGGCCTTCCAAAGGCGCCGGGTCCCCGGGCGACGGGGGTTCCGAGACCGGGAGGGCCCTGCCGTCTCGCGGCCGGACCGCCCGGCTCTCCGAAGGGAGGACGGTCGGGGTAGGGCGAGGTCGTCGGGCGGCCGGAGGCCGCCGGGGACGGGGCGGCGGGCGGTGTGCCGCCGGGGATGCGCAGGCCGTCCTTGGGGCGGATGACCATCACGGTGCGATTGGCGTCGAATTCCTCGGCGTCGTCCTCGGGGTCCTCGTCGGCGCCCGGGGCATCCCCGATGTCCGCCGGGAAAGGGGCCGCGGAGGCCGAGGGGGACGGCGCGGGAGGGGGCGTGGCGGGCGCGGGGACCGGTGGCAGGGAGTCCGCGAGGTGCGAGGGGGTGTCGGCCACCGCCCGCAGCAGCGCCCCCGCCTGGGCGGCCGTCAGCCGCGCCGTGTGGTCCTTCTCCAGCAGCTGTTCGAGCACCGGGCGGAGCGGCCCCGCCTGGGTCGGCGGGTCGACCTGCTCGCTCATCAGCGCGGCCAGGGTCTCCGCCACGGAGGCCCGCTCGTAGGCCGGGCGGCCTTCGACCGCGAAGTACAGCGTGGCGCCGAGGGACCACAGGTCCGACTCGGGCCCGGTGTGCTCGCCGCGGGCCCGCTCGGGTGCGGTGTATCCGGGGGAACCGATCACCATGCCGGTCTTGGTGAGGCTCGTGTCGCCCTCCGCCTTCGCGATGCCGAAGTCGGTGAGGACCACCCGGCCGCTCTCGGTGATGAGCACGTTGCCGGGTTTGACGTCACGGTGCAGGACCCCCTGGGCGTGGGCCGCGCGGAGCGCCCCCAGCAGGTCGGCCCCGATCTCGGCGACGAGGCGGGGTGGCAGGGGCCCCTCCTCCTCGATCACCTGCTCCAGGGAGCGCGCCTGCACGAGCTCCATGATGATCCAGGGGCTGCCGTCCTCGACGATCGCGTCGTGGACGGTGGCCACCGAGGGGTGGCTGATACGGGCGGCCGTACGACCCTCGCGGATCATCCGCTCCCGAAGCTCGGCGCGTTGCGCCTCGCTGAGGCCGGGCTCCTGACGGATCTCCTTGATCGCGACCTCACGGCCGAGGGAACGGTCGTGGGCTTTCCAAACGGTGCCCATCGTGCCTCGGCCGAGCGGCGCGATCAGCTCGTAACGGTCCGCGAGCACACGCGTCTGCTGTTCCGGCATGAGAAGAAGATAGCCATTCCACCTTGAGAAGCGCTTTACCCGCGCTTACGGAGTTCCCTCGGCCAGAGAAGACGTGGGAGGACCAACCTTATAAAGGGCGTCATAAAACGGACAAGTGGCCGATAGGTAGGCGAAATCTCCACCGGCTTCCGATGGACCCCCTCACCGGGGCGCCGGTGCGCCCGGAGTTGGGGTGTCGGCCCGGACGGAGGTCCCGACGGCGGTGGGGGCGTCCCCGGCGACGAGGGGCGCGGTGCCGGAGGCGGCGCGGAGCCGACCCGGTGCATCCCGCGGTGCTGGGAGCGGCGGCTGAACGGCGGGGCCGACGCGCCGTCGGACCCGCTCGCGGACGACCTGACGTTGAATCCGCCCGAGGAGGACCTGCCGCCGGACCCGCCCGTGGACGACCTGCCGCCGGACCCGCCCGCGGGAGGCCTGACGTCGGGTCGTGCGGATGGCCTGGAGAAGGACTCCTCGACCAGCCCGCCGGCCGCCACCCTGGCGAGCATCATCAGGGCACGTCCCGCGTCGAGCCGGGCGTTCGGGTCGATCGTGAGGAGGCCGCGCAGCACCGGCGTCAGCGGTCCGGCCCGCTCCATGGGGATCGGCTCGCCGCTGGTCAGCGCGGCGAGCGCGGCGGCGGCCGTACGACGCCCGTGCAGGCCCCGGCCCTCGACGGCGGTGTAGAGGGTCGCGCCGAGCGACCACAGGTCGCCGGCCGGGCTGGCCTTGGCGCCCAGCACGCGCTCGGGGGCGATGTATCCGGCCGAGCCCAGCACGATGCCCGCCTGGGTGATCGACACGTCTCCTTCGAGCGCGGCCAGGCCGAAGTCGGTGAGCACGGCCCGGTCGTCGGTCACCAGGACGTTGCTCGGCTTCACGTCGCGGTGGAGGATCCCCTTGGCGTGCACGGCGCGCAGCGCCCCCAGGACCTGCCTGCCGATCTCCGCCACCTGGCGGGGCGGCAGCGGGCCGTGGTCCTGGAGGAGTTGCTCCAGCGACCTGGCGCGGAGCAGCTCCATCACGATCCAGGGGCGCTCGTCCTCGGTGACGACGTCGAAGACCGTGATGACGGAGGGGTGGGCGACCATCGCGGTCGCGCGCCCCTCGCGCTCGGTCCTGGCGCACAGCTCGGCGCGGAGCTCCTCGTCGAGGATCACGGGAAGGCGAACCTCTTTGACGGCCACCTCGCGGTTGAGCAACTCGTCGTGTGCACGCCAAACAGTGCCCATGCCGCCGCGCCCAACCGGTTCGGACAACCGGTAGCGCGCTGCGAGAAGGTATCCGGGCGGCGCACGCATGTGGTGCAGCTTACCGATTTGCGTAATGCGACCAGTAGAGACAGGCCCGAATCTTCTTGCCAACTTGAGTCAGATTTTCAGGCTTGTAACTGTTAGGAAACAATGAGTGACATCTGTTGGATTGGCCGGACTCGACGGCTTCTCTCCGTAGTCGGACCGCACGTTGCGGTGAAGGGGGTTGTTCTCGTCGGGAGTGGTGGCCGACGGAACGATGGTCCCGCCAATGATGGTTGCGGCCGTCGTTCCCGAGGTGTCACGCACACCGCCGCACGGCGCTCCGACGTCGAACTCGTCGACCTCGGGCGCCTGTACGGCGGGTCCTGACCCTCGGCGTCTCGCGAGGGGGCGTGGTCAGCGGCGGCCGATGGTGAGGACGGGGCCGGTCGTGTCGGCGAAGAAGTCCTCGCCCTTGTCGTCAACGACGATGAACGCGGGGAAGTCCTCGACCTCGATCTTCCAGACGGCCTCCATGCCCAGCTCGGGGTATTCGAGGACCTCCACCTTCTTGATGCAGTCCTGGGCGAGGCGGGCGGCGGGGCCGCCGATGGAGCCGAGGTAGAAGCCGCCGTGGGCCTTGCACGCGTCGGTGACCTGCTTGGAGCGGTTGCCCTTGGCGAGCATGACCTTGGAGCCCCCCGCCGCCTGGAAGCGTTCGACGTAGGAGTCCATGCGCCCGGCGGTGGTGGGACCGAAGGAGCCCGAGGCGTACCCTTCGGGGGTCTTGGCGGGGCCGGCGTAGTAGACCGCGTGGTTCTTGAGGTACTCGGGCATCTCGCCGCCCGCGTCCAGGAGCTCGCCGATCTTGGCGTGGGCGATGTCGCGGGCGACCACGAGCGGGCCGGTCAGCGACAGGCGGGTCTTGACGGGGTATCTGGTCAGCTCGGCGAGGATGTCCACCATCGGGCGGTTGAGGTCGATCTTGACGACGTCGTCGGAGAGGTGGTCGTCGGTGGTCTCCGGCAGGAACCTCGCCGGGTCGGTCTCCAGCCGCTCCAGGAAGACCCCCTCGGGGGTGATCTTCGCCAGGGCCTGGCGGTCGGCGCTGCAGGAGACCGCGATGGCCACGGGGCAGGAGGCGCCGTGGCGGGGGAGACGGATGACGCGGACGTCGTGGCAGAAGTACTTGCCGCCGAACTGGGCGCCGATGCCGAGCTTCTGGGTGAGCTCGAAGACCTTGGCCTCAAGGTCGGTGTCGCGGAAGCCGTGACCCGAGGGGGAGCCGGAGGTGGGGATGGAGTCAAGGTAGCGGGCGCTGGCGTACTTGGCGGTCTTCAGGGCGAACTCGGCGGACGTGCCGCCGACGACGATCGCCAGGTGGTACGGCGGGCAGGCGGCGGTCCCGAGCGAGCGGATCTTCTCCTCCAGGAACTGGAGCATCCGCTTCTCGTTGAGCACCGCCTTCGTCTCCTGGTACATGAAGGACTTGTTGGCGCTGCCGCCGCCCTTGGCCATGAACAGCAGCTTGTACTCGTCGGGGTGGCCGCCCGGGTCCTCGGCGTAGAGCTCGATCTGCGCGGGGAGGTTGGAGCCGGTGTTCTTCTCCTCCCACATGGTGAGGGGGGCCATCTGGGAGTAGCGCAGGTTCAGGCGGGTGTAGGCGTCGTACACCCCGCGGGAGATGTGCTCGGCGTCGGCGCCGTCGGTGAGCACGTGGCGCCCGCGCTTGCCCATCACGATCGCGGTGCCGGTGTCCTGGCACATCGGGAGCACGCCGCCCGCCGAGATCGAGGCGTTCTTCAGCAGGTCGAGGGCGACGAAGCGGTCGTTCCCGCTCGACTCGGGGTCCTCGATGATCTTACGGAGCTGGGCGAGGTGGGACGACCGCAGGTAGTGGGAGATGTCGTGGATCGCGTTCTCGGTGAGCAGCCGCAGCGCCTCGGGCTCGACCTCGAGGAACCTGCGTCCGGCGGCCTCGACGACCCGTACCCCCTCGGCGGTGATCAGGCGGTATTCGGTCTCGTCCGGTCCCAGGGGAAGCAGGTCGGTGTAGTCGAACTCGGGCATCGTCGTCGATCCTCCGTGCGGGCGCCGTTTTCCCTAGAGGGTACGGCCTCGTGTTTCGCGCTCGGCCTCCGCGGTCAGGTTGCGCGCGGCCAGGCGGACATATGAGATGAAAAACACATATTTAGGGCAAGTTTTGATGACCTATGCGTCTTTTATAGCTATCTGTCCGAATCAAAGAGGAGGCTGGAAAGAGCCGGATCGAGCGTCCGGCGGAAGCGGGGAGACAGACGATGAACATCGGAAACACCATCATGCTGGCGATCGTGGCCCTCTTCGTGGTGGCCGGTCTCACCGTGTCACTGATCGCGATCACGCTGACGAGCATCAAGGAGACCGGCGGACGCGTTCCCCAGTGGCCGGTGAGCTGGCCGGAACCTCCGCTCACCCTCCCTCAGCAGAAGCCCGGCACCGCCTCCGGGCCGGCGAGTCTGCCCTCGCAGCGGGTGACCCTGCACCCGCGGGACGGTGAGACCGTGTGGCGGGTCAGCCTGCCCCAACGGGTCGAGATTCCCCGGCAACGGGTCGCCTCGTCCCGGTCGGCCGACGTGCCCCCGCAGCGGGTGAGCCCGCTGCGCTGAGGCCGATGACGATGCCGGCGACGACGAGCGCGGCGCCGAGCAGGTCGGGTGCCGAGGGTGCGCCGAGGCCGAGGACCGCGCCGGTGGCGATGGCGCCGACCGGGATCAGCCCGGCGAACAGTCCCGCGGTCGCCGGGCCGAGCCGGGGCAGGGCGTCGTACCAGAGGAAGAACGCCACGCTCGTCACGATCAGCGACTGGTAGCCCAGACCCGCGAGTTCGGGCGCCGTCGGCACGCGGATCATCGCGGCGCCGTCCACGAGCAGCCCGGCGACCACCAGCATCGGCACGGCCAGCGTCACCGAGTACGCCGAGACGCGCACCGCTCCCAGCTTCGGCAGCAGCGGGATGGCGAGCAGGGAGAAGCAGACCTCGCAGCCCAGCGCGCCCAGCGACCAGAGCAGCCCGGTCAGGTCGCCGCTGCCGAGTCCGGTCGCCACCGTCGCCCCGGCGACGACCACCGCCGCCGCCCCGACGAGCCGGGGCGAGGGGCGTCCGCCGAGCAGGGCGAGCGCGAGCGGTACGGTGCCGAGGACGGTCCCGACCAGGGCCGGACCGCCGTGCCGGGTGGCCTCGATCACGCACACGTTGAAGATCACCAAACCGGTGAGGGAGAGCGCCGCGAGCAGCGCCGTCTCACGGGGGGTGAGGCGGACGAACCGCAGCCCCGCGAGCCGGGCGACGGCGAGCAGGATCACGGCCGCGAGCAGGTAGCGCAGGGCCTGGCCGCCGTAGACGGGGTACTCCCCGATCACCCCTGAGACCCCCGCCAGGGTGCCCACCAGGAACATCGCCGTCGCGGCCTCGACCGGGCCGCGCCATCCCCGCCGGGCGGCGGTGCTGACATCCACGTTCATGTGCGGAATGCTAGGAAACCAATGGCACCCCTGTCGGGTCCAATCCAGCGGTGAAACAGAGGACCAATTGGCGGACCTGCACATCGTCGTCGACCGGGCGGCGGGCGGTGTCGCCGCCCAGATCGCCCGCGAACTCCGCGAGGCGGTGCGGCGCGGGCGGCTGGCGGCCGGGGCGAGGCTGCCCGCCAGCCGCGAGCTGGCGCGGGATCTCGGGCTCTCTCGCGGCGTGGTGGTCGAGGCGTACGAGCAGCTCGTCGCCGAGGGTTTCCTGATCTCCAGGATCGGGGCGGGAACCACCGTGGCACCCGCCGCCAGCCGTCCCGCGCCCTTCGACGGTCCCTCCCCGACGCCGCCGGGCCGGCCGCGCGCGAAGGCACGCACCCCCCGCGCGCAGGAGAGCGTTCGCGGGGAGGAGAGCGGTCACGGGCCGTACCGGGAGCGCCGTTCCACCGCACCCGACCTGGGGGCGTTCCCCAGACAGCGGTGGCTGGCCTCGATGAGGAGGACGCTCGCCACGCTGCCCGCGGAGGCCCTCAACTACGGCGACCTCGGCGGTGTCCCGGCGCTGCGCGAGGAACTGGCCGCCTATCTCGGGAGGGTGAGGGCGGCCGACGTGAGCCCGGACAACCTGGTGATCGTGGGCGGGGTGGCCCAGGGGGTGAGCCTCACCGTCCAGGCGCTCGCGGGCAGGCTCCCCCGAGCCGGGTCCCCCCACGATCTCGGCTGGTTCGTCCGGCGGGCCGCGAACCCCGTGCCGCCCCCCGGCCGGATTCGGCTCGCGGTCGAGGATCCGGCGGGGGCGCGTCAGCTCCCTCTGCTGCACGCCGCCGGCGCCGACCTGGTCGCCGTCCCCGTGGACGGCGAGGGCGTCGACGTCGGGGCGCTGGCCGCGACCGGAGCGCGGGCGGTGCTGCTCACGCCCGCGCACCAGTACCCGACGGGGGTCGTGCTCTCGCCCCGCCGCCGCGCCGAGCTGATCGAGTGGGCCGTCGCGACCGGCGCGGCGATCCTGGAGGACGACTACGACGCGGAGTTCCGCTTCGACCGCGACCCGGTGGGCTGCCTGCAGGGGCTGGCGGCCGACCGGGTGATCCTGATCGGGAGCGTCAGCAAGTCCCTCGCTCCCGGCCTCCGCCTGGGCTGGGTGGCGGCCCCGCCCGAGATCGCCGGGTCGCTGCGGCTGGCCCGCGGCGAGCTGGACCTGGGATCACCCGTCCTGGAGCAGTACGTCCTGGCCGACTTCATCACGACCGGCGACTACGACCGGCACCTGAGAAGGATGCGCCGGGAGTACCGCGCTCGCCGCGACGCCTTCACGCTCGCCCTCGGCGAGCACCTTCCCGAGATCACCGTGTGGGGTGTCTCCGCAGGGCTCCACCTGCTCGCCGAGCTGCCGCGTGACTGGGACGAGGTGGCGGTGGCGGAGACGGCCCAGGAGTACGGGCTGGCGGCCGAGCCGGTGGGGCCGATGCGATACGCCCCAGGTCCGCCCGCACTGGTGATGGGCTTCGCCCGTCTGCCCGTGCACCGCGCCGACGCGATGGTCGGTGCCCTCGCGGACGCCCTGCGCCGCTGAGTCGCCCCGTGATCCGTGCCCTCGCGGGAACCCGGCCGCCGGTGCCACCGAGGTCGGCGGCCGCGATCCGGTCCCTCGTGGAAATCGGCCGGGCCGTCTCGCGATCCGCCTCCCGGTGCGTGCCGCGCGCCGCTGAGCAGCCCCACGACGACGCCTCCCACCTGCGGATACGCCGTCCGGTGGACGTCGCCTACCGCCCGATGGATCGTCCTGATGTCCTGACAAATTCTTGACGGCTTCCCGGTCCTCACCTAGAACTGGGGGTCAACCGCTTTCCTCTCCGAAAGGCACAATGCGTGTTGGATCATCGGGAATCCGCAGAATTAACGCGTTTCCCAGCGTGGTCCGGGGGGAAGCGGAGAGTCACCGCACCGCTGAGGACACCCTCGTGGCGCCCTGCCTCGCCGAGGCCGCGGAACCCTCCCGGCGCGAGGGGCGTCCGGTGCGCGACACGGAGGTGATTATGTGAGAAGAGGCGATCCTGTGAGAGAGTCCGGCTCCGCCGTCGAAGGAGCCCCGGTGCGAACGGCCGGCGCGCCCATCTCCTGGGGGGCCTGCGAGGGCCCGGGCTGGGGGCGGCAGCCGGATCGTTCTCAGGTGCTCGCCGAGATGAGAGAGCTCGGCCTGACGGCCACCGAACTCGGCCCCGCCGGGTTCCTGCCGCCCTCGCCGACACACTGCCGCTCCCTGCTCGCGGAGTACGGGCTGCGCGCGGTGGGCGGGTTCGTCCCCGTCGTCCTGCACGAGGCCGACCACGACCCGCTCCCGATCGTCCGGGCCGCGATGCGCGCCTTCATGGACGGCGAGGTGGACGTGGTCGTGCTCGCCGCCTCCACCGGTGGCGAGAGCCACGACGCCAGGCCGGAGCTGGACGCCGTCGCCTGGAAGACCCTCACGGGCAACCTGCGCCGGATCCTCAAGAACGCCAAGGAGTTCGGCAGGACCGTCACCCTGCACCCGCACATCGGAAGCGTGGTGGAGAACCGCGAGGAGGTCCAGCGGGTGCTCGACGACAGCTCGATGCCGCTGTGCCTGGACACCGGCCATCTCCTCGCGGGTGGCACCGACCCCGCCGAGCTGGTCTCCCACGCCGCGGAACGGATCGCGCACGTCCACCTCAAGGACGTGGACGCCGCGATGGCCGAGCGGGTCAGAGCGGGCGAGCTGACCCACACCCGGGCCGTGAGAAACGGCCTCTACCGCCCGCTGGGCGGAGGCGACGTGAACCTCCCCGCCGTCGTCGGCGGCCTGACGGCGGCCGGGTACGACGGCTGGTACGTCCTGGAGCAGAACATCGTGCTGGAGCCTGCCAACGGTGGTTCCGATGCTCCCAGGGAGCCCGCTGGTTCCGGCGAGCCCATGGAGAACGTCCGCGAGAGCCTGGCCTACCTGAGGAAGCTCACCGGAGACGAGAGCGGCCGACCGGGCTGACGACGAGGGACGACGAGGTCCGGGCGAGCCTCGCGCGGCAGGAGGCGACGGCGAGCCGCCCGGCCGGGCCGGCCGATCACCGGGACCGGGGTCACGGTCGTTCGGCGGGCTCCTGCGGGCCTCTCCCGGGGCTGCCTTCGTCCGAGGGTTCCAGGTCGGGCTGGAAACCCTTGGCGAGGAACACGATCAGGGCCACCAGGACGGCCGCCGGTACGAACGCCACCCGGACGCTCACCAGGTCGTTGAGCGTCCCCACCACGGCGGCACCGACGAGGAAGCCGACGTAGTTGAACATGTTGACCCGCGCGATCGCGGTCTCCGCGCCGGCGCCCAGCCGTCCCGCGGCCGAGAACGACTGCGGGGCGATGACGGACAGCCCGACGCCGATCAGGCCGAACGACACGACGGCCACCGCGACGCCGGGCGCGACGACGACTCCGAGCGTGCCGACGGCCGCGATCACCGCGCCCACGCGGACCACCGGCGCCGGCCCGTACCTGCGTACGGCGAGGTCGCCGGGGACCCGCGCCAGCAGCATGGTCGCCTGGTAGACGAGGTAGGCGAACGGCACCAGCCAGCCGCTCGCCGCCAGCGCCTTCTCCATGTAGACCGTGCTGTAGTTGGACACCGCCGCGTCGCCGACGTACAGGAACGCCATCGCCAGGCAGAGCGGGATGATCGGCCGCCACGGCACCCGGGCCGTCACGTGCCCGGCCCGCTCACCGGACCTCTCCTCCGGGTGCCCGTAGAGCCGGGGGAGCATGACGATCGAGATCACCGCGCCGATCAGCACCGGGACGGAGAAGGACCAGCCCAGCTCGACGCCGAGCGCGCTGAAGGCGGAGTTGAACCCGGCGCCCAGCATCGAGCCGATGCTCCACACCGCGTGGAAACCGGTCAGCACGCTCATGCCGTACCGGCGCTCGACCGCGACCGCCTGCATGTTCATCGCCGCGTCCACCGCGCCGACGAACAGGCCGAACGCGGCGCTGAGGACGTACAGCCCGGCGAGCTGCCCGTTCCAGCCCATCAGCACCACGGTGGCGCACACGCCGACCTGGGCGATCCGCAGGACCGGGGCGCTGCCGTACCGGCTCGCCAGGAGACCCGCGACCGCGCTGCCGATCCCGGCGATCACCGGTACGAGCAGCAGGACCAGGGTGAGGTCGCCGTCGCTGAGCCCGAACCTGTGCTGGAGGTCGATCACATGGGTGAGCAGGGTGGCGAAACAGAGACCCTGGACGAAGAACGCCGCCCAGGTCGCGACGCGCGCCTGCCTGTCACGTGGGGTCGGCATGACGATCTCCGGGAAACATGAGGGGGATTCAAGTTTCCGTCAGGGTATGGGCGAGGTACCCGGTGGTCAATGGTTGATGATCTACCGGTTTTCGCCGGCCCGTCGCGCCGGACGTTCCGGCTCACGGGGCATGTCGGCGCACTCGCGCCGCTGCCGGAGCCCGCGCAGGGATTATGGTCGAGGGGTGGAGAGTCCCCGTCCCCCCGCCGTCCGCCATACCGGTCCCCAGCCGCGCCCCGCCGACCTGAGAGCCGGAGACGTCGACCGCGAGAGAGTGGCCGCCGTACTGGCCGACGCGCTCGCCGACGGGCGTCTCGACCACGCGGAGTACGACGAGCGCACCGAGGCCCTCTATCGCGCCCGCACGCTGGGAGAGCTCTCCGCGCTCACCGCCGACCTGCTCCCGCCCGAGGCGCAGCCGCTGCGCACCGACGTCCGCCCGGTGGCGGCGTTCTTCGGCTCCGAGGAGCGTTCCGGCCGATGGGTGGTGCCGACCCGGTTCACGGCCACCGCCATCTGCGCGAACGTCAAGCTCGACCTGTGTGACGCGCTGCTGCAGTCCAGCCACGTGACCCTGCACGTCACCGTGATGGGCGGCACCCTCACCCTGATCGTCCCCGAGGGCGTGCGGATCGAGATGCCCGCCTCGTCGTACATGGGGGGCAAGAAGAACCAGGTCCCCGCCTCGCCCGACGGGCCGGTCATCGAGATCACCGGCGTCGTCACGCTGGGGAGCATCGTGGCGAAGTCTCCCAAGCGTCCCCGCCGCTCCTGGTTCCGCCGCTGACACCGTTCCCAGGTCGGCGGCGGACGCCGTTTTCCTGGTCTTTCCTGATCCTTTCGGGTTTTTCCCGGCCGCGATCACTCTTCCGCCGCGCACTCCTCACCGGAAATCCTTCGCCGAGATCCCTTCACGGGGAGCCCTCGGCCGGAGGGCGCCCCGCTGAGGGCGCTCCTCGGCCGAAGGGGAATCCCGGCTCCGGCGTCCCGGCTCTCAGCTGGCGCTGTCGAAGTTGATCGCGCTGTAGGCCCGCAGCTTCCAGAGCTGGTGCTCGCTCTCGATCTTCCGTATCGTCCCCGAACGACCGCGCATCACCAGGGAACTGGTGATGGCCCTCCCCGCGCGGTAACGGACGCCCTGCATCAGCTCGCCGTCGGTGATCCCGGTGGCCGCGAAGAACACGTCGTCGGACCTGACCAGGTCGTCGGTGCTCAGCGTGGCGTCGAGGTCGAGGCCCGCGTCCAGCGCCCGGCGGCGCTCGGCGTCGTCCTGCGGCCAGAGCCTGCCCTGGATGACACCGCCGAGGCACTTGAGCGCGCACGCGGCGATGATGCCCTCCGGGGTGCCGCCGATGCCGAGCATCAGGTCGACGCCCGTGCCGACCCTGGCCGCCATGATCGCACCGGCCACGTCGCCGTCGGTGATGAGCCTGATCCTGGCCCCGGCCTCCCGGATCTCCTGGATGATCTTTTCGTGGCGGGGCCGGTCCAGGACGACCACGGTCACGTCCGAGGGCACACCGCCCTTGGCGCGGGCCACCGCGGCGATGTTGTCCGCCACCGGCGCGTTGATGTCGACCGACGAGGCGGCCTCGGGGCCGGTGACCAGCTTGTCCATGTAGAAGACGGCCGAGGGGTCGTACATCGAGCCGCGCTCGCTGACCGCGATCACCGAGATGCCGTTGGGCATGCCGAGCGCGGTGAGCCGGGTGCCGTCGATCGGGTCCACGGCCACGTCGCACGCCGCGCCACTGCCGTCACCCACCTGCTCGCCGTTGTAGAGCATCGGCGCGTTGTCCTTCTCACCTTCGCCGATCACCACCACACCGCTCATGGACACCGTATTGATCAGCTGGCGCATCGCGTTCACCGCGGCGCCGTCGGCGCCGTTCTTGTCACCTCGTCCGACCCAGCGGGCACCGGCCATCGCGGCCGCCTCCGTGACCCGGACCAGTTCCAGAGCGAGGTTGCGATCGGGTGCGTGTTCTCCCGTGGCGAGGGCGTCGGGAACGGACGTCTCATCGGACATGGTGGGAAACCCCTCTCGTGTCAATGCAACGATCGTAGTTGGCCCCCCTCTGACCGGTCGGCGGAGGATAATGTGCCCACCATGAGCAGCGACACGGAACGGCTGGTGAAAGGCGCGGGCGGGCGGACATCCGAGCGGGGTGCCGCCACGCGCGTCGCGCTCCTGTCCGCCGCGAGGGAGATCTTCGTCACAAGCGGTTTCGCCGAGACCGGGGTCACCGACGTGGTCGCCCGCGCGGGAGCGAGTGTCGGAAGTCTTTACCATCATTTCTCCGGCAAAGCCGATCTCTATCTCACGCTCTTCGAGGAGTTCCAGACCCGTCAGACCCAGCGGACCAAGCAGGCGGTCCAGGACGCCAGGGCCGACGGCGAGAGCGACCCGATGCGCCTTTTCATCGCCGGGGCCCGCGCCTACCTGGAGGGCTGCCTGGCCGAGCGGGAGGTCTCCGCGCTCTTCCTGCGCGGCGACGGGCCGCCCGGGTTCGAGGTGATCATGCGCGACCGGCTCCGGCAGTGGGCCAAGCGCAACGCCGCCCTGTTCGAGGGCGACGAGGGGGCACTGGTCGTCGTCCTCACCGGCGCGCTCGCCGCCGCCGTCTCCGAGGTCGCCCTCTCCGACGACGAGGACGCCTCCCGGGCACTCGTCGAGGACGTGCTGACCATCATCGCCCAGATCCACCGCCCCTGAGAGCCAACCGCCCACCCGAACGGATAGTGTCGACAGTCGTGCGAAAGTTCACCCAGGGCTTCTACGGCTACGTGTTCGCGATGGCGGTCTGCCTGGCCGCCGTCGGCCTGTTCCTGCTGGTCACGCCGCAAAGCAGGACCGAGCACATTCCCAGGGTCGACTACTCGATCGCCCTCGCCGACCTGCGCCGTACGGCGCCCTTCCTGGTGTGGGCCCCCGAACCCGTCGCCGCCGGATGGATCCCGAACAGCTCCAAGAACACGAGCGCGAACGGTGTCACGACCTGGAGGCTCGGTTTCGCCACCGCGAAGCGCTTCCACGCGATGCTCGCCCAGAGCAACGAGAAACCCGAGGCCGAGTTCGCCAACCGGCTCTCCAACACCTCCACGGTCACCGGCACCGTCCAGATCAACGGCGTCACCTGGGAGCAGCGCGTCCGCGAGGACAAGAACCAGCGCTCCCTCGTACGGTTCCTGCCGGACGTCACGATCGTCGTCACCGGCACCGCCCCGTGGGACGAACTGTCCACCCTGGCCGGGTCCCTCAAACAACTGCCGAAGAACACCTCCTAGAGAGCCGGTCACGTGATCGTCAGGTGACCGGCACCGGTCCTTGGTCGATCATGTGCGTGATCATCGTCACGCACATGACCTGTGTGATTCCTGAGAGGGCGAGGGGACGGTTCTCCGGTAGACCGGTCTGTCGGAGAACGGTTGGGCCGCGGTCGCTTCCGGGCTTCGGCCCAGCTCCCTCCTCAGGGCCCTCGCGTGATCGCGAGAACCCTAACCGCCGCTGATCGCTTTGTCGGACCGCAGTGTCTGAGTGCGGGTGGTCAGGAACGTACGTAGCTTCTGTGCCTCGGTGTCGGCCTTGGCGGTGTCGGCGTTCTCGTTCAGCTTGTAGGACGTGACGAGATCGTCGAGCAGGCCGGATGCGGTGCCGTTGCCGAGCAGTTCGGTGTACAGAGCGCGATACTGGTCCTGGTAGATCTTCTTGAAGGCGGCGTTCTTGAGGAACTTCTCCTTCAGAGGATGGCCCAAGCGCATCATGCCGCCGCCTTCTGGACCTTGCGGACGCTCCGGCTGGCCATTCTGGGGTGGGATGGCACTCTGGTTCGGCTGGCCTTGCTGGGGGCGTCCTCGGCCGCCGCCCATCGAGATCGTGTCGTTCACACCACTCTTGGCGTTACCGTTGAAGGCGAAGTTGAGGTCCCAGGTGATGACTTTGAACTTCTTGGTGTCCAGGTCGTACCACAGGTAGTAGTTGCGTCCGGGCCCAGCCATGTCGTCGAAGTTGACCATGAGGTTCTGCAGGACCAGATAACGGGCGAACGACTCCACATCCAAACGCTCGCCCAGGCCTGAGGCGAATTCGGGGTCGGATGCCTCGTTCACCCATTTGACCAGATCGATGACCGGCTGCAGATCCTGGACGCCGACCTTGTTGATCTGCTTGAAGTCGTTGGTGTACCCGGTCTGGTCCTCGCCCTTGTAAGTGAAGGAGCCGCTGGCCAACGACTTGTACAGCACGCCGTCGCCGAGGTTTTCCGCATAGCCCTCGTCGAGGTATTCCACGATCAGGCGCGGTGTCGAGGTGCGGCCGTTGACGGTGAAGGCGCTGTGGATGGAACGCTGGGTAGGTTCACCGGAGGCGCCGACCAGTGCGATGCCCAGTGCCTCGTTCAGCATCGTCGTCGAGCCCATCGCGGCCGGCCGTACCGCCACCTGGTTGTGCCCCTGGTAGCGGCGGCCCTCCACGAACTCGTCGAAGCTGATCAGCCACGGCAGGTTCTCAGGCTCCTCGCCCTTCAAAGACGCGCCGAACCCGCCACCTCTGGGCTGGTCGCCATTCGGCTCACCGCCTTCGGGTGGTTGGAACCCTTCGGGTGGTTGGAACCCCTCGGGTGGTTGGAACCCCTCGGGTGGTTGGAAGCCCTCTGGCATACCTCCGCGTCGTTGCCCGCCGCCAGACATGCTCCGTTGCTTGGACTGTCCCTTCCAGGTCAGCCCGGCCAGAGTGGAGTTGCCCTTGAGTCGAATGCCCACGCTGGGGATGCGGGTGCCGTCGATGGTCAGATCGGCTTCGACATACTTCTTGTCGCCGTCCTTGAAGTACTCGTTAAGCATGTCCTCATAGGCCGCGTCGGTGAAGGTGATCTTCACCTCGTGCGCCACGGAGGTGTCGAAGAGCTCCTTGGTGCCGGTCACGTCCGTGATGACGGTCTCAGCCTTGGCGGTCTGGGAGACGGTGATGTAGGGGCGGATCATCCCGCTGCCGAGTACACCCCAGCACAGGGCCAGAAACGCCGCGCACAGCGCGACCAGCTTCCAGTTGTGCCGGAGTTTGACCGGGATGCGATGTTTGAACTGCGCCATGGTGTCGCCTTACAGGTCGCTCTGGTCGTACCCGGTCAAGACGGTGACCGACTGGCCGTGGTTGCGCTCGCGCAGCGCGGCCATCACGTCGGCGGGCTCGCTGCCCTTTTTGATCTTCACGGTGTACATCAGCTCCGTCAGCGCGCCACCTCGGATCGACTCCATGCTGACCAGTTCGAACTCCTCGGTGTGCCGGATGAGCACATCCTGGATGACCGGGGTGTAGTCCTCATCCGTGGGAACCTGCACCTTGACCACCTGCCGCCGTACGTTGAGCTGGAACCAGTTGAACCGGTGCATGACCATGATGATCAGCGAGATCGCCACGGCGGCGACGATGGCCAGCAGGTAGAAGCGGGTACCGACGGCCATCCCGATGCCCATGACGAGGAAGATGAACCCGACGTCACGCGTCTCCTTGATGGCGTTACGGAACCGCACCACCGAGAGCGCGCCGACCAGGGCGAAGGCGCGGGCGATGTTCGAGCCGACGACCAACATGATCAGCGAGATCAGCATGCCCAGGATGACCAGCGTCTGCACGTAGGACTGGCTGTAGGACACGTTGCGGTGCGTGGCCCGGTAAACCCAGCCGATCATCGCGCTGAGCACGAACGACAGCGACATCGCGATCGCGATGTCGGCCACGCTGAACGTGCCGGACAGGTCCTGGAACGAGAAGTCCATGGGGAGTCATGCCTCCGAGAGAACGGTCGGCTGATGGCGGCCGAGATCGAGATCGTGGTCGGGAATGTGAAAGACCGAGCGGGGAGCGAGCCCATGCGCCTCCACGCTCTGGCAGTACTTGGAGACCCGGACCACCTGCAGGTTCCGTTCGGCGGTCAGGTCGGTCAGCCAGTACGGCACGCGCTCGTTGGCCTTGACCTCGACGATGGACATGTGAGCGGGGACGATGAGCCTGTTCTCGGAGTCGGCGCCCAGGTGGAAGTCGCGGTCACGGCCCCGGATGCGGTTGTCGAAGGTGACGCGCAGGCCCACGTCGGCGTCGCGGCCCACGTAGGCGTGCCGGGTGTAACCGGTCATCGCGACAGCCCGCAGGTCCAGACGCAAGGAGAGGTCGAGCACCTCCTGCAGGAAGGCGCGCTGGGACGGCTCGTGCTCGACCATCTGCCGGCCGTCACACAGGCGCAGCGCGTCCCTGTAGGGCAGGCTCACCCGGCGCTTCTGCGTGACCCGGTTGACCCGCTGCTTGATCTCGACGAACACCGGAGTGTCGTCCCGCAGGGTGAACCGGTCGCCGTAGTGGCGCACCCGCAGCTTCCTGCGGAACTTCAACCCCTCGATCTTCTCCCAGTAGAAGCGCAACTGCCGGGTGTCGTAGTAGACGCTCCAGATGCCGTACCCCTCCTGGCCGCTGTGACGGTCGCGATCCAGTCGCTGCTCGATCTCTTTCCTGAGCGTGACCGCCTCCGAGGCCTCCACGAGGTACTTGATCTCGTACCGGTTGAAGGCGTGCAGCTTGCTCGGTGCCCGCAGCCGGTGACCCTGATCACCGGCTGGGTCATCGGCCGGTTCGGTGCCGGATGTGCTTCGATCGCTGTCGCGAGCCATGGAGACGGCTGGTTTGCGGAATCTTGCCAGCATGTTTCTCCTTTCGTCAGCGCACATCTGACAGCACCAAGCTGGGAACAATGTGTGAACCGCATCCGACGAGAAGGTGAACTGTCTGTGGACGTTCAGCTGTCCTGAGGCTGCTCCAGCGGGAGAAGCACGCGGAAGGTGGTGCCGCGGCCAGGTGTGCTGGTCACCTCGATCCGGCCGTCGTGCGCCTGCACGAGCGCGGCGGTTATGGCCAGGCCCAGCCCGGTCCCGCCGCTGTCGCGGGAGCGGTCCGGATCGGCACGGTAGAAGCGGTCGAACAGGTACGGCAGATGCTCGGGATCGATGCCCTGCCCCTCGTCCCGCACTTCGAGTAGTGCGGCTCCGCGGTGGGGAGCGGGTCCGGTACCGGCGTGCACGACACCGGGGGTGAAGACCCCGGTAACCGCTCGCGGAGCGACGGTGAGGCTGATCTCGGTGCCGGAAGAGGTGTGCTGGATGGCGTTGCCGACCAGATTGGCGATGACCTGATGCAGGCGGCGCTCGTCGCCGCGCACGAAGACCGGCCCCTCGGAGATGATCAGTCGGATCGGCCGTTCGCGATCGCGGGCGCGAGCGGCGTGCACCACGTCTCCGGCCAGCACGTGCAGGTCCACGACGCTGGGCTCCAGCGCGGGCTCCTGGTCCAGCCTGGCCAGCAGCAGCATGTCCTCCACCAGGACGCCCATGCGCTCGGCCTCGGCCTCGATTCTGCGCAGCAGCCGCTCGGCCACCGGATCCCCGGCGTCCTGGCCGTGATGGTAGAGCTCGGCGAAGCCCCTGATGGAGGTGAGCGGGGTGCGCAGTTCATGCGAGGCGTCGGCGACGAAGTGCCGCAATCGCCGTTCGGAGCGCTCGGACTCGTTGAGTGCCGTGGCCAGGCGTTCCAGCATGGTGTTCAGCGCGCCGCCGAGGCGGCCTGTCTCGGTGTCGGGGTCGGTGTCGCTGACCCTGCGGTGGATGTCTCCGCCTGCGATGGCCTCGGCGGTCTGCTCCATGCGGGTCAGCGGGCGCAGGCCCAGCCGTACCACGGCGAAGGCGAGCGTGCCGAGCAGCAGTAACACCAGGCTGCCCGCCACCGCCTCGATGACCAGGATCTGGTGCACGGTCGCCTGGTTGGGCTCCAGCGACATCGACACGGTCAGCCTGGTGCCGTCGGGCAGGCTCCTCACCAGCACTCGCCACTCACCCGTCCCCATGGCGGGCACGGTGATGGGGCCTCGCGGGATGGTGGATATCGCCGCTTTGGGGATGGCTGGTCCGTCGCCGTTCTCGGCGGGAAGACTGCGCAGCAGGGTCCCGGAAGGGTGGTAAAAGGCGATCTTGAACTGGGTGGGGATCTGAACGGACTGCCCCCCGTCCACCGATGACGGAGGCGGAGGCGGAGGCGGGAGCGGACGCCGGCCGAAGGCGATGACCGTCTCGGTCAGCTGGGCGTCCACCTTGGACAGCAGCGAACGCTCCAGTAGCAGCACACTCGCGGTGGCGAACACCGTCAGCCCGACCGCGCACAGACCGAGCAGCGCGGCCAGCAGCCGATGCCGCAGGGGCCAGGTCCGTCTCACGAGAACCTCTGCAGCCGGTAGCCGACGCCACGCAACGTGTGGATCAGTGGCGGGCCGTCAGCGTCGATCTTCCGCCGCAGGTAACTGATGTAGGACTCCACGATCCTGCTCTCGCCGTCGAAGGCGTGGTCCCACACACGGTCGAGGATCTGCGCCTTGCTGACCACCCGCCCGGCGTTGATCATGAGGTAGCGCAGCAGGCTGAACTCCGTCGGAGACAGATGGATCGCCCGTCCTGCCCGCCGTACGGTGTGGGCCTGCTCGTCGAGTTCCAGGTCGGCGTAGCGCAGCACGCCGTCGTCGGCCTGCTTCTGTGCGGGCCGTATCCTGCGCATGATCGCCCGCAGCCGCAGGAGCACCTCCTCCAGGCTGAAAGGCTTGGTCACATAGTCGTCACCACCGGCGGTCAGCCCCGCGATCCGGTCGGACACCGCGTCCTTGGCGGTCAGAAAGAGCAGCATGGGGCTGTCACCGGCCTCGTGGAGCCTGCGCGCGACCGTGAACCCATCCAGGCCGGGCATCATCACGTCCAGCACGACGATGTCGGGCCGCTCTCGGGCCACCGCCTCCAGCGCCTGGCGGCCGTCCGCGGCGGTCCGTACGGCGAAGCCGTTCAGTTCCAGGGCCTCGGACAGCAGTTCGCGAATGTTCGGTTCGTCATCGACGACCAGCACCTTCGCGACGGGTTGTTCGTTCACCGCATCGTTCTACTCGCTCTCTATGAGAGAAAGATGGGAACGGCCGGTCGAGTACGGATGGCTCTGTCCAACGGCGCGGACATCCGGAGCAGGGCGGCGACGTGATTCCAAAACGATCGATGATCGTGGGCGGTGATGCCGTTGGAAACGCTCGCTCCGACGTCAGCCGGTCGCCGGGGGACTCAGAAGGGCGTCTCCCCGGCCGGGTCGGGTTGCCGGCGCTGGGCCATCGCGGCCGCGAGCCTCACCCGGGCGCCCTGGAGCCACTCCTCGCAGATCGCGGCCAGCTTCTCGCCGCGCTCCCAGAGCTCGATCGACTGTTCCAGGGTGAGCCCGCCCGCCTCGAGACTGCGGACCACCTCGGTCAGCTCCTCGCGCGCCTGCTCGTACGACGGTCTCTTCTCATCGGCCACGACCCCACCTTAGATCGTCGCGCCCATCCGGTGACGCCGTGCCGTGCCGGGAGTCACCGCCGGCCCGCGAGGGCCGACCGGCGCCGACGGGCTCCCCTCCCGCCTCGCCGGTGCCGTACGGCTGGAAGAATGCCGAGGTGAACGTTCGTGACGCGGCCGTCGGCGACATTCCCGAGCTGGTGCGCCTCCGTGAGATCCTGGCCGACCGGATGGCGATGGACGGCCACCTCCCCATCGAGGAGGAGTGGCAGCACGCCTACGCCGAGAGCCTCCGGGAGCGGCTGGGCAGCTCCGACACCGCCGTCTACGTGGTGGACTCCCCCGGCCACGGGCTGGCGGCCTGCGGGATCGGCCTCATCTTCGACCGCTTTCCCGGCCCCAGCCTTCCCGACGGCCGCTACGGCTACGTCCAGGGCATGACCACCGATCCCCGCCACCGGCGCAGGGGGCACGGCCGGGCGATCATGGGAGCCCTCCTGGAGTGGTACCGCGACAGCGGGGTTCGCAGGGTCGACCTGCACGCGACCTCCGACGCCGAGCCCCTCTACCGGCAGCTCGGCTTCGTCGACGACGGCTACCCCTCGCTCACCTGGCGGGATCGCTCCTGACCCGCACCCGGTCGTCGGGGAAGCGCACCGTGAGCTCGTCACCGGGGGAGACCTCGCTCGCGAGCCGTACGACCTCGCCCGAGGGGCGCTGCACGATCGCGTAACCGCGTTCCAGCGTGGCGGCGGGAGACAGCGAGACCAGGCGGGCACGCAGGTGCTCCAGCGAGTCGGAGGCACGGTCCAGGGAGGCGGTGAGGGACCGCCTCGCCCGGTCCCTGAGCTGCTCGGCCTGCTCGGCCCTGCGTTCGACCTCGCGCACCGGGTCGGCGAGAGAGGGGCGGGAGCGGGCCGCCGCGAGCCAGGCCGTCTCGCGGTCGAGCCAGCCGCCCGCCACCCTGCGACCCCGGTCGCGGAGCTGGCGGATCAGCGTCATCTGCTCGCCGACGTCCGGCACGACCTTCTTCGCCGCGTCCGTCGGGGTGGACGCGCGCACGTCGGCGACCAGGTCGAGCAGCGGATTGTCCTGCTCGTGGCCGATCGCACTCACCACGGGCGTACGGCAGGCCGCCACCGCCCGCACGAGGGCCTCGTCGGAGAAGGGCAGCAGGTCCTCCATCGACCCGCCGCCCCGCGCGACCACGATGACGTCGACCTCGACGTCGGCGTCGAACTTGCGCAGCGCCTCGACGACCTCACCGACCGCGTACGGCCCCTGCACGGCCACCGGCTCGACCTTGAACCGCACGGCGGGCCAGCGGCGCCGGGAGTTTTCCAGCACGTCGCGCTCGGCGGCCGAGTCGCGGCCGCAGATCAGCCCGACCGTGCCCGGCAGGAACGGCAGCCGCCGCTTCCTGTCGACGCCGAAAAGCCCCTCCGAGGCGAGCAGCCGGCGCAGCCGCTCAAGCCGCGCCAGCAGCTCGCCCACCCCGACCGGCCGCATCTCCAGCGCGGTGAACGCGAACGAGCCCTTGTTGACCCAGAAGTCGGGCTTCAGGTGGGCCACGATCCTCGCGCCGTCGACCGGCCGGGGGACGGTCGCCTCGTAGACACCGCGCGGGCAGGTGATCCGGGCCGACACGTTGGCCACCGGGTCGCGCAACGTCAGGAACACCGTGCCGCCGCGGGCGGTCAGCTCGGTGATCTGCCCCTCGACCCAGACGGTGCCGAGCTTGCCGATCCAGCCGCCGACCATCTGCAACACCGTGCGAACCGGTAGGGGCTGCTCAGGGGTGGTGTTCGAGCTCATGGCCGGGAGCCTACGCGCCGGAGGTGACTATTCCGCGGCCGCCAGCTTGGCCAGGCGGTTCTCGTACATCCGCACGACGACCTCGCGGCCCGCGGTGGCCCGCTCGTAGGCGAGCAGCTCCCGGATCTGCTCGGAGGTCCTGCCGCGCATCCGCGCCCGCAGGGACGCGACCGTCAGCTCCGCGTAGCCGGGAAGAGGCTCGGCGGGCGTGGCGGTCCCCGAGGAGGACTCCGCCGCCGTGGTCGTCGTCCTCGGGGAGGGGCCGGCCGCGTCGGCGGCCTCGGGTGCCGCGCCCCTGGTCCCGGTCACCTCGACCACCGCGGCGTCCGCGGTCTCGGGCTTCGCGGTGTCGACCTCGGTCACCTCGACCTTCACCGCCGCGGGGGCCTCCGCCTCGGCAGGGGTGCCTTCGGCCGCGGAAGCCGTGGCGCTCGTCAGGGTGCCGCTCTCGGCGCGCTCGGCCACGGTGTCCGCAGGGGCGGCCTTGGCGGTCGTCTTGCGGGTCCTGGTCGTCCTGGCCTTCGGGGTGGTGGCCTCGACGGCCTCGGGGGCTGCGGTTGCGGCTTCGGCGGCCTTGGCCTTGGCCCGGGTGGCCCTGGGCTTCTTGGCGGGGGTCTCGGTGACCGCGTCCGCCTCCGCCGCCGGAGTCTCCGCGCCCTTGACCTCGGGGGCCTCGGGGGCCTCGGCGGTCTTGGGAGCCGAGGTCTTGGAGGTCTTGGCGGCCTTGGGAGTCTCGGCGACGGCCGGGGACGCCGAGACTTCCGGGGCGGCCGGTGCTTCCGTGGCCTTCACCTCGGCGGTGTCCGAGGGCTCCGTGGCGACGACCTCGGCGGGCTTCGCCGGGGCGGCCTCGGGCTCCGGAGCCGGGGTGCTCTCAGGCTCCGGAGTCGAGGCGGGGGCCTCGGTGGTTCCGGCGGCGGCAGGGGTGTCGACGGCCTCGGGAGCCTTGGCCTCCGGGGTGTCGCCGGCCTTGACCTCGGGGACCTCGGGGACCTCGGGGACCTTGACCTCGGGCGAGGCGGGCGTCGCGGTGTCGGGCTTGGTGGGGCTGAAGATGACAGGGTCGGGGGTGGTCTTCGTCCCGTTGCGCTCGGCGGAGGGAGCGCTCGCGGCCTTCTCCGGACGCGGCGCGAAGATGACGGGCTCGCGACGGGTGGGCTTCCCCGCCTGCTCCGTGCTCTCCTCGGCGATCTTCGCCGGCTGGTCGCCGATCGTCCCGGTGGGTTCCTCGGCGGGCTCGCCCTGGCCCGAGGTTCCCTTGAACCTGGTCCGGACGCGGTCGCCGAGGAGCAGGGCCTGGCCGACCCCGCTCAGTGCGCTCTGCAGCATGTGCAGCGGCAGGTCTTTTGCCTTTTGTGTGACATTGCGAATCATGTCGGGGACTGACATATCGTCTCCCTGGGAGGTCTGTATCGAGAAGGCTAGTGTGACAAGACTTGTGCCGCATGAGCTTGTGGGACGTATGGGCAGTCTCGCGGGCGTGTCCACGTAGCATATGAGCATGACTTCAGACACCCCCGCGACCCGACGCGTACTAGTGGCGAAGCCCCGTGGTTACTGCGCGGGGGTCGATCGTGCGGTCCAGGCCGTGGAGAAGGCGCTGGAGCAGTACGGCGCCCCGATCTACGTACGTAAGCAGATCGTCCACAACACCCACGTGGTCAAGACGCTGGAGCAGCGCGGGGCGATCTTCGTCGAGGAGACCGAGCAGGTGCCCGAGGGCGCGATCGTCGTCTTCTCCGCCCACGGCGTCTCTCCCGCGGTCCACCAGGAGGCCGCGGACCGCAGCCTCAAGACGATCGACGCCACCTGCCCCCTGGTGACCAAGGTGCACAACGAGGCCAAGCGTTTCGCCTCCCAGGACTACGACATCCTCCTCATCGGTCACGAGGGCCACGAGGAGGTCGAGGGCACCGCGGGCGAGGCGCCCGACCACGTCCAGCTCGTCGACGGCCTGCACTCGGTCGACACCCTGCAGGTCAAGGATCCCGATCGGCTCGTCTGGCTGTCGCAGACCACGCTGTCGGTGGACGAGACGACCGAGACGGTCTCCCGGCTCAAGGAGCGCTTCCCCAACCTGATCGACCCTCCGAGCGACGACATCTGCTACGCCACCCAGAACCGCCAGGTCGCGGTCAAGGAGATCGCCGCCCAGGCCCAGCTGGTCATCGTCGTCGGCTCCGAGAACTCCTCCAACTCCAAGCGGCTCGTCGAGGTCGCCCTCGACCACGGGGCCGACGCCTCCTATCTGGTCGACGACGCCTCGCTCATCGACGACGCCTGGTTCGACGGCGTCACCACGGTCGGCGTGTCGAGTGGTGCCTCGGTGCCCGAGGAGCTCGTCGCCGAGGTCCTGGCCCGTCTCGCCCGAAACGGGTTCGGGGACGTGGAGGAGGTCGAGTCCGTCCGCGAGAGCGTGCGCTTCGCCCTCCCGCACGAGCTGCGCAGGGACCTGCGCGCCACGGTCTGACGTCGGGTCGTCCGCCCACGGGGTCGAAGTCCCTCGGCGAGAGCGTGCGCTTCGCGCTCTCGCCCGAGGACCCCTGCCACCCTGAGGACCTCTGCCACGCTCCGGCCGGCCGATCTTTCATGCGAGGCCCTGGCCCGGCGGCTTTCTCCGCGATCCGGGAGATCCCGTCACGGACGAAACCCCGCGCCCGGCCGCTACTGCCCCTCGCGGGGGGTGCCGTACACCCTGGGCTCGAAGTATCCCTCGGGCTCGGGGGCGAAGGCCCTGCCGTCGCCGTCGCCGCTCCTGGGGCGGGGCACCGAGGCCCTGGAGGCCCTGAGCTCCTCGCGCAGCTCTCGGACGCAGCGGGTCAGCCCCCGGCGCCAGGCGATGACCAGCACCAGGAACGAACCGCCGAACAGCCACGGGGCCCCCTGCGACAGCGCGGTGTACATGCCCAGGCCGAAGGCCTGCACGGGCGTGGACGCGAACAGGGATCGGATCGCCTCGATGAACGCGGTGGTCACGAAGAAGAGCAGGGGCGGGGACACCACCAGCGACAGCAGGTCCCTGCGGTTCACCAGCGACGCGGCGGCGACGCAACCGGCGACGAACGCCGCCCCGGTCAGTGCCGCCACCCCGGTCAGCGCCTGCAGCACGCCGCCCACCAGCGTGGACGCCAGCACGAAGGCCAGTGCGCCCCGAACGGTCAGCCGGATGCCCGAGGCCCGGTCAAGTTCACTCATGCGATCACCCCGCCGACCGGCTGCACGCCGCCTCGCTCGTCCACCACTCGCCCCCTGACCTTGACCACCGCGGCCCCCCGGCGCCGTCGCCCTCGCTATCTCCAGTGTCCGGCCGCAGGAGCCCCCGAGGGAACAGTTTCAGGGCAGGTCGTTGGTCAACCTACCGTTCAGGCGGGATACGAGAGGCGGGCTTGGCTCCTCTCGCGCCAGGAGTTCGGGTGAGGTCAGGGCGCGCGGCAGGTCCTCGACCGCCTGTGGCGTGTCCAGGTCGCTCTCGACGAGCCCCAGGTCGTTCAGCTTGCGGGCGCTCACCAGCACCCGGGTCTCCAGCGAGCCGACCGTCCTGTTGTACGACTCCACGGCCCGGCTCAGCGAGCGGCCCAGGGCGTCGACGTTGCGCCCCATGCTGCCCAGCCGCTCGTACAGCTCCTTGCCGACCTCGAAGATCGCCCGTGCGTTCTCGCCGAGCGCGGCCTGCTGCCAGGCGTACTGCGCGGTGCGGAGCATGGTGATGAGCGTGGTCGGTGTGGCGATGTGGACCCGCCGTCGCATGGCGTACTCCAGCAGGGCGGGGTCGCGTTCCAGCGCGGGGGCGAGGAACGCCTCGCCGGGAATGAACAGCACCATGAACTCCGGCGCCGGGCTGAACGCCTGCCAGTAGGGCTTCGAGGCCAGCCGGTCGACGTGGTCGCGCACGTGCCGGGTGTGGGCGTCGAGCCGGGCCGACCGATGGTCGGGGTCGGCCGACTCGGCGGCCTCCAGGTAGGCGGAGAGCGAGACCTTGGAGTCGATCACGATGTTCTTGCCGCCGGCGAGCCGCACGATCATGTCGGGTCGCAGGACGCCGTCCGGCGTGGTGACGCTCACCTGCTCGTCGAAGTCGCAGAATCGCTGCATGCCGGCGATCTCGGCGACCCTGCGGAGCTGGAGCTCGCCCCACCTGCCCCTCGCCTCGGGCCGCTGCAGGGCCCGTACCAGCGAGTTCGTCTGGGCGCGGAGCTGCTCGTTGCTCTCGCGGACGATGTCGATGTGCTTGGCCAGCTCGGCGTGGGCGGCCCGCTGGCCCGCCTGGGTGTCGCGCAACTGCGTCTCGACGCGGGCCAGGGTGTCCTTCAGCGGCTCGATCAGGTGCTCGACGGCCTGCTTGCGCTGCTCCAGCTCCCCGGCGGCCTCGGCCCGGTTGGCGGCGAGCCTCGTCTCCGCCAGCTCCAGGAACCGCAGGTTGTTGACGTCCAGCGCCCGGCTCGACAGGGCCTGGAACCGTTCGGAGAGCTGTTCCTCGATGTAGACGACCTTCTCCTCGGCGATCTTCGCGCGGGCCTCGGCGTCGGCGAGGCGGGCCATGACGTCGGCGGCTCCCGAGGAGGCACGCGCCCGGCCCAGCAGGAAGCCGATCGCGAGTCCCGCGGCGAGGCCCACCGCGAGCTGGAAGGAGAGAGCCATGACATCCACCCCGGCATGATTCCAGGCTCGGCCGCTTCCGGCGGTTCCGACACGCTCCCCGGCCCGGAACGGCTCGGTTCGTGCCCCATGAGCGTGCCGCGAGCGTGCCGCGAGTGTCCCGTGAGTGACCCGCGAGCGTCCCGTGATTCGTACCTGTGACCTGCCCGTGGCGGGTAGCAGTGGGTCATTCCGCGTAAACTCGGCTCACGTGAGCCTGAGCATCGGCATCGTCGGATTGCCCAACGTCGGCAAGTCAACGCTTTTCAACGCGCTGACGAAGACCGCCAACGCCCTGGCGGCGAACTATCCGTTCGCCACCATCGAGCCCAACGTGGGCATCGTCGGCGTTCCCGACCCGCGTCTTGAAAAGCTGGCCGAGATCTTCGGGTCGGCGAAGATCCTGCCGGCGAAGGTCGAGTTCGTCGACATCGCCGGCCTGGTCCGCGGCGCCTCCGAGGGACAGGGGCGAGGCAACCAGTTCCTCGCCAACATCCGTGAGACCGACGCGATCTGCCAGGTCATCCGGGTCTTCAACGACCCCGACGTGACCCACGTGGACGGCGGCGTCGCCCCCGGGCGCGACATCGAGACGATCAACACCGAGCTGATCCTCGCCGACCTGCAGACCCTGGAGAAGGCGATTCCCCGCCTCCAGAAGGAGTCCAGGACCAACAAGGACCGCAAGGCCGCGCTGGAGGCGGCGGAGGCGGCGTTCAAGCTCCTCGACGGTGGCGCCACCCTGTACGCCGGGGCCAAGGGCGCGGGCATCGACCCCAAGGACCTGCGCGAGCTGCACCTGCTCACGGCCAAGCCGTTCCTGTATGTCTTCAACCTCGACGCCGACGAGCTGGTGGACGAGAAGCTCAGGGCGCAGCTGTCGGCGCTCGTCGCACCGGCCGAGGCCGTCTTCCTCGACGCGAAGATCGAGTCCGAGCTCGTCGAGCTCGACGACGCCGAGGCGCTGGAGCTCCTGCAGTCCGTCGGCCAGGAGGAGTCGGGCCTCACCCAGCTCGCCAGGGTGGGCTTCGAGACCCTGGGCCTGCAGACCTACCTGACCGCGGGTCCCAAGGAGACCAGGGCCTGGACGATCCGCAAGGGCGCCACCGCCCCCGAGGCTGCCGGGGTGATCCACACCGACTTCCAGCGCGGTTTCATCAAGGCGGAGATCGTCTCCTTCGACGAGCTCGTGGAGACCGGTTCCATCGCCGCCGCCCGCCAGGCGGGCAAGGCCCGCATCGAGGGCAAGGACTACGTCATGCGCGACGGCGACGTGGTGGAGTTCCGCTTCAACGTCTGAGCGAACGCTCGCCCTCACCGCGCACGGAGTCCGCTTCGGCGTCCGGCCGAACGCTCGCCCTCACCGCGCACGGAGTCCACTCCGGCGTCCGGCCGAACGGCGTCCTCGCCGCGCACGAACGGTCCGGTGGGCTCTCCGACCCCGAACCGGACGAGCACGCTCGGGTCGGTCGGAGCGTGGGCGACGGCATCCTGGATCGTGAACGACGACGTCCCGGCGCATCCCGTCTCCGCGACGGTCGGTGCGCCGACCCGGTATCCGAGCGGGCGGTCCGGACGTCTCGCCGGGCTTCCGGGGCCGGTGGACCGGCCGACCGTGGAGATCGGCCGCTGTCGCGCCTCGCCGCCCCTCTCGAGGGGACGGAACCTCCTCGCGATGGCGGTCGGTGGCGAGGAGGCGTATTTCCAGGGGTTGTGACCCCAGGTGACGTATTTCGTGTTAAATGCGCAGGTCGCGACAGTCAGGGGGCTGTCTGGTTAGCAATGGGTGGCGTTTGAGTAATCACCCCACGCGCTGGCCAGGGGGAATGCGCTTTTCCCCGACCATAGGCCGCATCGGCGCCCTCGTCGAGGTTCCAGACCCGGTTTGCTCAGTCATCATGATGCCTGCAGCATAGGCGTGGCTTTCCTGGAAGAATCGGCGGGGCGGCTAGAGTAAGTGCGTCACCATGGCCAACGGGATCGTCAACAATACGACACCGCACCGGCCGAGGATTGACGCGAGCGGAGGCGTGATGGCTCGAAGGTCGACAGTCCAGCGTGATCCCCGGATCGCTGGCGACCCTGAGCTGTCGTCATATCCGGACTTCCCCGACGATCCCGATCTCGACCGCGCTCCGGCGCGCGGGCGGGGTGTGCCGCGCGGACGCTGGTCCGGTGGAGGCGGCCGCTGGCTGGTGTGGACCGGCCGCGCCGTGCTCTGGGCGCTGATCGTCGTCATCGTCGTGAACGGGGTCCGCGCGCCCTTCGAGCGCTTCACCCAGCAGAACGCACCCGTGGGCGCGGCGCCCGTCGAGGGAAACGGGTTCCCCACGGTCCAGGCCTCCGCCTTCGCGGCCCAGTTCGCCGGGGTCTATCTGAACTTCGACGGGGCCCGCCTCGCGGAGAGGGAGTCGAGGCTCGCCCCCTACCTGCCGGAGGGCGTCGAAGGACAGTTCGGCTGGGACGGTTTCGGCAGGATGGTCGCTGGAGCGGTGCAACCGTACGGGATCGAGGTCGTCGACGCCGACAACGCCGTCGTCACCGTGGCCTACCAGTCGGAGGACCGCCGCCAGCTCCTGTCCGTGCCCGTCTACCGCGACCGGGCCGCGGAGAGGTTCGTCGTCGCCGGCCGTCCGGCCATCCTGCCCGCGCCGAGGGCCGCCGCCCTGCCGCCCAAGGCCGCACCCGAGCGCGACCGCGCCGTGGAGCAGGAGCTGCGCACCACGCTGGAAGACTTCTTCAAGGCCTACGCCGGTGACACCACCTCGCTGCAGCAGTACGCCGACGCCGGGGTCACCCTGCAGGGGTTCGGGGGGGCGTTCACCTTCCTGCAGCTCAAGGACCTCTCCGTGCCCGTCGGCGGGGGGGCGACCCGCGAGGTGACCGCGACGGTCACGTGGGGCGTGCCGTCGAAGGCGGCCCCGTCCACCGACCCCGAGCCCGCCGATCCCGGCCAAATGGGAGGCAAGCTGGAGCAGTCCTACTTGCTCACCATGGTCGAGCAGGGCGACAAGTGGTTCGTCAAGGACATCCGCGGCGCATACCGATCTGTGGCGGGGTAAGCATGATCGAATGGTGCCGATCCACGGTGAGCAGACCCCCCCTGATCGATGAGCCGTCGGTCCGGGTCCCGGCGCACACGCGCCGAGGACTCTTAGCCGCTTGGCGGGCACGATCGTGAGTACGGAGGACAAGAAGTGATTCTCAAGACCATGCTGCTGAGCGCCATGGAGCTCGCTCAGCCCACAGCACCTCCGGCGGGCGTCAACACCGAGGGCCTCGCCGACTTCCTCCGCAGCTTCTTCGCGCCGCTCTTCCTGGTCATCGTCTCGGTGGTGGCCCTCTTCTTCCTCTTCACCCGTGAGATCACCAGATTCGTCCAGTTCATCATTCTGGCGATCGCGATCGGAGTGATCTTCTACGTTCCGAACATCATCGAGGTGACTGCCAAGGCGATCGCGGGCGCGCTGGGCATCTCGGGGGGTTGAGACCGGGTTCGAACGGTCAAACAAGGAGAGGCGGAGAGGAGGATCACGTGGATCTGCCCACGTACACCAATATCTGGAGGATCGAGAAGCGGCTCTACAAGCTGTACGACCTACGGCTGCCGATGCCGCTCCCGATCGTCTGGATCGGTGGGTTCGTGGGAGTGCTGGCCCCGTGGTCGCTGCTGCTCTACCTTCTCGGTCTGCCCTTCGCCGCTCCCTGGCACGTGCTCTATCTGGTGCCCCCCGGTGTCGTCACCTGGCTCTCCACCCGGCCGGTGATCGAGAGCAAGAGGCTCACCGAGCTGCTCCAGTCGCAGGTGCGCTACGTGGGAGAGCCGCGCACCTGGTGCAGGATGGCCCCCCTCTCCGAACCCGCCGAGGTCACGCTGACCGGCCGGATCTGGCGGGCCGCGCCGCAGTACACGGCCGTCAGGGTCAAGGCGTCGCGCAAGGCCCGGCACGCCCAGGCCAAGCGCGCCGCCGCCCGCCGCGAGGTGCGTCCCGCCGTGGCCGCGGCCGCGGCGGCCGCCGCCACCGCGCCCGTCGCCAGGACCGAGGTTCACGCGCTTCGCCAAGGTGTCGCCCCGGCCCTCGGCCAGACCTCGGCCCTTGGTCAGGCTGCGGGCGTCGGTCAGACCTCGGCCCTCGGTCAGGGCCCGGCCGCCGAGACCTCCCGGGGCATCGAGACCTCCTGGGCCGTCGAGGCACCCCCGGTCGCCGTCCCCGCGATCCCCGCCGTTCTTCCCGGGCCCGCAGCGCCGTCCGGGTCCGCTGCGTCGTCGGTGCCGTCCCTGCCCGTCGTGACTCCGGTGCCCGAGCCCGTCGCGTTCGCCGAGGCGGCCGAGGCCGTCGAGTCCGCGCCGGGCACGCCGATCCTCGGCCTCGCCTCGCGACCGCCCGCGGACCATTCCCAGGGACCTTCCGAGGAGCGGGCCGACCGCACTCCGCCGGCCGGATCCGCGGCCGAGGGGAACGCGGATGATTCGAGGGACGAGACCCCGGCGGCGTCCGGCGCGTCCGCGGCTCCGCCCGCTCCGATCGGCACCGAGGCGCTGCGGCGGCTGCGCAGGCTCGCGGCCTCCGCGGAGGCCGAGCGCGCCGCCGCGGCCCCCGCCTCGCCCGTCGTGCCCCCACCGCCGGTCGTACCTTCCACCCCGGCCATACCGGTCGCGCCTCCCGCGGCGGTCACGCCGCCCTCCGAGGTGATCGTGCCTTTCACGCCGGTCGAGCGACCGAACACGCCGATCGAGCGCCCCGAGGTGATCGCGCCCGCCGGGCCGCCCTCGCCCCCGGAGGTGATCGCGCCCGCGGCGTCCTCCGAGACCGACGCTCCCGCCTCGAAACCCTCCGAGGAACGGCCCGAGGCGCCGGCCGTGCCGGAGCCCTCGGCACCCAGGACGACACGGGAGGAGACCTCCGCCCCGGCCCGTGCGGTGTCCGCCGAGAGGCCGGCCGTCGTGCCCGACCCCGTCAGGAGGCCCTCGGAGCCCGCCGCCCCCTCCTTCGTACCGAGGTTCGTCGGACCGGCGCCGGTCGGGCGTCGCGCCGAGGCGGCCGAACTCCCGCAGACCGGACAGAGCAGGCAGGACAAGCGGGACGGATCGGACGAGGAGAGCGCACGGCGTCAACACCGCAAGGGGCAGCCCACGCCGATCGGGCGCGCGGCGGAAACTCCGGAGACGGCGGAGACGGCGGAGGCACTGAGGGCGTCGAAGGCGTCGAAGGCATGGCCGCCGGAGCGGCCCGCGAGTGCGCAGGCGGGTCCCGGCGCCCCGGCGGGCACCGGCGTCCAGGGTGGCGGCATGTCGATCCGCGCGGTTCCCTCGGGGCCCGCCACGGCTGATCCGGTCGCCCCCGCGGTACCGGTGACCGGTCCCGCACGTGGCGAGGCCGAGACCAGGGTCCGCCGGGTCGAGTCGGTGGTCGGCCGTGACTCCTCCGGCGGCTGGCGGCGGCTGGCCCAGGTGGTGATCGGACCCGGCGGTGGCCGTACGGACGGCTCGGAGATCGACGAGGCGCGGGCCAGGGCGGTGTTCAGCGGCAGTCGCCGGGTGGTGGTCCTGGGATGCACCGGCGGCGCCGGGCAGACCACGACCGCGCTCATGCTCGGCCACACCCTCGCCCGCTACCGCGAGGACCGGATTCTCGCGGTCGACGCCAGCACCGGCTCCCACGCCCTGTCCAGCCGGATCCAGGGCGAGTCGCCGGAGACCCTGACCTCCCTGCTCTCCGGGCTCGACAGCGTCCAGGGATATCTCGGCATGCGCGCCTACACCAGCCGCTGCGCCTCGGGGCTGGAGGTCCTCGCCGGAGACAGCGACGCCGGTGCCGAGCAACGCCTGTCCGACCGGACGCTCTTCTCCGACCGGCGGCTCGGCCAGACGATGGACATGCTCGACCGGCACTACAAGGTTGTCGTGATGGACCCGGCCGCGGCTCTGGCCGCGCGGGTCCTCCCCTACGCCGACCAGCTCGTCCTCGTCGTCCCGGCGAGCGAGGACGGGCCGGACGCGGTGGCGATGACCTACGAGTGGCTCGACGGGCACGGTTGCTCCGACCTTCGCCATCGGGCGGTCATGGTGGTCAACGGGGTGAGCCGCCGCAGCATGGCCGACGTGGAGCAGGCGGAGGCGGTCGCGCGGGGCAGGTGCCGGGCGATCGTCCGGGTGCCCTGGGAGGACGCCCTGGCCCCCGGCAGGGCCGATCGGGTGGAACCGTCCCACCTGCGGGCGCCGGGCCGCCGGGCGTATCTCGCCCTGGCCGGTGTCGTCGTGGCGGGCTTCGGAACGGTTCAGGCGGGTCGACCCAGCGAGGAGGAACTAGCCCAGTGATCCCCCGGGCGCGAGGAGATGCGGTGAGCGGGCGAGACGAGGTGCGGGTGGTGAGCGGGCAGGCCGGGGTCCGGATGAGCGGACGCCGTGGAATCCGGATCGGCGAGGGGTCCGGAGGCCGCGGAGCCAGGGCCGCACGCGCGATGGAGGAGGGGCCGTGAGCCGCGCCTCCCAGGCGCGCAGCCGCCTCGCCGTCCGATACTTCGACGATCGGATTTTGCTGACCGACTCGTCGGTCTGGGCCTATTTCAGGCTTCCCACCGTGAGCTACGAGTTCATCACCCCCGAGGAGCGGGAGGCGCTCGCCACCAACATCACGATCGCGCTCGCCGCCATCCGCATGCCCGACGCCGAGGTCCACCTGCGGGTGGCGCACCGCACCTACCCCGCCGCCGAGTGGGCGATGGCGCTGAACGCCACCTCCGACGAGGGACCGGGCTGGCGCGACTACCTGGAGGACATGTATCGCCACGTCTGGGCCAAGGACTTCTGGACCAAGGAGGTCTATCTCGGCGTGCGGCTCGGCACGCGCGGGCGGCAGCTGGGCACCGGGGTCCTCGCGCAGCTCTTCGGTTTCTACCAGCGCAGTGAGAAGGCCCTGGGCATCGAGGACGACCACGTCCCCAAGGCGGAGATCGCCAAGTGGTCCGAGCAGGCGGAGCGGCTGGGCAGGGCGCTGTCCGCGAGCGCGCTGTACGCCAGGCACGCCACCTCCGTCGAGCTCGCCTGGCTGTTCCAGCACGCCACGACCGGTTCCCTCGGCGACCCCCCGGCCTCGGCGAGTCCCAAGCGCCGCTGGGGGCAGGGGGAGATCGAGTCCCTCGTCGAGGGGCAGATCCACAACGGCAGGGCGCTGCTGCGGATCGAGCAGCCGCAGGGCGACTCCTACGTCGCGCACATGTCCTTCGCCCGCTTCCCCGATCTCATGCCCTTCCCCGACGGCGAGCCCTGGATGCACTTCGCCGACCAGCTGCCCTTCCCGGTGGAGATCAGTTCGAGGATGCGGCTGATCCCGCCGGTCAAGGCGAGCAAGGACGTCGCGCGCAAGCTCGCCCATGCCCGTGACATGGACATCCACATCCGTGAGGCGGGCGCCGAGGCGCCGCTCGCGCTCGCCGAGCAGATCGACGCGGCCAGGATGCTGGAGCACGGCATCACCAAGGAGCGTCTGCCGTTCGTGTACGGCTGGCACCGCCTCATCGTGTCGGCCCCGACCGAGGAGATCTGCGTGCAGCGGGTCGAGGCGGTCGTGGAGCACTACCGCGACATGGGCATCGACATCGTCAACTCCACCGGCGACCAGTTCTCGCTGTTCTGCGAGACGCTGCCGGGAGAGCGGGTCCGGGTGAACGCCTACGCGCAGCGGCAGCCGCTGCGCACCATCGCGGGCGGCATGGCCACCGCCACCGTCGACCTGGGCGACCGGACGGACGAGGGCGGCTCCGGCTGGATGGGCCCGTACGTCGGGGAGACGCTGGGCAGGGCGCGCAGCATCGTGCACTTCGACCCGCTGGTCGCGGCGACGCGCAACCGGCCGACGGCGATCGCCATCACCGGCGAGCCCGGTGGAGGCAAGACCACGCTCGCGCTGCTGATGATCTACCAGATGGCGTTGCGCGGGGTGACGGTCGCGGTGATCGACCCCAAGGGCGACGCCGAGTCGCTGGTGCAGCTGCTGCAGAAGCGGGGCAGGAAGGCGCGGATCATCCCGCTAGGCTCGGCGGCTCCCGGCCTGCTCGACCCGTTCTCGTTCGGCGACGACCTGGCGGCCAAGAAGACGATGGCCACCGAGACCCTGCGTCTGCTGCTGCCTCGCATGTCGGAGGAACGCGAGTCGGCGATGATCCAGGCGGTCGCCGCGGTCTCCAACGGCCAGGACCCGTCGCTGGGCAAGGTCGTCGACTTCCTTGAGCAGACCGAGGACGCCGCCTCCAAGAACCTGGGCGCGGTGCTCCGCTCCATGTCGGACATGCATCTGGCCAGGCTCTGCTTCGACCCCTCGGGCGGCGACCAGATCGACACCGAGGGCTGGACCACGGTCTTCACCCTGGGCGGCCTGACCCTGCCCGACGCCTCCACCGGCCGCGACGACTACTCCTACGAGCAGAGGCTGTCGGTGGCGCTGCTCTATCTCGTCGCGCAGTTCGCGCGGGGTCTGATGAACGGCCTGGACCGGCGGACGCCCAAGGCGATCTTCCTGGACGAGGCGTGGGCGATCACCTCCACGCCCGAGGGGGCCAAGCTGGTGCCCGAGGTCAGCCGGATGGGCCGCTCCCGCAACACGGCGCTGGTCCTGGTCTCGCAGAACGCCGGCGACCTGCTGAGCGAGCAGGTGACGAACTGCCTGTCGTCGGTCTTCGCCTTCCGCTCCACGGAGCGGGTCGAGGTGGAGCACGTGATGGCGCTGCTCGGGGTCGAGCCCTCCGAGGAGCACAAGGCGGTGCTGCGCTCACTCGGTAACGGCGAATGCGTCTTCCGGGATCTGGACGGTCGCGCGGGCCGTATCGGGGTGGACCTGATCTCGGACGAGCTGCTGCGTTGGCTCGACACGAATCCGACCCACGACAAACCCGACGAGAAAGTGCATGATCTTCCTGGGGGCGACAGAGTCGGTAGGCCGGGGGCTGCGGCGCTGGAGGTGCGGTCATGAAAGGCTCCCTTAAGGGATTCGAGGGCTTTCGCGGGAGACGGCCACTCGGAGGGCCGAAGGGTCTCCGCGGGCTCCGTGAGGTCCGTGGTTTCCGCGGTCTTCGTGGGCTCCGCGGGATTCGCGGGCTCCGTGAGGTCCGAGGCACAGCGGGCTCTCGCCCGGGTTCCCGCAGGGGACGGCTGGGCAGGCGGATCGCGATCGGGCTGGTCGTGCTCGCCGCCTTCCTCGCGCTGCCGCTGGCGTTCCCCGGCGACACGTCCACGGCCGTCGCCGCGGCGCCCTGCGACATGTCTCCCGACCTGTCACCCGACATCGTCGCCGGAGGCGTGGACGGCCTGATCCAGCCGCCGCTTCCCGACCCGCCCGCGACGGGCGCCCCCGCGGCACAGGCCCCGGCGGCGGCCCAGGGCAACTACGCGACGTACGGCATGAGCGGCCAGTTCTGGCACACCCACCTGCTCGGCTGCGACGACATCGCGGCCGTGATGGGCAACGCGATGGCGAACACGGTCTTCCTGTGGGCGAAGGCGCTGGACCGGTTGACCATCACGACCTACCAGGCGGCGGCCACCGAGGGCCCGCTGGAATCGATCAAGAACGTCGTCGACGACATCGTGGTCCGTCTGGCCGACGCCATGTACTGGCCGTACCTGCGGCCGCTGGTGATCCTCGGCGCCATCTGGCTCGCCTGGTACGGGCTGATCCGCAAACGCGCCACCACCACCGCCGAGGGCGTCATCTGGATGGTCCTCGCGGTCACGGTGGCCGTCTGGTTCTTCAGCCGCCCCGGCGACCTCACGGGCATGGGCAAGATCGTCACCGACAAGACCGGCGAGGTGGTCAACTCCGCCTTCGCCGGGCTGCCGGGCGCGGGCGGGACCTCCTGCC
The DNA here is from genome assembly GCF_042899335.1 of Streptosporangium sp. NPDC000095. NCBI lineage: Bacteria > Bacillati > Actinomycetota > Actinomycetes > Streptosporangiales > Streptosporangiaceae > Streptosporangium > Streptosporangium sp. NPDC000095. The sequence goes on from NZ_JBIAZS010000011.1 coordinate 160,749, forward strand.
TGCCCGCACCGGGTGAGGCGAACCCGCAGGTTCAGGGCGGCGGATACGGGCAGAGCGGCGTGCCCGGCGTCGAGCAGAACGCCGACGCGCTCTGGTCCACACTGGTCTGCAAGCCGTGGCTGATGGGCCAGTTCGGCACGGCCGACCCCGAGGCCCCCATCATCAAGATATTCGGCGCCAAGCTGCTGGAGATCCAGACGATCGACGCGGCCGAGCTGAAGGCCCAGCAGGTGCCTGAAGCGGGCTCCCACCAGGCGCGATACGAGACGGAGATCGCCGACAAGCTGCAGAACACACCGTACTTCCCCCTCTTCCAGGGCAAGGACTGGACGAACCGCCTGGGGGTCGCGATCGGCGCCTTCATGGCCGCGGTGGTCGCGGGACTGCTGATCTTCCTGGTGGCGGTCTCGCTGCTGGTGCTCAAGGTCGGGTTCCTGCTGCTGCTCATCCTCGCTCCGGTCTTCCTGCTGATCGGCGTCCATCCGGGATCCGGGCGGATCATCGCCATGCGCTGGGTGGAGATGCTGATCGGCACCCTGCTCAGACAGGCGGTGCTCGCCCTCGTCCTCGGCATACTCGTCTACGGCTACGCCCTGATCATCTCCACCGCGATGCCGTGGGGCATGCAGGTCATGTTCATGGCGATCCTGACGATCGCGGTGTTCTTCTACCGGAGGCCGTTCCAGCACCTGTTCTCGTCCATGGACGGGCACACGCTCACCACCCGGATGCTCGGCGACGCGGCGTCCGCGCCGACCCTGCAGCGGGCGGCGTCCGCGCTGCCGCCGGTCGCGGCGGTCAGGGCGGGCCGGTGGGGGATGCGCAAGGCCGAGCCGGTGCTGCAGGCGGCCGCGATGGTCGGCGGAGCCTCGGTCGGCGCGGCCGCGGCGGCAGCGGTCGCCCAGGGCAGGGTCCGTGGCGAGGAGGGCGGTGCCACGCCGAACACGCCGTCGGGCACCCGGGTGCCGACCGGCGCCCAACCGGCGCCGCTCGACACCGACGCCCAGGCCGCGGGCAGGCGCAAGGGCACCGGCAGACCGGTCACCGCGGCCCGCGCCGGTGCGGCGCCGCCGCTCAACCTCTCCGGAGCCGGTACGGGAGGCAGCGCGCCTCCGACCAGGTCCGGAGGCTCCTCGGGCCGCGGCTCGGGAGGGACGGGCTCCTCGGGAGGCTGGTTCGGCGGCCGTTCCGGCGGCTGGGCTCCGCAGGGAGGCTCGGGCGGCCGATCCTCTTCGGCGGGCAGGTCGTCGGGTTCCTCCGCCCCCGCGGTGCGGCCCTCGGCGCCCGCGCCCGGCAGGTCGTCCGGTTCCTCGGGCTCCTCGGGCGGCGGCGGTCGTTCCGGCGGGAGCATCTTCGGCGGCGGCGGTTCGTCCCGGGGGTCCTCGGGATCCGGCTCCTCGCGGGGCGGCTCGGGCTCGGGATCGCGTAACGGCGGAGGTTCCTCCCGCGGCTCCTCGGGGTCGGGAGGCTCGGGGTCGGGCGGGAGCATCTTCGGCGGCTCCCGGGGCTCCGGTGGCTCACGAAACCGCGACTCCGGAGGCAGGTCGTCCGAGGCGCCCCCGCTCTGGATCACCCGGCGGGTGGAGCGCGGCGGGGAGGCCGGTGAGCCGCCGCCGTTCTGGCTGCGTTCGTCCAACCGCGACAAGGACTGACCGTGGTCGAGGGAGGCAGTCGGCGGGGAGCCGTCTTCGCGGTGCTGGTCGTGATACTCGCCGTTGTCGGCGTCTACCTGACCATGTGGCCGGACACCAATGAGGGGCCGGGGCAGCCGGCCGGTGTCACCCGTACGGTGGCGGCTGGGCAGGAGGCGGCGGAGGAGCCGGCCCGTCCGGCGGCGACGGCGAGTAACGCGCCCTTCGACGTCTACTCCTACCTGCCGATGACCAAGCAGGAGCTGGCCGCGGCGGCCGACTACGCGCAGCGTTTCACCGCCGAGTACGGCACGTTCAGCTACGACGAGGACCCGGCGGTCTACGGCGACCGCCTCAAGGGGTACGTCACGGCGGAGTTCTCGGGGACGCTGCTGCGGACCGTCACCTCACCGGGCACCGTCGAGGCGAACAAGGCCGACGAGATCGTGTCGATCGGTACGGCGCGGGTCAAGGAGATCCGGCAGATCGACAGCGCCTCGGTGACCTTCGTGGTCGTCGGCACCCAGAACGTCACGGCGAGGAGCGGGGCGAACGAGCGGACCGCGGAGTACGCCGTCACGCTCATCCAGGCCGGCGCGGAATGGCGGGTCCACGATCTCCAGCCCGCGGACTCCGGCCAGGAGGGGGACGACCAGCCCGTCGAGAGCGGCGCCACCGGCGAGGCCGGATGAGCGGCGGGGTCGCGTACGGACGGGAGCGAGCGGGCGGGGCTGTGTACCGGCGGGATGAGATGGGCGGCGGGGTCGCGTACCGGCGGGATGAGATGGGCGGCAGGGTGGCATGAGGAACAACAAGCCCGTCCGCCTCGCGCTGATCCTCGGAGTCGCCGCGCTCTGCCTGATCACGCTGATCATGGCGCCGATGATGATGATCAGCGGGTTCCCCTCCTTCCCGTCGATCACCGGCGGGGCGGCGCAGCAGCCCGAGTGCGGAGACACCGGCGGGGCGGCGGAGGACCAGTCGGAGACCGCGACGTCCGACATCCCCGAGGAGTATCTGAAGCTGTATCGCGAGCACGGCAAGAAGGTCGGCGTGCAGTGGAACGTGCTCGCCGGGGTCGGCAAGCGCGAGACCAACCACGGACGCTCCACGCTCCCCGGGGTGCGCAGCGGCACCAACTACGCGGGCGCGGCCGGGCCGATGCAGTTTCTCATCAGCACGTGGGGCGGCAAGGCCAAGATCAAGATCCCGTCCACGTTCAACGGCTACGCCTCCGACGGCGACGGAGACGGCTGGGCCGACGTGTACAACCCGGCGGACGCCATCCTAGGCGCGGCGAAGATGCTGAAGCGGAACGGCGCGCCGGAGGACGTGCGACGTTCGCTGTTCGTCTACAACCGCGCCTGGTGGTACGTCGACCAGGTGATGGAGATCGCCAAAAAGTACGCCAAGGACGGAGAGGTCACCGTACCGCCGGAGGCGGACGAAGACTGTGACGAGCCCATGCTGGAGGCGGCGCCGACGAGCACGGTGGCCGCGATCCTGGAGTACGCGCTCGCCCAGCGCGGCAAGCCCTACATCTGGGGCGGTACGGGGCCCGCGGGCTACGACTGCTCGGGAATCATCTACATGGCCTACCGGAGCGTCGGCCTGACCATCCCGCGCACCACGTTCGGTCAGTGGCCGTTCGGGGTGGAGGTTCCCGCGGGGGAGGAGCAGGCCGGAGACCTCGTCTTCTTCAACTCCGGTCCGGGAACGGGCCCGGACCGTCCCGGCCACGTGGGGCTGGTGGTCTCCCCGGGCAAGATGGTCGAGGCGAGGTGCCGGTTGTGCGGGCCGATCAAGGTCACCACATACCGGGAGCGCACCGGGATCGTGGGGTTCACCCGGCCGCTGCGACACCCCCAGGTTCTCGCGCAACTCAAGACACGGGAGCAGGGCTGACAGAATCGAGAACCATGGAAAAGGTCGTTGTGGGCGCCGCCATCGTCGACGGCGACGGGAGACTGCTCGCCGCCCAGCGTGCCGATCCGCCGGAGTTGGCCGGAGGGTGGGAGCTGCCGGGGGGAAAGGTCGATCCGGGCGAGGACGAGCACACGGCACTGGTCAGGGAGTGCCAGGAGGAGCTCGGCGTGCTGATCGAGGTGGGCGAGCGCGTCGGGGGCGACTGGGCGCTCGCCGGCGGCTACGTCCTGCGGGTCTGGCTCGCGGTGGTCGCCGAGGGCAGGCCCGAGGCGAAGGAGCATCTGGACCTGCGCTGGCTGGCCGAGAGCGAGCTCTACGACGTGGCGTGGCTCCCCGCGGACCTGCCAATCGTCCGGGCGGTACAAGGTCGCCTCAACGATGGGCAAGGTCGGTTCAATAAGGATTGATCAACTCCGCAGCGTGACATAACTGCTACTGGACGTGGCGATGTCGCGTGTCCGTACCCGGGGAACGGAGATATGCGGTGACCTTAAGGTGGCGTGGTGCTGGGTTCGTGTCAGCGGTCGGGGCGGGAGTGCTCGTCCTCGGAGCCTCGGGGGTGTACGCCGTTCAGCTGGACGAGTCGGCCCCGTCGCCCCTCGACCTGACCACTGTGGCCGATTCGGGCGCGTGGGCACGGGGGAGCGGCGCCGAGCGGGTGATCCGCTACCGGATCCGGCTGCGGGGGCCGGGCGCCGACGCCCGGCTCGCGGTCCTGACGACCCCCGCCGAGGCGCTCAGGGGCATCGAGTGCCCGGAGGAGACCAGGTCGTCGGCGCCCCTCCCGAAGGGGGCGGGGGTGTGCGTGGTCGGAGCCCTGCCCGCCGAGGGCGGCTCCGTCGACGTGCTGCTCGCCCTGCCGGAGCGCCCGCGTGATCTCACGGTGTCCGCCCTGGCCCGGATGAGCGGCCCCGACGGCAAGACGGTGAGCCAGCGGGCCCAGAACACGATCAAGAGCACGGACGCGGTGATGCGGCGAGGCGAGAGTGCCGCCGAGGTGCCGGAGACGCTGGAGCACGCCCGCGTCGCGCGGGAGGCGAGGCCCGCCGAGCCCCGCGGCGGTGTGGGAGCTCCAGGTGCCGCCAGCATGGTCCTCAAGGTGCCCCAGACGGCCGAGGGGTCGGGGGAGACACCATTGGGCGCACCCGGTGTCTCGGAGGCGCAGAGGGCCGAACAGCGCATGTCGGCGTTCCTTCTCGATCTCGCCGGGAAGGCGTTCGTCGCGCCGCCCGCTTCGGGTCCTGACGCGGGGGCGAACGCCGCCGGGGTCCCCGCCGATCAGGGAACGTCGCGGGGAGCCGGGGTGCCCGTGAACCCGCGGACGGGCGCGCTTCCCGGCGCCCCGGGGGCGACGGGAGGTCCGGCGGCCTCCCACGAGACGCGGGACACGGTGCCGGGCGGGCGCGGGGAGGCCGGGTCTCCGGTGCCCCCCGCCCGGGTCCCCGGCGGGGCGGCTCCCGGTCGCCCCACGGCCCCGCTTCCTCCCGGTGGCTCGGCCGCCGCGCTCCCTCCCGGGCGCCCCGCAGTCCCGCTCCCTCCTGACCGTCACGCGGCTCCGCTTCCTCCCGGTCGTCCGCAGGAGGGAACACGGCTTCCGGACGGCGCCGCGGCTCAGGGGGCCGCGCCGGAGGCCGGTACGGCGGTGCCGGGGCAGGGAGCGGCGCCGGGGCAAGGAGCGATCGCCATACCGCCGGCGGGAGCGCCCGAGCCCCCCGCCCTCCAAGGGCAGAACGGCAGGAACCACTCGGCCACGGGTGTCCAGACGGGCCGGAAGGCCGCCGGGCGGAAGGCGCGCGGGCAGCGGCACGCGGCCGGTCGGCCCGGTGCGCGTGAGCAGGGAGTGAACCCGCGGGCTCTCCTGCGGCAGGCGGGTCCCGGCGGGCAGACGGCCGGGCTGCCCGGGGTGCCGCAGATGGGACCCGGTCAGCCGGTTCTCCCGCAGATGGGACCGGGCCTGGAGCAGATGGGTCCCCTCTATCCCGGTTACCCGGGAAACGGGAAGAAGGCCGCCGGCCCTGGAGCGGGCCGGCCGATGGTCGGGCCGATGCCTCCCGGCTACCCGGGGATCGGGCAACCGGGGCCGGCGGGACAGCCCGGCGTGCCGCAACAGGGTCCCGGTGGGCCGGTGGGCGGCCCGATGGTTCCCGGCCAGCAGGGAGCGGGGCAGCCTGGCGGGCCGCAGGCGCCGGGCGTTCAGCCCGGCGTACCGGGGGCCATGACGCCGCCGATCTCGATGGGCATGGCGGGAGCGGGTCAGATGCCGGGGCTCGCGAACGGTCTCCAGCTGCCGCAGGCGGGTCCCTTCCCCGCCGCGCAGGTCCCCGTCTCACAGGATTCGCGTCCGCAGGGGGCGCCCCTGCCGCAGGATCTCGACGGTCCGAGCGGTCAGGTCCAGCCGGTCGCCGAGTCAAGCCCGGTACTGACAGGGGCGACGGGTCTCCCGGCGGTAGGTGCGGGGGTGGGGACGTTGCTCGGCCTTCTGTGGCTGCAGCGGAGGATCCAGCGGCGTCGTCGGTCGCGACACGTTTTGTAAAACGCGGATTACTGTTATTTTTGCCCGACTAGTATTTCTTTGGCGTGTTCATGGTTGATTGCACGGAGGACACCGGTGACGCGAGCACGGCGCAGGGCAGCGTTCTCCGCCGTCGCGATGTCCGTCGGACTCAGCGGCGTCGTTCTGTTCGCCGTGGCGCCGTTCGCCGGATCCTCCGCGGCCGGCGCGACCGTCAGGACGATGGTCATCGAACCCTCGCAGGTCGAGGGGTGTGACGTCGATCCTGCGGGTCCCTGTGAGGAGCCCACGCCGGTCGTCACCGTCACGGTCACCGAGGATCCCGAGGTGCCGCAGGAGACGGTGACGACCACGATAACCGTCCCGGCGTCGCCGAAGCCCAAGCCCACGAAGACCACGGCAGCCCCTCCGCCTCCGCCGGAGACGGCGGTCGCGCCGCCGCCGGTCCAGGAGCCGCCCCCGGTGGTCCCGACCGCCGGGGCCAACACGCCGGAGAACACGGAGAACAGCGAACCCCAGTTCCCGCAGACCACCCCTGATCCCAACCAGCAGCTTCCCGCCGCCGATCCCACGCCGTCCGACACGGCCACGCTCGACCAGAGTTCCTCGGGCACCTCCGTGTACGAGATCCGCAACGCGGGTTCCGAGTTCGACGGGGCCACGCTGAGCCGTCAGCTCGGCATCCCGGCGCTCATCCTGGTGCTGCTGGTGCTGTTCGCCGTGCTGATCTTCGAGGGCAGGCTGCGCCGCATGGCCCACGCGGCGGCGATCCGCAGGGCCGGTCCGCGCGGCATGGACCCGATGGCCTACCCCGGCGGTCCCGGTTACGCCGCCGCCGGCCCCTACCAGGGCGGTACGGCCTACGCTCCGATCATCAGCTTCGTGCCCATGCAGATGTACGCCCCGGTCTACCCGGAGGGCTACACCCCCGAGCAGTATCCCCACGGGTACGACCAGACGACGGCGTACATGCCCGCGCCCGGTCACGAGCAGCCCCCGGCCGTCGGCCACGGTGCCCCGTACGACCCGCGGACCGGCCAGGTGTATCCCGTGCCCCCCGGTCAGTCGCCTTACGGCCCGACGCTCCAGGAAGGCCCGACGCCTCAGGGCGGCGCGGCGGCCTTCCAGGGCACCCCGCACCCCGGCCAGGACTCCCGTGAGGGACGCCTCCCGCAGGGGGCGCCGGAGTTCCCCGGTGCGCCGTTCCCGCAGGAGCCCGCCAGGAGCAGGCCGGGCGACGACCCGCTGGACGACTTGCGGCCGGCCGTCACCGATGACGCTCCCGGCCAGGTTCTCTCGCAGGACCGGCCCTTCAAGGACGGCATCCCGCCGTCGGGGCGGGAGCCGCAGGGCGACCTGGGCGGGTCGAAGGGCGAGGTCATGACCTTCGGACCCCAGCCTCAGGACGGTCCCGGTCAGGGGCCGGGCGAGGACGGTCCCGGTGAGGCACGTCCCGGCGGCGACCAGCCTCCCGCGGGTCCCGGCTCGACGGCGATCTATCCGATTCCCGGCCGGGAGACCGGCAAGTCCTCGGACAAGGATTCCGGCAAGGGCTCCGGCAAGAAGAAGCGCGGTCTCTTCCGCCGCTCCACCTGACCCGCCCCGCCCTTCCGGGCGCGGCGACGACGGCCTGTGCCGTCCGCCGCTCGGTCGTGGACGCGGCGGGCAGCCGTGGGCAGCCGTGGGCAGGGCGGCGTGGCCGGGGCGCGGAGGGCGGCGCGTTGTCCGGGAAGGCCACCCTCGGGGCGATGCCGAAGATGATTCGGTTTCGACGTGATAGGGGCGAGCCGGTTTGGGCAGGAGGAGCGGGCACCCTCCCGCGGGAGGGTCGGCCACTCTTTGTCGCATGAGAGAGACTCTCTGATTTGGGGTCTCTCCGTTTTGAAGAGAACGGAAAGAGGGGGCGCCGTGTCAACGGAGCCGGAAGCCCGCAAAGAGATGATCATGGCCGTGTCCGATCAGGGACGTCTGACGGCGATGCGTTCGGTGCTGTTCCACGTCGGTGTGGCAGGCCGGGCCGGAATCAACGTGACCGACTTCAACTGCCTGTCCCTCCTCGACAAGGAGGGCCCTCTCACCCCCCACGACCTGGCCGTACGGCTGGGGCTGACACGCGGTGGCGCGATCACCGCGGTGGTGGACCGCCTGCAGAGAGCGGGGTACGTGCGTCGCGGCCGGGATGCCGCCGACCGGCGCCGCGTGCTCGTCGAGCTGGTGCGCGAGGGCCCCTACCGTGCGCTGCAGGAGATCCTGGGGGACCTCAACCGGGCCTACGCCGATCTCGCCGCGGACTACAGCGACGCGGAGCTGACGGTCATTCACGACTTCGCCGTCCGCGCCGACGACGTCATGCGGAAGCAGACTCGGCGGCTGTGGCGGGACTGAGGACTCCGGGAGCCCGTACGAAGCTCCCGGAGACGGCGGCGAAAAGGGCTCGTACGAAGCCCTGAAGCTCAGGCCGGGAGAGCCCGTACGAAGGCCCTGAAGCCCGTGACGAAGCGCGAACGGCGCCGTCCCCGGGAGAGCCCGTGGACGACGCCGTGAGACGCGGGAAGGTCAGGTCTTCGAGCTGGAACGCTTGAAGATCTTGTTGCCGAGCCAGACCAGCGGGTCGTACTTCCGGTCGACGACGCGCTCCTTCATGGGGATCAGCGCGTTGTCAGTGATCTTGATGTGCTCGGGGCAGACCTCGGTGCAGCACTTGGTGATGTTGCAGTAGCCGAGGCCGTGCTCCTCCTGGGCGGAGTCCTTGCGGTCGGCCACGTCGTACGGGTGCATGTCCAGCTCGGCGATCCGCATCAGGAAGCGCGGACCGGCGAAGTTGGTCTTGTTCTCCTCGTGGTCGCGGATGACGTGACAGACGTTGTTGCACATGAAGCACTCGATGCACTTGCGGAACTCCTGGGACCGCTCGACGTCGATCTGCTGCATGCGGTACTCGCCCGGCTTCACGTCGGCCGGAGGGGTGAAGGACGGGATCTCCCTGGCCTTCTGGTAGTTGAACGACACGTCCGTGACGAGGTCCTTGATCACCGGGAACGTCCGCATGGGCGTCACGGTGATCGTCTCCTCCTCGGTGAAGGTGGACATCCGGGTCATGCAGCCCAGCTTCGGCTTGCCGTTGATCTCCATCGAGCACGAGCCGCACTTGCCGGCCTTGCAGTTCCAGCGGACGGCGAGGTCGGGAGCCTGGGTGGCCTGCAGCCTGTGGATGATGTCGAGGACGACCTCGCCCTCGTTCACCTCGACCGTGAAGTCCTCAAGCTTGCCCTCGCCGCCCTCGCCCCGCCACACGCGGAACTTCGCCTTGTAACTCATGGTTACTCCTCGGCCAGCGCGTCAAAGGCGGCCAGCTCTTCCTCGGTGATGTACTTCTTCAGCTCGTCCCGGTCGAACAGCGTGATGAGGTCGTCCCGCATCGGAGGCTGCACCTTCTCCTCCACCGTGATGCCGGAGGCGTCCGGGGTGAGGGAGCAGCGCAGGATCTTGGCCCGCCACTCGGGCGACATGCCGGGGAAGTCGTCGCGGGTGTGACCGCCGCGGCTCTCCTGGCGCAGCAGCGCCGCCTTCGCGACGCACTCCGAGACCAGGAGCATGTTGCGCAGGTCGAGGGCGAGGTGCCAGCCCGGGTTGTAGATGCGGTTACCGGCAGCGCCGACGCCCTGGGCCCGCTCCTTGAGCTTCTCCACCGCCTCCAGCGCCTCGGAGACCTCCTCGGCCTTGCGGATGATGCCGACCAGCTCGTTCATCGTCCGCTGCAGCTCGTGGTGGACCTCGTACGGGTTCTCGCCGGTGCGCTCCAGTGGGGCGAGCGCCTCCGCGCTCGCCTCGGCCACGGACTCCTCGGAGATCGTCGGCCGGGCCGCGAGACCGTCCACGTACGAGGCCGCTCCGGCGCCCGCGCGGCGGCCGAACACCAGCAGGTCCGACAGCGAGTTGCCGCCCAGCCGGTTGGAGCCGTGCATGCCGCCGGAGACCTCACCGGCCGCGAACAGGCCGGGCACGTCCGCCGCACCGGTGTCGGCGTCGACCTCGACGCCGCCCATGATGTAGTGGCACGTCGGGCCGACCTGCATGGCCTCCTTGGTGATGTCGACGTCCGCCAGCTCCTTGAACTGGTGGTGCATCGACGGCAGCCGCTTGACGATCTCGGCGGCCGGGAGACGGGTGGAGACGTCGAGATAGACGCCGCCCTGGGGTGACCCGCGGCCCGCCTTCACCTCGGAGTTGATGGCCCGCGCGACCTCGTCGCGGGGGAGCAGCTCCGGAGGGCGGCGGTTGTTCGCCTGGTCGGTGTACCAGCGGTCGCCCTCCTCCTCGGTGGTGGCGTACTTGTCCTTGAACACGTCCGGGATGTAGTCGAACATGAAGCGCTTGCCCTCGGAGTTTCTCAGCACCCCGCCGTCACCGCGGACGGACTCGGTGACGAGGATGCCCCGCACCGAGGGCGGCCAGACCATCCCGGTGGGATGGAACTGGATGAACTCCATGTTGATCAGCTTCGCGCCGGCGAGCAGGGCGAGCGCGTGGCCGTCGCCGGTGTACTCCCACGAGTTGGACGTGACCACGTACGACTTGCCGATGCCGCCGGTGGCGAGCACGATCGCGGGGGCGTCGAACAGGATGAGCTTGCCGTTCTCCCGCCAGTAGCCGAAGGCCCCGGAGATCGCGCCGCTCCCGCCGGGACCCGTCTCCTTGAGCAGGCGGGTGACCGTGCACTCCTGGAAGACCTTGATGTACGCCTCGGCGTCGCCGTGGGTCTTCTCGTCCTCCTGCTGCAGCGCGACCACCCGCTGCTGCAGGGTGCGGATCAGCTCCAGGCCCGTGCGGTCGCCGACGTGCGCGAGCCGCGGGTACTCGTGCCCGCCGAAGTTACGCTGGCTGATCTTGCCGTCCTTGGTGCGGTCGAACAGCGCGCCCCACGCCTCCAGCTCCCAGACCCGGTCGGGGGACTCCTTGGCGTGCAGCTCGGCCATCCTCCAGTTGTTGAGGAACTTGCCGCCGCGCATGGTGTCGCGGAAGTGCACCATCCAGCTGTCGTCGCTGTTGACGTTGCCCATCGCGGCGGCCGCGCCGCCCTCGGCCATGACCGTGTGCGCCTTGCCGAACAGGGACTTGCAGACGATCGCCGTCCGCTTGCCCTGCTGGCGGGCCTCGATGGCCGCCCGCAGCCCCGCACCGCCGGCGCCGATGACGACGACGTCGTATTCGTGACGCTCGATTTCCACAGGTGATCCTTATGCGAACGGGAAGGCGATGATGCCCTTGGCGACCAGGCGCACGTACAGGTCGGCGCCCATGACGGAGAACATGGAGATCAGCGCGAGCTGCGAGTGCTTGGCGTTGAGCTTGGAGACGAATCCCCAGGCCCGGTAACGGATCGGGTGCTTGGAGAAGTGGTTCAGGCGCCCGGCCGTGATGTGCCGGCAGGAGTGGCACGACAGGGTGTACAGGTTGATCAGCACCGCGTTGACGACCAGGATCCAGGTGCCCAGACCGCCGGGCCTCTCGATCAGCGACTTCACCGCGTCGTGCGCGAGGACGAGGCCGATGACGATGGCCGCGTAGAAGAAGTAGCGGTGGACGTTCTGCAGGATGAGCGGGAAGCGCGACTCACCGGTGTACTTGCTGTGCGGCTCGTTCACCCCGCAGGCCGGGGGCGAGAGCCAGAACCCCCGGTAGTAGGCCTTGCGGTAGTAGTAGCAGGTGAAGCGGAAGCCCGCGGGAAGGCCGAGGATGAGCAGGCCGGGAGGCAGGGTGTACCAGTCGCCGAAGGGCGCGAGGCCGAACAGTCGTGCGCCCGGCGGACAGCTCGTCGCCAGACAGGGCGACGCGAACGGCGCGTGGTACGGCGCCGTGAAGTAGCTTGTATCGAAGATCGCCCACGTGGCGTAGACGAGGAATGCCGTGAAGATGATGAAAGTGACCAGCGGATAGCGCCACCACTGGTCCGTTCGCAGAGTGCGCTCCTTGATCTGCGCACGTTGCCTTCTGGCCGGGCTCTCGGCCGTTGTCTGGGTCATCGAGACCTCTCCACCTCCCGCGGACCCCGCTCGCCCAGGTGTCCGGGTTGTATCAGTCGTGCCGCGTGTCCGGGCCATCGTCGCGCCGGGCTCACACGTGCGCGCGCTTATTGGTGGGGGATACGTTACGACGGACCCCAGGGGTTGTGTGCAAGGGGTCTCTCACAATTTCACTACCCCGGTGTGATTCCTGTCACGTTCGTCTGCCAAGGGTACCTCGCCTGCGACGTCTCACGAGGTGGACGATCACAGGGAGGTCTCGGCGGGCCGGAGGCACAGATGTGGCGAAAGGACAACCCCTGACTTCGTCCATCCCCGCGCCCTCGCGGGCCGTCGGACGGGTACGCGGCACCGGTGACCGATGCGATCCCCACGCCCGCGCCCTCGCGGGCCGTCAGTAGTGCTGGTTGGAGCTGGGCAGTTTGACGACGGTCACGAAGAAGTCGTCGATCCGCCGGACCACGCTGATGAACTGGTCGAAGTCGACCGGCTTGGAGACGTAGGCGTTGGCGTGCAGGTTGTAGCTGCGCAGGATGTCCTCCTCGGACTCCGACGTGGTGAGCACGACCACCGGGATCCCGCGGAGCTTCTCGTCGGCCTTTATGTCCTGGAGCACCTCCCTGCCGTCTTTTCTGGGCAGGTTGAGGTCGAGCAGGATCAGGTCGGGCCTGGGTGCGTCGGCGTAGTCGCCCTCCTTGCGAAGGAAGGCCATGGCCTGCTCGCCGTCGTTCACCACGTGCAGCTTGTTGCGGACCTTGTTGAGCTCGAACGCCTCCCGCGTCAGCAGAACGTCGCCCGGGTCGTCCTCGACCAGGAGCACGTCGATCCAGCGCAGGTCATTCATCCAAATCTCCTGTGGGAAGGGTCCAGCGGAAGGTCGTACCCCGTCTCGGGGCCTTCTCGACGTTCTCACCGGGCTCGGTGACTTCGGTGGTTCCGGCGCTCTGGGTGCTTCCCCCGTTTTCCGAGTCGACCCAGATCCGGCCACCGTGATATTCGACGATCTTCTTGCAGAGTGCCAGCCCGATGCCCGTGCCCGCGTACACGTCCCGTCCGTGCAGGCGCTGGAAGATCAGGAAGATGCGGTCAGTGTACTTACTGTCGATGCCGATGCCGTTGTCGGTGCAGGAGAACTCCCACATGTCCCCGTCGCGCCGCACCCCGATGTGGATCACCGGTGGGTCCTGCGAATGGAACTTGATCGCGTTGCCGATGAGGTTCTGGAAGAGCTGGGTCAGCTGAGGGCGGTTGCCGAGCACCTCGGGCAGCTCGTCGTGGGTCACCGTCGCGTCGCTGTCCTCGATGGTCGCGCCGAGGTTGTTCAGCGCGGCCCTGAGCGGCACGGTGGCGTCGATCCTGGTGCGCTCGCCGCCCATCCTGCCGACCCTGGAGAAGTCGAGCAGGTCGTTGATGAGCATCTGCATGCGCTTGGCGCCGTCGACGGCGAAGGCGATGTACTGCTTGGCGCGCTCGTCGAGCTGGTCGCTGTAGCGCTGGTCCAGCATCTGGGTGAAGCTGGCGACCTTGCGCAGCGGCTCCTGCAGGTCGTGGCTGGCCACGTAGGCGAACTGTTCGAGCTCGCCGTTGGAGCGCTTCAGCTCCGCGGCCTGGTCCTCCAGCTTGCGCTGCGTCTCCGAGGACAGGCGCCACTCGGCGAGGATGCGGCGGCGCATCGCGTCGACGTGGCCCGACAGCTCCGACAGCTCGGCGGGGCGCTCGACCTTGAGCCTGTGGTCGAAGTCTCCCTGGGCGACCGCGCGGACCTGCTGGTTCAGCTCCGCCAGCGGGCGGAGCACCGCGTACCGCACGATGAGCACCGCGGCGATCCCGGCCACGACGAGTGCCGCGGCCACCCCGACGAGCGCGACGTAGAGGGCCTGCCAGCCGGCGTCGAGCCGTACGACACCGGCGTCGTGCAGCTGGTTCAGGTGTCTCTGGAGCACCGCGAGGGACTGGCGCACCTCGTTGAAGCGGGTGGCGTTGACGGGGGCGTTCTGCCGGGCCGCGTCGGTCTTGAGGGTCGGCACGGCGGCGATGACCTTCTCGGCGTAGTCGCGCCGCCAGGCGTCTCCCGCGGCCTTCAGCCCGGCCACCTCGGCGCCGACCGCCTGCCCCTCCGGCATCCGGGGGAGCAGCGCGGTGAGGGTGCCCAGCGCGCTCTCCTCCGCGGTGATCGCCTTGCGGTATTCCTGGAGGGAGATCTCCTCGTTGGTCCTGCCGTAGGCCCGTACCGAGCTCTCCTGCGAGGTCAGGGTGTTGGAGATCTCCAGCAGGCGCAGCGCCGCCGGGTCGACGACGTCGACCAGCGCCTCCTTCGCCTCCCGTGTCTCCTCGATCGCGTTGACCGTGACGGCGGCCGAGATCATGAAGACCAGTGCGACGCCCACCCCGGCGAACGCGAACCAGCGTCCGACCGGCAGGTTCCCGAACCCGCGACCGGGGGTGAACGCGGGCAGGGGACGCGGACTCGAACGGTCGGAGCGGTCGGAGCGGTCGGCCATCACTTCCCGTTCCTGGAGATGAGCACGGTCGCCAGGTCGTCGCTGAGCGCGTCGCGGTTCAGCTCGACGACGCGCTCGATGAGGCGGTCGAGCTCGATCCCGCCCTGCTCCTGGACGAGGCTGAGCAGGCCCTCGGTGCCGAGCAGGTCGGGTCCGCCGCCCACGGTGGCCTCGATCAGGCCGTCGGTGTAGAGCAGCAGCGACCAGTCGTCGCCGAGTTCGACGTCGATCTCCGACCACTCGATGCCCTGGAAGATCCCCAGCGGAGGTCCCGAGGGGGTGCCCGGCACCACGCCGATCTCGCCGTCGCGGATGAGCAGCGGCGGCGGATGGCCGACCACGTGCATCCGCGCGGTGCTGAGCGTGGGATCGATCGTGGCGATGCACAGGGTGGTGAAGATCTCCGCGGACTTGCGTTCCAGGCGGAGCACCGACTCCAGGGTGGTGAGCAACTCGTTGCCGGTGTGCCCGGCCAGGACCAGGGTCCGCCAGGCGATCCTGAGCGCGACCCCCAGCGCGGCCTCGTCGGGGCCGTGCCCGCACACGTCGCCGACCACCACGTGGACGGCGCCGTCGGGGCTCTGCACGGTGTCCCAGAAGTCACCGGCGAGAAGGGCGCGTCTGCGTCCTGGCAGGTAGCGGGCGTGGTGGTCCAGGACCGTGGTGGTGAGCAGCGGGACCGGCAGCAGCCCGCGTTCGAGGCGGGAGTTCTCCTTGGTGAGCAGCTCGGCCTGCACCAGCTTGCGCTGGGCGAGGTCGGCGCGCTTGCGCTCTATCGAGTAGCGGATCGCCCGCGCCAGCAGGCGGGCCTCCACATCCTGCTTGACCAGGAAGTCCTGCGCGCCGGCGGCGACGGCCTCCACACCGACGTGGGTGTCGTTCAGACCGGTCAGCACGAGCACGGCGGCGTGCGGCGCCATCGACAGCACCTGTTCCAGCGCCTCAAGACCGGTCGCGTCGGGCAGGGAGAGGTCGACGAGCACGCATCGCACGTCCTCGGTGAGGCGCTCCCGGCTCTCGGCCAGGCTGCGCACCCAAATGATCTTGGGTGGGTTGTCCGCCTCGCTGAGCAGCTCCTCCACGAGGAAGGCGTCGCCCGCGTCGTCCTCGATGAGGAGGAGCGTGAGCGTTTCATTGGCGGGGGCGGTCACTGACGCCTCTTCGTTGATCGGGAGAACCTGTCGACGCTACGTAGAATAGTGCGACACCGGCACTTGGAGGGTGTTGATCAGTCACCTTGATCCACCGGCCGCCGTCGTGCCTGCTCCGCACATGGGAACGCGGCAAAGCGCCCGCCTCCTCCTCCCGCACCGTCAGCTCTCGGTGATCAGGTCGACCCCCTGCGGAAGGCTGCCGTCGCGGGCGGCCTCGGTGAGGAAGCGGAGCAGGGTCGCGCGGAAGGCCTGGGCTGCCCGGGTGGGTTCGACGTCCTTGCGGTGCGCGATCGCTATGGTGCGGCGCAGTCCGGGGGGTGCCAGGGGGGTGCCCGCCAGTCCGGGACGACCGTCCAGCACCATCGAGGGGACCAGGGCGACGCCCAGCCCGGCCTCGACGAAGCGCAGCACGGCGTCCATCTCGCCGCCCTCCACCGCGAACATGGGCTCGAACCCGGCCTGTCTGCAGGCGCTGAGCGTGGCCTCCCGCAGGTCGTACCCGCGCCTGAACATCACCATCGGCCGCCGCCGCAGCTCCTCGATGCGCGCGTACGGCTTGCGGGGGTGGTCGTTGGAGGGGGAGGCGACGACGAGGTTCTCCCGCAGGATCTCCTCGGTGACGAGGGCGGGATCGTCGTTGTGCAGCGGCATGATGATCAGCGCCAGGTCGAGCTGGCCCCGGGCGAGGGTGCGGACCAGGTCGCGGGAGCCGCCCTCCTCCACGAACAGCTCGATGCCGGGGTAGGCGTGGTG
This sequence comes from Streptosporangium sp. NPDC000095, assembly GCF_042899335.1. Classification (NCBI taxonomy): domain Bacteria; kingdom Bacillati; phylum Actinomycetota; class Actinomycetes; order Streptosporangiales; family Streptosporangiaceae; genus Streptosporangium; species Streptosporangium sp. NPDC000095. The sequence continues at coordinate 177,249 of NZ_JBIAZS010000011.1, forward strand.
GAACCTGGCCAGCGCGTCGGCGAGCAGCCCGGCGCAGAGCGAGGGGGTCGCGCCCAGCCGAACCCGGCCGCGGCGCAGTCCCACCAGCTCGCCGACCTCGCTTCTCGCGGTCTCGGCGTCGGCCAGCATCCTGCGGGCCAGCGGCAGCAGGGCCTCGCCCGCGGGGGTGAGCGTGACGTTCCCCCGGGCGCGGCTGAACAGCGACGCGCCGAGTTCGGCCTCCAGGGCCTTGATCTGCTTGCTCAGCGAGGGCTGGGCGACGCGCATCCTCTCGGCGGCCTGGGTGAAGTGGCGGGCCTCGGCGACCGCCACGAAGTAGGCGAGTTGCTGGAGCTGCACGTTTCCCAAGCGTAGGGGGTCGCCGGGGGCGGATGCCTGCCGGGACATATCGGACGCGCGGGTATTTATAGCGCATGGATCCTCCGGCCTTGGATCCGGGGCCGACGGCGACACGGGAGAAAATGGGAGATTGCCCCATAAGGAAGTTGTGAGATTGCTCGCACAGCGGGGCGGTCGCGCCTCCGGAAGCAGCAGAAGCGCAGAGGTGATAGCCACAGGCTATGGAAACCACATCCTCGATGACTTGGACGGTGGTAAACCCTCCTACCTAGCGTGATGGACGTGACTGCCACGATTGAGCGCGGATCCGCCACCGCGCCGGTGAAACCTTCGGCGGACGCCCCCGCGAAGTCGACGCGACCCAGGCGGCGGGGCGGTTTCCTGGGTTCCACCAACGGCAAGAAGGCCGTGATGGCCGTCACGGGTGCCGTGATGGTGCTCTTCCTCGTCGGGCACATGGCCGGAAACCTCAAGAGTTTCTTCGGCGCGGAGTCCTTCAACTCCTACGCGGCCTTCCTGCGGACCATGGGCGAGCCGATCCTCCCGCACCGCACCCTGCTGACCGTCGTCGAGATCGGACTGGTCGTCGCGGTCGGCCTGCACATGTGGGCGGCGATCTCGCTGGCCAGACGGGCGCGCAAGGCCCGCCCGGTCAGGTACGCGGCGAGGCGCAAGTCCCGGGCGAACGGCTACGCGGTCCACACGATGCGCTACGGCGGCGTCGTCATTGTGCTGTTCGTGGTCTACCACCTGCTCGACCTGACGTTCGGCGCGGCGAACCCGGCCGGTGCCGGCTCCACCCCGTACGAGCGCCTCGTCGAGGGCTTCGCGCCGTCCCGCTGGTGGGTCACCCTGTTCTACGTGTTCGCGGTCGTCATGGTCGGCCTGCACCTGCGCCACGGCCTGTGGAGCGCCTTCCAGACGCTCGGCCTGGCGAGCCGCCGAGGCTACCGCTCGCTGAGGGCCGCCGCCACGGGGCTGTCCGCCCTGCTGGTCGTCGGCTTCCTCGCGGTCCCGGTCGCGGTCGCGGTCGGAGTGATCAAGTGAGCGGAGCCGGGCGTGGCGGCGTACGGGGAGCCGATCTCCGGTGCGACGGACGAGAGGCGGGTCCTTCGCGGGGTGTGCGGGGAGCCGGCGTACGAGGAGCGGATCTTCCGCATGGTGAGCGAGGAGCGGTGAGCGGGGCATGAGCACGGGACACGCGGGATATCCGGGATATACGGAGGGCGCGCCGATCCGCGACACCAAGGCTCCCGAAGGCCCGATCGAGGACCGCTGGGAGAAGCGCAAGTTCGGCGCCAAGCTGGTCAACCCGGCCAACAAGCGCAAGCTCAACGTCATCGTCGTGGGCACGGGGCTCGCGGGCGGTTCGGCCGCCGCGACCCTCGGCGAGCTGGGCTACAACGTCAAGTCCTTCTGCTACCAGGACACGCCCCGCCGCGCGCACTCCATCGCGGCCCAGGGCGGCATCAACGCGGCGAAGAACTACCGGGGCGACGGCGACTCGATCTACCGGCTGTTCTACGACACGGTCAAGGGCGGCGACTTCCGCGCCCGCGAGTCCAACGTCTACCGGCTCGCCCAGGTCAGCGTGAACATCATCGACCAGGCCGTGGCCCAGGGCGTGCCGTTCGCCCGCGAGTACGGCGGCCTGCTCGACACCCGCTCCTTCGGCGGCGCGCAGGTCTCCCGCACCTTCTACGCGCGCGGCCAGACGGGCCAGCAGCTCCTGCTCGGCGCGTACCAGGCGCTGGAGCGGCAGATCGCGGCGGGAACCGTCGAGATGCACACCCGCCACGAGATGCTCGACCTGATCGTCTCCGACGGCCGGGCGCGCGGCGTCATCGTCCGCGACATGGTCACCGGCGAGATCGAGCGGCACCTGGCCGACGCGGTCGTGCTGGCGAGCGGCGGGTACGGCAACGTGTTCTTCCTCTCGACCAACGCCAAGGGCTGCAACACCACGGCGATCTGGCGGGCGCACCGGCGCGGCGCGATGTTCGCCAACCCCTGCTACACCCAGATCCACCCGACCTGCATCCCGGTCAGCGGCGACTACCAGTCGAAGCTGACACTGATGTCGGAGTCGCTGCGCAACGACGGCCGCGTGTGGGTGCCGCTGGAGCGGGGCGACAGCCGTCCGGCCTCGGAGATCCCCGAGGAGGAGCGCGACTACTACCTGGAGCGCATCTACCCGGCGTTCGGCAACCTGGTCCCGCGCGACATCGCCTCCCGCGCCGCCAAGAACGTCTGCGACGAGGGTCGCGGCGTCGGCCCCGGCGGCCTGGGCGTCTACCTCGACTTCGCCGACGCGATCCGCCGCCTGGGCCGCGACGCGGTGGAGAAGAAGTACGGCAACCTCTTCGAGATGTACGAGCGCATCACCGGCGAGGACCCCTACGCCCAGCCGATGCGCATCTACCCGGCCGTCCACTACACGATGGGCGGTCTGTGGGTGGACTACGACCTGCAGTCCACGATCCCCGGCCTGTTCGTGATCGGCGAGGCCAACTTCTCCGACCACGGCGCCAACCGCCTCGGCGCGTCCGCGCTGATGCAGGGCCTGGCCGACGGCTACTTCGTGCTGCCGACCACGATCGGCGACTACCTCGCGAACGGTCCGTACGGCGAGGTCGACGAGGAGGCCGTGGCGGAGGCCGAGGTCGCGGTGCGCGAGAAGATCGCCAGGCTGCTGTCGAACGACGGCGATCGCACCGCAGACTCCTACCACCGCGAGCTGGGCAGGCTCATGTGGGACCACTGCGGCATGGAGCGCACCGAGGAGTCGCTGCGCAAGGCCCTGGAGCGGATCCCCGAGCTGCGCGAGGAGTTCTGGAAGAACGTGAAGGTCTCCGGCGAGGCCGGGGAGCTCAACCAGGCGCTTGAGCGGGCCGGGCGGGTGGCCGACTTCTTCGACCTGGCCGAGCTGATGTGCATCGACGCGCTGCACCGTACCGAGTCCTGCGGCGGCCACTTCCGCGCCGAGTCTCAGGACGCCGACGGCGAGGCCCTGCGCGACGACGAGCACTTCGCCTACGTCGCCGCCTGGGAGTACGGGGAGCAGGGCCCGATCCTGCACAAGGAAGATCTCGACTACGAGTACGTCAAGATGAGCCAGCGGAGTTACAAGTGAACCTCACTCTCAAGATCTGGCGGCAGAAGGGGCCCGAGGACAAGGGCCGTATGGTCAACTACCGGGTCGAGGACGTGTCACCGGACATGTCCTTCCTGGAGATGCTCGACGTCCTCAACGAGCGGCTCATTCTGGAGGGCGACGACCCGATCGCCTTCGACCACGACTGCCGCGAGGGCATCTGCGGCATGTGCGGCATGGTCATCAACGGGGTCGCGCACGGCGAGCAGGTGGCCACCACCACCTGCCAGCTGCACATGCGGCACTTCGAGGACAACGCGGTCATCACCATCGAGCCGTGGCGCGCGGCGCCCTTCCCGGTGGTGAAGGACCTGGTCGTGGACCGCTCGGCGTTCGACCGGATCATCCAGGCGGGCGGCTTCGTCTCGGTCCCCGCGGGATCGGCCCCCGACGCGCACAGCGTCCCGGTGAAGAAGGACGACGCCGACTCGGCGTTCGACGCGGCCACCTGCATCGGCTGCGGCGCCTGCGTCGCCGCCTGCCCGAACGGCTCGGCCTCCCTCTTCACGGCTGCCAAGATCACCCACCTCGCCCTGCTGCCGCAGGGCCAGCCCGAGCGCGACTCCCGCGCCAAGGCGATGGTCGAGCAGATGGACGCGGAGGGCTTCGGCGGCTGCACCAACACCGGGGAGTGCACGGCGGTCTGCCCCAAGGGCATCCCGCTGGACACCATCGCCCAGATGAACCGCGACTACCTGCGAGCCGCGAAGTAGATCTCCCGGAAGCGGGAGCCGCCCCACACCGGGCGCGGCTCCCGCTTTCCCGTTTTCCCTGACCGGTGTGGTTTCCGCCTTCACCGTTCCAGGCCGTCGGTGTCCGGGCGTGGCCGCCTTCACCGTCCCGAGCCGGTGACGTGCCGGGTGTGGTTTCCGCCCTCCGTCAGGGCCGGTGTCCTCCGGGTGGCCGGCCGAGCTCGCTCACGATCTCCCGTCGCAGGGTCGCGGCGTCGATGCCCGCGTCGGCCAGCACCTCGCCGCCCCGCCCTCCGCCGTCGCGCAGGATGCCCAGCAGGATGTGGCCGTCGCCGATGTAGTTGTGCTTGAGGTTCACGGCCTCGCGCAGGGACAGCTCCAGGGTCTTCTTCGCCCGAGGACTGAAGGGGACGTGGAAGCCGAACAGCCGGCCCCGCCGCTGGATGTCGGGTTTGCGGTCCAGCGCGCCGGGTCCGAAGGTCGCCTCGACCTTCTCCCGCACGGCGGACAGGTCGATGCCGATCGACTCCAGCGCCTCGGCGTCGAGCGCGTTGCCGGGCTTCTGGGGGGTGAGGCGGGTGACCGACCGGTAGGCGCGGGCGTGGTCGAGGCCGTGGCGGCCGAGCACCCGCGCCGAGACGCTTTCCGGCTGGGCGAGCAGGCCGAGCAGGATGTGCTCGGTGCCGATGACGTCGTGCCGCAGTTTGCGGGCGTTCTCCTGGGCGAGGACCACCGCCTGGCGGGCATCGTGATGGAACCGTTCGAACATCGCTATCTCTCCCGTCTCAGTAAACCTCGGCCACCCGCGTACTTCTTGTGCACCGCCTGCCGGGTGACCTCCAGGCAGTGCGCGATCTCCTGCCAGGACCAGCCCTGCTCGCGTGCGTTCTCCACCTGGAGTGCCTCCAGCCGGTCGACCAGTGTCCGCAGCGCTCGCACGGCTCGCAGGCCGACGGCCGGATCGCGGCTGCCGGCGTCGGATGCCAGTTGTGCCGTATCGCTCATGTCTGTCAATTTAGGTTGACGTGATGTGCTTGTCAACCCCAATTGACGGCGACACGCCGGGAAGGCCGAAAATGGTTTGCCGGGCCTGGTCGAAGTTTGTGACCCTTGCTGTGAGATGCGCTCCCTACCTGTCGCCGACCCCGGCGTTCCCGATGCCCGCAGCCCTTTCGGATACCTGTGGTGGGTGGCCCGCGCGCAGATGGGCCCGCTGCTCCTCGGCATCGCCTACGCCATCCTGTGGTGGCTCGCGATGGCCCTCGTGCCGTACGCCATGGGCAAGGGGATCGACGCCATCACGGCGAAGGACGTGCCTTCCCTGACCATCTGGGGCGGGGTGGTGCTCGCCCTGGGCATCACCCAGGCCGTCGCCGGCATCCTGCGCCACCGGATGGCCGTCTACAACTGGCTCGCCGCCGCCTACCGGACCGTCCAGGTCACCGCGAGGCAGGCGACCAGGCTGGGCGCGACCCTGCCCAAGCGCATGTCCACCGGCGAGGTCGTCAGCGTCGGCAACTCCGACATCGCCCACATCGGCAACACGATCGACATCCTCATCCGGGGCGGCGGCGCGGCCGTCGCCGTCGTCGTCGTGACCGTCATCCTGCTGAGCAGCTCGGCGCCGCTCGGCCTGATGGTGCTGGCGGGCCTGCCCGTGATGGCGGTCGCCGTCGCCCCCCTGCTCAGGCCGCTGCACCACCGCCAGAACGCCCACCGCGACCTGCAGGGCGACCTCTCCACCCGCGCCGCGGACATCGTCTCCGGCCTGCGGGTGCTGCGCGGCATCGGCGGCGAGCGGGTCTTCGCCGACCGCTACGGCGCCGAGTCCCAGCGGGTGCGGCGGGCGGGGGTGCGGGTGGCCTCGGTGGAGTCGATGCTGGAGGGCGCGCAGGTCCTGCTGCCCGGGCTGCTGGTCACCGCGGTGACCTGGCTCGGCGCGACCTTCGCGACGCGCGGCGAGATCAGCGCCGGCCAGCTCGTCGCCTTCTACGGCTACGCGGCCTTCCTCATCGCCCCCGTACGCACCCTCACCGAGGCCGCGGACAAGCTGACCAAGGGGCACGTCGCCGCCCGCAGGGTGGTGCGCATCCTCTCGCTGAGGCCGGAGGTGGAGGGCGGCACCGGCCGCTCGGAGGGCGGCCTGCTGCGCGACGTCGCCTCCGGGGTCGCCGTGCGTCCCGGCATGCTCACCGCCGTCGCGGCGGCCGTCCCCGAGGAGGCCGAGGCCATCGCCGACCGGCTCGGCCGCTACGGCGAGGGCGACGTCGACTTCGGCGACGTGTCGCTCGCGACCCTGCCGGTCTCCGAGGTGCGCCGCCGGATCCTCGTCGCCGACAACGACGCGAGACTGTTCGCCGGAGTGCTCAGGGACGAGCTCGACGTCACAGGCCGCGCCACGGACGAGGAGCTGGGCCGGGCGCTGTGGGTCGCGTGCGCCGAGGACATCGTCGAGGCGCTGCCCGGCGGCCTCGGCGGGCGCGTCGCCGAGGCGGGCCGGGAGTTCTCCGGCGGCCAGCAGCAGCGGCTCCGGCTCGCCAGGGCGCTCACCCTCGACCCGGAGGTGCTCATCCTCATCGAGCCCACCAGCGCGGTCGACGCCCACAGCGAGGCGCGCATCGCCGACCGGCTGGCCAAGGCACGCGCGGGCAGGACCACGCTGGTCTGCACGACGAGCCCGCTGGTGCTCGACCGCACCGACCACGTCGTCTACGTCGAAGGAGGCGTCGTGCGCGCCCAGGGCACGCACCGGGAGCTGCTCGCCGCCCACCCCGGTTACGCCGCCGTCGTCACCCGGGGAGAAGCGTGATGAGCAGGCAGATCCTGCCTGTCGCCGACCAGTCGCAGGTCCGCGCGTACGCCCGCAGGCTCACCCTGAAGTACCCCCGCGACCTGACCGTGGCGCTCCTCCTGCACGCCCTCGCCGCCGTCGCGGGCCTGACGGCGCCGTGGCTGCTCGGTGGCCTCGTCCAGGGCGTCCACGACGACTCGGGGATCGACGTCACCGGGGTGTCGCTCGCCATCGGCGGCTTCGTGGTCGCCCAGGCGGTGCTGGTCAGGTTCGCCGTCTACTTCTCCTCCAGGCTCGGGGAGAAGGTCCTCGCCGAGCTGCGCGAGGAGTTCGTCGGGCGGGTGCTCGGCCTGCCGCTGTCCACGGTCGAGCGCGCCGGATCCGGCGACCTGATCTCCAGGACCTCCCGCGACGTCGACTCGCTGTCGCGCACCGTGCGGCACGCCGTGCCGGAGACCCTGATCGCGCTCGTCACCTGCGTGATCACCGTCGGCGCGCTGCTGCTGGTCGGGCCGCTGCTCGCGCTGCCCTCGCTGCTCGCCGTCCCCGTCCTGTGGATCTCCACCCGCTGGTATCTCAAGCGGGCCAGAGACGGATACCTGCGAGAGAGCGCGGCGTACGCCGACATGACCGACGGCCTCGCCGAGACGGTGAACGGCGCTCGCGCCGTGGAGGCCCTGGGCCTGCAGGACCGGCGCCACCGCCGCACCGACGCCGACATCGCCGAGTCGTGGGCGGCCGAGAGATACACGATGGGGCTGCGCACGGTCTGGTTCCCCACGGTCGAGCTCGGCTACGTGATCCCGATCGTGGCGACGCTGGTCATCGGCGGCCTCTTCTACACCCGGGGCTGGGTATCGCTGGGGCAGGTCACCGCCGCCACACTGTACGTCCAGCAGCTCATCGACCCGCTCGACCGGCTACTCATGTGGATCGACGAGCTCCAGGTCGGCGGCGCCTCCATGGCCCGCCTGCTGGGCGTCGCCGAGGTGCCCGACGACCGCGAGGCCACCTCCGCCGCTCCCGAGGGCAGCGAGCTGAGGGCCGACGACGTCCGCTACGCCTACCGTGAGGGCCACGACGTGCTGCACGGCATCGACCTCACGATCAGGCCGGGGGAGCGGCTCGCCATGGTCGGCCCCTCGGGGGCGGGCAAGTCCACGCTGGGACGCCTGCTCGCGGGCATCCACGGTCCCCGCACCGGCTCGGTCGCGGTCGGCGGCGTCCCGCTCGTCGAACTCCCCCTGGACGACCTGCGCGGCCACGTCGCCCTGGTGACCCAGGAACACCACGTCTTCCGCGGCACCGTACGCGAGAACGTGCTGATCGCCAGGCCCGACGCCGACGACGCACGGGTCCGCGAGGTGCTGGAGGCCGTCGACGCCTGGGAGTGGGTCGAGGCCCTGCCCGAAGGGCTTGACACGGTCGTCGGCTCCGGCGGCGAGGCCGTCCCCGCCGCCCAGGCGCAGCAGCTCGCCCTGGCCCGGTTGGTCCTCGCCGATCCGCACACCCTCGTCCTGGACGAGGCCACCTCGCTGATCGACCCCCGCGCCGCCCGCCACCTGGAGCGCTCACTCGCCGCCGTCCTCGAAGGACGTACGGTCATCGCGATCGCCCACCGCCTCTACACGGCCCACGACGCCGACCGGGTCGCGGTGGTGGAGGACGGCCGCGTCAGCGAGCTCGGCTCGCACGACGAGCTGGTCGCGGCCGGAGGCTCGTACGCGGCACTGTGGAGCAGCTGGCACGGCACCTCCAGGTGAGAGCGTGTCCCTGCGGCTCTCACCCGGAGGTCGCGGGGACGGGTCCTTGCCACACCTTGGTGAGCGGCGGAACGCGACCGTCGGGTCGTTCCTGCCGCGCCGGAGACCTCCGCCCCCGCCAGGCGCTCCTCGGCGCTGAAGACACCGGCGTCGCAAATCGGGTCGAGCTGGACGTTGGTGGCGTTCTGGTCACGGGTGACCGCTCCGCCATAGCCGGTCATGACGATCTGGGCGTGGGGGCTGCGGCGCTTGATCTCGGTGAGGAGGCCGCTCAGGGGCTGCCTCAGTGCGGGAATTCGGTCGAGGATCGCCGTGGTGGGCGCGCTCGTGCAGTCGGCCTGGATGCACACGCCGCCATACCCGGCGAAGCCGATGTCGTTGCCGCCCCCTACCTTCCCGCTCTCTCAGGGGTAGCTCACGTAGAGGGTCTTCCACCCGCTGTCCTCCAGGCAGTGCAGCGATGGCTTGGTGCCTTCCGGGCGCTTGCCGTCGGTGCACGCTTTGGCTTCGAGCCGGTGGACATTCGGGTGGGAGAAGTCGAAGGCCAGCTTGGTCTTGCCCTTGCAGTTCCGGTAGTACTTCATGGTGGAAAGCAGGTTTCCGTCGGTGGCGAGATAGGTGATGCGGAAAAGTCCGAAGGCGCAGCGAAAGTCGCCCGCGACCTGGTTGATCACATTTCCTTTAACGTGGGCGGTGCCTACCGGCTGGAAGAGGTCGGGATGGATGTCGGTGATTTCGTAGGTGCCCTTCATCGAGGCCTCGAACTTGCCCGTGGCGAGATTGTGGTCGTACCTGAGGAACGAGCCGGATTCCGGCCAGTTGGCCGTCGCGGCCAGGCGCTGTGCGTCCGCGTGGGCGGTGACGGGCGCGGGTGCGATGATGGCCGCAGCCATGGCGAGCCCGGCAAGGAGGGGGGTGCCGATCATGGTAGGTCCTCTTTTCTATGGCTTGGGGATACGCCGATAGCCGGCCCCTACGGGCGGATGGAAAGCGTTCATGGCCGCTTCTGCTGGGTGTAGAGCCGGATTTCGATGCCGTCGGGGTCGATGACACCGCCGATCAGCCATCCCACGCTCCCTTCGGCGATGCCGGAGTGATTTACACCGAGGGCATCCAGATGATCGGACCAGGCGTGGAGCGCTTCCACGGTTGGCACGGCCAGTGCGACCGGATCGAACCCGCCCAGGGTGGCGGCCCGCTCGGGCTCCTCGCGTAGCGCGAGCATCAGCGTCTGGTCCGTGTCGTTCAGCGCCACGCCGCGCAGCACGCCGTCCTCGACGAACTCGATCGCCACCTCAAGGCCGAGCACGCGCCGGTACCACTCCAGACTCTTGTGCACGCTCGAGACAGGCAGCTTGACATGGTGGAATCCACCCAGGGCGATCATGAACCATCTCCTTTTATAGTGATACTTTAAGGTACCACTCTAAAGTGGTACTCTAAATGAATGGAAGACGTCAAGAGCCCCAAGCGGCGTTCGGCACAAACCAGAAGCCGTATTGTGAACGCCGCGAAAGGGCTGTTCGTGGGGCGCGGCTATGCCGGGGCGACCTTCCAGCAGATCGCCGACGCGGCCGAGGTGTCGGTGCAGACGGTTTACTTCCACTACGGGACCAAGAGCCAGCTACTCAAGTACGTGGTCGATGTCGCCTCCACCGGAGACGAGGAGCCCGTGCCGCTGCTGAAACGGCCCTGGTTCGCCGCCTTGCAGGCGGAGCAGGATCCGATGGCGGTGGTGCGGGGATGGGTGCACCATAGCGGCGTCATCCTCGACCGGGTCGCCCCCGTCCTCGCGGTAGTCCGCGACGCGGCGGCTGGCGACCCCGACATGGCCGCTCAATGGGCCGCCAACAGCGAACAGCGGCACACCGCTCACGGGGAGGTCGTCACCATCCTGGCCCGCCTGCAGGCCCTGCGGCCCGGCCTGACCGAAAGCCAGGCCACCGACATCACGGTCGGGCTGCTGTCGCCGGATCTGTTTCTGGTGATGACCCGTGAATGCGGGTGGACCACGGCGCGGTGGCAGGACTGGAGTGCCGACCAACTGTGCCACGGGCTGCTGTCACCCTGACGGTCGGGAGTGCGCGGCGTGCCGTACCGGACTCGCTCAGCGCACCGGGTGGCCTGACCGCTGCCCTGCTGCCCTGGTGCCGTGCCTGACGGTCGCGACCGGCCTTCACCGCTCGGTGGAGGCGGTGCGCCGACGACGGTGACCGGTGGCTTAGGACAAGATCGTCCGGAGGGAAACTCAGGACAGGCTCTGCTTCGGGAAGGCCCTGAGCAGAGGGCCTTCCCGAAGAGAGCTCAGGACAGAGACTTTTTCAGGAAGTCGACCTGGAGGAGCAGGAGGTTCTCCGCCACGGTCTCCTGCGGGGTCATGTGGGTCACCCCCGACAGCGGCAGCACGTTGTGCGGGCGGCCCGCGGCCAGCAGGGCGGAGGACAGGCGCAGGGTGTGCGCGGCGACCACGTTGTCGTCGGCGAGGCCGTGGATCAGCAGCAGGGGGCGGTCCAGCTTCTCGGCGTCGGCGAACAGCGACGAGGAGTCGTAGTGGCCCTCGTCGGGGTGGCCGAGGTAGCGCTCGGTGTAGCAGGTGTCGTACAGGCGCCAGTCGGTCACCGGGGCCCCGGCGACGGCCGCGTGGAACACGTCGGGGCGGCGGAGCACGGCGAGGGCGGCCAGATAACCGCCGAACGACCACCCCCTGATGCCGACCCGCGACAGGTCCAGGTCGTCGGGGAACCGCGCGGCGGCGCCGTGCAGGGCGTCGATCTGGTCCTCCAGGATCGGGGTGGCCAGATCGTGCAGGACGGCCCGCTCGAACTCCGGGCCGCGCCCCGGGGTGCCGCGGCCGTCGGCGACGACCACCGCGAAGCCCTGGTCGGCGAACCACTGGCTGGTCAGGTGCGCTCCGCTCGCGGCCAGCACGCGCTGGGCGTGCGGTCCGCCGTACGGGTCCATGAGGACCGGCAGCCTCGCCGAGCCCGGCACGTGCCCGGCGGGCAGGAGTACAGCGGTGGCGAGGTCGCGCTCGCCCGCCTTGATCAGGGAGACCCGCAGGTCCAGGGTGGGACGTTCGGCGTGGGAGGTGATGTGGCCGCGGGGCGTGCCGTTGTGCAGGACGCGGGTGACCGAACCCTCACTGCCGAGGGTCTGGCCGGTGATCACCAGGGTGCCGCCCGCGGTGTGGCCGCTGTAGACGCCGCCCTCGGTCGGGCTGACCAGGGTGATCTGGCCCCGCCGGTAGGCCCAGACGGCGATCTCGGTGGGCTCACCGCTCGCGCGGAAGAGCACGGTCTCGCCGTCGATGTCGAGGATCTGACGGACCTGGAGGGTGGGCGGCGTGACGGGGGAGTCGCCGACGATCAGGCGGTGGCCGCCCTCGGCGGTGGCGGCCCAGACGAGGCTGCCGTCGGACAGGTGGCCCGGAACGCCGGTGACGACGTCGACCCAGGCGGGGTCGGTGTCCTCGCGGACGAGCGTGGAGGTGCCGGTGGCGGGGTCGACGTCGAACAGCCGCATGGTCCGCTGGTCGCGCGTCATGGTGACGATCGAGAGGCCGTGGGCGTCCCAGCCGGCGTTGACGAGGTATTCGTCGTCGAAGGGCACCGGGACGCGGGCCCCGTCGAGGGTGAGGACGAAGAGCTCGACCCCGGCGTTGGGCGTCCCCGCGGCGGGGTAGCGCTGCTCGGTGGCGGGGCGGGCCGGGTTGGCGGGGTCGGCGATGTGCCAGTGCTGCACCGGCGACTCGTCGGCCCGCTCGACCAGGATCGCCTCACCCGACGGCGACCACCAGTAACCCCGCATGCGGTCCATCTCCTCGGCGGCGATGAACTCGGCGAGGCCGTACGTCACCTCGGGAGACTCGGGACGGGCCAGCGCGTGGTCGACCTCGTCCTCCAGGTCCTGGATGTGGAACGCGCCGCCGGTCACGTAGCCGACGTGGACGCCGGTGGGGGACATCCGGGGGTCGATCACCGGCCCGGAGGTCGTCAGCCGCCGTATGTGCCTGGTCTTCAGATCGACGACGTAGAGGCCACCGGAGAGAGCGAAGGCGGCGACGGTCACCGCCGAGTCGGTGCTGTATCCGACGATGCCCCCGGCCTGCTCCCTGCTCCGCTCGCGGCGCGCCCGCTCCTCGGGCGGCAGGTCCTCCTCGTCGGCCGCCAGCGCGCGAGGGTCGGCGATGAGCCGTTCCGTGCCGCTGAGGACGTCGTACTCCCACAGGCAGGTCACCGGGTCGAAGCCGCTCCTGGTCCGGAGGAAGACGACGCGGTCACCGCCCGGGGCGATCGTGAAGCCGCGCGGCACCCCGAGAGTGAATCGACGGGTTCTGGCGTGCAGGCGAGGGAAGCTCTCACTCATACCAGCCATCTTGCCAGTTCCGCATCGAGTGTCTTGTTTTCCAGGGGCCGCCGGGAAGGGAATTCGGAGGTTCTGGGCGATGCCCGGCATCGATACCCTCGGACGCATGACTGATCGGCGCCTCATGCTCGTACACGCCCACCCGGACGACGAGACGATCGGCAGCGGAGCCACCATGGCCAGGTACGCCGCCGAGGGCGCGCACGTCACGCTGGTGACCTGCACGCTGGGGGAGGAGGGCGAGGTCATCCCCCCGGAGCTGGCCCACCTGACCGCCGACCGCGACGACACGCTGGGCGAGCATCGCGTCGAGGAGCTCGCCGCGGCCTGCGCGGCGCTCGGCGTCACCGACCACCGCTTCCTGGGCGGCCCCGGCCGCTGGAGGGACTCGGGCATGATGGGCGCCGCCTCCAACCACAGGGAGAACGCCTTCTGGGGGGCCGACCTGGACGAGGCGGCGGGCGAGCTCGCGAGGATCATCCGCGAGGTGCGGCCCCAGGTGCTCGTCACCTACGACGAGAACGGTTTCTACGGCCACCCCGACCACATCCAGGCCCACCGCGTCGCCTGGCGGGCCGTCGAGTTGGCCGCCGACCCGGGGTTCGGGGTGCTCTCGGGCTCCGTGACCCGCTCGGAGGGCGCTTCCGCGTCCGGGGAGGCCCCCGGTGGAGGGGGCGGGGAGGTGCCCGACGAGAGGGCCGGGGGGACGTCCGGAGAGGTGCTCGGCGGGGACGGGCCGTGGCGGGTCGCGAAGTTCTACCACACAGCCGTCCCCAGATCCGTGCTGCACAGGAGCGAGGAGGCGATGCGCGAGAGCGGCACCCCCTTTCTCGTCGAGCCGGTCGACGACCTGCCGTTCGGTTGCGCGGACGGGGACGTCACCACCGAGATCGACGCCCGCGCCCACATCGACAGGAAGACCGAGGCGTTGCGGGCGCACGCCACCCAGATCAGCGTGAGCCCGCCCTGGTTCGCCCTGTCCAACGACGTCGGCCAGGAACTCCTCGGGGTCGAGCACTTCATCCTCCGCTCCGGTGTACGGGGTCCCGCGGGCCCGGGAGCGCCGATCGAAATGGGCGGGCTCGGCGAGCCGTACGACCGTGAGGACGATCTCTTCGCCGGGATCCACTAGCCTCGATGCTTGTGATGGAGCAGGTCCCGGCTGTGCGCGCGCCCTCGGAGACGGTTGTCGCCGTGGCGACGAACGCCGTGCTCTTCGTGCTCGGGCTGCTGCTGGGTGTTCTGGGAGGCTTCCAGCACTCCTGGTACATCAGGCCCGTCCCGGTCTCCGCCGTCGTCTGCCTCGCCCTGCTGTTCGCGATCCCCTACGGGGCCGGCCGGATGACGCACGGCAAGTCCGCGGCCGTGGCGTTCGTGGCGGGCTGGGCGCTGATCACCATGATCTGGATCTCCGGACGGCCGGAGGGCGACCTGGTCATCGCCAACGACCTGTCCGGTTACCTTTACCTCTACGGAGGGCTCGCGGCGGTCACGGTGGGGATCATGCTCTCGCCGTCGGCCACCCTGGGCGGGACGTGGCCGCCCACCTCGGACGGCTACCGTTCCGGTCCCGAGTCCGCGCCGATACCGTCGGATTCCCCGCCTCCGTCCGGTTCCCCGTCCGGTTCTCCGCCCTCGCCCGCGACGTCCGACCCGGGGATTCCGCCGGGCCCGGCTCAGTCCGGCGCGGTCGCGTCCGGCTCGGCTCAGTCCGGTTCGGTCGCGTCCGGCTCGGCTCAGTCCGGTTCGGTCGCGTCCGGCTCGGCCCGGTCCGGTGCGGTGCCGCCCGACTCGGTCGTGCCCGGTTCCGTGCAGCCCGACCGGACCGGGCCGGATCAAACCCCGCCCGGCCGGGTCCCTCCCGGCTCCCAGACCCCACCCGCACCACCGGGCACGTCCGCTCCCTGACGCGGCCCCGCTCGGCGTCCCGGGGCGTCTGTCGCTCGCCGCCCCGATGGCGGACAATCCGGGTATGCGGCGGTTACATCGAGTACGGCGAACCCTCAACTACATCAACCTGTCCACACCGCTGGGGCTGCTCCTGGCGCGCGTCGGCCGCGCCCGGGTGACGCCCGGGCCCGACGGGCTGCTCCTGGCGTACGGCTACCGCTTCGGGTTCCCGATCGCCTCGGCGTTCACCGTGGGGAACGTGGTGCTGACCAAGCACCCGGAGGGCTTCCTCGCCGGTGCCCTGCTCAAGCATGAGGACCGGCACGCCTCCCAGTACATGTGCTGCGTGGGCCTGCCGATGCTCCCGCTCTACGTCGTCGCGGTGGTCGTCTCCATGATGATCTGCGGAAACCAGGCTTCGTGGAACCTTTTCGAGCGGCTGGCGAACCTGGAGGACGGCAACTACGTCCGAAGGTCGCCCTGGTGGCGTAACACCAGATCCCCACAAAAGGAATGAATCCCGCTGTGGGGGGATCTACAAGGGGTGAGCTGTCGATGACCGAAGGGGGCCGCCCATGTCACAGACCTCCCACCCAGCAACCGCCTCCCACCTGCCCGCGGAATTCGACGGCCTCGTCGCGGTGCCTCCATGGCGTCCCGGATGGTCGGCCCGCTTCACCGCGCGACCGGCGCGAGCCCTCAGGAAACTGGGCCGCACCGCCGGCCGGGCGGTGCGGGATCGCCCCTCAGGACCGCGTACGGCCATCGCCGAGGCGGCATCCCGTTCCTCCGTGCTCTCCGCTCCCTCGACGGCCCCCTCGTTGGCTCTCTCGCCGGCTTTCTCGACGGGAACCTCGACGGGGGCGGAGTTCCCCGTACGGTTCGGGACCTCCGTGCGACCCGCGCCTCCCGTACCGCCCGCGCCGCCGAGGCGGCCGGAGCCCTTGCCGAGACGGTCGTGGCCGGATGGCTTCAGGGACCGGCTGACCTCGCCGATCCCGACGTTCCAGGAGTTGCTGGCGGTCGCCTGGCACGGCACGCTCCGGCCCGATGTCGGGGACGCGGACCGCATCCCGGTCCACAGGAACGGGCTCCCACGGCCGACGGGGACCGAGGCGGTCGTCACCTGGGTGGGACACGCGACGTACGTGGTGCAGATCGGCGGGCTCACCATTCTCACGGACCCGGTCTGGGCGAGGAAGATCGTCGGTGTCCACCGACCCCGCCTCACCCCGCCCGGCGTCGCGTGGGCGGACCTGCCCAGGATCGACGCCGTGGTGATCAGCCACAACCACTACGACCACCTGGACGCGTGGACGGTGCGGCGGTTGCCGCGCAGCACGCCCGTCCTCGTACCGGCCGGGCTCAGGTCCTGGTTCACCCGGCGCGGATTCCGTGACGTCACCGAGCTCGACTGGTGGGAGAGCACCCGGGTGGGGGACGTCCGCTTCGACTTCGTCCCCGCCCACCACTGGAGCCGCCGGTCGATCTGGGACACCTGCAAGACCCTCTGGGGCGGCTGGGTGATCGCCTCCGACGACCAGACGATCTACTTCGCCGGGGACAGCGCGTACGGTGAGCGCTTCGCGCAGATCGGCGCCCGCTACCCGGACGGCATCGACCTGGCTCTGATGCCGGTGGGGGCGTTCGAGCCCCGCTGGTTCATGCAGGCCGCGCACGTCGATCCTGAGCAGGCCGTGCGGGCGTGCCAGGACGTGGGGGCGCGCCGGATGGCGACCATGCACTGGGGCACGTTCGTCCTGTCGGGGGAGTCGCTCCTCGCGCCGGTGGAGGAGGCGAGGGTGGCCTGGGCACAGGCCGGACGTGACCGCGCCGACCTGTGGGACCTCGCCGTCGGCGAGTCCCGCGTCCTGACGCCCTGACAGCGCTTCGGGGAGGCGGGAGGAACGGGGATCCGGGCCGCGAGGGCTCGCCCCGCGCCCGGAAGCGGCCCGGAAGCGGCCGTCAGGGGTCCCGGAGGCGCAGCCCTCGCCTCTCAGGGGCCACGCCTCGGGGACCGAGCGTCAGGGGATGAGCGTCAGGGTGTGGGTGGCCGCCTTCTTGACGGCCTCCTGGCCGGCGAGCATGGGGGTGGTCTCGCCGCGCGCCCACAGTGGCGCCTGGTCCCAGTAGTTGTCGTGGAACGCGTGGCCGGAGGCGCCGGTCAGGTTGATCCATCGGGACTTGTCCGGGTTCGCCAGGTCCACCACCATCCGCATGGACGGCAGCCAGCTCACCGCGTAACCGTCCCGCACGTCCCACCCCGCGGCGTTGACGGCGTCGTCGCTGCCCGCGACCGGGAACGGACCCCGGTTGAACAGCCACTCGATCGGGCCGATCCCCGAGGTGCCGAAGGTCTGGTGGACGAGCTCCAGGGAGTGCAGGTCGCCCCAGCGCCAGTCCTTGACGTCCGGGCCGAGCAGGCCGTTCAGCTCGTCGTAGGCCCTCGCCATCGCCCGTCGCAGCATGTCGTCGCGGGTCTCGGCGCGTGGGGTGGTCGTGTCGTCCCAGAACGCCTCGTCCTGCTTGTCGAGCATGACCCGTACGACCTCGAACCAGCGGTCGCCGCCCTGGGGCCAGGCGCCCTCGGGGAGATCGTCGTTGAAGGTCTCGATGAGCAGGTGCCGCCAGACGGCGTTGAAGTACATCGCGGGAGCCGAGTCCGCGCCCTGCCCGTGGTCCCAGTCGCGCAGCAGCTCGCGGGCGTCCTTGGCGGGCCCGGCCATCTCGACGTCGAGCAGCCTGGGCACCAGGAAGCGGGCGAGGCCGTTGTCGCTGTCCTGCTGCAACGCGCTCATCGCCGCCACGTCCACCTTGCCGTCGTCCTTCAGCGCCTCGCGGAGGCGCTGAAGGATGCGCTGGGAGCGGTATCCGTACGCCCAGTCCTTGGTGAGGTTGTACGGATATCGGGCGGGGTCGATGACCGCGTTGTTGGCGGTCACGATGTAGCCCTCCGGCGGGTTGTAGAGGCTGGGCAGCTCGTTGAAGGGGATCGTCGACTGCCAGGCGTACTCACCGGTCCAGCCGGGCACCGGCCAGGTGCCGTCGCCGCGGGTCCGCACCGGGATCCGCCCGGGGGCCTGGTAGCCGATGTTGCCCTCGGTGTCGGCGTAGATCAGGTTCTGCGCGGGCACCTCGAACCTGCTCGCCGCCGCCCTGAACTCCTGCCAGTCCTGCGCGACGTTCAGCGAGAAGATCGCGTCGGCGGTCCTGCCGGGCTCCAGGGCGGTCCACTTGAGCGCGACCGCGTCGCCTTTCTCCTCGAAGACCGCGTCCATGCCGGGCAGCGTGTTCTTCGCGCTCTCCAGGACGTCGGAGATGATCGGCCCGTGCATGGTGTCGCGCACCGTGAGCCGTACGTCGTCGCCCCCGGCCACCTTGATCGTCTCGGTCCTGATGGTCATCGGCTTCCACTCGCCCATGAGCAGGTACGAATCGTCCTTGATCCGCTCCAGGTAAAGGTCGGCGACGTCCGGGCCGAGGTTGGTGAAGCCCCATGCGATCTTGTCGTTGCGGCCGATGACCACGCCGGGTACACCGGAGAAGGTGAATCCGGTGACGTCGAACGGGCACTCGGGGCTCTTGACGCGGCAGTGCAGCCCGGCCTGGTACCAGACCGAGGGCATGCCCGGCCCCAGATGGGGGTCGTTGGCGAGGATCGGTTTGCCCGACTCGGTGTGCTCGCCGCCGACCACCCAGGAGTTCGAGCCGATGCCCCTGCCGCCCGCCGGGTCGCCCATCAGGCTCGGCACCGCGCGGATGGCCTCGGCGGCCCGGGTGAGCGCCCCGGTGGCGGGCGCCACCCCCGACGGCTCGGGCTCGGCCGTCTTCGGCTCCTCGTCCTGGCGGAACCCGCGCTCGCCGACCGAGCCCCGGGTGACGATCGGCTGGTTGGTCTCGTACGGGTAGTCGGGCCAGAGCTGCTCCACCCGGCCGCGCGGCAGCTTGCTCGCCGCGAGCGCCCGGCCGATCTCGTCGGTCATGTTGGAGCGCAGGTCCCAGGCCATCGCCTTGAGCCAGGCGAGCGAGTCGGCCGGGGTCCACGGCTCGGGCCGGTAGTCCGGGCTGGTCGCCCGCAACAGCACGTACTCCAGGCTCTTGTCGGCGAAGCCGTCGTTCCGCTTCATCCAGGCGTTCACCCCGCCCGCGTAGGCGTCCAGGTAGCGCCGGGTTCGCTCGTCGAGCAGGGGGAGTTCCTTCTCGGCCACCTTCCGCCAGCCCATGGTCCTGATGACCCTGTCCTCGGTCAGCGTCGCCGAGCCGAACATCTCCGAGAGCCGTCCCGCGGTGACGTGGCGGCGGAAGTCCATCTCGAAGAAACGGTCCTGGGCGTGGACGTAGCCCTGGGAGAGAAAGAGATCTTCTGGGGAGTCTGCGTATATGTGCGGGATGCCCGTCTTATCGCGATATACGGTGACTTTTCCCTTCAAGCCGTCCACCTTGAGCTCGCCTTCGAGCTGCGGGAAGGACGCTCGTACGCTCCATACGCCCGCTCCGGCGAGCAGCAGCCCGAGCACCAGAAGAACGGTGAGCACCCGCGCCAGCCACGTGAGTGGGCGGGGCATCCAGGCGTACGGGCGGAACCTCACAAAAACCTCCTAGGCGACATGCTTCCGCAAGTGTGGCACCACCCCCATGGGGTCGGCACCGACGTCAGGGCGAAGATGCGCGTATGAGACTTTTGCTACCGACCTGGTCAACGCCCACGGCACGGTGGCCGCGAGCCGTCTGACCCGGTTCCGCTCGTACGACCCGAACCCTCAGGAGCGGGCCGGGACGCCGGTCAGATTGGGCCGATCCCCCAGTGGTGGACGGCGCGGTCGCCGGGGGCGAGCCTGATGACGTCCTCACCGCTGCGGAAGGCGTTCGGCGGGCAGGTCATCGGCTCCACCGCGAGCCCCAGACGGCGGTGACCCTCCGGCAGGGTGTCACCGGTGTAGAGCTGGAGCCACTCGATCCCCTCGCCTGCCCACAGCTCGACCCCGGTCCCGTCGGGGGCCGCCAGCGTGACCCGCACCCGGCCGTCGGCGCCGCGCTCCAGACCGGTGAACGCGGTGTCGAGCTCCGTCCCGCCGATCGGGCGGGGGACCCTGAAGTCGTACTCGGTGCCCTCGACGTCGTGGCGGCCGGTGGGGATCTTGCGGTCGTTCACCGCGATCCACTGGGCTGCGGGGAGTTCCAGGAGGGCATCGTCCAAAGCGCAGAGGGTGCCCAGGGACAGGTAGGGATGAGCCCCGAAGCCGTACGGCGCGTCGGTGGCGCCGACGTTCTCCACGCTCACCTCGACCTCCAGGCCGGCCGCGCCCAGCGCGTACCGGACGGAGAAGTCAAGGACGTGCGGGTAGCCGAGCTGGGGGAACAGCCGCATCCCCAGTCGGATCGAGCTGTCGTCGTGGAAGAGGACCGTCCAGGGGAACGACCGGGAGAAGCCGTGGATCGCGTTGCCGGTCTTGGGCTCGCTCAGCGCGAGCTGCCGCTCCTCGCCGTCGAACGTGTAGCGGCCGTCCTCGACCCTGTTCGGCCAGGGAAGCAGCGGCAGCCCCGCCCCGCCGAGCGGGGGCTCGTCCTCGGGAAAATCGATGACGAGCGGACGGCTGTCCAGGGTGAGACTCCGTAGTCCTGCTCCGAGCTCGGTGACGACGGCCTGGAAACCGCCGTCCGAGATGGTGTGTTGGGCCCCTGTGGGCGCGATGTTTTTCACCCGGCAATTCAACACCTCCTGCTGCCGCCCCCCATCCACCAACCACCGCGCGGCTGAAAGAGAATGATGACCGGAAACGGCCCCCACGGGTCACTTGCTTTCCTCTAATCGCTCCTTGTGCGCGCGCGTGGAGAGATATCCCCAGCCTCGAAACCGGATGCTCCGTTGGTTGAGGACGTGGCGGCGCTGCTCCTTCAGGATCGTGCCGCCGCGCCGGGCTGTTAGGTGAGTTCGAACCAGACAACGGTTCCTATGAGGTCGCGGTGGAAGCCCCAGCGGGTGGCGAGGTCGTTGACGAGGAGGAGTCCTCGGCCGCCGGTGGCATTGGGTCGGGGATTTCCGGTGTGGGGGATCCGGGTGAAGCCGGGGTCCTGGACGGTGACGATGACGCCGCGCAAGGTGAAGGCCACCGTGACGACAAACTCCCGTGGCCGGTCGACCGGTGTGACGTCCGCGCTTCCGGCGTTCGAGGTTCCGGTGTCGGCGGGTTCGGTGCTGGTCAGTCCGCTGGAGTGTTCGATGGCGTTGGTGGCGAGTTCGCTGGTCAGGAGCACGGCGTCGTCGCGGAGCGGGTGATCGTCGCCGAGGATCTCGGCGACGAAGTTCCGTGCGGGCCTGACCTGGTCGGTGGTGGCCGTGAACCGCTGGGAGATGACGGGAGCGTGGTTCGGCGTCGTCGACCAGCCGGGTATCCGGCCCGGGTCCGGCGACCAGAGCGCGGCCGGGTGAGCCGGTCGGGTGGCGTCGCCGGTCGTGGTCCGGAATCGGTCGGCGAGCACGCCGACGAGGACGGACAACAGTCGTACGGTCATCCCGGTCACCTCCCTTGCTCGTGATCTCGGCGTTCTCACAACCTCCGGCGACCCCGATGTCCCTGTCGGCTGTTCGGTGGTCGGTGCCGACCGGCTGGTCCTGCTGTTCGGGGTGAGGGTGGAAGTCCTCGATGTGCCGCATCCGCGCGGCAAGTTCGGCGGGGGTGTCGGCCTCGACAAAGCCGACGTACTGCCGATATCGAGTGGGGGAAAATGCCCACCAGCGCCCGGTGGCGTGGCCGTACCAGGGACACCAGTCGGGAAAGCGGAGCGTCAGCGTGCGCAGTGCCCGGAGGTCTTCGCCGGGCTCGTGCCGAAGGCTCTCCGCATCCGCCTCGATGAAGGACGTGCTCATGCCGTCGCCCCTTTTCGGTGTGTCTCGCGTGGCCACACCCCGGGCGGCAACTTCCGCCCGCACGGCGTCACAGCCTGTCGCGCGTCGGGTTTCGTCCCGACCTGCGACGCGCCCCAGGGGAACGGCGTTCGGCTGATGATCAATCGCCATCTTGGGGCGGCGGTTGCGGGCACGGTGGCGCTGGCGTCGCTCATGGATCGCGACTCCTTTTCGATCAAGGGACTCCGCATGGCCTGGTCCACCTACGGCGTTCCGTTTTACGTGACGCTGACTGGCGCCCATAGTCGAAGTCACGGATGGTGTTCAACAAGACACAATGCGTCGCGCCGATGCTCGTGCGACGTATGCGACGGATCACGAGGGCAGACGTGATTGGACAATCAACAGCGAATGCCTCCACGGAGTGGCAGGAGTTCGGTCGCACCCTGCGAGCGTGGCGGGAGCGCCGTGAGCTGAGCCTGCGCGATCTCGCCGAGCGGGTCCGGTGGCACTTCTCGCTGATCGGCAAGTGGGAGCAGGGGAAGCACCGTCCGCCTGTTGAGGCGATCACGGCCCTCGATGCCGAACTCGACGCGGGGGGCGAACTCATGGCACGGGCACTTCGTGCGGCCATGGTTGACGCCGATCAGTTGCGGAAGAGTACCGTCGAGGTAAAGACCTCAAGCTGGGACGAGGGCGAGGATATGGAGCGCAGACGGCTCATCCGGGATGCCGCTGTCGTTGCCGTCGGCGGTGCCGTGGCGCCTGCGTTGGCCGCTCTGACGGATGCTTGGCAGGCGTCTGAGCCTCGGATCGCCGGTGCGAGCGTGTCGGGGGTGATGATCGACGATTGGGAGGACGCCGCCGCCGCGCACGCGAAAACCGCCCGCACCGAACCGCCCGCAGTCGTCCTCACCGCGCTCGCCGCTGACTTCGCTGAGATGGCGCCCCACCTTGCCCGTAAGCAACCCGACGCTGTACGACGAGATCTGACCCATGCCGCCGCCCGACATGCCGCTTTGATCGCTGGAAAGTGGACCGACATGGGCAATCGCCGACAGGCGCGCCGCTGGTGGAGAACAACCAGAGCGCTCATCGACGAATCCGGAGATCGGCTGCTCGCCTCCTGGTTGCGTAGCCGTGAGGCGCTCCACCGGCGCAGTGATCCAGCCGAGGACCTCACGGAGGTTCTCAAACTCTCCCAGGAGGCTCGCCGTCTGGCCGGTCAGCAGCCAACTGCTCCGCTTGTGGCCGCCTTGACCGCAGAGGCGAAAACACTCGCGGCGATGGGGTCTCACACGGACGCAGTCGGCACACTGCGAGAAGCCGAGAAGATGTTCGACCGGCTTCCGGCCCTGACCGGCGCGTTTCACAGACTTGGCGAACGCGGACTGTGGTTCGATCGGAGCCTGATCTACACCCTCGCGGGTGATGTGAAGAACGCTGCTCAGTCGCAGGACGCCGCCGAAGGTCTGTATCCCGTTAGCGATCAGACGTTGCCCCGGATTCGATTGCACCGTGCCGCGCTGCATGCTCGC
Organism: Streptosporangium sp. NPDC000095; assembly: GCF_042899335.1. NCBI lineage: Bacteria > Bacillati > Actinomycetota > Actinomycetes > Streptosporangiales > Streptosporangiaceae > Streptosporangium > Streptosporangium sp. NPDC000095. Next base: position 200,628 of record NZ_JBIAZS010000011.1, read on the forward strand.
ACCGATCCAGAGCAGGCCGCACAAGAGGCCTTCAAGATTGTCGATGATCTTTCCATCGAGCGCTGGATGACCCGCTATGCGATGGATGCAAAACTCGTGCTCGGCGCTCTACCTGAGCAGGCCCGTGCTCTGCCTGCCGCTCGTGAGCTACGCGCGCTGACTGCCAGCCGGTCGGTCTGAATCGAACACGACGCCTCGGCTTTCGGAGGTCAGGATCGAGGCAGCCGAGGCCGCGAGCCTGCACCCACAGTATTTCCAGCCGCTTGGGCAAGAGTCGTGCGTACACTCAAGGCATGACCGCCGCCCATGACTACGACGACGTACACCACCTCGTCGAGCAGCTGACCCCCGACCAACTGGTCGAGGTCCGCGCCCACGCGCTCCGGCTGGTCACCGGCCGCCAGACCTTCGTGCCATGGAACGAACTCAAGCGGACAGCTGCTCACCTGCCGCGCATCGACTACGCCGAGTTCCGCAGCGACGTCGATGTCGCGATCGATCAAGACACCCTGCTCGGGGACGCTCGGTGAGCGACCAGCACAGCCTCTTGCTGGACACCTCCGCCGTCATCGATCTCGAACGACTCGACGAGCAGCGCATCGCCGACGTTCTCGGCTGCCGTCCAGGCGATTTGCGTCCGGCGATCAGCTCCATCTCGATGGCCGAACTCGCGGCAGGCCCGCACGCGGCCAAAGCCGCCGACACACGAGCCGTACGGCAGGCGGTACTGCAGTGGGCGGAGTCCACCTTCGATCCGATTCCTTTCGACACCGACGCAGCGCGTGCCTACGGAATCATCTACGCCCTCGTGTTGGACCTCGGCCGCCAGCCACGTAAGCGACTCGCTGATCTGTTGATCGCATCGGTCGCTGCAGCCAACAGCCTCCCCTTGGTGACCCGGAACCCCGACGACTTCGCCGGGCTAGAGTCCCAGATTCAGGTGATCGCCGCCTGAAACGGCCACCTCAAGGAGGGATGGACGGGTTGTAAAGACGACGCCCTCAGAACGATATTCGCCTGATCGTCAGGACCAGGTCTGGCCCTCGGGGGTGTCGACGACCTTCACGCCGAGGGCGGCGAGCTCGTCGCGGAGGAGGTCGGAGGCGGCCCAGTCCTTGGCGTCGCGGGCTCGTGAGCGCCGATCGAGCAGTTCGGCGGCGCCTTCGGGCAAGGTCTTCGGCCTGACCGCTTTGCCGATGTCGAGGGAGAGGTCCAGGGCGAGGATCTGGTCGAGGTGCAGGAACGCCTCGAAGCGCGAACCGGGGGAGATCGAGCCGTCGCGCTCCAGCTCGCGCATGAGCCGCAGCGCGAGCGGGGTGTCGAGGTCGTCGTCGAAGGCGGCCTCGATCCGGGCGACCCGGTCGGCGGGCATCGGGCCGCTCGGCGACTCCGACCACTCGGCCACCTGGCCGCGCCAGCGGCGCAGGGTCTTGTCGGCGGCCCGCAGGGTGTCCCAGGTGAGGTTCATCTGCTGGCGGTGGCGGTGCTCAAGCAGCGCGAGCCGTACGGCCAGCGGGTCGAGACCGGCGTCGGCCACGTCCTTGAGCAGGACGACGTTGCCGGTGGACTTCGACATCTTGCGCCCGTCGAAGAGCAGGTGCTCGCCGTGGACCCAGTGCCGCACTACCTCGTGCCCGGCGGTGGCGTCGGACTGGGCGCGCTCGTCGTCGTGGTGCGGGAAACGCAGGTCGATGCCGCCGGTGTGCAGGTCGATGTTCTCGCCGAGGAAGCGCAGCGACATGGCCGAGCACTCGATGTGCCAGCCGGGGAAGCCACGGCCCCACGGGGTCTCCCAGGTCAGCCCCTGCTCGGAGGGCTTCCACAGCGCCCAGTCGGCGTGGAAGCGCTTGCGCGGGTCGACGGCCTCGATCCGGTGGCCCGGCCTCAGCTGGTCGAGCCGGTTGCCGGAGATCTCCCCGTACGTCGGGAAGGATGCGGCGTCGAAGAAGACCGAGCCGTCGGGGGTCGCGTACGCGTGTCCCTTCTCGATCAGCTTGGCGATCATCTCGATCATCAGGTCGATCGACTCGCTCGCCCGGGGCGAGTGCTCGGGCGGGCGGATGTTCAGCGCGGTCGTGTCCGCCACGAAGGCGTCCTCGTAGAAGCGCGCGACCTCGAGGATGCCCCGCCCCTCGGCTCTGGCCTGGGCGAGCACCTTGTCCTCGCCGGAGGGGTCGATCTCGGTGTCGTCCACCAGGTGCCCGACGTCGGTGATGTTGCGGCAGGCCACCACCCGGACCTTCTGCCGCTCGCTGACCCGCCTGATCAGGTCCGCGAGCAGGTACGACCGGAGGTTGCCCACGTGGGCCGACCTGTAGACGGTCGGGCCGCAGGTGTACATCCGCAGGGAACGGCTCCCCTCGGGGACGATCCGCTCGACCCGGCGATTCCGTGTGTCATACAGGCGCAGCATGTGTCGAGCCTACGCAATCGACCGCACCCCCACACGGAACGGGCTTCACGCACAACAATCAGACACTACTTTCGAGGAAGGCGAGGATCTCGCGGTCGCCCCGGTCGCGCAGGCGGGTGATCACCTCTTCGCGGGTGCAGCCCTCCGACAGGCCGATGCGGGCGCCGATCAGGCGGATGCCCTCCGCCTCTGAGGCCACCGGCGCCGTGTAGCCGATCAGGTGCAGTGCCCGGTTCAGGGCGGGCAGGGTCGGTGAGGCGGCGGGCAGGTAGCGGGTGAGCAGCTCGCCGCCGTCGGAGACCGTGAGGAAGACGTGGTCGCCCTCGGAGGCGTTGGCGGCGATCAGGACGGGACGGATGGAGCCCATCGTCGGCTGGTTGTGCCAGCTGATCACCACGTCGCCCGAGGGGGTGGCGGCGGTGAGCTGGCCGCCGGGGGCCATGCCCAGGTGCGCGGCGAAACCGGTCGGCAGCGGCGAGCCCGAGCCGCGCAGGTGCTCGGCGTTCACGTCCACCCGGTGCCACCAGCGCCCGTCGCGGCTGCGGAAGCAGCGCCGGGTCTCGGAGACGTCCCTGCGCGGCTGGTAGTCGGCCTGCTCGGCTCCGGCGACCCTGATCCACCCGCGCTGCGTACGCTCGAAGCCGGGCCCGCCCGCGTACGCGCGGACCGAGCTCTCGCTCACGTCGTAGCGTTCGGTGAGGTTGGTGACGATCGTGTTGACCGATGCCTCGCCGTTGGCCCGTTCGATCTCCCGGACGATCATCTCCCGGATGCCCAGATACTGCTCGCCGCCCCAGCGCGCGAGCCCGTACTTGTTCCGGTCGACCCGCAGGAAACGGTCGTCGGCGGTGAGCTGGTTGCGGATGCCGACGAGGCTGTAGTCCTCGCCGATGCGTTCCTGGATCTCCTCGGGGGTGAGCGGGCCGCCCGCCACCGCGAGCACGGCCTCGGCCTTGTCGTTGACGCTGCGCGGCCAGGGCACCACGTGGTTCTCCAGCACGCGCAGCTGGGGCACCGCGATGAGCCAGCGCTCCGCGACGTCCTCGCGGATGCCGAGCTGGCTGGCGAGCGTCACGGCCTCGTCCATCGGGCGGGGCCCGTCGGTGAACAGCTGCCGGGTCTTCTCCCTGAGCTCGTCGGCGCCTCCGGCGACCAGCCAGCCGTCCACCTGCTCGTAGCCGGTGAGCAGGGTCCGTACGAACCGCCAGGAGGGGATGCCCAGCGTGGCGAGCTCGGTGCGGTGCCAGGGGACGGCGGCGGCGAGGTCGTCGGCGGGTACGGCGGAGCCCAGCCGGCCCCGCAGCCACGACACGTGGGCGATGAGCGGCGCCGCGTCCTCCTTGGCGAGCCAGGCCTCGACGTGGTCGCGCAGGTCGCGTTCGATCTGCCGGATGCGCTCCCTGGTGACCGAGAACCGCTGGGCCAGGTCGTCGAGGGTGGCCCGCTGGGAGGCGTACAGCCGGTCCCTGGCGATGGCCCGCTGCCGCTCGTCCAGTGCGGTGAAGACCTCGTCGATCAGCTCGGGCAGCGGCCGGTCGGGCCGGGAGGGGCGAATCCTGGTGACGCTCTCCTCGGTGATCGGTTCGAGGAGCCGTTCCAGCACCCCGGTGAACAGCTTGTGCACCACCTCGCGGCCGAGTCCTTCCGGCGTGCGGGCGCTCGCGGCGGGGTCGGCGAACCTGAGCAGGGGGAGGACGTCACCGAGCATCAGGTGGCCCCAGCACGCCAGGGCGAGGTCGGCCAGGCGGCCGGCCACCTCGGACGTCCCGATGGTCGAGCAGGCGGTGTCGAGCGGGAGCGCCTGCCACCACGCCTCGGGGAGGCGGGGGTCGGTCGCGATCGGCGCCACCTGGCCGGGAGAGGTCCAGCGCAGAGGTGGCGCGATGTCGCTCAAACTGAGGTTCATTGAGGTCCAACCGGCAAAGGGGAATATATCCGCATTTCAGACTATGTGGTCAGGTAGGAAGGAATGGACTTGCCCGTCCGTAATGAGAAACGTAAAGAAGTTCCCTGGCCCGGGTGCAGGCCACATACAGCAGGCCGCGTTCCCGCTGAAGGTCGTGTGCCCTTGCGGCGGGGTCCTCGCCGATCGGGGTGAGGGAGTCGAGGTCGGGGACGATCCCCTCGGTCACGCCGATCACCGCGACCCGGCGGAACTCCAGTCCCTTCATGCCGTGCAGCGTCGTCACCCGTACCCCCAGATCACGCAGAGCGGCCCGCGCGTCACGCACGAGGCCGGCGGTCCTGGCAGCCACCGCTATCTCCTCGGGCGTCACACCCTCATTCACCCACTGTCCCACCTGTGCCACCAGACCCGTCAGTTCGTCCTGCGGTGAATCGTAGGCGCGGACCATCGGCCGGAGCCCGTGCCGGGTGCCCCTGAAGCCGTAAAGCTCCTGCACACCCTTGACGAGCCCGTCGGCGGGACCGCCCCCGCGTAATCGGACTCCCCAGGACAGGATCTCCCGTGGGAGCCGGTACGACACTCGCAGACGCTGCTGGATCGCGTCGATTCCCACGGCGCCGAGCGTCACCCGCGTGTCGAAGATGCGCTGGTGCGGGTCGCCCACGATGAACAGGTCGTCGCGGGCGTGCGGCACCGCCGCCCGCAGCAGCCGCCACTGCGCCGGGTGGAGATCCTGCGCCTCGTCCACGATGATGTGCCGGTACGGCTCCCGCGCGGGCTCCGCCTCCTCCAGCAGGTCCCCCGTCGTCTGGCCGAGCAGCACCGACGCCTCGGAGGCGAGCTGCAGCAGGGTCCGCTTGCCGCGTACCCGCAACTGCTCGGTGACGTGCTCGACGGCCCTCCACACGGAGGCGCGCTCCTCACCGGACAGTTCGACGCTGCGGCCGGGGCGGGGGGCCGCCAGATACTCGTCCAGGGTCCGCAGGTTCTGCGCCAGGACCACCTGCTCCCACTCGCGCAGCAGGAACGCCGGGCTGTGACCGGTCTCGGTCTCCTCCCAGAGCGCGGTCAGCTCGGCGGCGCCGATCAGCGAGGGCGGGCGCCCCTCGGCCTCGGCGACGACGCGGTGGGCGAGCCGGTCCACGTTGCCGACCTCGATCCGCTTGCGGACCACCTCGTCCTCGATCAGCAGGTCGAGCCTGGTCGCGAGCTCGGCGCTCAGCCCCTGGGAGAAGGTGACGAGCAGGATCTGCCCGCTCGCGCGCCTGGCCAGGTAGGCGGCCCTGTGCAGGGCGACGAGCGTCTTGCCGGTGCCCGCGCCTCCGGTGACCAGCGTCGGCTGCTGGTAGGACTCCCAGTACGCGAGCCGGTGCTGCGGCGGGTGCAGGAACACGCACCAGCCGGGCGCGTCGAGCACGCGGTTCAGCTCGCGCGGATCTTCGACGAAGACGGCGCGGTCGGGGCTGCGCACGAGCGCGGCGCCGAAGTCCTCGGGATTGATCGGCTCGGGGCCCGCGGCGACGGCGCGGCAGTTCTCCAGCTCCCGCCACGCCCCGGCCATCGACTCGCCCCTGGCCAGCGCCGCCAGCGGCTCGTACTGCGTCGGGGGCAGCAGCGGCTCCAGCGCCTCCAGGGTGAGCTGGTCGGTGATCTGCCTGACCAGCGGCAGGAAACGACCGTCGACCCCCAGTTCGGCCAGGTCGCTGTCGCAGATGTCGACGAACAGCCGCGTCGCGGACGCCTCGGCCGCCCGGCGCACCGCGGGCCGCACCCGGTCCAGCGCCTCGGCGTCCCACATCTCGACCACGCCCAGCGCCGTGTTCACGCCGAACCGGTAGCGCTGCGCGTACGCCCACGCCTCCGCGTCCGGCAGCACGGTGAGCAGCCAGTACACGTCCCGCTGCTTGACCACGACGCCCCGGTACCGCTCGGCCAGCCACAGGGTGGCCACCCGGGGGTCCCTCGCCCCCCTGACCCGCTCGGGGTGCGGGGCGCCCGCCACGTTCTGAAGGAACCTGCGCGTCGAGACCACGACGTCCCTGCGCACCGGCTGGGCCAGGGCGCCGAGTTCGACGGGGAAGTCGGGGGAGATGGCGAGGCGGGGCATGGGTCAGGCCAACAGGGACAGGAGATCGCGGTCCCCGCGTTCTCGAAGCCTGGTGAGGAGTTCCGGGAAGCCCACGGGGCCCGTCATGCCGACCCGGGTGGCGATGACCCGCCTCGCCTGCTCGGGAGTGCCGCCGGCCGCGGTGTAGCCGACCAGCCGCAGCGCCCGCGCCGTCGTCTCCACCTCCTCGCCCGCGAGCGGCAGGTGCCTGGCCCGTAGGACCCCCTCGTCGGACAGGGTGAGAAACAGGTGACTGCCCTCCTTGGCGCCCACGTCCTCCAGGAGCGTCCTGAGCGACTCCAGCACGGGCCTGTCGTGCCAGCTGAGTACCAGTTCGCCGACCGCGCTGCTGACCGTGCGGCCCTCGCCCGGCGACATCCCGAGGTAGGCGGCGAACCCGCTGGGCAGCGGGCACTCGGTGCCCCCGAGGTGTTCTTCGGTGACGTCGATCCTGAGCCACCAGCGGCCGTCCGGCTGCCGGAAACAGCGCCTGGTGAGCGAGACGTCCTTCAGCGGGCGGAACGGGGCCTTCCTCGGCTCCCCGCCGCCCGGCGGCTCGCCGGTCCCGTCACCCGGCTTCTCCACGGTGAGGGCCGGGGCGCCGTTCGAACGCTGGGGAGACCGCTCGCCCGCGCCGAGGATGCGAAGCTGCGGGACGTTCTCCAGCCACTCCTTGGACACCTCGGGGTGAATGCCCAGCGAGGAGACCATGTCGAGGGCCTTGTTGATCGTGAGCGGCGGCTTGGCGCCGCTGATCATGTCGCGGGTACGGTGGCGCAGCTCGGTGATGTCGCCCTCCACCAGCCACTCGTCGACCAGGTGGTAGCCGGGGAGGGTGGCCAGCACGAACTGCCAGGCCGGTACGTCGAGGGAATGCAGTTCCCCGGTGTGCCACTCGGCCGCGTTGATCAGACGCTCCCTCGGCGCGGCCTTGCCGAGGATTTCCTTCACCCCCTCCAGGTGCTCCCGGTACGGGGCGGCCTCGTCGGAGGCGACCCACTCGGCGAGTTCCCGGCGCAGATCGGCCTCGATCTCGCTGATGACCTCGGGAGACACCGCGAAGAGCTTGGCCAGCGCCTCCACGGTCGCCGGGGCGTCGCTGAACAACCTGTTCTGCGCCACCGCCCAGCGCTTGTCCTCCACGTTGGCGAAGACGCCGTCCAGCAGCGCGTGCAGGTTCTTCCGCACCGGCCGAGCCTCGTCGCCGTCGTCGCGGCCCTCGTCGTCACCCTCGTCACGCCTGTCGGCCTCGCCGCTCTCCGCGACCGGCTCGGGGGCGTCGGGGAGTGCGCGGGCGTCCTCGGAGTCGTCCTCGTGGGCGTCTTCCGCGCCGGTCTCAGCTGTCTCGGCGGCGGGCTCCACGTCCGGCTCGGAGGTTTCCGCAGCTCCGGCTTCCGTAGATCCGGCTCCTGCGGCTCCGGCTTCCACGGCCTCGACTTCCGAGGGTTCAGCCTTGGTTTCCGCGGGTCCGTCCCCGGTTTCCGCAGGTTCGTCCCCGGTTTCCGCGGCTCCGGTTTCCGTGGCCTCGACTTCCGAGGGTTCAGCCTCCGTTTCCGCAGGTCTGTCCCCGGTTTCCGCGGCTTCGACGTCCGCGGGTTCGGCCCCGTTTTCCACTGGACCGGCCCCCGCGGGCTCGGCCCCGGTTTCCAGGAACCCGGCTCCGGTTTCCGCAGGTCCGGCTCCGGAGGCGGGCTCCGCCTCCCCGGGAGCGGGCGCGAACCGGTCCTCCGGTACGAACGCGCTCGCCCCCTCCCACGGGAAGGCGTCATCCCGCTGGAAGGTGCTCGCCGACGGGCTCTTCCTCGTCGAGGCGGGCTGGAAGAGCGATCCGGGGGCCTCGTCGGGGCGGCGGGCGTCGGTTACCGGTGGCTCCCGGCGGGCCTTGCGCTTCGGCAACACCATCGGCTGCACGGGGGCCTCGGGCTCCGGCGTGGGAACGTTCTCGGCCTCTTCCGGCACGGTCTGCGCGCGGAGGTCCGCCACGACGGGCGGGCCGTCCGGCGCCCGGAGCCCTCCGGCGACGGATCCACTCGCGACGGACCCGCTCTCGGCTCCCTCGCCCGCGAGGGCTCCACGCGTGGCGGCACCGTCCGCGACGGGCCCGTGAGCGGCCCCGGCCGCCCTGGAGGACGCGGCCCCGGAGGACGCGGCCGCGTGCGCCGGCGGGATCGCGTGGGCGGGGACCGCCAGGCGCGTGAAGACCGCCGTGAACAGGACGTGCAGCAGGGGGACCGGCTGGATGAACGGCTGGTCGCGCAGGTCGTGGCCGGTCAGCGCGAGAAGGCCTGACCAGGACCCGGCGCGGTCGAGGGCGATGGCCGTGGAGGGCTCGTCGGCCTCGTCCGGGTCCAGGACGTGCAGGGCGGGGAGCACGTCACCCAGGGCGGCGGCGGGCCAGTGGTTCAGGACGATCGAGGCGAGGATGTCGGCGAGCCTCTCCGGACCCAGCACGGCGAGCACGCGGGCCATCGGCAGGCTCCGCCACCAAGCGTCCGGTAGGTCGGGCTGTTCGCGCAGAAGTGGGATCGTGGCCGCGTCGCTCCAGCGCAGCGGCGGCACGAGGTCACTCAGACAGAAGTTCATCCGTTCCCTTCACCAGCCCCTCAAGCCGCCCGAGTCACCCCATGTGGCCGGGGAACGAGACTCATGGAACAGACCATAGTCTGGCAAATTACCTCGGCGCATTGGGTGAGTTCAGCGGCGTACGGCCGCGAACCGCAGTCTCACGTAGTCGGCCATCCACCCGCTCTCCCGACGCAGGGCGGGGGCGGCCAGCTCGTTCACCCGCCGGAGCAGCGGGTCGACCATCTCCGCGGGCACCTCCTTGAGCAGCGAGCCGGCGAACATCCGCACCCAGTCGGCCGCCCCGCCGGGGCACTCGTCGAGCGGGGTCGGCCGGTCGAAGTATTCCAGCAGGCGGACGGTGAAGCCGCCCTTCTCCAGCCGCGTGGCGTATTCGGCGGGGGTGGGGAAGTACCAGGGCAGGCCGGGCTCGGGCAGCCCGTACTCCCGCCAGGCGGTGGACAGCGCCGCCGTCAGCGCGGCGCAGTTGCCCGCGCCGCCCATCTCGGCCACGAACCGCCCGCCGGGCGTGAGGGCCTCGCGGACCCTGCTGATCACCGCGTCCGGTTCCTGGCCCATCCAGTGCAGGGCGGCGTTGGAGAAGACCGCGTCGTAGGGCTTGGCCACCGTGAAGCTTCGGCCGTCGCCGACGACGAAGTCCAGCCCGGGATGCTGCGCCTGGGCCTTCTCGATCATCGCCTGCGATCCGTCGATCCCCAGGACGTAGGCGCCCCGGGAGGTGATCTCGGCCGCGAGCATTCCCGTGCCGCAGCCGAGATCCACGATGCGCTCCCCGGGCTGCGGGTCGAGGAGGTCGACCAGGGGGGCGCCGTGCGCCGAGACGTACCCGAAGCTGTTGTCGTAGGCGCGAGCGTTCCACCTCATCAAGCTCGGGGTGTCGTATCGCAAGACGATCAGCTCACATTCTGAGACGCGAAGCCTCTTATCGGTACTCTCCAGACACTTTAGAGCCTCTGGGAAGTCGCGACATATCAGTCTCAGCAGCCTCAGCGGCCTCAGGGCTATCTCACCTTGTCGGCCCACTCGCGCTGGAGATAGGCCCTCGCCGTGTCGATCTCCGGGATGGTGAGGACCACCGGCCTCGCGTTGGTGGCGGGGAGTTTCGCGGCCAGCTCCTGGTCGAGGGTGCCGCGCATCTGGAGGGCCTCCATCCTCGCGGGCCTGGCGTAACCCTTCAGGAACAGGTTCTGCCCCTTGTCGGAGAACAGGAACTCCTGCCAGAGCCTGGCCGCGGCCGGGTGCGGGGCCCGCTTGTTGATGGCCTGCACGTAGTACGCGCCGAGCACGGCGTCGCCGGGAATCATCACCTTCCACGTCTTGTCGGCGGCGGCCCGCTCGGTGTTGTTGTAGTCCCAGTCGACGAGGACCGAGGCCGCCTTGGGGGTGGCCGCGAGGTTGCCCGCCTTCTTGAGGCGGTGGAAGAACTCCACGCCCCGCTCCGCCCGCGCCTCGCCGCCCCGCAGGGAGGTCGCCATCACCCCGTTGAAGGCCGCGGAGACCTCTCGGGGGTCGCCGGGCAGCGCGACGCTGTGGCGCGGCTTGAGCAGGTCGGAGAAGGACGCGGGGGCCGTGACCCTGGTCGGGTCGTAGCCGATGGACATGTAGCCGCCGTACCCGGCGTACCAGAAGCCCCTGTGGTCCTTCAGGCGGTCGGGGATGTCCTGCCAGCCCTGGACCCGGTACGGGGCGAAACGGGCGGCGTTGGCCGCGGCGACGTCCATGCTCAGGTCGAACACGTCCGGTTTGAGGTCGTCCGCGGCCGCGATCTCCCGTGCGCTTCCGGCGTCGGGCTCCAACTGGTGCACCTTGATCCCGTACTCCTCGGAGAAGGTGTCGATGATCTCGCCGTAGTTCACCCAGTCGCGCGGCAGCGCGATCACCGTGAGCGCCCCCTCCTGCCTGGCGGCCTCCACGAGGCGCTCCATCGTCGAGAAGCCCTCCTTGAGGGAGGCGGCCTGCACGTTGAGAGGCGGGAATTGGACGTTCTGAGGAGCCGGGGCGCCACATCCGGCGATCGTGGCCGTGAGGATCACGGCGGCTGCGGCGCTGGTACGTACGGTCACGAGCGGAATGCTCTCCGCTGTCATTCCCCTGGTCGAGCAGGCGCGACGCTTCTTAGCGAACGGCTTACACGTGTCTTGGCGAGCGGCTTACCCACCGGGCGCCCATCCTGACCGGTCAAGGGTTCCGAGAGTCCCGGCGAGACTCCGGTGAGGTCTGTGGCTTACCCGCAGGGCGCCCGTCCTGACCGGTCGGCGGCTCCGAGCATCCCGGCGAGGCTCCGGTGGAATCCCCTGAGGTCCCCGGAAGTCCCCTGGAGTCCTTCGGAGTCTCTGTGCCGCCGTTCACGCGCCGGTGCGAGGCCCCCGGGGCCGTGGAGACTCGGGAACGACCTTCGCCGCGGCGAGCGTCTCCTCGGCGATCTCCACCAGGACGCCGTTCCGCCTGCGCACACCGAGCACGCCGTCCCGCCAGAACTCCAACTCGCCGACCGCGTCGCGAAATCCCTCGGGGACCCTTCTCCGAGTGGTGACTCTTTTGCCCACGTCGGAAGGGGTTATGGTGATGCTCAGGCGAGCGCTGACATGAAAGGCCACCGGCTTTTGCCCCCTCCCGTTTCAGAGACGCGGCGGGCACGGCAATACTAGGGCTTAGCAACTCGCGGTCGAAGTCGTGCCTAGGTGCGTAAAGAAGAAGGAGCCCGAGGTGACCTACGTCATCGCGCAGCCTTGCGTGGACGTCCTGGACAAGGCGTGCATCGAGGAGTGCCCTGTCGATTGCATCTACGAGGGTGAGCGGATGCTCTACATCCACCCCGACGAATGCGTCGACTGCGGCGCGTGCGAACCGGTGTGCCCGGTGGAGGCCATCTTCTACGAGGACGACCTTCCCGAGCAGTGGAAGGACTTCTACAAGGCGAACGTGGACTTCTTCGAGGACCTGGGGTCGCCCGGCGGCGCCTCCAAGGTCGGCAAGATCGAGAAGGACCACCCGGTCGTCGCGGCCCTGCCCCCGCAGGCCGAGAGCCACTAGGAGTCGGTGTCCGAGGGGGCGGCCGCGACGGCCGTTCCCTCGAGCCGCCGTCGCCGGACCCCGCTCCGGCGAATCACACCGCCATCGCCGGACCCTGTTCCGGTGAATCGCATCGCCATCGCGGGACCTCGTTCCGGCGAAATCCCTCGCCATGTCATCGGCGGGCCCAGTTCCAGTGAAAGACGACGGCTGATCACCATGAACGCCACTCCCGACCGGTCAGCGGCTTCGAGTGCCCCGGCGAGGCTCCGATGAACGGCCTGCCGGACTTCCCGTGGGACCGGCTCACGCCGCTGAAGGAGCTCGCGGCGTCGCACCCGGACGGGATCGTCGACCTGTCGGTGGGCACGCCCGTCGACCCGGTGCCCGCCATCGTGCGGCAGGCTCTCGCGGATGCCTCCGACAGTCCCGGATACCCGCTGACGTACGGCACCGAGCGCCTCCGCTCGGCCGCCGCCGGGTGGCTGCGACGCAGGCACGGCGTGATCCTCGACCAGGCGAACGTGCTGCCGCTGATCGGTTCCAAGGAGTTCGTGGCCTGGTTGCCGACGTTGCTCGGTGTCGGCCCGGGGCAGCGGGTGATCCTGCCCGAGCTCGCCTACCCCACCTACGACGTGGGAGCGCGGCTCGCGGGCGCCGAGCCGTACGCCACCGACGGGCTGCTCGCGCTCGGTCCCGAGCGGGTGCCGCTGGTCTGGGTGAACTCCCCGTCCAACCCGACCGGCAGGGTGCTGCCCGCCGAGCACCTGCGCAAGGTCGTCTCGTGGGCGCGTGAGCACGGCGCGGTCGTGGCCTCCGACGAGTGCTACATCGAGCTGGGCTGGGAGGAGCGGCCGGTCTCGATCCTGCACCCGGACGTCTGCGGCGGCTCGCACGAGGGCCTGCTCGCGGTGCACTCGCTGTCCAAGCGCTCCAACCTGGCCGGTTACCGGGCCGGGTTCGTCGCGGGAGACCCCGCGCTGGTCAAGCGGTTGCTGGAGATACGCAAGCACGCCGGCATGATCATGCCGGCGCCGGTCCAGGCGGCGATGGCCGTGGCCCTGGACGACGACGAGCACGCCGAGGAGCAGCGGGCCCGCTACGCCGCCCGCCGTGCGGCGCTCCGCCCCGCCCTGGAGGCGGCCGGCTGGAAGATCGAGCACTCCACCGCGGGCCTGTACCTGTGGGCGTCCAACGGAGCCGGCTGCTGGGACCAGGTCCGCGCGCTGGCCGGGAAGGGAATCCTGGTCGCGCCCGGCGACTTCTACGGGACCGCGGGCGAGAGGCACATCAGGATCGCCGTGACGGCCGACGACGAACGCGTCGCTGCGGCGGTGCGGCGCCTCCAGTAGGATCGCGCGGCATGACCCCCGAGGTCGTCGTGATATTCGGACTGAGTGTGGCCACGCTCGTCCTGCTGTTCGTCGCGTTCCTCGCGACGACGCGTCAGGACGGGGAGGCCGACGAGTCCGAGCGCTCCGGCGAGACGCCCCTGCCCTCGGTTGAGGCCGCGCAGCCGTCGGCCCAACCGTCCGCGGGCCATGTCGGCATCGACTACCCCGACCCCCGCACGATCAGGGTCGGCGACACGATCGAGTGCCAGGGGGTCCGCAGCAGGGTCCTCGGCGCCCTGTACCTGTCGTGGCAGGGCACCCAGTGGACCGAGTACCGCCTCGACGACGGCACCCGCCGTCCCCAGTGGCTCTCGATCCAGATGCGCCCCGGGCTGGCCACCGATGATCCGCCGCACCTTGAGGTGCTGCTGTGGACGCAGGTGCCCACGGAGGGCATGATCCCCGCCAAGGCCACGCTGAGCGTCGAGGGAGTCGACTTCTTCCCCGTCGACCGGGGCACCGCGGCCTTTCGGGGCGAGGGGGTCACCTCGATGCCCGAGCGGGGCCTGCTCGACTTCGCCGACTACCGGGCCGCCGACGGCCGCCTGCTCAGCTTCGAACGCCTCCAGGGCAAGCGCTGGAGTGCCTCCCACGCCCAGCCCCTCGCCCCCGGCACGATCAAGATCGAAAAGAAGAAGGGCAGCTAGGCCACACGCCTCCGATCACTCCGACGCCCTGTACGTCGACCCGAACCCGACCTGTCCGGTCGCGATGTGGACGCACTCGTCGCGTAGCGAGTCGCGGTGGGGCCCGCCGGGCTCCTCACTCACGGTGTACGAAATGCGGGGTGTGCGGGGCCGCCGTCCCCGGCAGGTCACGGACGATCAGGACAGATCGACTTTCCTGGCGGAGGCTTTCGGGTCGGCCCGCCAGCCGTCGTGGCTTTTCGCGGCCGTCCATGCCTGGCCGTCGTAGCGGATCCCTCCCAGCCCGAACTCCTTGGCGTGGGCGATCGACCAGGCGGCCACCAGCCAGCCGCGCTTGCGCGAGGAGGGTTCGAAGGCGCTGCCCGCTCCGAGCGCCCTGGCGAGCTCGCGCGCGGCCCTCCGCTCGTCGGGGAGCGGGGTCTTGCCCGTCGGGGCGGGGAACCAGCAGTGCACCGCCTTGGGCACGCGCCCGGTGAACGCCGCGGCGAGAACCTTCCCGTCCTCCTCGTGCTGGGCGTACGCCGACCCGTCCGCCGAGCGCTGCACGGCCTGGGCCGCCTCGTGGAGCGGCAGCTTGCGGTAGTTTCGCACCTTCACCAGCGCGGAGAAGAACCTTCCCGAGGCGTAGACGGGGTCGACGAGCTGCTCGGGCCTACCCCACCCCTGGGAGGGGCGCTGCTGGAACACGCCGACCGAGTCGCGGTCGCCGCCCGTCAAATTCTCCAGCTTGGACTCCTGGATGCCGGTGGCGTAGGCGATCACCACGGCCCGCTCGGGCAGCTTTCTGCGGGCCGCGACGGCCGCGATGACCGCGGCCACCTTGGCCTGTTCGAGGTCCAGCTCCAGAGATCCCTCGGGCGTAGTGATCTTGCATCCCTCACCGAGGTCGACGAGCGGTGTCACCTTTCTGAGAAGGCTGAGAAGACCCACGGTGATGGCCACCGCGAGCACGGTCACGATCGCGATGATCGCGATGACCCCTTTTGAGAAGCGCCGTCGCACGGTCAAGAACCTACAGGTCCCCAGCGATTGCGCGGTCTGGTAGAACGCCGCGAACGTAGGCTCCGGCCATGACCCAGAGCGATGCCGGCCCGCTGCCCGCGGCCGTCGACGAGCTGTGGCGGCGCAGGGCCGAGTTGAGCCCCGCCGACACCGAGGCCCGCGCCGTCGTCGTGAGCGCGGTGGACGTGCTCGACAGCGGCAAGGTCCGGGTCGCCGGGGTCTCCCGCGCCGGCGAGGTGGTCGTGGACGAGCGCGCCCGGCGGGCCGTCATGCTCGCGTTCCTGGTGCTCGGCACGTCCAGGTCCCAGGTGGGCGACTTCCACCACCACGACCGCGTCCCGCTGAAGGCCTCCGTCGAGGGGGTGCGCGTCGTGCCGGGGGCGATCGCCCGCTGGGGCTCCTACCTGGCGCCGGGCGTCGTGCTGATGCCCTCGTTCGTCGACATCGGCGCCCACGTGGACGAGGGCAGCACGGTGGGCACGTGGGCCTCGATCGGCTCGTGCGCCCAGATCGGCAGGAACGTCCACCTGTCCGGAGGAGTCGGCGTCGGGGAGAGCGGCGACCCCGGCAACGAAGAGGCCTTCCTCGCCGCCGAGGAACGGACGGTGCCCGCGATCGTCGAGGACGGTGCGATGATCGGCGGCCGGGCGGTGATCGCCGATGGAGCCCGGGTGGGACGGGGTGCCGTGGTCGGCGCCGGGACGATCCTGTCGGGCTCGACCCCGGTGATCGACGTGCGGACGGGCGAGGAACTGGAGCCCGGGCGCGTCCCCGACTGGTGCGTGGCGACCGGAGGCACCCGTCGGCGCGAGTTTCCCGGCGGCGCCTTCGACCTGGGCTGTGTCCTGGTGCTCGAACGCCTGAAGGACGGCCACAGACCAGGCAGGGCCGAACTCGACCGCGTCCTGCGCGGATAGGGTCGTCGGCGCCCGGACCGGTGGGGGCGCGGGTGGGACGGGAGGACCGTTCGGATCCGGCGCGGGCACGGCGGGTTTCCCACGGGGCGGGACCTCGTGCGGGCTCCCTGGGCGTGGGATCTCGTGCGGGCACCCGGGCGTGGGCGTGGGACTCGTGCGGGCACTAGGGTCGCGGGCATGAGTACGCGTCTGGACCTCACGCAGGATGTCGGGGAGCTCACCGCCAGGATCGTGGACGTCGAGTCGGTCAGCGGCGGCGAGAAGGCCCTGGCCGACGCCGTGGAGGAGTCCCTGAGGCCGCTACGGCACCTCACCGTCGAACGCGACGGCGAGTCGATCGTGGCCCGCACTCATCTGGGCCGCGGCGAGCGGGTGGTGATCGCCGGGCACCTCGACACCGTTCCCGTCGCGGGCAACCTGCCCAGCCGGGTCGAGGGAGACCGGCTGTACGGCTGCGGCACCTCGGACATGAAGGCCGGTGTCGCGGTCGCGCTGAAACTCGCGGCCACCCTTCCCGAGCCCAGCAGGGACGTGACCTACGTCTTCTACGACTGCGAGGAGATCGAGGCCGAGCGTAACGGGCTGCTCCGCCTCAGCCGCACCCGTCCCGACTGGCTCGCGGGTGACTTCGCCGTGCTCATGGAGCCCACCGACGGCGTGATCGAGGGCGGCTGCCAGGGCACGCTCCGAGCCCAGATCGTCATCCGGGGCAGGCGCTCGCACAGCGCCAGGTCCTGGTTCGGGATCAACGCGATCCACGCCGCCCAGCCGGTGCTCGCGATCCTGAACGCCTACGAGGCGAGACTTCCCGTCGTGGACGGCCTGGAGTATCACGAGGGACTGAACGCGGTGGGCATCGGCGGCGGCATCGCGGGCAACGTGATCCCGGACGAGTGCGTGGTGACCGTGAACTACCGCTTCGCTCCCGACCTGTCGCTGGACGAGGCGCGCGCCCACGTACGCGAGGTCTTCGACGGGTACGAGGTCCGCTTCACCGACGGCGCCGCCGCCGCGCGGCCCGGCCTGACCCATCCGACGGCGTCGGCCTTCGTCGAGGCCGTCGGCGGCACGCCGCGGGCCAAGCTCGGCTGGACCGACGTCTCGCTCTTTTCCGGCCTGGGCGTGCCCGCCGTCAACTACGGTCCCGGGGATCCGAACCTGGCGCACCAGAAGGAGGAGTTCGTCTCGTTGGCGAAGATCGCCGACTGCGAGCGCGGAATGCTCGGCTGGCTGTCGTGAGGGCTTGTTCGCGGCGTGCGCGGGCCTCGACGAGCGAGAGCCTGGAGGGGCGGTGCAAATGAAAGTGGCTTTCCTCGCCGGCCATTTGGCGGGGAAAGCCACTTTCAGTCCCGAGCAGCACCCTCGTTCGGTTAGACGTGAGCTGTTCAAAGTCCGGTTCCATGTTTTCATGGAGATTTTTCAAGATTTTTCTGAGACGACGCTACGGTGGCCCGCATGAAGAAAACACGTCCGGAGCGTCGCCAGGGGGCCGCCGTGGTCCGTGGTGACCTCGTCTCCGAGTCCACCCACGACCAGCGGCTTCTTGATCGGAGGGGTCCCGCCGACTGGCTGCACATGGATCCGTGGCGGGTGATGCGCATCCAGGCCGAGTTCGTGGAGGGCTTCGGTCACCTCGCCGAGCTGCCCCAGGCGGTCACCGTCTTCGGGTCCGCGCGCACCCCCGAGGGCACCCCCGAGTACGAGATGGGGGTTCAGCTGGGCAGGAAGCTGTCCGAGGCGGGCTACGCCGTGATCACCGGTGGCGGCCCCGGCTGCATGGAGGCCGCCAACCGGGGAGCCGTGGAGGCGGACGGCGTCTCGGTCGGCCTGGGCATCGAGCTGCCCTTCGAGCAGAGCATGAACGAGTACGTCGATCTCGGCATCGAGTTCCGCTACTTCTTCGTCCGCAAGACCATGTTCGTGAAGTACTCCTGCGGATTCGTCACGCTGCCCGGCGGTTTCGGCACCATGGACGAGCTCTTCGAGGCGCTCACCCTGGTCCAGACCCGGAAGGTCACCTCCTTTCCCGTGGTGCTGATGGGGACGGAGTTCTGGGGCGGCCTGATCGACTGGATCAAGAACACCCTCGTGGCGACGGGCAAGATCTCTCCGGTGGACGTGAATCTCATCCACGTCACCGACGACGTCGACGAGGCGGTCCGGATCATTGTGGACGCCGACAGCAAGAGGGGCCGCCTACTGGAGGACGAACGGAAGGCGGCCATGTCCACAGTCGGTGACGCCGAATAGTTGGCGCGTGTTCGGCCACGCCGAATAGGGTCGGCGCGTGTTCATTTGCATATTCCTCGCGTCGAGTCAGAAGATCGACAAGAAGTATCTGGAGCTGGCGGAGCAGGTCGGCACCGAGCTAGCCAGGCGCGGCCACTCCCTGGTGAGTGGCGGGGCCAGGGTGTCCTGCATGGGAGCCGTGGCCCGTGCGGCCCGTGCGGGCGGCGCCCGGACCATCGGAGTGATCCCTCAGTCGCTGGTCGACATCGAGCTCGCGGACGAGAGCGCCGACGAGCTGGTGGTCACCACCGACATGCGTGAGCGCAAGGGCGTGATGGACGCCCGCTCCGACGCCTTCCTGGTCCTGCCCGGCGGCATCGGGACCCTGGAGGAACTGTTCGAGATCTGGACGTCCCGCACCCTGGGTCTGCACGACAAGCCGCTGGTGGTCCTCGATCCCTGGGGGATCTTCAAGCCGCTGCGGGAGCTGGTCGAGGGTATGGAGGAGGCGGGCTTCACCCGCCCGAACGTCTTCGACGCCATCTCCTGGGCCACCACGGTCGACGAGGCGTTCCGGCTGCTGGAGAAGTCGACCAGGCACCTGGAGCCGAGCGCGGAGGAGCTAGGCGAGGCCACGGCGGGTTAGCGCGGGCGGTCGCCGCCCGGCGAGGGCGTCGGTCATCTCGACCGCGAGCCGCACCTGCTCGACGCGGTCCGTACGGAAGACGCGGGCACCGGCCCACGCGCAGATCGAGGCCGCGGTGAGCTCGGCGGCCTCGGCGTCCCGCTCCCTCGCGGCGTCTCCGGCGGTGTTTCCGACGGTGTCCATCCAGGTCGCTGGGTTTCCGGTGGCGTTCGTCCCGGTCCTGGCGTTTTCTGCGCCCTTTTCCGAGGCTGCTGCGGCGTCCGGCCCGCCTCCGGTGTTGCCCGCGGCCGCTGTTGCGGCCCTGGCGTCCGCCCTTCCGGCGTTTCCGGCCGTGTCCGCCCCGCCCTCGGCCTCGTCGGACTCCCCGAGGTCGCCGGACGGTACGGGTGGTGCGGAGGTGACGCCGGCCAGCCTGGCCGGGGTGACGACCACGGTGCGCCCGGCACGGGCGAGCTCCTCGACCTCCCCGATCGAGGCGGCCTCGACCCAGCCGGGCTCGCCCGGGTCACCGGGACGGAGCACGACGAAGGCTGCCAAGCCGGGGGCGGACGTCATGATCCGATCCTAGGCCAGCGCAGATGTGGCACGATTCGTATGTGCTGGTCGTATTAGCTCTCGCTGCCGTAGCCGTTATCGCCGGTGTCACGGTCGTCGCCATGGGCCGGGGAGGGGAGCTGAGTGAGTTCGCCCCCGACGTGCCCCCGCTGAACCTGCCCCAGGCAGGTCAGCTCGGCGCGGTCGACTTCATGGCCCTCCAACTCCCGGTGAGCCTCGTCGGATACAACACGCAGAGCGTGGACGAGACGCTGAGCCGGGTCGCCGGGGCACTGAGCGAGCGTGACACCAGGATCGCCGTGCTGGAGCAGCGGGTGTCGGAGTTGCTCGCCGGCCGGCTCCAGGCTCGTCACGAGCTCAACCCCGGCTCCCGGACCTCGCCGCGCGGCCCCGAGGCGCCGTACGAGCTTTCCGGCGGGGACGGTTTCGGGCCGTCCGAGGAGTTGTCGAGCGGGTCGCGGGCGGTTTCGGGTGCCGAGAGTGAGAGGTCATCCGGGCCCTTCGGCGGGGACGGTTTCGGGCCGTCCGAGGAGTTGTCCAGCGGTTCGCGCGTGGTTTCGGGTGCCGGGGATGAGACGTCCGGGTCCTCCGGCGGGGACGGTTTCGAGGCGTCCGAGAAGCTCTCTGACGGGGCGAAGGCCGAGGATGAGCCCGAGGAGGCTGTGCCTTCCAAGGATTCCGAGCCGGAGGAGCCTCTCAAGTCCGAGGAGGCCGGGCCCTCCAAGAGCTCCGAGCCGGAGAAGGCTCCCAGCTCTGAGGAGGCTGTGCCTTCCAAGGATTCCGAGCCGGAGGAGACTGCCAGGCCCGACGAGGCGTCTGAGTCATCCGGGTCATCCGGTGTGTCACCTTTCGCCAGGCCGTCCGAGCCGCCCCAGGTGCCGGATTCGTCTTCCTCGTCCGAGACTTCGGATTCGAAGAAATCGTCTCCCGGATCCGTCGGCCTCCGTACGGGGGAGCGGGAGACGGAGGACACCCGGTGACCGAGACCTCGCGAACAGTGGCTCCAGGCGCCCCGGTTCACGGTGAGCCTGTGACATCCGAGACTCTCGCGCAGCCCGTGGAATCGGCGGAATCCCCAGGGCTCGTGCGCTGCGGCTGGGCGACCTCGGCCCCCGACTACATCGCCTACCACGACGAGGAGTGGGGGCGTCCGGTCACCGGTGACGACCAGGTGTTCGAGCGGATCTCGCTGGAGTCCTTCCAGTCCGGCCTGTCGTGGATCACCATCCTGCGCAAGCGGGAGAACTTCCGGGCGGCCTTCGCGGGATTCTCCATCCCGGCCGTGGCCGCGTTCGGCGAGGAGGACGTCGATCGTCTGCTCGGCGACGCGGGCATCGTCCGCAACCGGGCCAAGATCGAGGCGACGATCGCGAACGCGCGGGCCGCGCTCGACGTCGACCTGTCCGACCTCGTCTGGAAGCACGCGGACCCCGGCGCGCCCGTACCGAAGATCCCCGCGGACGTGCCCGCCCAGACCCCCGGTTCCAAGGCGCTGGCCAAGGAACTCAAGGCGCACGGCTTCCGTTTCTTCGGCCCGACCACCGCCTACGCGCTGATGCAGGCCATCGGCCTGGTCAACGATCACCTGGCCGACTGCTGGATACGCCGGGCCTGACGTTTTCCCTCAGGGCTTGTGGCGCGGGGTCACCTTCTCACGCGGGGAGACGACGGTGCCCGGCGGCTTTTTCCTCGAGCCCCGTGAAGCGGGCGGACTCGGTGAACTCCGTGTGCGGTTTCAGACCTCGTTGAGCTGGCGGTCGACGAAGGCGGCGGCGGCGGGGAGCAGCCGCCCGGCCTCGTGCTCGAAGTAGATCCTCGCCTTCTCTCCCGGCCAGCCTCGCGGCAGGAGTTCGGCGGGGAGCCCGGGGTCGCGGAACAGGAAGTTGCGCCAGCCGTGCAGCAGCCTGCTCCGGGTGGCGAACACCTGGTCGCCGCCCGCGTTGTCGGGCAGCCCGCCGACCAGCTCCGTCGCCTGGGTCATCCACTCCTCGTAGGCGGCCCCGATGGCGTCCAGGTCCCATGTCCTGGCGACGAGCGCGGCGGGGTCACCGTCGAACACCGCCTCGAACCGGTCGGCGGCGAGATCCGCGCCTTCGAGGATCGCGTCGAGTTCCGGGGAGGGACGTGGTCCGATCCAGGTCGTCTCCGACAGGGAGGCGTATCCGATGAAGGAGAGATCCGAGCGCAGGCGCT
This sequence comes from Streptosporangium sp. NPDC000095, assembly GCF_042899335.1. NCBI lineage: Bacteria > Bacillati > Actinomycetota > Actinomycetes > Streptosporangiales > Streptosporangiaceae > Streptosporangium > Streptosporangium sp. NPDC000095. Next base: position 222,232 of record NZ_JBIAZS010000011.1, read on the forward strand.
CCCGTCTGGGACGCTCGCGCACGGGTTCCACCACGAGGATGTGCCATCGGCCGTTCCACGTGATCGTTCCGACTCGGTAAATTCTTAGCGCGGTTTCGTCGAGGCGGCGTACGCACTTGGGAGTGACCTCGTAGCCGGGTCCCCTGGGCAGCCGGGCCGGTGTGAGCCAGCCCTGCCGGACCATCCGTGAGACGGCGGTGCGGACGGCGGGAGCCGCGATGTCCAGCGGGGCGAGCAGACGAACGAGGGCGGCCACGGACGCGCGACCGCCTCGGGACCTGAGGTGGTCCCCGTACAGATCGAAGAGAGCGGCGCGGGCGTTCACGAGGACAAGTTTGGCCGTCTGAAGGGGGCTTGGACAACGGTCTTGATCGCCGGATGAGCCGACGCTGAGATTGATCGTTCCCATTCTCCCTGCGGAGGCGGGATAATAGGACATCACAGAAGACGTGAATGCGTCGGCCACCCTCGGGTCAGTCGGAGATCCGGAGCCCGAAGCAGGAAGGGATACACGCATGGCGGCTATGAAGCCGAGGACCGGTGATGGTCCGCTGGAGGTCGTCAAGGAAGGCAGGGGCATCGTCATGCGGGTTCCCCTGGAGGGTGGCGGCCGCCTTGTCGTCGAACTCTCGGCGGACGAGGCAAGTGCCCTCGGTGAGGAACTGAAGAAAATCGTCGGTTGATCCCGATCTAAACCAGAAGTGGTGGAGCCGGGCCCTATTTGAGCTTGCTCGGGGAGCATGACACCTGCGACGGCCCGCGAGACCGACGATGGACAGACGACGACACGGCCCTGGCCGTCGGACCGCCTCACGGTGGCTCGCGCCAGGGCCGTGGTGTTCTCCCCGGTGCCTCTCCCCACGCCGGGCCTGATGACTGGAGTTACCGCTATGCCCATCTCCCCCCATCTGCTCCTGCCGCGCGTCCCCTACGCGCAGGGGCTGTCCGTCGCGTCCTCGGAGGGCGCGGAGCCGGCCGCAGGGGAGGGGGCCGGGACCACGCTCCCCGGTGACGCCGAGTTGCTGGCCGTCCCCTTCGCCGAGGACCTCGCGCCCGATATCGAGCTGCCGGTTCCGGTGGCGGCGCTGCTCGCCCATCACAAGGTCAAGGGTGAGGCGGGCGAGATCGTCGAGGTTCCGGTCGCGAACGGCGACGCCGTCGGCCGGGTGCTTCTCTACGGGGTCGGCGACGGTTCGCCGGCCACCCTGCGCAAGGCGGGCGCGGCGGTGGCGCGGCGCGGCAAGGGCAGGGACGCCATCAGGATCGTGCTCCCGAGCGGGCCGGTGTCCGCGTTCGTGGAGGGCGCGCTCCTGGCCACGTACACCTTCAGGGTCGGTGAGGTGAAGTCCTCCCCGGTCACGCTCGAGTTCGTCGGCGACGGGGTCGAGACGGAGGTCGCCGCCGCCGAGGTGGTGGCCGAGGCCGTGGCGCTCGCCAGAGACCTGACCAACACCCCCTCCTCGGTGAAGTCACCCGCCTGGCTCGCCGAGCGCGCCGCCGAGCGGGGTGTCGCGGTGCGGGTGTGGGACGAGCGTGAGCTGCGCTCCGGCGGGTTCGGCGGCATCCTCGCCGTCGGCCAGGGATCGGTGAGCCCGCCCCGGCTGATCCAGCTCTCCTACGAGCCCGAGGACGCGACCGGTCACGTGGTCCTGGTCGGCAAGGGCATCACGTACGACACCGGCGGCATCTCGCTCAAGCCGACGAGCAACATGGTGTTCATGAAGACCGACATGGCCGGCGGAGCCGTCGTCATCGCGGTCCTGGGCGCGCTGGCCGCGCTCGGCGTGCGGGTTCGGGTCACCGGCCTCGTCGCCGCCGCCGAGAACTCCTTCTCCGGTACGGCCCAGCGCCCCTCCGACGTGATCACGCAGTACGGGGGCCGGACGGTCGAGGTGCTCAACACCGACGCCGAGGGCCGTCTGGTCCTGGCCGACGCGCTGGCGTACGCCGACGCGGAACTGAAGCCGGACGTCATGATCGACATCGCCACGCTGACCGGGGCGATCGGCATCGCCCTGGGCAAGGATCTCGGCGCGGTCTTCGCCTCCGACGACGAGCTGGCCGACGCCCTGATCGGGGCGGGGGAGACGAGTGGGGAGCGGCTCTGGCGGATGCCCCTGATCGACGACTACGTTCCCGCGCTCGACTCGTCCGTGGCGGACCTGACCAACATCGAGGCGGGATCGACCTACGGCGCGGGTTCCGTCACCGCGGCGCTGTTCCTGCGCGAGTTCACCGGTGGACGGCCGTGGGCGCACCTGGACATCGCGAATGTCGGCCGCAGCGGCGCCGACGACGGCGTTCTCAGCAAGGGGGCCACCGGGTACGGCGTGCGTCTGCTGCTCGGATGGCTGTCGGAGCTCCAGGGAGCGCCGATCGGGGAGCGGTGACAGCCGCGCCGACCATGCCGACCATGTCGGCGATGCCGACCACGTGGCGCTGAGCGAGCAGCGGTGGACGGCAGGCTGACCACGTGGCGCTGAGTCAGGTAGCGGTGACCGTCCGCGCCGATCACGTGGCGCTGAGCGGTAGGCCGGGAGCCAGGCCCGTGGGCCTGGCTCCCGGTCAGCCTGCGGTCGCGGGACCGGATCCCCCGAAGGGTCCGGTGCGGGCCGCCGCTCCCGCCGGACCAACTCCTACCTGCTCGCCTCCGCGAGGCTGACGATGGCCTCGGCGGCCCGGAAGTGCTTGTTGCGGCCGAGGTCGCCGATGGTCCTGATACCGAACGCCTTGGCCAGGTCCTGGGCGTCGCTTTCGCTCACCCCGGAGAGCGCGCTGACCGGCGCGTTGGCAAGCGAGTGAAGATCGGACCCCTCGTACTCCTTGTCGAGCAGTTTGTCGAGCTTGGCGGCAACCGTCATGGCGCACCCCTGTGTATCGGTGATCGTGGGAAAGGCCCGCGTTGTGGCGACATGGCCTTATCGGCATCGTTTCCGGCCGATAGAGGATTGACGCGCGTCTCCCAGGATCTTGGTGATCGCTTGCCGGACCCGTGTGAACGGTATTGCCAGGTTTCGGGGTGTGTCGCGGGCGGTGACGGTCGAGACGCCGGCCGGTGGACGGGGTGGACCCGCCCCGACGGCACCGTGGACATCGTCAGGGCCGCCCGAGAACCGGCTCTCTCCATGACGAGGCGACCGTTCGGGCGCACCGGGAGCCGGCTTGAGCGTCTCGGCGCACGGGACGTCCGTAGCCGGCTCAGTCGGCGAGTTTGACGGCCGCCAGGATGCCGTCTCCCAGGGGCATCATCAGCGGGCGGAGCCGCTCGTCGGAGCGGACCAGCTTGCCCAGTTCCCTGATGACGACCGTTTCCGGATCCCGCTGCGAGGGGTCGGCCACCCTGTTGCCCCAGAGGGCGTTGTCGAAGACGACGATGCCGCCGACCCGCAGCAGGCGGACGGACTCGGCCAGGTAGTCGGCGTACTCGTGCATGGCGCCGTCGCAGAAGACCAGGTCGTAGCCGCCGTCGGAGAGACGGGGGAGCACGTCGAGGGCGCGGCCGGTGATCAGGCGGATCCGGCCACCGGAGAATCCGGCCTGGGCGAAGCTCTGCCTGGCCAGCCGCTGGTGCTCGGGTTCCACGTCCACGCTGGTGAGCGTGCCGTCCTGGCGCATGCCGCGGAGCAGCCACAGCCCCGACACGCCGCAACCGGTGCCGATCTCCACGACGGCACGGGCGTTGATGGCGGTGGCGAGGAAGCAGAGAGCGGCGCCGCCGCCGGGCAGGATCGGGGGTGCCCCCACCTCCGCGCCGCGCATGCGCGCGGCCCGCAGGATGTCGTCCTCCCTGTGGAACTCGTCGGCATAGGCCAGAGTGGCCTCCAACGGACTTGTCGGCGTCTCTGCCATCGGCCTCTCCTCCCGCTTTCTCCGTACACAGTCATATAGGCGCTGGGTCGCAGCCTAAGGGAGGCAGGCCCGATCGGGAACTCATGTCACCCCCGGTGCGTTGCACGGTTTAAGCGGCCTTTGCCGGTCCTGAAGGTAGTGAGTGCGCACGAAGGGACGAAACCAGGCACTATGGCGATAGCGGTGGCCCCTGAGAGAGGAGTGCCGGTGGAGGGTTCCGACCACCAGGCGGAAGCTCCCATGTCCGACTGGACGCCTCCCACCTGGGAGGAGGTGGTCCGGACGCACTCTGCGCGCGTCTACCGGCTGGCCTATCGGCTGACCGGGAACGTGCACGATGCGGAGGATCTCACCCAGGAGGTCTTCGTCCGGGTCTTCAGGTCGTTGTCCAACTACACGCCGGGCACCTTCGAGGGCTGGCTGCACCGCATCACCACCAACCTGTTCCTCGACATGGCGCGGCGCAAGCAGCGCATCAGGTTCGAGGGGCTCGCCGACGACGCCGCCGAGCGGTTGCGCGGACGCGAGCCTTCTCCCGCCCAGGTGTACGACGACACCCATCTGGAGCCCGACATCCAGGCGGCACTCGACGCGCTCGCGCCCGAGTTCCGCGCGGCCGTCGTCCTGTGTGACATCGAGGGGCTGTCCTACGAGGAGATCGCGGCGACGCTGGGCGTGAAGCTCGGCACCGTCCGCAGCAGGATCCACCGTGGGCGGTCGCAGTTGCGTGAGGCGCTGGACCACCGTGCGCCGCGGAACGATCAATTCCCCCCGAACGTTACTCACGGGGAGGAATTCGCATGAGAAACCACAGTCATGACGAATGTCACGACGAGCCACTTGGCAAGGAGTGCGCATGAGTCACCTCGGAGAACGCGTTTCCGCGCTGGTCGACGGTGAGCTGAATCACCACGAGCGCGACCGTGCCCTCTCGCACCTGACCTTCTGTGCCCCCTGCAGGGCCGAGGTCGACGCCGTGCGGGCCCTGAAGAGCCGGTTGCGCTCCCTTGACGGTCCGGCGATGCCGACCGACCTGACGATGTCCCTGCTGCGAATGGCCGAGCCCGGCGGCCCGTTGCCGCCGCGTGAGCGCCCCTTTCGGGCCGCACGCACCTTCGGTGGCGCGCCCATTCCGAGCATGCACGGCATCGCACCCCCCGACAACCGGCCCAGGGGCCGTGCCGGAGGACCCCGCCGTGCGCGCAGGGCGGGTTACGTCGCGGTGGGCGTCGCCTCGGCGGCCGTGGCCATCGGGACCCTGTTCGTGGTAGGCGGGGCCGATCCCAACCCGCGCATCGTGCCGCCGGTCGACATGTTCGCCAACCAGCACAGGAACACCGCGCCCTATGGCGGGTCGGCGACGCCGACTCTCTCCCCCTCTCCGTGATCCGGCTGCCCGCCACGGTCATCCTGGCCGCTCTCATGCTGCTGGGGCTGGTGACGGGCGGTACGGCACACGCCGTCCGGTCCCCGCACGTCGCGCCGCCGGACGACGTCGAGAGCGAGGACACCGGCCTGCACCTGCTCCGCGAGGCGGCGGCCGCGGGCCGCTCCCGCGGATACTCCGGCACCCAGTACGTCACCTCCTGGGGCACCTCGGGTGCCGTCTCCGAGGTGTTGGAGGTGCGCAACGTCCCGGGAAAGGGGTTGACGGTACGCACCGCGTCCTCGGGGTCCTCGGGGTCCTCGGGGTCCGGGGGAGATGCCGCCCCCTCGGGTTCGGTGCGGAACGCCGATCCCGGCACCCCGGCCGGGGGCATGTCCAGTCCGTCCGAGGTGATGCTCGAGGTCATGGCCCGCAACTACCGGGTCGTGGACGCGGGGGAGGGCTTCGCCTGCGGGCGCCCGGCCCGCCTGGTGAACGTCCTGCGGGCCGACGGCACGGTCGCCGCCCGCTACTGGCTCGACCGGGACGGAGGTCCGGTGCTGCGCCGCGAGCTCATGGACACGAAGGGGCGGGTCGTCAGGGCCGGAGCCTTCGTCGACCTGACCCTCGATCCGGTGGTGAGGAGCGCGGCGCCCGCGATGGCGGCCGGTGGCCTTGACCTGGCCGAGCTGCCGCGGCTGGAGGCCGAGGGGCTGCGTCTCCCCCGTACCCTGCCGGGACGGCTGGAGCTCTTCGCCGCTCGCATCGTCCCTTCCGGATACGTGTATCTCGGGTATTCAGATGGTCTGTCGGTTGTGTCGGTTTTTATCCAGTCTGGGATGCTTGACGAAGAACGTCTCCAGGGTTGGCATGCGGAACGGCGTAAGGGGCATACGATCTGGATTCGAGACCCTGCTGTGCAGGAGACGATCTGGGCGAGTGGGGGTCATGTCTACACTGTCTTTGCCGACGCGCCGGCCGACATGGTCGACGCCGCTGTCGCGGCGCTGCCGCACGAGCCCGTTCCCGATCTCTGGACGCGGCTCGGCCGCGGTGCCAGCCGTCTGCTCTCCTGGGTCAATCCCTTCGGATAGCGCGTGCTTTACACATCGCGTATGCCACTCGGGGGAAGATTGCCGGGTTGCACCGGTGAGCGGCCGTCCGCGAGTCAAGGAGTAGTGAGTATTCGATGACCGACGACGCCCGTACTGCCCGCGAGGCGAACGATGCTGAGGGCCGTACGCCGTCGGAATTCGCCGACGGCGGACACGAGACCCAGGAGTCCCGCCGCCCCGACTTATCCGGCCCCGAGTTCTCCCGTCCCGAGTTCCTGCCCGCCGGAGAGGGTGCTCCCTTCCAGGCCGAGCAGCCCCGCGACGACGACTGGAGCCGGCCGGGCGCCCAGTCCGACCACGCCCGGTGGGGCAGGCCGCAGGACCAGCCCGAGTCGCTCCACCACGACAGGCACCTGCCGCCCGATGAGGGCGACCAGGGCCCCGGTCCCGTGGGCCACAGCTGGGGCGACCCCTCGGGCAGGCCGCCCAGGCAGGACACGATGGTCTTCGCCTCCCAGTCCGCTCAGCCCCCTCCGCCCACCCAGGCGTTCGGCATGGGACCCGGGTGGGCGCCGCCGCCCGGGGCCCCCGTGGGCCCCGGAGGTTTCGGCGGCTTCGGCGGTTCGCCGCCCAGGCCCGCCAGGAGTGGGCCTCGCACCACCACGCTGGTGATCCTCGGCCTGGTGATCGCGCTGCTCGCCTCCACGCTCGGCAGCGTCGGCACCTATCTCCTCACCAAGCCCGCGGGCTCGGGGCGCGACCCCTCCTTCAGCCTGGGCGGGGCGCCGACGGGCTCCAACGTCCGGCCTCCGGAGTCGGTGGCGGGCGTGGCCTCGAAGGTCCTGCCCAGCGTGGTGTCACTCGCCGTCGAGGGCGGGGCGAGTTCCAGCACCGGTTCTGGCTTCCTGATCAAGGGCGGCTACGTGGTGACCAACAACCACGTGGTGGCCAACGCCGACTCGCGCGTCCAGATCCAGATCCAGTTCAACAACCGCAAGTCCACCTCGGCCGTCGTCGTGGGCCGTGACCCCGAGTCCGACCTGGCCGTGGTCAAGCCCGCGGAGACCTTCGGCGCCCCCGAGATCGTTCTCGGCAACTCGGACAACGTGGTCGTGGGAGACCCGGTCATCGCGATCGGATCCCCGCTGGGCCTGACCGGCACCGTGACCTCCGGCATCGTCAGCTCGCTCAACCGGCCCGTCCAGGCGGGTGAGGAGAACAGCTCCGACACCACCTGGCTCAGCGCCGTGCAGACCGACGCGGCCATCAACCCCGGCAACTCGGGGGGACCGCTGGTCAACGTGAACGGTGAGGTGATCGGCGTCAACTCGGCGATCGCCACGCTCGGCAGGTCGGTCGGCGGCCAGAGCGGCAGCATCGGCCTCGGCTTCGCCATCCCGGTGAACCACGCCAGGCGGGTCGCCGAGGAGCTGATCACCACGGGCAAGGCGAAGAAGTCGCGCATCGGCGTCGCGATCGACCCGACCTACCAGGGCGTCGGGGTGCGCATCGCCACCGAGTCCAGGCAGGGCACCCAGCCGGTCGAGCCGAACGGCCCCGCGGCCCAGGCGGGCCTCAAGCCCGGAGACGTCATCCTGGAGATCGACGGTGTCGTGCTCCAGGACGGCAACGAGCTGATCGCCATGATCCGTAACAGGGCTCCCGGTGAGAAGCTCGCGGTCAAGTACCAGCGCGGCGGTGAGGAGAAGACCGCGACCGTCACCGTCGGTACCGCCCCCGAGCAGCCCTCACCCCAACCCTCCTGAGCGGCCCTTTTGAGAGGCGGGGTGAGGCGCGTGCTCACCAGTGGGGGCGTTAGTGTGGAACCTCTCCGGCGTGTGGCCGGAGAGGTGCCTCTGGCACCTTCCTCCCGGTAGGAGATCACCGTGTTCGGACTCGGCTGGCCTGAGATCGTGGCGCTGGTGGTGATCGCCCTTCTCGTCTTCGGCCCGGAGAAACTGCCCCAGGCCGCCTCGCAGGCGGGCAAGACGATACGCAACCTGCGCCGGATGGCCAACAACGCGAGAGACGACCTGCGGTCGGGGCTCGGTCCCGAGTTCGCCGACTTCGACCCGGCCGACCTCAACCCGAAGAACTTCGTCAGAAAGCACCTCATCGCCGATCTTGAGGACGATCTGAACGGCACTTCGAAGACCACCGCCACCGCGGAACCGGCGGCCGACCACCACGCGATGAGCGGCGGCGGGGAGCTGGGGTACGGCGAGATCCCCCCGTACGACTCCGACGCGACCTAGCGTCCCGTCTCCGAACGCCGGCCGGGTCTCCCGGCCGGGTGACCGATTCCTTTCGGGTCTGGTTTCCCCGGCAAGGTCGCGTGTCGGCACACCAGCCATTTGAACTTTGCGTAGTTTTTCCGTTTCGCGCGGCTGAGATGCGCCTCACACGGCCGACGGCGACGCCCCCGGTTCGGGGGCGCCGCCGTCGTCGCGTCGCGGGAGAGGCCGCTCCAGGTCCCGAAAGACCAGTCCGTCGGCCTCTGGCTCAGCCGACCCGGTCGCCTCAGCCGCGCCGGGTGGGCGAGATGCCGAGCTGGAGCCCCTTGAGGCTGGTCGACTTCTTGCTGAGGGACGCGGCGATGCGGCTCAACTCGGCCGCGGCCGGGGCGTCCGGGTCGGTCAGCACGAGCGGCTTGCCCTCGTCGCCGCCCTCGCGCAGCCGCATGTCGATGGGCACCTGGCCCAGCAGCGGCACGCGGGAGCCCAGGGTGCGGGTGAGCGCGTCGGCCACGGTCTGGCCGCCGCCCTCGCCGAAGACCGAGATCCGCTCGTCGCAGTGCGGGCAGGGCAGCCACGACATGTTCTCGATGACACCGGCGATCTGCTGGTGGGTCTGGACGGCGATCGACCCCGCGCGCTCGGCGACCTCGGCGGCGGCCTGTTGCGGGGTGGTCACCACCAGGAGTTCGGCGGACGGCATCCGCTGCGCCACGGAGATCGCGATGTCACCGGTGCCCGGGGGCAGGTCCATCAGAAGCACGTCCAGGTCGCCCCAGTAGACGTCGGCGAGGAACTGGTGCAGGGCACGGTCGAGCATCGGGCCACGCCACACGACCGGGGTGTTGCCCTCCGGCTTGAACATGCCGACCGAGATGACCTTGATGTCATGCGCCACCGGCGGCATGATCATGTCCTCGACCTTGGTGGGGCGCTCGGAGACGCCGAGCATGCGCGGAACACTGTGGCCGTAGATGTCGGCGTCGACGACGCCGACCTTCAGGCCGCTCGCGGCCATCGCGGCGGCCAGGTTGACGGTGACGGACGACTTGCCGACGCCGCCCTTGCCCGAGGCGACCGCGAAGACACGGGTCAGCGAGCCGGGCTGGGCGAAGGGGATCTCCTTCTCCGGCCCCTTCGCGCCCCGCAACTTGGTCTGCAGCGTCTTGCGCTGCTCGGTGCTCATCACGTCCATCTCGACGGAGACACCGGTCACCCCGTCGACCTTGGAGACGGCGCCGGTGACGTCTCGGGTGATGGTGTCCTTCATGGGACAACCCGAGACCGTCAGGTAGATCGCGACACGTACGGCTCCCTCGGGGGAGATGTCGACGCTCTTGACCATGTCGAGTTCGGTGATCGGCCGACGGATCTCAGGGTCGTTGACGGTCGCGAGGGCGGCCATCACCAGTTCCGTGGTAGGTGCCATCGAAGTGTCGGCAATCACGTCACCCGGGGGCGACGAGGATGCCGTCCCTCCTTGTCTGTTATCGATGAGGCGTCTCACAGGCGGGCCCTGCCCGTCGTGGCGCCCGTATGGCTTGGCAGGAGGCCGATCCCGTCAGGGAGCGGTCGGCGTCGTAAGTCCATGGTATGAACCCGAGAACACCGGAAGGAATTCCGAAACCGGTGATGGTCGCTGGATTCGGACAATCCGCTGTGTAGGTGCACGTGCAACGTTCTAAGGTTACTCCGTGACCCTCACAGCGGGCGAGTCAAGAGGGAGCACCGGCTCGGAGGAGCTGGTGGTCTGGCGCATGCTCCAGCGGGCCCAGGTCCGCATCACCCGGGTCCTGGAGGCCGACCTGCTGGTCGAGCACGACCTGGCCCTGGCCTCGTACGAGGTCCTGTCGCAGCTGTCGGAGGCGCCCGAGCGGCGGCTGAGGATGAACGACCTGGCGGACAGGGTGCTGTTGTCGCGCAGCGGCCTGACCCGGCTCATCGACCGTCTCCAGCGCGACGGCCTGGTCGAGCGCGAGGCGTGCCCCAGCGACGCGCGCGGCCTGTTCGCCGTCCTCACCGACGAGGGGGCCGCGCGGCTGGCCGAGGCCGGCCCCACCTACCTGCGCGGGATCCGCGGCCAGTTCCTGGACATGCTCGACCCCGACGAGCTGCGGCGGTGCGCGGACATGCTGAACAAGCTTTTTCCCGGCTCCGGCACCGATCCGTACTGAGCCCTCGCCTGCTGAGCCTTCGCCTGCCCGGCCGGAGCGCGGGCTCACGGCTCCATGGACCTCTGGGGCTCGGCGAGATCCTCCTGCAGACGCTGCAGCTCCGAACGGATGTAGTCGCGGGTGGCCACCTCGCCGAGCGCCATGCGCAGGGCGGCGATCTCCCGGGTGAGGTAGTCCAGGTCGGCCTGGTTGCGCTCCGCGGCCCTGCGGTCGTTCTCGTTCTGGACCCGGTCGCGGTCGTCCTGCCGGTTCTGGGCGAGCAGGATCAACGGCGCCGCGTACGAGGCCTGGAGCGACAGGATCAGCGTGAGGAAGATGAAGGGGTAGGGGTCGAACTTCAGCGTGTGGGGGACGAGGACGTTCCACAGCACCCAGACGGTGACGAAAACCGTCATGTACACCAGGAACCTGGCGGTGCCGAGGAAGCGGGCGATCCGCTCCGACAGCCGCCCGAACGCCTCGGGGTCGTAGTGCGGGCGCAACCGAAGGCCGGGCTGCCTGGGCTGGTCGAGACGGTCAGCCATTCCCGCCCTCTCTCGGTCGGTCGTCCCGCTCGCGCCAGTCGTCCGGCAGCAGGTGGTCGAGCACGTCGTCGACGGTGACCGCGCCGACCAGGCGTCCCGCCTCGTTCACCACGGGAGCCGCCACGAGATTGTAGTTGGCCAGGTAGGAGGTGACCTGGTGCAGGGTGAAGGAGGGTCTGATCGGGTCGAGGGAGGTGTCCAGGATGCCGCCGAGCAGGGTCGAGGGCGGCTCGCGCAGCAGCCGCTGGAAGTGGGCCAGGCCGAGGAAGCGGCCGGTGGGCGTCTCGACGGGCGGCCGGGTCACGTAGACCTGCGCGGCCACGGCCGGGGTGAGTTCGCGCTGGCGGATGTTGGCGAGTGCCTCGGCGACCGTCGCGCTCGGCGGCAGGATCACCGGCTCGCTCGTCATCATGCCGCCCGCGGTGTTCTCCGGGTAGATCAGCAGCCGCCTGATCGGTGCGGCCTCCTCGGGCTCCATCAGGGCCATCAGCGCCTCGGCCTGCTCGGCGGGGAGGTCCTGGAGCAGGTCGGCCGCGTCGTCGGGGTTCATCTCCTCCAGCACGTCCGCGGCCCGCTCGGGGGCGAGCCTGCTCAGGATGCCGATCTGGTCCTGCTCGGGAAGTTCCTCGAGCACGTCCGCGAGCCGTACGTCGTCGAGGGCGGCGGCCACCTCGACCCGCCGCTTGGCGGGCAACTCGTGCAGGGCGCCGGCCAGGTCGGCGGCGCGCATCGACTCGAAGGCGACCAGCAGGTTGGCCGCGCCCTGGTCCTTCTGGACGGCGCCGAAGCCGTGGACCTCGCGCCAGTCGACGATCCTGGTCGCGCCGCGCCGGCGCAGTCCCAGGCCGGGAGGGCTCTCGATCACCGCCACCTTGGTGATCAGCCACTCCGAGCGCCTGGTCTCCTCCATGGCCAGGTCCAGGACCGTCATCCGCTCGCCGTCGACCTCCACGCCGAGGTCGAGCAGCTCGGTGATGGCGAGGGTCTCGGTCGCCCGCTGTTCGAACCTGCGCATGTTGAGCTGGCCGCTGAAGACGACGGCGCCGGCCTTGGCGGAGCGTATCCGGGTGATCGGCAGGAAGACCCTCCGCCGGGGCTGCACCTCGACGACCAGCCCGTGCACGTGCGGCGGATCGCTTCCGGCGATGGCCACCACCACGTCGCGGACCCGGCCGATCTGGTCCCCCACGGGGTCGAAGACCGGGGTTCCGGCGAGACGTGCGATGAAGATCCTCACATCTGAAGCGTAGGCCGCATCCCGGACCGATCGGCCCCCGCCATGCTCCCCTGCTCACATGGCGGAACTCACTTGCTGCTCGACGCCCCACCGTGACAGCATCAAAGCTGCTTAACGGTAATTACAGAAATGGTGGGTCATGAGACGTGCAGGACTCCTGATCGCGCTCGCGTCGTCCCTGGCCTTCGCCTTCTCGGGTCCCATGGCCAGATATCTGGGCGCGGCGGGACTCGCCCCGCTGGAGGCGGTCTGGATCCGGATGGCGGGCGCCGGGCTGCTGCTCGTCGGCATCCTCGCGGTCGCCCGGCCCGCGGCCCTGCGCATCCCCCGCTCGCGGCTGCCGTTCCTCCTGGTGTACGCGGTGGTCGCGGTCGCCGGTGTGCAGGCGCTGTTCTTCGCGGCGATCACCCGGTTGCCGGTCGGCGTCACCCTGCTCATCGAGTACACCTCGCCGGTGCTGGTGGTGCTCTGGGTACGGTTCGTCCGGCGGGTACGGCTGCCGCGGGCGGCCTTCGTCGGTGCCGTCGTCGCCGTGGTCGGCCTCGGCATCGTGGTGGAGGTCTGGTCCGGTCTCGCCCTCGACCCGGTGGGCCTGCTGCTGGCCTTCGTCGCGATGACGTGCTGCGCCGGATACTTCCTGCTCAGTGACAGCTTCGGCGACGACATCGACCCGCTCGGCCTGATCGCCTGGGGCCTGCTCGGCGCCGCCGTGGTGCTCCTGCCGTTCTCCCAGCCGTGGAACATCCCCTGGGAGGCGATCAGCGGGACGGCCACCCCCGAGGGCGGCCACACGCTGCCGGTCGTCGGGGCGCTGATCTGGCTGATCGTGGTCGCCACGGCCGCCGCCTACATCCTCGGCGTCCTCGCGATCCGCCGCCTGTCGGCCGCGATCGGCTCCACCGTCGCCTCTCTGGAGGTCATCGCCGGGGCGGTGGTCGCCTGGATCCTGCTGGGCGAGGCACTCGGCCCCTTCCAGATCGCGGGTGGCCTGATCGTCCTGGTCGGCGCCTACCTGGCGCAGCGGGCCACGGCCGCGCTGCCCTCGCCCGTCGAAGAGGTCAGGGAACCGGCTCGCGTGGGGTGAGCCGTATCACCTTGGAAACCGCGGCCCAGCGCTCCAGAAGCCTCGCCCCGTCGGGGGCGTTGAGCCGCTCCTTGGCGAGCGCGGCCACCGCGTCCGGGGCCTTCGCCTGGTCCACCACCTCCACGGAGGCGTCGAAGGCGACCAGGCGCCCGCCGTTGTCCTTGCTGCGCAGCGTCACCCGCACCTCCCCGGCCTCCGCCAGCCCCGGCAGCGGCTGCTCGCCCCCGCCGGTGACCAGGTAGATCGCGCCGTCGTGCCAGGTGTGCCAGGCCAGCCGGGGCCGGTCCAGCGACAGCCACAGGACGCTCGACTTCTTCGCGCCCTCCTCGATCACACCCATGAGACGAATGTACGGCCTGTGCCTCCCCGAATGGCGGTACAGGCCGCACACGTCGCCGGGTCAGCGCCGGGAGAGCTTCCAGGCGGCCGGGAGCAGTCCCGCCGCGATGACGATCTTGACGGCGTCGCCGAGCAGGAAGGGCACCACGCCCAGGGCGAGGCCGGTGGCGAGATCCAGCTGGGCGACGGAGATGAGGACCGGCAGGCCGAAGGCGTAGATGACCAGGTTGCCGAGGATCATCGTGCCGATCGTGCGCGGCACGGTGCGGTCGCCTCCGCGTTCGGCGAGCTTGCCGACGATGGCCGCCGCGGGGATGAAGCCGATGATGTATCCGAAGGACGCCCCGCCGAAGCCGGAGGCGCCGGCGGCGAACCACGGCACGCCCGCGACACCGACCAGCATGTAGAGCGCCATGCTCAGCGTCGCGCGGTTCATGCCGAGGGCGGCGCCGACCAGCAGGACCGCGAAGGGCTGGCCGCTGACCGGAACCGGTGAGCCGGGCAGCGGGAAGCTCAGCTGCGCGGCCAGGCCCGTCAGGGCGGCGCCGCCGACCACGAGCGCGACGTCGCGGACGCGCGACGCGGGGATGAGGTCGGACAGTACGGCGGGCCTTGCCACCGAAGAAGCGTTTGCCATCGTGCGTGTCTCCCTTGGCAGATTCCTGATGTCCATTCTTCTGACATCTCAGGCAAGGGTCCTACGAGATCATCACCAAGAACAGGGCGGGGTCTTTGTGTGGAGGCCACAGGGGTGTCCTCGCCCTCACCCGGCGTGTTCCGGCCGAGGTCACGGCGTCGCCCGGCTCGTCCCGGCGCGAAGGCCGTGGCGCCGCCCGGTCTGCCGTCCGCCTCCCCGAGGGCGTTAGCGTGTTCCCCATGCGTTCTCGACGTTCGTGTCTCGCGGTGCCCGGCAGCAACCCCAGATTCCTGGAGAAGGCCCAGGGGCTCCCCGCCGACGAGGTCTTCCTCGACCTGGAGGACTCCGTCGCGCCGCTCGCCAAGGAGGGCGCGCGCAAGAACGTCGTGGCCGCCCTGCGCGAGGGTGACTGGTCGGGGAGGACGAGGGTCGTCAGGGTCAACGACCTCGGCACCCAGTGGACCTACCGGGACGTCATCGAGGTCGTGGAGGGCGCGGGGGAGTTCCTCGACTGCCTGATGCTGCCCAAGGTGGAGGACGCGGCCCAGGTGATGTGGCTCGACACGCTGCTCACCCAGATCGAGAGGGCGAACGGCCTGCCGGTCGGCGGGATCGGCATCGAGGCCCAGATCGAGAACGCGAGGGGCCTGGTCAACGTGGACGCCATCGGCGGAGCGTCCCCGCGCCTGGAGACGCTCGTGTTCGGCCCGGCCGACTTCATGGCCTCGATCAACATGCGGACCCTGGTGGTCGGTGAGCAGCCGCCCGGCTACACCGAGGGCGACGCCTACCACTACATCCTGATGCGCATCCTGATGGCCGCGAGGACGCACGACCTGCAGGCCATCGACGGCCCGTACCTCGCGATCAGGGATCTCGACGGGTTCCGCCGGGTGGCGGGGCGGGCCGCGGCGCTCGGGTTCGACGGGAAGTGGGTGCTCCACCCCTCCCAGATCGAGGCCGCGAACGAGGTGTTCTCGCCGCCGCAGGAGGACTACGACCACGCCGAGCTGATCCTCGACGCGTACGAGTACTACACGACGGTCGAGAGGCGCGGCGCGGTCATGCTCGGCGACGAGATGATCGACGAGGCGTCCAGGAAGATGGCGCTGGTGGTCGCGGCGAAGGGCAGGGCCGCCGGTCTGCGGCGCACCACGGCCTTCACCCCTCCTACAACCTGACCCCGATCGTGGTGAAGAACCAGAACGACGAGGTGAGCCAGAGGCCGGTGAGGGCGACGAAGGTGAGCCCGCCGAGGACAGGGAGGGTCCAGCCGGGCAGACCCCGCCTGGGCAGCGACAGCATCTTCGCGGTGAAGACGCCGTAGAAGAAGCAGCCGAGCAGTGAGTGGATCATCACGCGCGGCACGTCGAACTGGGCGCCCAGCGCGTACAGGCAGTGCAGTGCCACCGGGATCGTGAGCAGGAACGCCGCCCGCCCCGACCAGCGGTGCAGGGCACCGATCCACGGCACGTCCAGCTTGATCCGGCCCCACATGACCAGGGCGGAGAAGAGCTGGACGAACGCCAGCAGGAACGCGCCGGTGGTGAGCCAGGACTTCATCGCCAGCGCCCCGGAGAATCCGGCCGGCCCAATCGCGTACCCGGTGGGCGTGTGGACCCGCCCGTAGACGCCGAGCCCGACCGCCACCAGCCCGCCGACGACGAGCGGGACGAGGAGCGGGGCGACGTTGTTGGCCCGCCGCTGCGGGACCGGTGTGATCTGCGTGTCACTCATCAGAACTCCTCGATGAACTCGTCGACGTCCCGGGGATCGACCTCCACGCCGTCCACGACGGCGTTCTCGCCGGGCTCGGGGATCGGCACGTCGGCGACCTCGTCGCCCACGAGGGTGAGGCCGACCCTGGTGCCGTCGTCGAGATAGATCCATCCGGCGCGGACGTCGGCGCCGCGGACGAGCGCGGTCGCCCGGTAGAGGCCGGAGGGCTTCTTCACGGTCGGAGCCTTGAAGCTCCACTTCCTGCCGCCGAAACCGAGGGTTCCCGCGGCGACGCCGCCGCTGAGACGGGCGGTGAGCGAGGCGTCGCCGCGGCCGGACAGGGTGACCTTGCCGTCGGCGGCCCTGCCCTTCATCCAGGCCTCGATCCTGCCGTCGCAGAAGTAGCCGACCGCCTTGCCGTTCCTGACGGAGACGGCGATCAGGCCGCCGTTGCCGGTGACCCGCCCGGCGTAGTCGGCCTTGGCGGGGGTGGGCCTGGCCGTCTTGACGACCTCCGGCGTGGGCGACGCCTCCGTGGCGGCCCGGGCGGGCGTGGCGGGTGCGTCGTCCTGGACGTCGACGGGCCGTGCGTCGTCCTGGGCGTTGACGGCCCGGGTGGCGGGTGAGGTGGTGGCGCTGGCCACGCCGAGGGCGACGGCCATCACCGCTCCTGCCGCCAGTGTGTATACGGGCCCCAGCCGTGTCATATCCGCTCCCTGGGGTGGTGGATGGTGACATCAGATGTACCGGCCGTGGTTCCGGGCGTCTGTGAACTAATCCGCACTCGGAAGGACGACCTTGGATCCTCACCGAACTACGAGAAAGCCGGATAATTCAGGTACTGGATTGAAAAATCTGACTAGAGAGGTCTCGTCATCGCGGCCCGGACGTGTTGCTCTTGACTGTGTACGGCAGGGGACCGGGTATCCGGTCGCGGGAGGTGATCGTTTCCGGAGAACGGGGTACTAGTAGGAACGCTGCGATTTGCCGCATCCATAGGGGTTGCGGCCTGCTGTTACGGAGACGACTGGAACGGTCCGGGGCGAGTTGTCCCGGTCTGAATGGGCTTCCTGCAAGGAGGTGCTGAGCGTGGCCTCGGGCCCCCACGACCCGCGCTCGCAAGAGTGGCCGGCGGACGACGACGGCGTGCACGACGACGCTATACACGAAGGCAGGTCCCAGGAGCCCCAGACGTCACCGCCGACGATCCAGCACTCCCCGCCAGGCCCCTCGGACGACGGCACGCGAGGGCGTCCGATGGCCTCCCCGTGGATGCTCCCGCCGTTCGCCGCGCCGACCCCGGACGACGGCGAGCCGCAGCAGGCCCGCCCCGAAGGGCTCGGGAGCGAGCGCCGCCGACCGTACGCCCGCCCCTACGGCCCCTCCTCCCAGTCCTCGGGCCCCTCGCCCGCGCCGGAGACCTCCGCCGACCCCTCGGGCGAGGAGGAGCGGTCAGCGGGGCAGGGACGCCATGCCACGCCCGATCAGGGGCGGCCGCGGCTGGCGGACCGTCCCGACCTTCTCGTCGCCTCAGGACCGGCTCCAGAGCGCGGGAGGAGGAGAAGGGCGGATCGCCCCGACCTCCTCGTCGCCTCGGGGCCGCCCCGCGAACCGGGAGGGAGCGGGAGAAAGGAGTCCTCGCAGCCCTCCGCCGAGGAGCGGATCAGGGTCGAGCCGAGCATCGCGGCGACACCGGAACCGGCGCCGAAGCCCGGACCCGAGCGCGGAGCGCCGTCCGGGCCGGCGTCCGAACCCGAACCCGAGCCCGAGTGGCCCTCCGCGACGGCCGAGGACGACTTCGAGCCCGTACGAAGAGTGGGGCGCCCACCGGGCGGCAGGCCCGCCAGGCCCGACATGCTCGTCGCGCAGGGCCCGCCGGGCAGGCGGGGGACGAACGGCGGGCGGCACCACCGCCCGGCCACCGCGCCCTCCGCCGTGCGCCGTTCCAGCCCGACCAGGCGCAGGCGCGGCCGTGGTCTGGTGATCCCGTTCCTGATGGTTCTGGTCCTCACCGTCGCGGTCGGCGGCGGCCTGGTCCTGTGGGGCTGGGTGAGCAGCCCGTTCGCCACCGGACTCCGGCTGGTCGGTGACGAGGTGACGTCGGGCGACGACAACTTCGTGCCGCAGGCCGGTGTCGGCGGCAACGGATCCAACCAGGTGCTGAACGCGGTGGCCTCGGTGGGTTCCGTCATGGTCGCGGTCGGCAGCGACACCACCAGCCCGGTCCCCAGGCCGCTGTTCCTCGTCTCCCCCGACGGTGGCACGACCTGGCAGCTGGGCAAGGTGACCGGCCCGGAGGGGTACGAGACGGGGCCGACCACGGTGGGCCGGGTGGCGGGCGGCGACGGCCTCTGGCTGGCGGCCGGGAACGACCCTCTCGGCGGCGGGCACGGCCTGTGGACCAGCTCCGACGGCTACGCCTGGACCGCGGCCGACCCCGGCGGGCTGGACGCCTTCGCCCGCGGGGACAAGATCATGGATCTGGCGAGGACCGACTCCGGTTTCGTCGCGGTCGGTGCCGCCGTACTGGAAGACGGCACCACCGGGGCCGTCGCCTGGGTCTCCTCGGACGGGCGCGCCTGGGACCGGGTGGAGACCCGGGAGATCGGCATGCCGGACAAGGTGCGCGGCATGAAGGCGGTGGTCGCCAGGGGCGACGCCGTCGTCGCGCTGGCGGACCCGGCCCAGGGGCAGTCCACCTCGGTCATCCTGCGCTCGTCCGACGGCGGCAGGAACTGGCAGCGCACCGGCGCCGCGCTCAACGACGTCATCCCCGAGCCGGGCGCGCTGGCCGTGGCCGGCGACGGGTTCGTCCTCGTACCGACCCAGCAGCGCAGCGACAAGGGCGAGGTCCGCGTCTACTGCTCCAAGGAGGGTGCCGACTGGAAGGCCTGCGGCGCCATCACCGGCCTGGGGCAGGAGGGCACGGGTGTCAAGCGCCTCGCCTCCTCCTCGGCGGGGGTGGCCGCGGTCGTCGAGTCCGGCTTCGAGCGCTACACCGTCCACACCAGCGAGGACGGCCGCGACTGGAGCAAGACCACCGATCTCGGCGAGGTGCCCGGCTCGCTGCGCGCGCTCGCGCTGTCCGACACCGGCACGCTCGTCGTCGGCGGCGACGAACGCGCCGCCGACGTGGACAACCGGGTGGTCCTCATCACCGCGCCCAAGGGGGGCGAGGCGAGGCCGGTCCCGCTGAGCGGCATCCAGGGCCTCGCCAGAGCCGCCCGCGAGACGGCCAGGGTGGCGTCGGGGGACGGCAGGTTCGTCGCGGTGGGCACCGTCTCCGGCGACGCCGGGATCTGGAGCAGCGCCGCCGGAGAAGCCTGGAAGCCGGGCGGCCCCGCGCGGCTCTTCGGCGGCCCGAGGCGACAGGCGCTCGCCGACGTCGCGCACGGCAGGCGGGGCTGGCTGGCGGCGGGCAGCACGATGACCGACGCCTCCTCCACCGAGCCCCTGCTGTTCACCTCCGCGGACGGCGAGAGCTGGCGCAGGGTGCCGGTGCTCGGACCCCTCGCGCCGGCGGGCGACCACGACTTCCTCGCCCCGCACGCGGTGGCGGCGGGGCCGTCCGGCTACGTCATGGCGGGCGAGGACCGCGGCCCCGCCGCCACCGTGCCCGTCCTGTGGTTCTCCGCCGACCTCAAGCGCTTCTCCAGGGCGTCCAAGCTTCCCGCGGGCGGTACGGGGGTGCGGCTGTACGACGTCTCGGCGACCTCGTCCGGGTACGTCGCCGTCGGCGGCACCGGTACGGCCGAGCGCGAGACCGGCGTGGTGTGGGTGTCGGCCGACGGGGTCAACTGGACCGCGCGCAAGCCGGTCCTGCCGCCGGGGGCGACGTCCGCGGGCCTGCGGCACGTGGTCCTGTACGGCGGGTACGTCGTCGCGGCGGGCACGGCACAGACCGAGGAGGGCAGGAAGGCGTTCGGCGCGGTCTCCGACGACAACGGGGCGAGCTGGGAGTTCTCCTGGTTCCCCACGGACCGGGCGTCCGCCGTCCAGGATCTCGCCGCGACACCCGAGGGTGTGGTGGCCGTCGGCTGGCACGGGGTGGCGGGGGCCGGCGACAGCGCGGCCTGGACCTCGGAGGACGGCCTCAACTGGCAGCGCCACACCCCCAGCCAGGGCAGCCTGGACGGCGAGGGCACCCAGTGGCTCGGCGCGGTGGCGGTCTCCGGCGCCCAGGTCGTCGCCCTGGGCCGCTCCACCACCTACAGTGCGGACCACCTCACCCTGTGGCGTTCCACGCTCACCTCGTCACGATGACAGGAGTCTCCACCACGTACGGTGCGGAACGCCTCACCCTGTGGCGCTCCGCGCCCACCTCGTCACGATGACGGGAAACCGCGTCGCCACACACTCACCCGCGCCGCTCCCGTGTCGCCCGGCGCTCCCGGGCCGCGTGGCGCTCGCGGCGATCCCGTGGCGCTTCACCCTGGCGCGATGACCGCCCACTCGGTCAGCGCGTCCAGCAGGCCGGGGGTGAGGGGGAGGCGCGAGAGCTCCTCGCGGGTGAACCAGCGGGCGTCCGCGGCGTCGTCCCCCGCGGCGAGCGTGCCGCCGGAGACCTCGGCGAGGTAGTCGCGGATCTCGTAGACGGTGTCACCGGGACCGGGGCGGTCGACGGTCCCGGCCAGACGTCCGGGAACGACCGTGAGCCCGGTCTCCTCAAGGACCTCCCGCACGACCGCCTCGGAGTCGGACTCCCCGGACTCGACCCGCCCTCCGGGGACGGACCACAGGCCTTCGCCCGGCGGGTGGCCACGACGCACCAGAAGCATCCGCCCCGACCCGTCGAGGACGATCGCTCCAACACAATTTACGCGCACGTGAACAAGATTACGTTGTGATAACGCCCCAACCTCTTGACGGATGACCCGTACAAGAAGCAGCGTGGGTAGGCGTGAAAGCCGCCCCTGTCTGTCCACGGTGTTTCGGCCCGCTTCGTCCGCCGAGTGCTTGGTCAAGCTCCTGGAGATGCGGTCCGCACGGCGATGTCCTGCCGTTCCAGCCACCCAGACCTCCGTCGTCCGCCGCGGTGGAGGCCGTCACCCGAGACTCCCGCGTCCCCGCCTGGGTTCCCTGGCCGCTGCCCACGGGGTGGCTGGTCACGGGATTCGCCGAGGCGGGCGACGAGCGCAGCGGTACGCGGGCCACCGTGGTCGCGGTCTCCGGTCCCTCGCTGACCTATGGTCCCGCCGACCTGCTGATCATCGCGGAGGAGCCCGGGGTGGGGCTCGGCGCGGCGTTCGCGGGGCTGGAGGGCACCGACCCCGGCACCGGGTTCGACCAGGGCCCGCCGCACGCCAAGATCGACGTCAGGGGCCATCCGTGCTCCCTGTGGTGCGTCACCGCCGCCCCCGACCGGGCCGTCTACGCCGGTGAGGCTTTGGGAAACTGGCTCTGGGCGGTCGTGTGGCCCCCGGAGGCCGGTTACCTCATCACCCTCGCCGAGCTCTCCCTGCGCGATCTGCGCGACCAGGACCAGGCCCTTGACCTGCCCTTCGGGGCGTTCTCCCCGCGTCTGGACGTCCCGGCGCCCTGACACTCGCCCGCTCGCGTCCCCTTTGTTCGGAGCCTTGACCGTTCCGTCCGAACCGGAGGGCGGGTGTAGGCAGTAAAGTTCGGAAGCGTGACAGCGCGTATCGAGCGAGTGGTGACCGAGGGCGTCGTCGATGTCGACGGCGTCGAGCACAAGGTCGAGAACAACACGTGGATCCTGGGTGACGACGAGGATGTCATCGTCATCGACGCCGCGCGCGACGCGGAGAAGATCCTGGAGAAGGTCGGCGAGCGGGAGGTGCTGGCGATCATCTGCACCCACGGCCTGCCCGACCACGTGGGCGCGGCCATCGAGGTCGCGGCCAGGGACGAGGCGGTGGTCGCCCTTCACCCGAAGGACCGGCCGCTGTGGCGGCTGACCTGGCCCGACACCTGGCCCGACATCGACATGGAGGACGAGGGCCTGTTCGAGGTCGGCGGCGTCCAGTTGGAGGTCATGTCCACCCCCGGCATCTCCCAGGGTGGTGTCTCGCTGTACTGCGAGGCCCTGGACGCGGTCTTCACCGGCAAGACCCTCCAGGCCGACGGCCCCGGCAGGATCGGCGGTGAGTATCCCGCCCTGGCCGACCAGCTGACGGCGATCGGCGGGCGGCTGTTCACCCTGCCGCACAGCACCCGGGTGCTGCCCGCGCACGGGGAGGAGACGACCATCGGCGACCTGGAGCCCCAGTTCGACGCCTGGCTCTCCGGATCGCTGACCCGCGGCCCCGAGGCGCCGGAAGAGGAGGGGCCGCTCACCGACGGCACGCGCGCGGCGGGAATCCGGCTGAACCTCCGGGACGAACAGCTCTAAATGGATCAGCTTCCCCTGGAGGGCATGCCGCGGCGGCTCTACGCCTGTACGCCGTCGCGGCTGAACAACTGGCTCGACTGCCCCCGCCGCTACCGGTTCACCTACCTGGACCGGCCCGCGCCGCGGAAGGGCCCGGCGTGGGCGCACAACAGCGTGGGCGCCAGCGTCCACAACGCCCTCGCCGCCTGGTGGCGTGAGCCGCCCGAGCGGCGTACGCCCGAGGTCGCGGGAAGCCTGCTCACCAGGGGATGGATCAACGAGGGGTTCCGCGACGCGGAGCAGTCGCGGACCTGGCGGGATCGGGCCAGGGAGATGGTCAGCGGATACGTGGCGAGCCTCGACCCCTCCGCCGAGCCGGTCGGCGTCGAACGTACGGTCGCCACACGCACCTCCGTCGTCGCGCTCTCCGGCCGGGTGGACCGGCTCGACCGGCGCGGCGAGGAGCTGGTCGTGGTCGACTACAAGACCGGCAGACGCCCGCTCACCACCGACGACGCCCGCTCCTCGCTCGCGCTGGCGGTCTACGCCATCGCCTCATCCCGGATGATGCGCCGCCCCTGCCACCGGGTCGAGCTCCACCACCTGCCGACCGCCTCGATCGTGGAGTGGGAGCACACCGACGAGTCGCTCGCCCGCCACCTGGGCCACGCCGAGGAGATCGCCGTCGAGGCGTCCGGCGCCGACGAGCGCTACAAGGAGTGGTCGGCCACGGCCCGGCCCAAGGGAGCCGCCCCGGCGAAGGCGCGCGGCGGCGACCAGGCCCCGCCCGTCGTGCCCCCCGAGATCGACGCGGCCTTCCCACCCCGTACGGGACCCCTGTGCTCCTGGTGCGACTTCCGCCGCCACTGTCCCGAGGGGCAGGCCGCAGGCACCGAGCGCGAGCCCTGGGCGGCCCTCTCCGACTGATGGCGAGGACTTGGCGACGGCATCCCCCCGCTCTGAAACCGAGGGATCCCCCGCGCTGAAGGCGAGGGCCGTCTCACCGGCCCCGCGCCCGAACAACAGGGCTCGACGTCGCGCGCCTTCGCCGGGGCGGCACCCGCTCACCCGGGACGCCGTTCGAAGGCGGTCACGCGACGACCCGACGCCACCCGCCGGGCACCTGGCGGGGTCAGCTCCTGAGACGGCTCTCGGCGGCGTTCCAGAAGCGGATGAGGGCGGCGGCCGTGGTCTCCGGTGCCTCCACCGCGGGAGAGTGGGCCGCGCCGGGGACGACCACGCACTCGGCGTCCAGGCGGCGGGCCATCTCCGCCTGCATGCGCGGCGGCCAGCCGTCGTCGTGCTCGCCGTACAGGACCAGGGTGTCGACCTCGACCTGGGTGAGCTCGTCGCACCGGTCGGGCGCGGTGAGCACCTCGTTGGTCATCGTGAGCATGCCGACGGTCGAGTTGGCGAACAGCCGCTTGCGCAGGAAGGCGATGATCTCGTCGGACACCCCGGAGGCGAGGGCATCGGGCTCCAGCCGGGTGTGCCACAGGTGTTCGAGACCGACTTCGGGCAGCTCCGAGATCATGAAGCGGCCCGCGCGCTCGCGGGGCCCGACGATCGCGGCCGGCCCGGAGCTCATGAGCGTGTAGGACACGAACCGGGTGCGGCCGTCGATGACCGCCTCCCGGGTGACCAGGCCGCCGAACGAGTGGCCCACCAGGTGGATCGGACCCCCGTGGCCGATCACCTGGGCCAGGACGTCGACGTCGTTGCCGAGCGCGGCGCGGGTGTAGGCGCTCCTGTCGTCAGGGCCGTTCGTCTCGAACTGGCCGCGCATGTCGATCGCGACGACCTGGCGACCCGACTGCGCGAGAGTCTGCAGGACCGCGATGAAGTCTTCCTTGCTGCCGGTCAGGCCGGGCACCAGCAGGGCGGGCCATCGCTCCGGGATGCCGCTGACGGGCAGGGCCTCCAGTACGGCGAAGGAGCCCACCGCCGTCTCGATCTGGCGAGAGCGGACGCCAGGAGGCAGGGTCAGAAAACGCGGCGTACTCACGTGGCCCCACGATACCTCTCTTGGTGACTGCGCTCCGTGCGTCCGCGAGGGGCCGGGAGCGTGAAAAGGGGCGCTACCGATATGGTCGCGCCCCTTTTCATGGTGGTACTTGCTAGTTGGGGCGACGCGATCCTCGCTGCTGACCGTTGCGTACCGGCGGCCGGCGGCGGCTCTGCACGCGTTCCGAGGCCGCCGAGGGGGCGATCTCGTCATCGTCCGACGCCAGGTCCGGGGACTTGAAGATCACCGAGAACGGGCTCGGAGGAATGATCTTCTCGGGCTGAGGCCGGGGCGCGGGAGCCTCGGCCACGGGCTCGTCGTCCCAGCGCTCCGCCACGATGTCGTCCTCTCTGGGCTCCGCGAACGCCGCGACCCGCTCGTCGGCCCGAGGCGGGGCCGAAGGGGTCTGCGGAGCCGCGGGGACGTCCGCCACCTGCTCGCGGCGGGCGCGGCGCTGCCGGCGAACCGGCTCCTCCGCGACGGGCTCGGGGTGAACCGGAGCCTCGGACGTGCCGGTGAGGCTCACCTCGGGGTTCAGCCCCGCCTTGCGGGCCCTGCCCCTGCGGGGCGCGGCCTCGGGCTGCTCGTCACGGATGTCCCTGCGGGCTGCCACATCCGCCTCCACCTCGGCGATCTCGACGACAGGGGACTGGAGTCCTTCGTCCGCGACCGGCGCGGAAACCTCCCCGCCGCTACGGCCGCCACGGGTGCGACGGCGTTCGCGGGACGTGCGCGCGGGACGCTCGCGACGCTCCTCGCGATCGTCCTCGCGTCCCTTGCGGGATGGACGGGAGCGGATGCGCCCCGTCTCGCCGAGGTCCTCGACCTCCTCGGCGGCCAGACCCGCCCGGGAGCGGTTGGCGCGCGGCAGCACGCCCTTGGTGCCCTCGGGGATGCCCAGGTCGCTGAAGACGTGCGGGGAGGTCGAGTAGGTCTCGACCGGCTCGGGGAAGGGGAGCGAGAGCGCGTTGTTGATGACCTTCCAGCGAGTGAGGTCCTCCCACTCGACGAAGGTCACCGCGACGCCCGTCTTGCCGGCCCGGCCGGTGCGGCCGATCCGGTGGACGTACGCCTTCTCGTCCTGCGGGCAGTCGTAGTTGACGACGTGGGTGACGTCGTCGACGTCGATGCCGCGCGCCGCGACGTCGGTCGCGACCAGCACGTCGATCTTGCCGTTGCGGAAGGCCCGCAGGGCCTGCTCACGCTGGCCCTGGCCGAGGTCGCCGTGGACAGCCGCGGCGGCGAAGCCACGCTCCTTGAGCTGCTCGACGACCATGTCGCAGGCGCGCTTGGTCTCGCAGAAGATCATGGTGAGACCGCGGCCCTCGCACTGCAGCAGGCGGCCGACGATCTCGATCTTGTCCATCCGGTGCGTCCGCCAGACGAACTGGGTCGTCTGCGGGGTCGCCTCGGCCTCGGCGTCGTTGTTCTCCGCCCGCACGTGGGTGGGGCGGGTGAGGTAACGCCTGGACAGGGCGACGATCTCGCCCGGCAGGGTCGCGGAGAACAGCATCGTCTGCCGCTCCGCCGGGATGAGCTTGATGATGCGCTCGATGTCGGGCAGGAAGCCCAGGTCGAGCATCCGGTCGGCCTCGTCCAGGACGAGGGTCCCGATCTGGCTGAGGTCGAGGTGCTTCTGCTTGACCAGGTCGAGCAGGCGGCCCGGGGTGCCGACGATGACGTCGACGCCCTGCTTGAGCGCCTCGATCTGGGGTTCGTAGGCGCGCCCGCCGTACACGGTGAGGATCCGCGAGCCGAGCTTGCCGGCCGCCGTCACGAGGTCCTCGGTGACCTGGACGGCGAGCTCGCGGGTCGGTACGACGACCAGCCCGCGGGGCTTCTTGCGGTTCTTCCTCGGCTTGCCGACCCGCTGCAGCATCGCCACGCCGAAGGCGTAGGTCTTGCCGGTGCCGGTGCGCGCCTGGCCGATGATGTCCTGGCCGTTGAGGGCCAGGGGGAGTGCCATTTCCTGGATCGGGAACGGCGCGATGATGCCCTCGGTCTCAAGGGCATCGGCGATCTCTGGGGTGACTCCGAGGTCTCGGAACGTCGTCAGCTTGGCCTGCCTAAATCTCCGTTGAAGGCAGGCCTGCCGGGACCACGGGCAGAAAACGTGTCCCCGTGCCGGGTCCTCGCGGAAGGTCCAGCCCTCTCATGTCATCAGCGACCGCTGCGGCGTCACGCCGACTTTTGGGGGCGTCCGGGCGTGGATATCCCGGATTAACACGGTGCGGTCGCACTTTCACAGAGCAGTGTACTCGATACCACAACGGAGAACCGATTTCTTCGTATTCCCGGTGAATCGTGAGGCCGCCGAACTCGTAGGCTGCCTCCATGAGCGATTCCCCTCCCGGCGTCTCCGACCTGCTCGGCGTCCTCGCCTACGCCGAGCTGACCGCGTTCCTCAGGCTCGCCGAGGACGCCACCAGGTACGCCCCCTCGCTGACCGATCAGGCCGCCCTCGGCGGCCTCGCGGCGGCGGAATACGCGCACTTCGAGTTGCTCCGCGACCGGCTCACCTCCCTGGGCGTGGACCCCGAGGAGGCGATGGCGCCGTTCACCGGGCCGCTGGACGACTGGCACGCCCAGACCTTCCCGGGAGACTGGCTGGAGGCCCTGGTCAAGGCGTACGTCGGCACCGGGATCGCGCTCGACTTCTACCGCGAGGCGGCCGTCGGTGTGGACGACGAGACGCGGGAGCTCGTCGACGAGGTCCTCACGGACGAGGGACGGTCGCAGTTCGCCGTCGAGCGGGTCCGCGCGGCGCTCTCCGAGGATCCCAAGCAGGCGGGACGGCTCGCGCTGTGGGCGAGGCGGATGGTGGGAGAGGCACTGAGCCAGGGGCAGCACGTGGCCGCGGCCAGACCGGAGCTCGCGGCCCTGCTGGTGGAGGCGGTGGGAGAGGACATCAGCCGGATGTTCTCCCGGCTGAGCGAGAAGCACGGCCGGCGGATGGCCGCCCTGGGGCTCACCCCGGGTCCCTGACGGGCTTCCCGCACGTGCCGGGCCCGGGGCCTTCGATCGCCTCCGAGCCTGTTCGCCGGTGGCGGAGAGGGGAAGCCGGTCGGCGGATCACGACACGTGAGGCGGCGAACAGCTGTAGCGTGCGAGACATGAGGGCCTCGCGCCGCTATGGCAGTTCCTTGACGAGATGTGGGCCGAACCGCTGGACTTCGCGTCCCGTGCTGCGCAGGGGAGGTGCGGGCTGCCCGGCGGTGAGCCGGGGGCGGGAGCATCTGCGCCGCGTCAGACGCCCGCGCTGCTGCGGGTTCGGCGAGCGGGACGAGTGCTCGGGCACCTGAGGCTTCGGCACCTGTGGTCACGGCAGCCGGGAGCAGCCGGGAGCGGGGTGCTCTCCGGGCAACCGCCCTGCCAACGGGTGTGCCCGAGCGGGGCGCCCCTCCCGCCGGCTCCGGCGGCGCGCTCGCACCGGATCCGCGGACCGCGCCATGCCGGCGAGGGACGACGACCCGGCGCGAGCCCGGAATCCGTCAGAGCGTGCCGCCGAAGCCGACGGGACGCGCCTGCTCCTCGCCGATCTCGATGAAGCCGAGTGAGGCGACCGGGACGATGATCTTTCGGCCGTTGACGTCGGTGATGGTGAGGACACCGCTGCTGGACGACAGGGCGGCGCTGACCTCGCCCTCAAGCTGCTCGGCCGTGAGGTCGGTTTCCACTACGAGTTCACGGTGCACAGAACGTACGCCGATCTTGATTTCCATCGTGCTCCCTTTTCGATGAGGGTTGCTCGCCCCATGGTGTCCCCAACGAAGGCACGACGCGCCGGTTGATCGCGCGAAGCGAACAGCTGATCGCGGCGAGCGAACAACCGGGCCGCGGCCCGGAGCGCCGTCGGCACCGGGATCTCAGTGGTCGGCGACGGTGCGCGGGAAGCCGGAGATGCCGCGCCACGACAGGCGGGCGATGAGCTGGGTGGCCGCGTCCTTGGGAATGGAGCCGTTGCTGCTGATCCAGTAACGGGCGCTGACCTCGGCCATGCCGACGAGCCCGACGCCCAGCAGGCGCGCCTCGTCGCTGGAGCAGCCGGTGTCCTCCTGGATGACCTGACTGATCATCTCGGCGCTCTCCCGGAGGTTGCGCTCCATGCGCTGGCGGACCGGGGCGACGTTGCGCAGGTCCGACTCGAAGACCAGCCGGAACGCCTCCCCCTGGGTGGAGACGAAGTCGAAGAAGGCGCCGATCGCGGCCTGGACGCGCTGCTTGTTGTCCGTGGTGGAGGCGAGGGCGTCGCGACAACGGGCGATCATGTCGTCCACGTGCAGGTCGAGCAGGGCCAGATAGAGCTCCTGCTTGCCGGGGAAGTGCTGGTAGAGAACCGGCTTGCTCACCCCCGCCCGCTCGGCGATCTCGTCCATCGCGGCCGCGTGGTAGCCGTTCTCCACGAACACCTCCTGTGCCGCGCTGAGCAGCTGGCGGCGGCGAGCTGTTCGGGGCAGCCGGGTGCCCCGGGGCTTGGCGTCCGGGGTAGCGGTCACGTGGTCTCCTCGTGTCAAGCTCCTGGCGTCTGGGGCCATCCTACGCGTGGGTAACCCGGGTCAGCGATAGTCGTCCTCGTCGAGCTCGACGGTGCGTCGCTGCTCGTAGGCGTCCGCCGGATCGGCCTCCAGGGGGACGGAGTCGGGCCACCGCGGCTCTTCCTCGTGCGTCGCGCGGCTCTGCTCGGCGGCGTCGGCGGGATCCACCTCCAGCGGGAGGTCGGTGGGCGTCTCCGAGCCGTTCTCCCGGACCGGCCTGTGCTGCTCGGCGGCGTCGGCCGCGGGCGTCTCGACGGAGAGCTCCTCGGGAAGGTCGTCGGCCGTTTCCCCGTGTGATCTGTCGTCCCACGCGTTCATTTCAGACATCCCCTGTCGTCATCCGGGCTTCGGCAAGCTCCCTCTCCTCGCCCGGTTCCGGTAAACGTCGGACATCGCCCAGCGTACGACCTCGGGTGCCGAGTGCCGAGAAGGACGCGGCCTCGGGCCGCCCATGGCGTCGTCCATGGCATCGGCGGGGTTCGGCGGAACGTGTGCGCGGCATCCGGGCCGAGGTGAGGTGTCGGAGGGAAGGGCCGCGCTCGGCCGTCCAAGGGAGTGCCGTGCCGTCTGAGATGCGAGGGAGGGCCGTGGCCTTCAGGGAAACAGGGGAGCAGGGGGATGCAGAGGGACGGGAAGGGGCGGGAGAAGGGGTGCGGAGGGTCGTGCGGCGGGCTTCGGACAATCCGCCGGACAACACAGGACGAGGGCTCCGCGGCTGGAAAACCGCAGAGCCCTCGCCGGTGATTCGTGAGAAATGAGAATTCGCACTGTGTTGAGAGTCGAAATCCCGAGGAGGTCATCCCCGGCTTTCCATGCTCACCGTCCGGGCCGATGTCCCCGAGTGGGCGAACGCGATCCTGGTGAACACGGGATTCCTACTTCTCGGTAACGGTTTCCGAGCCGCTGCGAAAAGCGGTTCCAGCCGTTGTGCCTCGTGTTCCGATCCCGTGTCAGGCGGGGATCAGGACGCGGCAACCGGGCCCTCCGGAGGGCCCGGAGGGCGAGGCGGGGTGTGGTCTTCCTTGTGGTCTTCCTCATGAAGAGGCACGAGGCGGTCGGAGCGGGTCTTGTTGTGCAGACGGTTCCGGTTGCAGCTGTCGTTGTTGAGCGTCAGACGGAAGCGGTGGTGGGTGCGACGGTAGTCCCGGTTGCGGCAGCAGCCGCCGCCGCCCCACCAGGTCGTGAAGGTGCCGGCGGTGACCGCGGTGGTCATCGCGTTGGCGCTGGTGACGGTGGTCGCCGCGCCCATGGCGACGACTCCGCCGGCCAGGGCCGTGCTGATCGCGAGCCCTGCGAGAACACTCTTGAACTCGGGCATTGCGTTTCCCCCTTGAAAGGATCGATTTACCAATTTTTGGCATTTACCGTGTGAGTCGGTAATTGCCAGAGATGGTTAGAGGTAGCCGGTGATGGGCCATCCCTGCTTGTCATAGTTTCCTCGTATGTCTGCTGACAAACGAAGATCGAAGGCTTTTACCCTACTCTTAGCTATTTATCGTCGATGTTGGATGCTTATTGGCCGCTTTAAAGCGAAATGTATTTAATGTCGGATTTGTTCTTCGGGGAGGAAAGGAGACTCCGGTGTCGCCGAGAATGGGGCGGTGCGGTTCGCGTCCGTCGAGAGTGTCATCGCGCGGCCCTGGGGCCCGGCGTCTTGATCGAGCGTTCCCGGAGGGGCCGATCCGCCGATGGGCCGAACGGGCGTCGGTGCCGCGCTCCGGCGCCGGCAGCGGCCGGTCGGAGGGGGAGGCGGTGTGCCGGGAACGGACATGAATGACGAAGGCCCCGCGGTGTGGAAACCGCGGGGCCTCGCTGTCACTTCGTGAGATGAGAATTCGCACTGTGGTGAGGATCAGGCACCCGCGGATCTCTCCTCGGGGTCCCACTGTCGTCGTTCGGCCGGTTCCCCTGGGTGAGGAGCACGGTCGCGGCGAGCGCGGGGTCCTGTCTCTCCGTTGTCACGGTCTGGAAACCACGGGAAATCGTGGATCCCGCCGTGAGCGATTTTGTTCTCCGAACGTGCCGCGCCCCGGTCGGGGGATGCGGCCTCGCTCCGAGGACTAACCGACGGCGCCCGTGCCGATCAGCGGCACGATGCGGTCGTTGCGGTTGTCGTTGAACAGCTCGTTGTCGTTGTTGTTGTGGTTGTTGATGATCAGCCTGAAGCGCTTGCGGCTCCAGTGCCGGTGGCAGTGGCCGCCGCCGCAGCAGCAGCGACGCTCGCAGCCGCCGCCACAGGTCGGGAAGGCGGCGGCGGTGACCGTGGTGGTCATCGCGTTGGCGCTCATGACAGTGGTCGCCGCGCCCATGGTGACGATCCCGCCGGCCAGCGCGGTGCTGATCGCGAGCCCTGCCATGACACTCTTGAACTTGGGCATTGCGTTTCCCCCTTGTAAGGACTAAGTATCCCCGTTTTTGACTTTTCCCGTATAAGCCGGAAATTGTCAGGGATGGCCGGTGATGAGCCATCCCTGGTTGTCATAGTTTCCTCGCATGTCTGCTGACAAACGGAGATCGAAGGCTTTTGCGATCCTCTTAGCTATTTATCGTCGATGTTGGATGCTTATTGGTCGTTTTGAAATGAAATGCATTTAATGTCCGATTTGTTCTTTGGGGGGACGGGGTGAGGGGGTGGAATGTCTCCGAAGGGCGAGCCGGTGCCGTCCCTGAGCGCGGGTGTCGAGGTGGTGAGAGAGGTTCACGGTCCGGGGAAGATGCCGGGCGACGGCGGGAAAGGCGGGGCGCGGGAGGTCGTGAAGGACGCGAGAAGGCCCCGCGGTCCGGAAACCGCGGGGCCTCGCTGTCACTTCGTGAGATGAGAACTCGCACTGTGGTGAGAGTCAGGCGCCTGTAGATCTCTCCTCAGGTTTCCGCCGTCGTCGTTCGGCCCGTTTCCCTGGGTGAGAAGCACGGCCGCGACGAACGCGGGGTCCTGTCTCTCCGTCACGGTCTCGAAACCGCGGGAAATCGCGGATCGGGCCGTGAGTGATTCTGTCCTCCGTCGGTGCCACGCCCCCTGCGGGTACGCGACCCCGGGCCGGTGACTACTCGTCGTCGTCGCCGCCGAGGGTCAGGGGGCGAAGAAGACCGTTGCGGTTTTCATTGCGCAGGTAGTTCTCGTTGTTGTTGTGGTTGTTGATGATCACCTTGATCCGGTGGTGGCGACGGTGGTGGCGCCAACCGCCGCCGCAGCAGCGGCGACCGCAGCAGCGGCCGCAACCGCGACGCCAGCCGCAGCCACCGCCGCAGGTCGGAAAGGCGGCGGCGGTGATCGTGGTGGTCATCGCGCCGGCGCTCGTGGCGGTGGTCGCCGCACCCAGGCCGACGACTCCGCCGGTCAGTGCCGTGCTGATCGCGAGTCCTGCGAGGACACTCTTGTACTTGGGCATGCGTTTCCCCCTTGAAAGGATCGATTACCCCGATTTCTGACATTTTCCGGATAAATCGGAATTGCCAAAGGTGGCTGACTGTGAGCCATCCCTGCTTGTCGTGATTTCCGCCCATGTCTGGCTAGAAACAGGAATCAAAGGGCTTTGCACTGCTCTTATCTATTTATGGCATGTGTTGGACTCTTATTAGTGATTTTGAAATGAAATGTCTCTAATGTCGCTTTTGTTCTTTGGTGGTGAGATGTGGAGAGGAGGTTCGTCCGCCGACATGCCCCTCGGGGGTCGCGGGCGCGGGTGAAACGCCAGCGAATTAATGATGATAAATCGTGTAATAAAAGACATTTAGCGAAAAATGCGTTATGCGTCTTTCGTGGTAACCGGAGGCTGTCTCCCGGCATCTCGGGGGCCGAACTATCGTGGAAGGGCAGTGGGACGACAGGAGGCGAGTGGTGAACAACCCGATCCCCATCTGGCCGGGTGAGATGATCGACCTCGGCGAACAGCGGGTCCACGTGCGGTCGACACCCCGTGGGCCCTCCGAGACCGCCGTCTACGTGCACGGTCTCGCAGGCTCGGCGACCAACTGGACCGATCTGATGGACGAGCTGTCCGAGACGGTGACAGGCCACGCCCTCGACCTGCCCGGCGCCGGATACTCGCCCGCGCCGCCGGGCGCCGACTACTCCGTCGACGCCCACGCCAGGACCGTCGCGGCCCTGATCGAGCGGCTCTCCAGCGCTCCCGTACACCTGTTCGGGAACTCCCTGGGCGGTGCCGTCTCGGTGCGGGTCGCGGCCACACGCCCCGACCTGGTCCGATCGCTCACCCTGATCTCGCCGGCCCTGCCCGATCTCCTGCCCAGGTACGCCCCGGCTCGGGTCGCGCTGTCCACCGTGCCCCGCATCGGCGAGTGGGCCGCGAGCAGGCTCACCCTCTTACCCGCCGAGCGCAGGCTCGGCGCGACGCTCGCCCTGTGTTACGCCGACACCGGGCGGATCCACCCTGAGCGGCTCAGGGAGGCGGCCGAGGAGCTGCGCCGCAGGGACGGCCTCCCGTACGCGGTGGAGGCGATGATCAACTCGGCCCGGGGCATCGTCGCCGAGTACTTCAGGCGCGGGGAGACGAACCTGTGGCGGCAGGCGGCCCAGGTGAGCGCGCCCACGCTGGTCGTCCACGGCCGCCACGACCGCCTAGTCAACCCCCGGATGGCCGCTCGCGCGGTCCGGACGTTCCCGCGCGTGCGGCTGGTGCTGCTGCCCGACGCCGGGCACGTGGCCCAGATGGAGTTCCCCGAGCGGGTGGCCCGGGAGGCGAGGCTCCTCATCGCCGAGACGCGTCTCACACCGGTTGGGGAATGACGGGGGCACCGGGTTAGGTTGTGAGTGGAGCGTGCTGCGCCAGCCGCATCAAGGACCCCTGAAACGGGAGCAGAACTGTGTCGTTGCCACCGCTGGTAGAGCCGGCAGCCGAGCTGACCGTCGACGAGGTGCGCCGTTACTCGCGCCACCTGATCATCCCGGACGTGGGCATGGCCGGGCAGAAGCGTCTGAAGAACGCCAAGGTGCTCTGCGTGGGCGCCGGAGGCCTGGGTTCTCCGGCGCTGCTCTATCTCGCGGCGGCGGGAGTGGGCACGCTCGGCGTCATCGACTTCGACGTGGTCGATGAGTCCAACCTGCAGCGGCAGGTCATCCACGGCCAGTCCGACATCGGCCGCCCCAAGGCGGAGAGCGCCGCCGACAGCGTCAGGGAGATCAACCCGCTGGTCAACGTGGTCGTCCACAACGAGGTGCTCACCACGGACAACGTGATGGAGATCTTCGCCGCCTACGACCTCATCGTGGACGGCACCGACAACTTCGCCACCCGTTACATGGTCAACGACGCGGCCGTTCTCCTCGGCAAGCCGTACGTCTGGGGTTCGATCTACCGCTTCGACGGCCAGGCCAGCGTCTTCTGGGCCGAGCACGGCCCCTGCTACCGCTGCCTCTACCCCGAGCCCCCGCCGCCCGGCATGGTCCCCTCGTGCGCCGAGGGCGGCGTGCTCGGCGTGCTGTGCGCGTCGATCGGCTCCATCCAGGTCAACGAGGCGATCAAGCTCCTCGCGGGCATCGGGGAGCCGCTGGTCGGCCGTCTGATGATCTACGACGCCCTGGAGATGAACTACCGCTCGGTCAAGGTCCGCAAGGACCCCGAGTGCGTGCTCTGCGGCAAGAACCCGACGGTCACCCAGCTCCTCGACGACTACGAGGCGTTCTGCGGCGCGGTCTCCGAGGAGGCGCAGGAGGCCGCCTCCGGCTCCACGATCACCGCCGCCGAGCTCAAGTCCTGGCAGGACCAGGGCGAGAGCATCTACGTGATCGACGTCCGCGAGCCGAACGAGTACGAGATCGTGTCCATCCCCGGCGCCGTGCTCATCCCCAAGGGAGAGTTCCTCAACGGCTCCGCGCTGGAGCGGCTCCCGCAGGACAAGAAGATCGTCCTGCACTGCAAGTCGGGTGCCCGCTCCGCCGAGGTGCTCGCGGTCGTCAAGAGCGCCGGCTTCTCCGACGCCGTCCACGTGGGCGGCGGCGTGCTCAGCTGGATCAAGACGGTCGACCCGAGCCTGCCCACCTACTGAGGCTCGTGTCCGATATGTCCGGCGCCCCGTGGAGCACGCGCTCCGCGGGGCGCTCGCCGTTCAGGCGGTCCGCAGTGGTTCCAGGGGTTCCGTCGGGGTCACCAAGTGCTCTCCACACTGACGGATCTGGACGGAACGGCGGATGACACCCGCCTCGCCGCATTAAGGTCGAGGGCGTGCATGAAGTCCCACGTCAGCGGCGGCGTTCATGGCCGACGCTGGTCGTGGCCTCGGCCCTCACGATGTTCTGCGCGATCGTGGCCGGGGTGGCGAGCAGTGCCGCGGCGACGGAGCTCACCCGGGGGCCGACCCAGGCGGAGCTCGACCGGGCCGCCCTCGACGAGGTGGCCAGGCGCTGGCAGGCATGGCCGGCCGGGCGCGTCTTTCCCGAGACCGTCACCTACGCCCCCGAGCAGGGCGGCGAGGAGAAGGCCCGCCGGGTGGGCATCTCGCCGGAGACCCGCTGTGACAGGGCGGTCGACGCCCGGCTGCGCAAGGTGCTGCGACGGACCGGTTGCCTGGGCATCCTGCGGGCCACCTACATCGACGCGCTCCAGGGGATCGTCGTCACCGTCGGCGTCGCGGCCTTCGCGGACGAGATCGGCGCCACCACGGCGAGGGCGGCACTGCCCAGGAGCGGCAGGCCCGCGCCGGGGTTGAGGGCGCTCGCCTTCCCCGGCACCGTCACCGACAGGTTCGTCTCCGCGGGGCGCCAGGCGGGCCTCGCCCGGCAGTCGGGCCCGTACCTGGTGATGGCCACGGTCGGGCAGACCGACGGCCGACCGGCGAGGGCGGTCGGTGAGCAGCGGCCGACCCTGTTCGCGTTCACCGGGGACATCGCCGACCGCATTCTCGCCAAGCTGTCCATGCCCGCCCACCCCGACTGCGCCTCCACGGAATGGCGATGCTGACCACGCCGAGGCGTCCGCCCGCCGCCGGGCCGTCCGTGGGGGTGCCTCCGGTGCTCACCGTGCTGGTGGCGCTGAGACTTCTGGTGTCGCCGAGGGCACCGAGGGCGCTGAGAGCGCTGAGAAGCGCGGTGACGCGGGCGACGCCGGTGGTGTTGGCGGCCCTGGCGGTGCCGGTGGTCCTGGTTCCGGCACCGGTCGCGCGGGCCGACGACGTCAGGGACAGCCAGCGGGAGGTGCTGCGAACCCTTGACCTGCCCGCGGCCTGGCAGATCTCCGAGGGCAGCGGGGTGATCGTGGCCGTCCTCGACTCGGGGGTGGACCGCGACCACCGGGATCTCGCCGGCTCGGTGATCGAGGGTAAGGACTTCACGACCGGGGCCAACCCTCCGGGGGTGGAACCCCTGAGGCTGCACGGCACGTACATGGCGTCGCTGATCGCCGGACACGGGCACGGTCCCGGTGGCGGCGACGGGGTGATCGGCGTCGCGCCACGTGCGAAGGTGCTCTCCGTACGGGTCATCCTGGAGGACGAGGAGCCCGGTTTCCGGGAGTTCAACACCGCCGAGCGCTACGAGAACGTGGTGGCCAGAGGCATCAGGCACGCGGTGGACCGCGGCGCCGACGTGATCAACATGTCGATCTCCAAGGAGCTGGCGACCAGGGAGGAGCGGTCGGCGATCCGGTACGCGATCTCCAAGGGGGTCGTGCTCGTCGCGGCGGCGGGCAACGAGGGCGCGGAGAAGCCGGACGCGAGAGGTCACGCCCCCTACTCCTACCCGGCGGCCTTCCCCGGGGTGGTCTCGGTCGCCGCGACGGACCGCGGGCTGCGCCGGGCCTCGTTCTCCAACCGGAACCCCTCGGTCCTGGTGGCCGCGCCGGGGGTGGACATCCTCGGCGCCGGGCCCGGGGACGAGTACTGGGTCGGCCGGGGCACCTCGCAGGCGACCGCCCTGGTGTCGGGCGTCGCCGCCCTCATCAAGGCCAAATATCCGGATATGTCGCCCGTGCTGGTCGTGCAGGCGATCACCGCGGGAGCCACCCGGCGGCCCACCGGCGGCTACGACACCGATACGGGCTTCGGCGTCGTCAACGCCACCCGGGCACTCGCCGCCGCCGCCAGGATCTCCCGGCACACCCTCACCGCCGAGGGGGCCGGGGGCGCCGGTGGGCACGACCCCGCCCGCCCGCTGGGCAGGGCGGTCGAGCCCGTGCGGATCGTCCACCGCGACCGGGACCGGATCACCCTGTACGGCGGGGTGGCCGTGGCCGCCGGGCTCGGCGCGGTCGTCTCCCTGATCGTGCTCGCCGTGTGCATCGGCCGTACGCGCTCGTCGGAGATCGTCGAGGAACCCGTGCGGGACCCGTTCACGGCCCCCTGGCCGTGAGCCTCCGGCCTGACCGTGGATGTCCGGGCGGGGGAGCGCCGCGAAAATACACTCCACCGATAGGGCGGAGAGGTCCTTCGACGTAGCATCGGAAGTATGTCGCAGCAAGGGCGGTCCCGGGAGCCGGAGCGGCCCCTGGGGACTCCCGCCCCCCGCGCGCGCGGCGGCTGGCCGCCGTCCGGTTCACGGGTGGGCGGCGCCGGAGGCGGCCGGGGTCGGCGAGCGCCCGCGCCCGGTGCGTCCGCCCGGCGGGCCCGGGTGCGGTCCTGGCCCGCGGCGGGCCGCGACCGCGAGGCGGTCAGGCGGGCCGAGCTGGCGACCCTGGAGCAGGGCATCCACTTCCGTACGATCTTCCTGATCCTGGTGGGCACGATCCTCGCCATCGCCGCCACCAACGTGCTGACCGGCACGGTCGGGCTGGTGCGCGAGACGAGCTCACGCCCGCTGACCGCCGCCGAGCAGGCCCGCTACATCCAGGACGACATCGCCAGGCGCTGGTACACCTGGACCGCCGACCTGGTCTTCCCCGTCGAGTTGCAGTACATCGGCCTCGGCAGGGTCCAGCAGTACGCCCGCAGGGTCGGTCTCGCCCCCGAGGTGGCCTGCGCGGCGGGAACGGACGCGCCGGTGGGATCGGTGCTCTCCGAATACGGCTGCCGCACCCTGCTGCGGGCCACCTACGTCGACCAGACGTCCTCGTTCGTCTTCACCGTGGGCATCGCCGTGCTCGACAACGAGGAGCGGAGGCTCGCCGCGACCGCGCAGCTGGGCGTGGACGACCGGGTGGGGGTGCGTCCCGTGGCCTTCCCCGGCACGGCGACCGAGCTGTTCGGGGCCGCGCAACGCCAGCGCAACGCCTGGGTGGGCGTCGGTCCCTACATCGTCTTCTCCACCGCCGGTTACACCGACGGGCGCACCCGGGCTGCGGTCGCCCCCGAGGAGATCCTGCACAGCGAGCTGTGGCCCGCGGCCCAGGCGGTCGCCGGGCGCATCGCCCGTGCCCTTGGCGACGAGCCGAGCGCCGTGCCCCAGTGCACCCAGGGGAACGTGTGCTGAGGCGGCGCCGGTTCTGGGCGGCGGGAGTGCTGGCCGCGCTCTGCGTGGCGGGTCCGGCGCTCGCCGGGCCGGTGTCGGCCGCCTCGCCGGTGTCGGCACCGTCTGTTTCCGTACAGCCCGGGGGGGCCGCGGACGTCCGAGAGGACCAGCGCTGGGTGCTGGAGATGCTCAACGCCGGGGAGGCGTGGAAGGTCACCAGGGGCGCGGGCGTCATCGTGGCCCTGGTCGACAGCGGGGTGGACGACCAGGTCGCCGAGCTGCGGGGGCGGGTGATCTCCGGGCCGGACATGGGGTCGGTCCAGTTCGACAGGGACGCCCCGGACGCCGGGCGGCACGGCACCGCGATGGCCTCGCTCATCGCCGGGGCCGGCAAGGGGGAGGAGGGCCTGCTCGGCGTCGCGCCCGAGGCGAGCATCCTCTCGCTGCCGCTGATCGTCGAGGAGCGGCCGGAGGACGGGCCCTCCGCGCCGCCCCAGGACCTGCGCTCGGGCGCCGACAGCCCTCTCGCCCGCGCGATCCGCTACGCCGCCGACCACGGGGCCAAGGTCGTGAGCATGTCGCTGGGCGCCTACGGGCCGCACAGGAGTGAGCGGGAGGCGGTCTCCTACGCGCTGTCCAGGGGCGTGGTGCTCGTCGCGGCCGTGGGCAACGACGGGGATTCCCAGTACGCCATGGACAAGGCCACCTCCTTCTGGAACTTCCCCGCCGGATACTCCGGGGTGATCGGGGTGGGCGCGGTGGACGATCTGGGCAGGCCGGCGACGTTCAGCAGTGACAACCTCTCGGTCCTGGTCTCGGCGCCGGGCGTCAATGTTCCGGTGGTCGTTCCCGGTGGGGAGTACGGGTCTTCTGAGGGGACCAGTTCGGCGACCGCGCTGGTGGCCGGCGTCGCCGCCCTAATAAAAGCAAAATATCCGGATATATCGCCGCAAATGGTGTCGCAGGCCCTCACCTCCACGGCCACGTCCCGACCCCGTAACGGCTACGACGACCACGTCGGGTTCGGCGTCGTCGACGCCGCGGCCGCCCTGGAGGCGGCGGGCCGCCTCGTGGCCGGCGCGAAGGAGGTTCCGGTTCCCGAGGGCAAGCACTTCGGTGACGGCACCCTGCCCACCGAGCCCAGCAGGCCGGGCCCGGAGCCCGTGCGCCTCTGGCTGTACGGCACGGGCCTCGTGGCCGGCCTGCTCGCGTTCGCGGGGGCCGTGGTGATGCTCAACCGGCACTCCGGCAAGGGAGGGCAGGTGATGGCGGCCCCCGAGCCGATCCGGCGCGGGAGATCGCGGAGGTAACCGTGTTCGACGGCGATTCGACTGCGATTCGAACGCGTTTTGGACACCGTTCGGATGCGGCAGCCCAGATGTCGGGATTCATACCCGGAATACCTGGAAGGTTCGATAGTCTCGCGCCTTATGGGGTACGAGTTGCGCGTGGAGCGCCCTGCGCCTCTCGCCTTCGCGGAACTCGCGACTGTGCTGGGGCAGGCGGGGTTCGAATTCAGAGGTTCACAGGAGTCGGGAGAGATCCTGGCCCGTCACAATGGCGCGGTCCATGCCATAGCGGTATGGGACGGTCGGCTTTCCGGCACGCCCGGATCCGACTGGCAGGTGGCCCAGCTGGCGCGGGTGTCCGCCCTCCTGGGGGCGCGGCTCGTCGGTGAGGACGGCGAGTCCTACGCGATCCGCGGTGGCCTGGTGGAGCAGCTGAACGGCTCCGCGGCCTACGAGTTCGGCAAGCTCGACGAGATCCTCTCCGCCGGACCGACCGTATGGAGCCAGTAGGCCACCCCACCCCGTACGCCGAGCGGGTGCTCGACCTGGTCGAGCGCATCCCGCCGGGGATGGTGATGTCCTACGGCGACATCGCCGAGTATCTCGGCGAGGGAGGTCCGCGCCAGGTCGGCAGGGTGATGTCCACATGGGGCGGGGGCGTGCCCTGGTGGCGCGTCGTGCACGCCGACGGCACCCCGCCGCCCGGTCACGAGCAGCGGTGCCTGGTGAGCTGGCGCGAGGAGCGGACCCCGCTGAGGGGTACGCGCGCCGACATGCGGGCGGCCAGATGGGACGGGAAACCGTAGACGGTACGAAGGGACCGAGCGGGAAACCGGCTAGATTACAAATGCCTGTAAATCCTTCAAGCCCGTAAATTACCGCGTAACCGGCCCTGCTGTGGCGCACTAACATGGCCTAGGACAGCGCTCTGTCCGAAAGGCGGTGCCTTCTCCATGGCGACCGGTGCCACTCCCGCACGAGCCGGCGGCGACCCCGTCGCCGATCGCCTGCGGGCTGTCCAGGATCTCTGCGACCGGGGAGAACCACTCGACTCGATCATGGAAGCGGTGCTGGCAGACGGACTGAAACCGGTCGAGCGACGCCGTTTCGACGCCGACGCGCTGGCCGGCCCCCTGGGGTCCAGGCTGGAGATCGCGGCCAAACGAGGAGCCGCCAAGCGCCGCGAGTTCGTCACGCTCCTGAAGCCGTACGTCACCGGCGTCGACCCGAAGGTCAAGCGTGACCTTCCGGTCGCCCGCAGGATCGCCTTCCACCTGATCGAGCACCGGGAGATCGACGAGCTCGCCGACGGCGACGCGCTGCAAAAGCTCGTCACCGCCGCGGCCGAACCGTCCAGACGCGTCCGCAAGAGCCTCAGGTGGTACGCCGACCTGCCGCTCCAGGACGAGCTGCCCGAGGCCCTGTACCGCCTGCGGGCGGCCGACCTCATCCCGGTCACCCAGATCGAGGACATCTCCTGGTCGGGTGGCCGTCTGCATGTCAGCGGGCACGCCTACCTGGCCGGACTGTCCGTGCGCAGCCGCCGCTTCAACCGGGCCACCGTGGTGCTGCGCGGCCCGCGCTGGCTGCCGCCGGTGCGGCTTCGCACCCGCAGGGTCTTCCACCCCGAGGCGACCCACGGGGCGGAGGAGGCGGGCTGCAACTACGACTGGTCCGGTTTCACCGCCGAGATGAGCCCGTGGCCACTGCGCTGGCGTTCGGCCGTGCGGGCCGTGGTGCGCGGCGGCAAGCGCCTGCTGCGCCGCCGCGAGACCGTCCAGGACACCACCACCTGGCGCGCCGAGATCGTGATCTGGAGCCGTGGCGCCCGCGCGGGCGGTCTGCTGCGTGGCCCCTCCACCGGCCGCACCGAGCGTCCCGCGGGCCTGGACCTCGGCAAGGGCTGGTGGATCCGTCCCGTCTGGACCTCCGACCGTGCCCTCCAGATCGTGCTGCAGCCCACCCGGGCCGAGCTGGTCGGCGTGCGGCTGGTCGGTGAGCGCCTGGAGGTCGAGGTCTTCCTGCCGGGCAAGGAGGTCAACAGGGGACAGGCCCGCCTGGACGGCCACCGGATCGCCGCCGACTTCACCCCCGGTGAGGGCGGCACCACCGTCGTCGTGCCGCTCGCGACGGCCTCCCTGCTGCAGGAACGCGACGGCGGCAGGCTCTGGATCGAGCCCAAGGGCGATCCTGCGGCCTCCGTCATGATCGGCAAGGCCCAGGAGAGCCGTACGGTCGTCGGTGACCGGGAGATCACCGTGCTGCGCGACCGGCGCGACCGCGTGAGCGTCTCCGCGCACCGGATCCGCCCGGTCGTCACCGCCGCGACCTGGGACGAGGGGGGTGTGCTCACCCTGGAGGGCTCCTACCCGGGTTCCGGTGAGGCAGCGCTCACCCTCAAGCACCGCAGCGGGCTGATCCACGCGATCCCCCTGGAGCGCGAGGACTCCCGCTTCACGGTGAGGCTCGCGCCCGCCGCGATGCCCCGTTTCGGCGACACGGCCCCGCTGAACAGCGGCACCTGGAGCATGGCGGTGCGCGACGCGGCCGGGCAGATCGTCCCGTTCCGCGTCGACCACGCCATCCTCGACGGGCTGGACGAGGAGACGAAGATCCGTGACGGTCGCGAATACCGCCTGATCTCCACCCGCTTCGACATCCCCGTGCTCTCCGTCGCCGAGCACCTTCCCGACGACGAGAAGGGCGCGGGCGGCCTGTACGCCCTGCGCCGGCACTTCTACCCCGCCGAGCGGACCCGCGAGCTGAACGACGCGACCGTCTACGTCGCCTACGACGGGCGGCAGTACGAGGGCAGCGTCCGCGCGGTGTACGAGGAGCGCGTGCGGCGCGGCGACACCGGCGAGCACATCTGGGTGGTCAAGGACGGCGCCTTCGTGCCGCCGGGCCCCGACAGGCTCGGTTTCGGCACGGGCGAGGGGCCGACCGTGGTGCGCGCGGGCAGCCGCGAGCACTACGCGGCGCTCGCCCGCTCGCGCTACGTGGTGACCAACGGTTTCCTGCCGCCGTGGTTCCGGTCCCGCGAGGACCAGGTGGTGGTGCAGACCTGGCACGGCACCCCGGTCAAGCGCCTGGGCAACGACCTGCCGCACATGTCCCGCGACCCCAAGCCGCCGGCCTGGCACCGGCAGGCCGTCGAGGTGCGCGGCTGGGACCTGCTGGTCTCCCAGAGTCCCTGGGCGACCCGCGTCATGCGCAAGGCGTTCGGCTACCAGGGCGAGGTCCTGGAGAGCGGCTACCCGCGCAACGACGTGCTCGTCGCCCCCGACCGCGACGAGCTGGCCGCGGCGGTGCGCGCGCGGCTCGGCATCGCCGAGGGGGCCAAGGTGGTGCTCTACGCGCCGACCTACCGCGACTACGACCGCAAGAACGCCTCGATCCGCCTGGATCTGGCCGAGGCACACCGGGTGCTCGGTCCCGGCCACGAGTTCCTGATCCGGGGTCACTCGATGCAGGCGGCACCGAACGTGCGCGCCGGCCTCGGCCGCGACGTCACGACATATCCGGATATCACGGATCTGTTGTTGATCGCGGACGTGCTGATCACGGACTACTCGTCGGTCATGTTCGACTTCGCCGCGACCGGCAGGCCGATGCTCTTCTTCACCTACGACCTGCAGCGCTACTCGTCCAAGCGGGGCATCTACCTCGACCTCGCCGCCGAGGCCCCCGGCCCGCTGCTGTCCACCGGGGCCGAGGTCATCAAGGCCCTGAAGTCGATCGACGAGGTGGCCGCCGCCCACGCCGAGAAGTACGACCTCTTCCAGCGCACCTACGTCCCCCGCGACGACGGCAAGGCGACGGCGAGACTCGTCGACCGCGTCTTCTCCGCCTGACCCACCCGCCTGACCCGCCCGGACC
The DNA here is from genome assembly GCF_042899335.1 of Streptosporangium sp. NPDC000095. Classification (NCBI taxonomy): domain Bacteria; kingdom Bacillati; phylum Actinomycetota; class Actinomycetes; order Streptosporangiales; family Streptosporangiaceae; genus Streptosporangium; species Streptosporangium sp. NPDC000095. The sequence continues at coordinate 265,826 of NZ_JBIAZS010000011.1, forward strand.
GGACGGTTCGCCGGTTCTTCGGGGCCGTTCTCCGGATACGGCCCCGAAGAACTGTCTTCGGGATCGTCCCGGGGAGAGCCTCCCACGGGAAAAGGCCGCCGGGCCCGGAACCGCCTGCGAGTTCGTCGCACGGAGAGCACCTCTCCGCTCCGGGCGCTCTCGCGGATCCCCGGCCGGTTCCCGGTGATTCCGCGAGTCTCCCGCACGATGCCCGCCCCGTCCGCCGAACCCCCTTCGGAGCCCTTGGAAGACTCCCGCCCAGGTCCGCGCGGTGCTCCGCCCGCCGGTTTTCCGGAAAACCGCTCGCGGCCCGCCCCATCCGGTGAAGAATCCGCCATGCCGTACCCACCGACTCGGCACGATCATCGTCCGGGATCTGGTGGAATGGCGAGTTGTGAGTGGTCAGGACTGGCGGCTGATACGTCGTGAGGGCGCGGGGAGGGCTGTTGCCCCTGTGCTCGACGAGCACCAGCGGGCGGTGGTGGCCCATGAGAGCGGCCCGCTCCTCGTGCTCGCGGGGCCGGGCACCGGCAAGACCACCACGATCGTCGAGACCGTCGTCGACAGGATCGAGCGCCGAGGCGTCGACCCCGAGCGGGTGCTCGTCCTCACCTTCAGCCGCAAGGCCGCGGAAGAGCTGCGCGAGCGCATCACCTCCCGGATGCGCCGCACCACCCGCACCCCCCTCGCCCTCACCTTCCACAGCTACGCCTACGCGCTGCTGCGCCGCGAGGCCGTGCTCGCCGGAGGGCTGCCACCGCGCCTGCTCACCGGCCCCGAGCAGCTCCTGGAGATCCGCCGCCTGCTCCACGGCGAGCTGGAGGACGGCGCCACGCACTGGCCCCACGACATGCACGAGGCGCTCAAGACGCGCGGCTTCGCCCAAGAGCTCCGCGACTTCCTCGCCCGCGCCGCCGAGCGCGGTCTCGACGGACCCGAGCTGAGAGAGCTGGGCCGCCGCCACGGCCGCGCCGACTGGGTGGCCGCGGGAGGGTTCGCCGACCGCTACCAGGCCAGGTTCGACCTCGACCTGGAACCGGTGCTCGACTACGCGGAGCTGATCCGCGCGGCGGGCGCGCTGCTCTCCGACCCCGAGGTGCGCGCTCGCGAACGGTCGGCGTACGACGCCGTCTTCGTCGACGAGTACCAGGACACCGACCCCGCACAGGAGTTCCTGCTGCGGCAGCTGGCGGGGGAGGGCCGCGACCTGGTCGCGGTCGGCGACCCCGACCAGTCGATCTACGGCTTCCGTGGCGCCGACGTCCGCGGGATCATGAACTTCCCCGACAGGTTCCGCGACGCGAACGGCGCGAAGGCCCCCGTCATCGCGCTGCGCGTCTGCCGCCGCAGCGGTCGCGAACTCCTGAGGGCGACCCGCCGCGTCACCGCCCGCCTGCCCGCTCCCCCCGGCGCCGCCGCCCACCGCGACCTGCGAGCCCTGCCGGACGCCGAGCCCGGCGACGTACGGGTGCTGGTGGCCGACGGGGGACCTCAGGAGGCGGCGATCGTGGCCGACACCCTCCGCAGGGCGCACCTGCTCGACGGTGTCCCCTGGTCACGGATGGCCGTGCTGGTGCGCTCGGCGACCCGTCAGGTGCCGCTGCTGCGCCGGGCGCTGGTCAGCGCCGGGGTGCCCGTGGTGGTCGGCGGCGGCGAGGTGCCGCTGTTCCAGGAGCCGGGCGTACGGCCGCTGATCAGGCTCATCCAGGTGGCACTGCACCCGGAGACCCTGGACGAGGGGGTGGCCGAGGAGCTGCTGACCGGAGCACTCGGCGGCACCGACATGATCGGGGTGCGCCGCCTGCGCCGCGCGCTGCGGATCGCCGAGAACGAGGCGCTCACCGGCATCGGCGAGCACACCGTGGACGAGACGCGGGCCGATCCCGGCGAGCACACCGTGGACGAGAGGTCGGCCGGTTCCGGAGAGCGCGACGTGGACGAGAGGTCGGCCGGCCCTGGCGGGCACGACGAGGGTGAGACGCCGGCCGGTTCCGAAGAGCGCGACATGGGTGAGACGTCGGCCGATCCCGGCGAGCACGATGCGGACAAGGCGCCGCCCCGCATCGGCGACCATGGCGCGGACGAGGCGCCGACCCGCGTCGGTGACGTCACGGACGAGCCGGAGACCGGCCTCGGCGAACACGGTGTGGACGAGGCGCCGGCCCGCGTCGGCGCGTACGACGCGGACGAGATGGCGGCCCGCGAGACCCACGGTCCGCGTTCGTCCGGCGAGCTGATGGTCGCGGCGCTGAAGGACGCGCGGGAGCTGGTGAGGGTGGAGCCGCACATCGCGCAGCCCGCCGAACGGCTCGCCGGTCTCATCTCCGCCGCCACCGAGGCGGTGAGGAAGGGCGGCACCGCCGAGGACGTGCTGTGGGCCGTCTGGCAGGCCACCGGACTGGCCAGGAAGTGGACCGACGTCAGCCTCAGGGGCGGCGTGCGGGGCCTCATGGCCGACCGCGACCTCGACGCCGTCGTGGCGCTGTTCGACCACACGGCCAGGTTCGTCGACCGGCTCCCGCACGCCGGGGTGGACGTGTTCGTCGAGGACCTGGTCGCCCAGGAGATCCCCGGTGACTCGCTCGCCGAGCGCGCCCCCGACGGCGACACGGTCCGCATCCTCACCGCGCACCGCTCCAAGGGCCTGGAATGGGACGTGGTGGTCGTCGCCGGGGTCCAGGAGGGCGCCTGGCCCGACCTGAGGCTGCGCGGGTCCATCCTGAGCACCGACGACATGGTCGCCAGAGCCGAGGGCTCCGAGCACGAGAACCCCGCGGCCGTCTCCGCCGCCCTCGCCTCCCAGCTGCTGGCCGAGGAGCGCCGCCTGTTCTACGTGGCCGCGACCAGGGCGAGAAAGAGGCTCATCGTCACCGCCGTGGGCGGCGACGACACCGAGGAACGGCCCTCCCGCTTCCTCACCGAACTCGTCCCCGGTTCGACCGAGGACGCGGGCGTCGACGAGCGTTCCCGCTGGCTCAGCATGCCCGCGCTCGTGGCCGACCTGCGTTCGGCGGTCGCCGACTCCACCAGGCCCGAGCCGCTGCGCAGGTCCGCGGCCGAGCACCTGGCGAGGCTCGCCGCCTCGGGGGTGCCCGGCGCCCACCCCAACGAGTGGTACGCCCTCACCCCCATCTCCGACGACCGCCCGCTCAGCTGGCCCGACGACATCGTGCGCGTCTCGCCCTCGGCGGTGGAGAGCTTCAGCAAGTGCGGCCTGCGCTGGCTGCTGGAGACCTCCGTGGGCGCGGGCGGCACCGACGTGGCCCGCGGCCTGGGCACGGTCGTGCACGCGCTCGCCGTCCTCGCCGCGACGGGCATGCCCACCGAGGAGACCCTCGGCAAGCGCCTGGACGACGTCTGGCACGAACTCGACTTCGGCGGCGTCTGGTACAACCGCAAGCAACGCGCGGTCGCCGAGGAGATGATCTCCAAGTTCGTCCGCTGGCACGAGGAGAACCCCAGGGAGCTGGTCGGCCTGGAGGAGGCGTTCACGGCGATGGTCTCCGAGGGCGTGCAGATCAAGGGCCGGGTCGACCGGGTCGAGCGCGACGGCGAGGGCCGGGCCGTGATCATCGACATCAAGACCGGTAAGACCGGCGCCAAGGACGGCGAGCTCGAACGCCACCCCCAGCTCGGCGTCTACCAGCTCGCCGCGCTGCTCGGCGCCTTCCAGCGGCACGGCCTGACCGAGCCGGGCGGCGCGGCACTGGTCCAGGTGGGCGACGCGGCGGGCAAGAAGGCCGCCAAGGAGCAGTCGCAGCCTCCCCTCGGGGACGACCCCGACCCGAACTGGGCCAAGGACATGGTCGGCACCGTCGCCGTCGGCATGTCGGGGCCGTTCTTCCAGGCCAAGGTGAACGACGGCTGCCGCACCTGCGCCGTACGGTCGAGCTGCCCGGTCAGCAAGAACGGAGACCAGGTGTGCTGAGCCCGGTCCAGCTCGCCGCCAAGCTGGGCATCCTGCCGCCGACCCCCGAACAGGCCGCCGTGATCGAGGCCGGCCTCGAACCGATGGTCGTGATGGCCGGGGCCGGATCCGGCAAGAGCGAGACCATGGCCGGGCGCGTCGTCTGGCTGGTCGCCAACGGGCTGCTCCGCCCCGAGCAGGTGCTCGGCCTCACCTTCACCAGGAAGGCCGCCGCCGAGCTGGCCGCGCGGGTGCGCGAGCGGCTCAACGGTCTCGTCGAGGTCGGGCAGGTGCCGGCGGAACTGCTGGAGGGCGAGCCGACCATCTCGACGTACCACGCCTACGCGGCCCGCCTGGTCACCGAGCACGCCCTGCGCGAGGCGCTGGAGCCGACGATGCGCCTGGTCTCCCCAGCCGTCTCCTGGCAGCTCGCCAGCCGGGTGGTGAGCTCGTACGACGGACCGATGGAGCAGGTCGAGTGGAGCCCGGCGACCGTCACCCGGGCGGTGCTCGAACTCGCCGGTGAGCTCGCCGAACACCTGCGCACCCCGCAGGACGTACGCGACGTCGGCACCAAGCTCGCCCAGCGGCTCGCCGCGCTGCCCGGCACCCCGACCAAGGACCAGCGCAGACCGCTGCTCACCCAGCGGGCCAGGGAGCAGCTGCTGCCGCTTGTCGAGGCGTACAACCGCCTCAAGCGCGGCCGGGAGGTGGTCGACCACGGCGACCAGATGGCGCTGGCCGCCAGGATCGCCGACCGGCACGCCGACGTCGGCGTGATCGAGCGCGGGCGGTTCGCCGTGGTCCTGCTCGACGAGTACCAGGACACCAGCCACGCCCAGCTCGTCCTGCTGCGTGCCCTGTTCGGCGGCGGCCACCCGGTGACGGCGGTGGGCGACCCCTGCCAGTCCATCTACGGCTGGCGCGGCGCCTCGGCGGGCAACCTCACCCGGTTCCCGCGCGACTTCAGGACCGCCTCGGGGGAACTCGCGCCCGTCAACCGCCTCTCGGTCAGCTTCCGCAACGGTGACGCCGTGCTCGACGTCGCCGCCCGGATCCAGCTGCCGCTCCGGATGGAGGCGAGGGAGGTGCCGGTCCTGGTGCCCGGTAAGAACCGGGTCGAGCGCGGCCGGGTGATGTGCGCCTTCCACGAGACCGCGGACGACGAGGCGCGCTGGGTCGCCCTGGAGGTCGCGAAGGTGCTGGGCGTCGAGAGCGCGCCCGACGGCATGCCGTGGGGCGAAGGCGAGCGTAAGAAGGCGAAGCAGAGCATGTGGGGCGGGCCGCAGGCGCTCCAGCCGCACGACGTGGCGGTCCTGGCGCGCAAACGCTCGCAGTTCCCCGCGCTCCGCAAGGCCCTGGAGGAGCGCGGCATCCCGGTCGAGGTCGTCGGCCTGGGCGGGCTGCTGCTCGTGCCGGAGATCGCCGACATCGTCTCCACCCTGCGCGTGATCTACGACCCGAGCGCGGGGGACGCCCTGGTGCGGTTGCTGTCCGGCCCTCGCTGGCGGATCGGACCCGCAGACCTCAAGGAGCTCGGCGAGCGGGCCCGCGAGCTGAACCGGGAGACCCGCGAGGGCTCCTCACCGGTGGCCGACCCGCTGGACCAGGTCGTGGCCGACATGGCCGAGGAGCGCGGCAGCCTGGTCGACGCCCTCGACGAACTGCCCGACCGCCCCGAGTGGCAGGAACTGTTCTCCCCCCTGGCCGCGGTGAGGCTGGTCGCGATGGCCCAGGAGTTGCGCGTCCTGCGCGCCCACACCGGCCAGCCGCTGCCCGACCTGATCCTGGAGATCGAGCGCACCCTCGGCCTGGACATCGAGGTGGCGGCGAGGGGGACGGCTGTCGGCCCCTTCGCCGCCCGCGCCGACCTCGACGCCTTCCTGGACGCCGCCGCCCGGTTCGCCGGAGACTCCGAGGACCCCACGCTGGGCGCGTTCCTGGCGTTCCTGAAGGCGGCCGACGAGGAGGAGAACGGCCTGGACGCCGGGCGGGTGGGCGAGAGCAACAGCGTGAAGCTGATGACGGTCCACGCCTCCAAGGGCCTGGAATGGCCGGTCGTGGTGGTGCCCGGTCTCTCCCAGGCGCTGTCGAAGACCGGGACGCTCACCGTCGGCACCGTGTTCCCCGCCCGCTCCACGACCAGCACGAGGTGGACGGAGAACCCGCGCAAGCTGCCCTACCAGCTGCGCGGGGACGCCTCCGACCTGCCGGGACTCGCCGGGCTCGCGAAGGAGGAGCTGGCCGACTTCGACGAGCGCTGCCGCGACCGCGACCTGCTCGAGGAGCGCCGCCTGGCGTACGTCGCCGTCACCCGCGCCCACTACCTGCTGATCGCCTCCGGCTACCGCTGGGGCACCGCGGCCAGGCCGCTGGACCCTTCGGACTTCCTGCTGGAGATCCGCGAGACCTGCGGCAGGGTGGTCTCCTGGGCGCCGGAGATGGAAGAGGGCGCCACCAACCCGCTCCTCGACGAGCCCGCCGAGGCCCGGTGGCCGATCGAGCCGGACGACGCCCGCTACGCCGCCGTTCTCGACGGCGCCACCATGGTGGAGGCCGCCCTCGCGGCCCTCGCGGGCGGGGCCGCCTCCGTTCCCGCTCCCGCGACCGAGGGCGTTTCCGCGCCCGCGTACGAGGACGTCCCCTTTCCCGAGGCCCCGCTGTCCGAGGCCTCACAAGGAGGGGTCTTCCCGGACGAGACGGACGTGCCCTTCCCCGAGGACCCGTGGGACGAGTCCTTCCCCGAGGACCCTGAGGCGCCATTCCCTGCCGATGCCGACCTTGGAGCACCCCCCGTCCAGCGGGACGAATCGACCGGTTCGGGAGCCGTACCCGAGTCGGGGACGGCTCCCGGGGCGGAAACGGTGTCCGAGCCGGTCTCCGGGGCGAGTGCGGTGTCCGAGTCGGGGACGGCGGCTGCGGAACCCGCAGCCGACTCCGGGCCCTGGGCCGGGTTCGAGGCCGAGCCCGGTGAGTTGTCGGAGCGGCGGCCGGCCCCCACGGCAGAGCTGCGAGGGTGGGACAGGGAACGGGCGAAGGCGTGGGAACGCGACATCGAGCTCCTGCTCAGGGAACAGGAGCTGAAGCGGCGGCGCGGCAGGGGCCGGGTGGAGCTGCCGACCCACCTCACTGTCTCCTCCCTCGTCACCCTCGCCTCCGACCCCAAGGCGCTCGCCAGGCAGATCCGCCGCCCGGTGCCGAAGAAACCGGCGCCGCTGGCTCGACGGGGCACCTCCTTCCACCGCTGGCTTGAGGGGCGCTGGGGCCAGCAGCGGCTGATGGACGAGTTCGAGCTGCCCGGCGCGTCCGACGACTTCGAGGAGACCGACGCCCACCTCGACCAGCTGCGCGAACGCTTCGAGGAGAGCGAGTGGGCGGGCAGGGAGCCGCTCGACGTCGAGGTCCCCTTCGAGACCGTGATCGCCGACCGGGTGGTCAGGGGCCGGATGGACGCGGTCTTCCAGGTCTCGGAAGGCCGCTACGAGGTCGTGGACTGGAAGACCGGCCGCCGCCCGAACGGGAGGAAGGCCGAGGCCGCCGCCTCCGTGCAGCTCGCCGCCTACCGGCTGGCCTGGTCCCACCTGGCCGCCGTCCCGCTGGACCAGGTGGGGGCGGCCTTCCACTACGTCCTGCTCAACGAGACGGTCCGCCCCGTCGACCTCCTCGACGAACGCGGCCTCGTCACCCTCGTCGAGTCGGTCCCCGTACTCCCGTAGAACTCCTCACGGTGAACATGACGCTCTCGGCGTGATCCCGCGTCTTGGGTGCCGGAGTGTGACCCAATGATCCTGGCCGGAGGGCGCGGAGGCCGGCGCATCATCACTTCAGCGCCATATCTGTACTACGACATCCCTGATATCCGGCTGGAGACCCTCCCCTGAGTGTCTTCCCGTGAGATTTTCGAAGACCGACCTTCGAGCACCGGAAGGTAAGCGCGTCGGTCCGACCCACCGCACCTGGTTCCACGCGTATGAGAGAACGCACGAGCCCGGCTGATCCCGGACCCGTCCTGAGCGGAAAGGCACGCCATGACCACCATCGCCGACACATGGGGCCTGCACGAGGGGCACTTCTGGCTACGCGGAAAGCGGCCCGACCAGCCGGTGAGCTTCGACGCCGACACCGGGATGTGGAACGTCTACGGCTACCCCGAGGCGCTGCGGATTCTCGGCGACCCGAAGACCTTCTCCTCCGACACCAGCCGCATGGTGCCCGAGATCGCCAGGCCCGCCGAGCGCAGCCTGACACAGCTGGACCCGCCCATGCACGGCAAGCTTCGCAAGCTCGTCAGCCACGCCTTCACCCCCAAGATCGTCGCCGACCTCGAACCGCGCATCGCCACGCTCACCAATGAGCTGCTCGACGCGGTGGCCGAGCAGGACCGGCTGGAGCTGGTGTCCGACCTCGCCTACCCGCTGCCGGTCATCGTCATCGCGGAACTGCTCGGGGTGCCCAGCTCCGACCGCTACGTGTTCAAGCAGTGGGTCGACAGAATCTTCGAGAACTCCCAGCGGTTCTCCCTGGTCAACCGCAGCGAGGAGCAGGAACGCAACCTCGCGGTCGCGATGGAGCAGATGAAGCACCTCACCGACTACCTAGGCGAACACGCCGCCGAGCGCAGGCGCCACCCGCGCGCCGACCTGCTCACCCAGCTCGTCGAGGCCGAGGTGGACGGTGAGCGGCTCAGCCAGGCCGAGGTGGTGAACTTCGCCAACATCCTGCTGATAGCCGGGCACATCACCACCACCATGCTGCTGGGCAACACGGTGCTCTGCCTGGACGAACAGCCCGAGCGGTTCGCCCGTGCCCGTGCGGACCGCTCGACGATCCCCGCCGTGATCGAGGAGTCCCTGCGCTTCTTCAGTCCGTTCGCGGCCCTTGCCCGGGTCACCAACGTCGACGTCGAGCTCGGCGGGCAGCAGGTGCCCGCCGACCAGATGCTCATGGTGTGGATCGCGGCGGCCAACCGCGACCCCAGGCAGTTCGCCGACCCCGACGTCTTCGACCCGACCCGCGATCCCAACCCCCACCTCGGTTTCGGCAGGGGCATCCACTTCTGTCTCGGCGCCCCGCTGGCCCGCCTGGAGGGCCGCGTCGCGCTCGACATCCTGCTCGACCGCTTCCCGCACCTGCGCACCGACCCGGACGAGCCGCCGCAGTTCATCCCCAGCCCCAACATGACCGGCGTACGCAAACTGCCGCTGCTCACCTCCGCCGGCTGAGCGGGCCCGCTGAGCCGGGAGAGACGTGGACGGCGACGTCCCGGTTCATCCTCTCAGCGGGCGCAGGGCGGAGCCCCAGGCGAGGACCTGGTCGAGGACGACGTTCAGCCGGTCCTCGTGGACGGAGGCGGGATTGAAGCCGTCCACGAAGTCGGTGTGGATCGACAGCCCGACCTGGTTCGACACGGTGGCCACACTGAGCAGGCCCAGCACGTGCCGTAGGTGCGCGATCGCCCGGGGCGCGCCGTCCACGCCGTAGCCGACGAAACCGGCCGCCTTGTTGCTCCATTCGGTGTACAGGAAGTCGAGGGCGTTCTTGAGCCCGCCGGGAAACGAGTTGTTGTACTCGGGAGTCACGATCACGAACGCGTCCAGGGATGAGATCTTGGCCGACCAGCGCTTGGTGTGCTCGTGCTGGTAGTTGCCCATGGCGGGGTGCTCGGGCTCGTCCAGATTTCCCAGTTCGTAGTCTTTCAGGTCGACGAGTTCGTACTCGGCGTCGCCCCGCTTGGCCGCCAGATCGCGGACCCAGTGCGCCACCGCCTCGCCGTTTCTGCCAGGGCGGGTGCTGCCCAGGATGATGCCCACCTTCAGCATGTCGATGCTCCCTCGCTCGGTTGTGAAAACCACCGTAGGGAGGCCGGCTGAGATAATGAATGCGCAGCTGTCCAATATTTATAAGCCATCGTCTCAGGGCGTAGACTGGCCGCGTGGATATGCTGAGCGACGTCGCGGCCTTCATCCGGTGTGGACGCCCCACCTCCGCCCGTGTCTCCTGGCGTGCGCCCTGGGGGGTGTCGTTCCGCGCGTCGCCCGGTTCCGCGGGGTTCCAGGTGGTGCTGCGCGGATCCTGCTGGCTGCTCCCCGAGGAGGGCGAGCCCGTTCCGCTGAGCGTGGGCGACCTGGTGTTCCTGCCGCACGGCGACTCGTTCGGGTTGGCCGACGATCCCGCGAGGCCGCTGGTCGAGTCCGACTGTGGCGTGCACTCCGAGCTGTTCGCCTCGGCAGGGTTCGGCGGGGCGGGCGCCGAGACGGTCATTCTGTCCTGCGGTTACCTGCTCGACCTCGACAGGACCCACCCGATCCTGGGTTCGCTGCCCGGCGTGATCCATCTGCCCTCGACGCTCGGCAGCCATCCGGAGCTGCGGGCCGCCGTCGAGTTGCTGGCCGGCGAGATCGACAACCCTCGCCCGGGCACGGACACCGTCGTGTCGTCCCTGCTCGACATGTTGCAGCTGTACGTCCTGCGGGCCTACTTCGAGACGCAGGACGAGCCCTGCACCCTGTCCGGCTGGGCCGCCGCGCTGGCGGACCCGGCCGTCGGCCGCGCGCTCGACGCCATCCACCGCGACCCCGCCCGCCGCTGGACGGTCGAGTCCCTCGGCGCTCACGCGGGCCTGTCGCGCGCCGGCTTCGCCCGCCGCTTCACGGGACTGGTCGGGCAGCCGCCGCTGGCGTACCTGACCTGGTGGCGGCTGATGAGCGCGGCCCGCATGCTGCGTGACTCCGACGCGTCGGTGGCGGAGGTGGCCGAGCGGGTGGGGTACGGGTCGGAGTTCGCCTTCGGCAACGCCTTCAAGCGGGAGCTCGGCGTGGCGCCCGGCCGGTATCGCCGCCAGAGCGCGGTGGCCTAGCGGGAACGGCGGCGGGTCGTCCGGGGCGGAAGACGGCTGGAACGCGCGCCCGTCGCCGTTGTGGGTCTCCGGTGGCCGAACGGGTGCGACGGTCATCCCGTCACCCGTCACATCGCGCGGGTCGGGAGTATTTTCGACCCACTTCGAGTGAGTTTAAAGCTGAGATCGAGGTTTGTCGGCAGGTGCGAACGGCATCCTGATTTGAGCGGAAGTTTCGGTCCGGTTCATCGTTCGTTCCGCTTCCCTGCACAGGATCGAGGTCGCGACACCCCCCTTTCCCAGGAGAAGTCAATGCGTCCCTTGAGCACACTGGCATCCACAGCGTTGACGGTCTGCCTGCTCGGTACCGTGGCCCTACCGGCGACGGCGAAGGACCTGCCCACCGTCGACCCCAGGGTCGAGACCCCGGCCCTCTTCGACGACGAGGCCGGAGGCAACGCCAACGGTGACGACCCGGCGATCTGGGTCCACCCCACCTCCCCGGCGGCGAGCGTGATCGCCGCCACCGCGAAGGAGGGCGGGCTCTACGTCTACGACCTGAACGGCAGGCAGCTCCAGCACCTGCCCGCGCCGGCCGCGCCCGGCCGGGACGACGAGCCGGGCCGGTTGAACAACGTGGACGTCGTCTACGGTCACGCCTCCGCGGCGGGACGGTCGGACATCTTCGTCGCCTCCGACCGCGGCGCGGACAAGCTGCGCGTCTACCGGATCGATCCCGCGAAGACCGGACGGGACCGGCGGGTGCTCACCGACGTCACCGACCCCGCCGCCCCGTTCGTCTTCAACACGACCCAGGCGGAGGTGAACGACGCCGAGACCGTGTACGGCCTCGCGACCTGGAAGCGGGACTCGGGCACCTACGTCCTGGTCAGCCGTCGGCACACGACGCGGCTCGCGCTGCTGAAGCTCACCGACGCCCCGGGCGGCAAGGTCGGCTACACGAAGATCAGGACCATCGACCTGCCGTCGCGCTTCACCCTCCCGAACGGTCGGAGCTGGACTCCCTGCGACGAGCCGGGCGTGGGTCCGCAGATCGAGGGCATGGTCGTCGACGCCAGGACCGGCACGCTCTACGCGGCACAGGAGGACGTCGGCATCTGGCGCATGAACGGTGATCTCACCGGCTCACCGGTGCTGGTCGACCGCGTCCGGGAGTACGGCGTACCCGCCACCTACGACGCCGACGCCGACGAGTGCGTACCCGGGGCCGACCCGGGGTACGGCGGTCGCAACCTGACCGCGGACGCCGAGGGCCTGACCGTCTACCACGGCAAGGGCGGCGAGGGTTACCTGATCGCCTCCAGCCAGGGAGACAACACCTTCGCCGTCTACGACCGCGGCGGAAGGAACGCCTACCTCGGCTCCTTCCAGGTCGGCGGACGCGGTCGCATCGACGGTGTGCAGGGCAGCGACGGGGCGATGGTGATCAACGTGCCTCTCGGCCGCGGGTTCCCCAAGGGCCTGTTCGTCACGCACGACGGCACCAACACCCCCGAAGCGTCGGACTCGGAGGGCGAGGTGCGGGAGAACACCAACTTCAAGTACGTGAAGTGGGACGACATCGCCCGTCGTCTCGGCCTGGACATCGACACCAAGAGCTGGAACCCGCGCCGCTGACCTGCCTTCACCCGCTCGGCGCCGTACGAGCGGCTCGTACGGCGCCGAGCGGGAGCGTCGGGGCGACCCGCCACTCCCTCCCGGCGCCGAGGCGCGTCAGGGTTTGCGACCCACTCCGACGTAGCCGATCGCGGTGCTCCGAGCATTGAACAGGGGCTCGTCGACCGGGCGCCATTCCCTGGGGAACACCAGGCCGGGTTCGAGCAGCTCGTAACCGTCGAAGAAGCGGGAGATCTCCGCGTGCGTGCGCAGGCTCAGCGCCGCGGTGGCCCGGTTGTAGACCTCCAGGGCCTCCGGCGTGGTGTCGGGCTTGGCGTCGGTGCCGTGACTGACGACGAGATGGCTGCCCGGCGCGCTCACCTCGTGCAACCGCTCGACGATCTGGTAGGCCCCCGCGCCGTCGGGGCTCTCGTCCGGGATGAAGTGCAGGATGGCGAGCAGCAGGAACGCCACGGGCTGGTCGAAGTCGACGTGCTCGCGCAACTCGGCCAGCAGCGTCTTCGGGTCACGAACGTCGGCTTCCACGACGGTGACGTTGTCGCCGTTGCCCAGGATCGCCCGGCTGTGCGCGCACACGACGCTGTCGTAGTCCACGTAGACCACGCGGGTGTCGGGTGCGATCTCGTGCGCGATCTCGTGCGTGTTGCCCCGGGTGGGAAGCCCGGAGCCCAGGTCCACGATCTGCCGGACGCCCGCCTCGACCAGGAGACGTACGGCACGGGCGAGGAACGCCCGGTTCTCCTTCGCGGAGTCGCGTGTCTCGGGGAAGATCTTCAGAATCTGCTCGGCCGCGGCCCGATCGGAGGCGAAGTTGTCCTTGCCGTCCAGGTAGTAATCGTACATCCGGGCGACATTGGGCACGTTCGGGTCAATCCCGGCCGGCCCAGCCTGATCATCCACGGTTTCTCCAGACTCTTCCGCCTTTGTCTGGCTTTGATCTTAGAGAGGCTTTCACGTTTTGGCAGCGAGATCAGGTCATCGCTGTGGGTCTTTGGCGGCGGACGCGAACTCGGAAGTCAACGGATGACGCTGATCACCATGAGGCGCGATGCCCCCGACCGGGGCACCGCGCATGGTGATGAGGTCACCTGCAAGGAAGGTCGGCGTCGTCAGAGTGGGAATTGAACGCCGGTCGGTGTTCTCACAGGCCCGGGGGAGTCGATCAGGGACTGGGCGTCGAGGGGGAGGTGGCGGCCGCCCAGTCGCCGAGCCGACTGCCCGTAGGGGGTGCCAGTGTGGCACTGTTTGATCCATCAGGGCTCATGGTGATCAAGCGGTTGCCTTGACAAAGGATTTGGGTGCCGTCCGGGGACCATACCGCCCTAAGTGTTCCGGCGGAGATCCAAGTCTTGTTGCTGCCGTCGGCGGCGTTCATGACGTAGATGAGCGGCGGAGGACCTGGCTGGGAATGCATGTAGACGATCTTCGTGCCATCTGGGGACCACTCCGGATGGCTGGAGGTGTCGCTCCAGGTAGGTGGGTTCACGGTGAGCTTGTTCTGTCCGGTGCCGTCCGTGTTAATGGTGTAAATGTCTTTGGTAAGCCCGTAGGCGATCTTGGTGCCGTCGGGGGAGTAGTCCGGGGAGTAGGCGTTGCCCGTGATCAGCGTCACAGGGTTGGTGCCGTCGGCGTTGATCACCTTGATCCCGCCGTTGAAGGTGTACGCGATCTTGGTGCCGTCAGGGGAGATGTCGAGCCCCATGCAGGTGGCACTGGAGCCGGTGGTGAGCTGGGTGACGCCGGTGCCGTCGGCGTTCATCGAGTACACGTCAGCCGAAGTGCTCGAGCAGCGTAAGAAGACTATCTTGAGGCCGTCGGCGGACACGCTCAGTTCGCGCTCGGCCGCGGGGGTGTTGGTGAGCTGGACGGGGTTGGTGCCGTCGGCGTCGACACCGTAGATGTCCTCGTTGTACAGAAAGTAGATCTTGCCGTTGGCGCCTGGATAGGCGGCGTGGGCGGGAGAGGCGGTCAGGAGCCCTGTCACGCAGGAGGCCAGGACCAGCGTCACGGTGGTCACCGCGGAGGCTAATCGGGTGAAAGGCCGTCGGTCGGCGGTGAAGGCTCGGTCGGACAAGGTGGATCTCCTTTCGACGATCCGCCGTCACGACGGGTTCGGGACCGCTCGGTGACGGCGGGCGGGTGGACAAGGCGCGATCGCTCCGTGGCATTACTGGCGAACATCGATGGACCATGCCGAGAGCGGGAACGCGACGTTTTCTCGGAGTGGTCCTTTTGATTCCGTCATCGCCGTCCTGCGCCCGAGGTTTCAAAAAGGATGGTCCCTCGCCGGCCGGCCGAAGTCCAGAGCGAAAATAAATTCCCGAATATCCGGTCCGGGCCAAAAGTCCACGCCGGCGATCCCATCGATTTATGGGTGGGAGAGAATATCATTATTTGTGCCGGTTGATCGTCTGCCGGAGGCGACACGGCAGATTCGCCCGATGCGGCGGTCGTCAACTCGTTGAGCTTTTTTCGTACGCCTGGCAGAGCAGGAGATGAAGCCTTGACATAACGGCTCACCTCGGTTCTCATGAACTCGTTGTCGCTCGCCGGTGGAAGTCCGGTCCGGGCAGCGGTGGGAGGCTCGGCGCCAAGCCGGAGTTGAATGGGCAGGGTCGCCCGCTGTCGATATCCGTCGCTCGTGATCGGATCACGCAGGTGGCCGTCAGGCCGCCGGATAGGTTGGCGGCCTCGACGCGGTCATCGGTGTTGGCCCAACTGAAAATGCTCCTATGCCAGGGGAGATTCCGAGTTCTCCGGCCCCGGGTTTTCCTTGTCCCTTGTTTTGATCCACGGGTATTTCCGGATGACGAACTGGCTCTGCTGCTTGTCCGGGTCAGTCGAACTGGCCGTTTTTGACGTTGTTGATGAATGCTCGCCATTCGGTGTACGTGAAGTTGAGCATGGGGCCTTTGGGGTCCTTGCTGTCTCGTACGGCTCGGTTGCCGCCGGGGAGGTTGGCTACTTCGACGCAGTTGTCGTTGTTGGTTCCGCTGAGGGTGCTCTTGCGCCAGGTGAGATTCGGACGGGTCTGGTCCACTGTTTCGCCTATCCCTTGTGATGCTTCATGGGATTAGCCGCCTGTTGAGTCGGCTGGTTTGGCTAGTCGAACTTGTTGTTTTTGATGTTGTTGGTGAATGACTGCCACTCTGCGGGAGTGAAGTTCAGTATCGGCCCGTTGGGGTCCTTGCTGTCTCGTACTGCCCGGTTGCCGCCGGGGAGGTTGGCTACTTCGACGCAGTTGTCGTTGTTGGCCCCGCTGAGGGTGCTCTTGCGCCAGGTGAGATCTTGAGTGTTTCGGTCCACCGGATTTCGCCTATCTCTCGATGTCCTAAACAAGTGTCGCCATGTGTCGAACTGATTCCTCTGGCGATAGAGCCAATGTCATCACATGACTGAAAATAAGGCTATATCTCTGGTAGTCCTCCTGCTGCTCAAGCCAGAGGCTTTCCGTCGTGGTCACTGTGTAGATGAGGCTCGGGTCGTCAAGGAAGTCCAGGATGACGAACGCCCCTTCCAGGGCGTGGTGAGCGCCAGCAGAGTCGGGAACTATCTGGATGGTGATGTTTGGTTTGGTAGCCATGTCGATGAGATGGCGAATCTGCTCACGCATCACCTCTGCCCCACCAATGGACTTTCGCAACGCGGCTTCGTCGATCAGCGCCAACAGGGTCGGTGGATTCTCTCTGGTGAGAATTTCCTGACGCGCAAGCCTCGCCTGCACATGGCGCTCTATGAGACCCTCGTTCAGAACTCGACCGGCTTGCCACACTGCCTTGGCGTATCCCTCTGTCTGAAGCAGGCCTGGGACAAGAATGACTTCCCAGGTACGGATGGCACTGGCGCCTGCTTCGAAGTCGGGCAAGCTGCCACGGAAGACGTCCTGGTACTTCTCCCACCAGCCGCGCTGACGTGACTCCCTGGCGAGAGTGATCATCGCCTCGCGCTGGTCTTTGTCGGTGACCCCATAGAAGTCGAGCATCAGGCGTATGTCATGGACGCTGGGAAGCTTCCACTCGTTGCGCTCCATCCTCGATATCTTCGACGGCTCCCACTCCAGCCTCCTGGCGGCCTCGGTCACCGAGAGGCCGGCTTCCTGGCGGAGTTGGCGGAATGCCTGAGAAAGCCTCCGTCGCTTGACCGTAGGGCTGTTCGCCATGCTGAGACCTCCCTGGGAATTGTCCGCTATGACCTCCGGTCAAAGTGGACAATTTACCGCACAATCACTTGTGCGTTGCGATTTATACTTTGCTCTGCCAGCATGCTAGTGGGCTTGAGGCGGGAAAGTGGTCGCATTGCGACAGTGGTAGTTGCTTGCCCTGGAGCCTGTGGAAACGTGTCCGAATTAGTGTTATATCGGCGATTAGCATATTTAATGCTACTTGCGGATCGCTAGTTCGGGCACGGATTGCATGTCAGATCTGGATCGACAGAAGGAATGTCTGATGTGATCGATGTGGAATGAGAAGGGCGGTGACATCGGTGATCCTGGTCTATCTATCCGGCCCAAGCGGTTGCGATGGTCGCATCCCGTCTCGTCTCCACTGAACCGATGCCAATAGGCGAGGCCGCCACGGTGAGGCAACACCGTGACGGCCTCTTGAACCGGACGTAGGAGGTCCGATCCCATGGTCGACTTTACAAGAGCGATCAAGGTCATCCGGATGCGTTTCAGTGGTGACCGGCCGCCCGCGCCGCTGGGGTGTCGGTGGTGCGGGCACTCGCCGTACGCGCACGACGACCGATGCCTGCCGCACCGGCAGGCGCACGCCTACGAGCGGCCGACTCCCGCGCAGTTCCGGGCGCGGCTGGCGGAGTGGTGGCGGCTGGGGTTCGCGGAGCGCCTGTCCGCCTCGGCGGAGGTACGCCCGGCGAGGGAGACGCGGCCGTTTCCCGGTCACGGACGTCACGCCCGGCCCGTGGAGCCGGTGGGCGCGGGGTCGTTCGCGCCGTACGGGCGAGGACGACCACCGGACGAGGTCACCGGGAGCGGGCGGAGGCCGTACCCGGGCATGCTGCGGCAGGGAAAAGCGGCGTGAGCGGGCGGCATCGGCGGGGCGAGCCCGTCGACCAGCGCGGTCCACGGCGGTGGGACCGCGAGCAGCGGGAGGTCGCGGACCGGCTTGATCGGGCCGAGACGGGCTGGCTGGTCATGTACGGGGTGGGCGGGCGCCGGTTCTACGCGATCGCGGTGGGAGGCGAGCCGCTGGTCGTGCAGGCGGGCACGGCCGAGGAGTTGTGCGCGCTGATGCGCGAGGCGGAAGAGACCGAAGCGGAAGTTCACGAGCAGGCGGAAACCTACCGGCACGGGCAAGGAGATCTGATGGTCGCAGGCACCCCCGACGGACTCCGGACCGTCTGCTGGGACATCCCCCGTGACCCGGCGACCGTCGCCGAGGCCCGCCGGATGACGCGTGACGTCTTCACCCGTTGGGACCTGCCGCCGGAGTTCGTCGACGACGCGGTCCTGGTGGTCGGCGAGCTGGTGGCGAACGCCACGGTGTACGGAGAGGAGCCGATCCGGCTGTCGCTGTGGAGCACGGCCCAGGGAGTCTGCGTACGGGTCACCGATCACGGCTCCGAGCGGCCCCGCAAGCTCAGCCTGGGCGAGGATGCCTCGCACGGCCGAGGGCTCGCGATCGTGGAGGTGCTGGCCGACCGGTGGGGTGTGATCCCGGTAAGGGGCGGAATCGGCAAGACGGTCTGGGCCGCCTGGGGAATCTCCTACGTGGAGTCCGACCCGTCCCACGCCGTCGACTGCGCGGGCTCGACGCCTGCCGGGGTACGCGCGGTGGTGTCCCACAGGAGTGACCGGCTCCTTTGATGGTGGCGGAATCGGCTGCCCTCTGCGTACTTCGGCTTGCAGATCTGGGAGATGGCACTGCCCGGCCTTGCCGCCAGGTCGGCTTGCGCTTGAAACACCACTCAATCAGCCATCGACCATACTGCCGAACGAGGATTCCACCGCCCCACGGACGTGCCGGCAAGTATGGGAGTGATGAACCTGTCTGCGGCTACCTGAGCATCAACCAAGGAAAGGCACCCCCTGAGTCCAACGACCTCGGCCGCGGCGGTGGGATAGCCCTTGATCCAGGAGGAATCGGGTACGGTAAATCGATCCGGCAACGTCAAATCCATTCCCATCCCGGTGCGGCGATGGACTTCGCTCTTCAGTGCGATTTGTACGGCGGCTCCGTGCAGACCTTCCCGTTGGCTGATCAACAGCAGGTCCGCGAGGTCGCGGAAACGACTGGACGCGACGCCCTGGTGACGCTCGTACATGGCGCAGATTTTATCCGCAACGTGATCGGCGAGCGGATACAACTGCACGAGCGGCCAATCGTCCGGCCATGGCATGAGAGCGCTTGATGCGAGGCTTACGGTCTCGGGGGTGTCGGTAGGATATCGGCCGACAACAAGATCAACCTTGATCGTGTCCAGCGTGCGCGTTCCCAAGGTAACGGTGAAGGTTTGTTTTGCTCCACCTGTTTCATCGGAATGTTCAATCGTGCTGGTGGGGCTGAAAACGAAAAAGTCCCCCAGGTCGAGTGCGGCGGCATCGAGTAATGCCCTGAGCGCTTCTTGTGCGCTCGAAGCTGTGAGGCGTTGCAGATCGATGTCCCGACTCAGTCGGGCCTGGATCGGATAACGCAGCAGGAGGGATTGGCCTCCTTTGAGCAGCCATCCGTCGGGGTCGTGACGAAATACTCGTGCAGCCAAGCGACTGAAGTAGAAGCTACGGAAGACCAGGGAGGGGTTGAGTCCATGCTGCTTAGCAAGAGCTCCTAGGCGTTTTTTCATAGCCATCTCAACGGCTCGGGGGGTGGTGTAGAGATCACTCACCGGGCATCTCCGGAAGGTGAGTCGTCGCTGCTGCCCGTAGTCGATCTTTGTTTAAAACGGTTAGAACTGCCTGCCTTCGTTTTTGTGGCGGGAGAGCGGCAAGCGGCGGTTCGGGAAGTTTTGGAAATCTGATGATTGTCTATTTTTGGTGATCCGGCATCGCGCGCTATTCGTTCGGTCAGTGATGAGATCAGTTGAGCTTGCAGGCCGGAGAACAGGGTGTTGTGGATGTCGGTGGAGATCTGTTTTAGCGATTCTCGGGATGCTGATCTGATCGAATCAAGAGCGCCACTCTTGGCTATTTGTTCGGCCAGTGATGAGATCGCTTGAGCCTGTATTTTGGAGAGTTGGAGGTTGGGGCGTTCAGTGGAGATCCGGTCCGCTCGCTCGTTTTCATTTTCAGAAAGCAGTGCGAGTGCGGAGATGAAACCTTGAGCGACACCCTCTTGCCTAAGTCGCGCGGCTTCCTCGATGGGCATCTCCGTACCGGACTGTTCCACCAGGTATTCCAGCAGTTGCCGTCCCGAGGCGGAGCGAGGTAGCCCATAGGAGGCCGTGAACCGGTCAACCCGTCGAGCGAGAGAGTCACGGTTTGTCAGGCCGCGCCGATCGGCGTCGGCGATCACTCCGCCGATATGCGCGCCATCCACATGTGCGGTCAGTAGGTCGACCACGGTTCGCTCGGCCGTGGTGACCGGCAGTCCGTCGACCAGTACGACATCGGCCGGTTCGAAATCGGCGCGATGTATGCGTACTCCCTGTTCGCGGGTGGTGCGGCGGCGAGGTGCCGAGATCTCCACCATCGACGTCGGGAGATCCCCGAGCTGATGGAGCTCGCAGGCCGAGCCGTGGGAGATCACTCCCCCGTACGTCTCAATGCTGTGGCGTCGCCATGCCGGCTGCCTGGGCTCAAGTCGCAGCCAGGCGACCTTGATGTCCAGATGTTCAGGCTGCACCGCACTCGTGATGAGGTAGACGCCGTGGCCGACGCTTTCCAGGAAACCGGCGTCAACCAGTCGCAGTAGATCCACAGCGCTGAGACCTGCGGTTTTGGCCTGGGCCGCTGTCACCAGACCCCACTGATCAGCAGTCAGCTCACCCACCGTCCTGAGCGCCCGATCTCGTCTCATGCAGCAAAGATTACACTCATCATGCAGCGATGGTTGCAAATAGATGTAACCATCGCTGCATCATGGGGTAAAAATGCGGAGGCGGGGCGGCCCTCCCGATGCCCGGAGCCGCGGGATCACAGTGAGAGGTCAGCCCGTGACCAGCTTGCCGAGTTCGGGGAGTACCGCGTCGGTGACGGTGATCCTCTTCTCGATCAGCCCGTTGGCGTGGAAGAGGTCGGCCACGTGCTGCTGCTCGGCGACGAACTCCTCACTGATCGGGTGCAGGCCCCACGGGCGGGTGCGCAGTGCGTGCTCCCAGGCGTCCAGGTCGCCGCCGTCGTCCTTGGCGAACAGCTCCGCCGCCGCGCGGGGGTTTCGCCGGGTCCACTCGTCGGACTCCTGGAGCGCGGAGACGATCCTGGCCAGTTCCTCGGGCTGTTCGAGGGCGAAGTCGCGGCGGGTGAACCACAGGGAGCGGTGGCTGAACAGGCCGTCGGTGGCGACCAGTTCCCGGACGGCCGCCCGCTGCTCGACCCCGGTGAGGTAGGGGTAGGAGCCGACCCACGCGTCGACCTCGCCGGACAGGAACAGCTCGGCGGCGTTGCCATAGGCGTCGACCGGGACGATGTCACTCCAGCCGAGGCCGACCCGCTCCAGAGCGAGCAGCAGCAGCGTGGTCTGCCACGAGCCGTGCCCGAGGGCGACGCGCTTGCCCTTCAGGTCTTCCAGGTTCCGGATCGGCGAGTCGTCGAGGACGACCAGGCGGCCGTTCTCGATCCGGGGTTCGGAGATCGCGACGTAGACGACGTCGTGCCCCTTGGCCTGGGCGGTCACCGGGGGCGTGGCGCCGGTGCCGATGAAGTCGTAGCCGCCGTCGAACAGATGGTCGCTGTGCACCGACGGCAGCGCCCTGGTGGGGTCGACCCGCTCGCCGGTCGGCAGGGAGCGCAGGTTCACCCACTCCACGTCGGGGAGTCCCCGGTGACGTAGCACCCAGAGCGAGTTGTTCTGGGGGAAATATCCGACTCGGGTGGTCATCAGGACCGTCCTTTCAACAGGGGGAGTACGTGTGTGCCCACCCGGTGTGCCTCTTCCAGGTGCGGGACTCCGGCGAGGATGAGGGCGTCCACGCCGAGCCCGATCAGTTCGTCGAGCCGTTCGGCGACCTGGTGGTAGTCGCCGACCAGGCCGAAGGCGGGGCCGTCGCGCAACTCGCCGAACCCGCCCCAGACGCCTGGCGAGACCTCCAGGTCACGGAGGTCCTCACCGGCCGAGGTGAGGAAGGACCGGCTGCGCCGCACGCCGACCGAGTCGCCGGAGCAGGCCTCCCCGCCGGAGTCGCGGGGCACCCTGGCTGCCCAGCCACGGCGGAGCTCGTCCCACGCCTCCTCCTCGGTCTCGCGGGCGAGCACGTCCACCCGGACCGCGAACTTCGGCGGGGTGTCGCTGTGCGCACGGACCAGGTCGAACTTCTCCGCCAGCGCGGGGTACGGCTCCAGCCAGGACAGGTAGTAGTCGGCGTGCCGCCCGGCGGCGGCGATCGCGGCGGGGGAGGAGCCGGAGAAGAAGATCTCCGGGAACGGCTGCCCGGCCAGTTCCTCGGGCAGGCCCGCGTTCTCCACCCGGTAGAAGCGGCCGTGGTGGGTGTGGGAGCCGTGCCACACGCCCTTGAGCACGTCGAGGAACTCCGAGGTGCGCGCGTAGCGGTCGTCGTGGTCGATCCGGTCGCCCCACCAGAGCTGTGCGGGTCCACCGCCGCCGGAGATGACGTTGTAGACCACCCGCCCGCCGGTGGCCCGCTGCAGAGTGGCGGTCATCCGGGCCGCCTGCACCGGATGCAGGAATCCCGGCTGGAAGGCGATCATGAACCGGTAGGAGCGGGTCTCCCTGGCAAGGGTGGCCGCCGCGGCCCACGGGTCGTCGGTGTGCGGGAAGGACGGCAACAGTCCGCCGACGAAGCCGGAGTCCTCGGCCGCCCTGACCACCTCGGCCATGTAGTCGGCATGACTGTAGCCGTCGGGGGCACCGTCCCTGAATCCCGGCGCGAGGGCGCCCGGCAGGTCGGCGAAGCCGCCGCGGCTGCCGCCCCTGCGGCGCAGCGAGGGCTGGTCGCCCTCCATGTGGATGCGCCAGTAGATGTCAACCGACACGGGTGTTCTCCTTCAGCAGCGGAAGCAGGTGCTCGCCCAGCCGGTAGGTCTCCTCAGGCTGCCGTCCGGCCTCAAGGAAGAACTCCGAGACGCCCCGGTCGGCGTACTCCCCGATCGCGGCGGCGACGGTGGCGTAGCCGCCGGTCAGCCCGGTGAAGCCGGTACGGCGAGCGGCGGCCAGCGCCTCGTCGTCGTCCTCGCGGGCCAGCACCGGCAGCCGCAGGCCGTACGCCACGCCGGGCAGCCGCGCGGTCAGCGCCTCCAGATCGTCCTGGGGTGAGAAGACGTGTACGTCGGCGTGGCGGGCGGAGAGGTCAAGCGCCTCCTGCGAGGTGCCGCCGAGATAGACGGTGGGGAAGGCCCGCCCGGAGAGCGGGGGCGCGAAGCCGCCCCCGGCCACCTGATAGAAGCGGCCCCGGTACTCGAAGTCTCCCCGATAGACGCCTTTGGCGACGGTGAGGAACTCCTCGGCCCGCGCGTACCGGTCGGCTCCGGTGAGAAAGTCCCCCTGGGCCCTGGCCACCGCGGGATCGAGGGCCGCCGCGAGCCACCAGCCGAGCCGGTCGGCGGAGAAGCGCCGCAGCGAGGCCGAGAGCTTGGCCAGGTAGACCGGGGTGGCGATCCCCGGGTGGAACTCCGCGATCACCCGCAGGTGGCGTGAGTCGCGCAGCACCCCGGCGGCCAGTACCAGCGACTCCCGCCCCTCGGGATCGAAGGGCACCAGCGCGCCGGAGAATCCCGCCAGCTCGGCGGCCCTACCCGCCGGTCCCGCCGGATCCGAGCGGGCGGGCCGTACGTCGGTGATGAAGCCGGGCAGCACGGTACGGGCGGCGCCCCGGGTGGGCAGCGTGACGTTGAACCTGGCCATCACGCCACCGTGCCGAGCGGAACGTCGTGCGGCTGTGACACCGTGTCCGAGGAGACGTCGTGTGCCCATGCCATTGTGCCGGGGCGTCGTGCCGCGCGGGAATGCTCTCGGGGGCCGGCCGGAATCGGTGGGACAGCCATGTCAGATCTTTCCTAGAGGTTCGGTGGAGATGGGAAAGGGCCGCGCTGGGAGGGTGAACTCCTGCCTGGTCTCCTTCAGGAAGCCGGACAGGCCGGTCAGCACGGGCTCGTTCGCAACGATCCGGCTCAGCGCGGTCGCCTCCGTGCTCACCGTGCCACCCTCACGGGCCCGGGTTCCTTGGCGGAGACCCCGAGGTCGGCGAGCAGGCGGCGGCGGAGCGCCACGAAGTCGCCGTCCGCCCGGTCGCGGGGGCGGTCCAGTTCGACGGTCAGGTCGGTGACGAACGCGCCTTCGCGGAGCACGGCGATCCGGTCGGCGAGCAGGATGGCCTCCTCGACGTCGTGGGTGACCAGGACCACGGCGGGGCGATGCCTGGCGCACAGTTCGGCGATCAGGTCCTGCATGTGCAGCCTGGTCAGCGCGTCGAGCGCGGCGAACGGCTCGTCGAGCAGCAGCAGTTCGGGCTCGCGGACCAGGGCACGGGCCAGCGCGACCCGCTGCGCCTCACCGCCGGACAGCGTCGCGGGCCAGGCGTCGGCGTGGCTGCTCAGGCCCACCTCGGCGAGCGCCTCCAGGCCCTTGGCGCGGGCGCCGCGGCCCTGCCCGAGGATTACGTTCGCCAGCGCGCGCTTGGAGGGGATGAGCCGAGGCTCCTGGAAGACGACGGTCCGCACCGGCGGGACCAGTACGCTCCCGCTCGTGGCGGCGTCCAGTCCGGCGAGGATCCGCAGCAGCGTCGTCTTGCCGGTACCGCTGGCACCGAGCAGCGCGAGGAACTCACCGCGCCGCACCCGCAGGTCGATCCCGTCCAGCACGGCGCGGTCGCCGAAGACCTTGCGCAGGCCCGTGGTCTGTACGGCCAGGCTCATCGGGCCGCCACCGCCTTCCGCCACGGCATGGTGAATCGCTCGGCCAGTCGGAGGACGACGTCGGCGGTCAGTCCGATCAGCGCGTAGAGGATGACGCACAGGGCGAGGATGTCGGTGCGCAGGTAGTCGGTGGCCCTGGCCATCAGGTATCCCAGACCGGCAGTGACGTTGATCTCCTCGGCGGCGATCAGCGCGATCACGCTGAGCGTGGTCGACAGCCGTAGTCCGGCGAAGATCGAGGGCAGCGCGCCCGGCAGTACCACCTCCCTGACGAGAGCGAGGCGGCCGAGCCCGAACGAGCGGGCGGCCTCCACCACCTTGCGGTCGACGTTGCGCACCCCGCTGGAGACGTTGATGTACATCGGGAAGGTGCAGGCCACACTGATCAGCAGGATCTTGGAGGTCTCCTCGATCCCGAACCAGACCATGAACAGCGAGGTCAGTGCCAGGAACGGGATGGCACGCAGCGCCTGCATGGAGGAGTCGAGAAGCTCCTCGCCGAGCCTGCTCAGCCCGGACAGCACCCCGATGACCAGTCCGGCGGAGGCGCCGAGCAGCAGGCCGAGACCCGCGCGGGTGAGCGAGACGCCCAGCGCCTCCTGCATCTGCCCGTCGGCCCACAGCTCACCGAAGGTGCCGACCACCTCCTGCGGACCGGCCAGCACGTCAGGGGTGATCATCCCCGACGCGGTTCCCGCGTACCAAAGTCCGACGAGCAGGACCGGGCCGAGGGCGCGCAGGGTCAGGCTCGCCGCCGGATGGCGGCGGGCGTTCCTGGGCGGATCCGGCGGGACGAGCCCCGCCGTCTCCCGCCCGACGGACGTGGCCGATGTCGTCATGAGGCCGCGTCCGGCAGCGCGGTGATGTCGACGACGTACTGGGAGACGTCCAGCGGCGCGGTGAGGACCTTCTGGTCGAAGAAGAACTTGGCGACCTCCTGGTACTTGGCGATCTCGGCGGCGGTTACCGGCTGGGCGGGCTTGCCCTGCTTCTGGATCTGGACCACCAGGTCCTTCTGGACACCGGCCACGGCCTGCGGTCCGGTGGAGGTGAAGACGTTGAGGTAGGCAGCCGGGTCGGCGTTCTCCTTGACGGTGCCCTCCTCGATGAACGCGTACAGCGCCTTCAGTACCTCGGGGTGCTCGTCGATCAGGGTGTTGGAGGCGGCGTAGATGACGTAGTTGTCCGACCCGATCTCCTCCCCGTCGGCCAGGATGCGGGCGTCCAGGCTGGTCACGGCCGGGACGAGGAAGGTGGAGAAGGTCGACCAGGCGTCCACCTTGCCGGAGCCGAAGACCGGTGCCGTCTGCGGAGGGGCCAGGTAGACCCGCTTGACCTTCTCGACCGGCACGTTGAACGTCTGCAGTGCCTTGAGGAGCAGGTATTCGCTGGTGCCGCCGTGGCCGACCGCCACGCTGTGCCCGGCGAGGTCGGCCACGGACTTGATCGGGGAGTCCTTCTTGACCACGATCCCCTCGCCCGCGAGGTCCGGCGGGACGGTGGCGAAGATCTTGAAGCTGGGCTTGACGGCCAGCGCCGTGACACCCGCGGTGATCGAGCCGACGGCGATGTCGAGCGACCCGGCGTTGATGGCCTGCGCCGCCGGAGCGAAGACGGAGAAGTCGCCGGCCCACTGGACCTTCGCGTTCGCCTTGGCCAGGGCGGCGTCGAGGCTTCCGTCCTTCTTCGCGACCGCCAGGAAGCCGCTGTTGCCCGGATCGGAGATCCGCACCACCACCGGCTCGGCCTTGGCGTCCGGCGCGGCGGCCGAGGTGTCCGCCGAGGGAGTGGAGCCGCACGCGACCAGCAGGGCGAGGGGCAGTACGGCGGCCAGGGGGAGTCTACGCATGGGATTCTCCGTGGGTTCGGGCATTGGCGAGGGGGGTGTGGTCGGCCCAGGAGGCGACGTCCACCGCCGACTCCAGGAAGCCGTGGCCGCGCAGGAACCGCTCCTGCTCGGCGAGCAACTCCAGGCGTTCCGCGGACAGGTCGAGGTGCAGGGAGGCTCCCGAGTGGTAGGCGCCGGCCACTCCCGCCGAGCCCGCGCCGGTCTCGGCGCCCAGGATCCTGGCGACGTCGGCCGGGTGGTCCGCCGCCCAGTCGGCCGCCCGCAGCAGCACCGCGAGGAACCGGGTGACCAGGTCGGGGCGCTCGTCGAGTAGCCGCTGGTGGACGGTGATGGGGCGCGGCGTCCCGTTGTTGATCCGTGCTCGCCGGTCGGGAACGGCGTCGAGGTCGACCGCCACCTCGGCGCTGTGGCGCAGGGCCGCCTCGACGGCGAGCGCGCCCTTGACATAGACCGCGTCGACCTCGCCGCGGGCCAGGGCCGCCAGTTCGGCCTCCCACTGCCCGTGACCCGGGGTGGCCTCGACGTCCACCAGGTCCGCGTCGCCCAGGCCGAGTCCGGCAAGGGAGAGCGCACCCCGGAAACCCTGCAGCGCCATGGCCCGCCAGAAGTCGATGGCGAGGTGGTGCCGGGGGACGGCCAGACGTAGCCCCTTGAGCTGCTCCGGGCTCTCCAGGCCACTGCCGTCACGGGCCAGGATGACCTGGCGCTCCTCGATCCAGGTCAGGCCGACGAGCCGGGTGGCCTCGCCGCGTGAGCGGGCCCAGAGCGCGGGGACGTTCCCGCCCTCGCGGAACAGGCCGGTCAGCTCGTGGGTGAAGTGGTGGTCGGCGGAGACGTCGGCTTCGGCGTCCTGCAGGGACCGGACGCCGATCCCGTCGGGTGCGAACTCCTCGGTGAGCCAGCCCCGGTCGGCGGCGACACCGGTCGCGGTGGGCACCGGACACCGGGTGAACCAGATCGTGTCTGGCACGGCTGTGGTCATGCGAAAGAGTTTGCTAGTAAATTGGTAGGAAATGCAAAGTATGTCCCGCGATACGGGAAACCTTGACCCCATCAACCGCTTCTACCTGCTCATATCCCTCCCTACCTGAGAGAAGGAGATTCCCGCATGACGGCATCGAGCCGCGTGGACGGCGTCCAGTCGGTCCTGCGGGCGGTCGGGATACTCAACTGTTTCCGCGAGGGCGAGCCCGCCCTGACCGTCTCGGAGCTCGCCCGGCGGACGGGCCTGTCCACCTCCACCGCGCACCGGCTGGCTCGCAGCCTGCTCGACACCGGATTCCTGGAACAGGACGTCGAGACCGCCCGCTACCGGCTGGGTCCTTCGATCACCGAGCTGGGCCAGCTCTCCTTCCACCGGCGCGGCCTGCACAAGGTCGCCCCCGAGCTGGGGCAGCTCGCCCGCGTCACCTCGGCCACCGTGGACCTGGCCGTCCGCAACGGCCCGCACGCGGTCATCCTGGTCGGAGGGTCCCTCAACCCCGATCGGGGAATCGGCCTGCACCGCCCGCTCCACTCGACGGCGCTCGGCAAGGTCCTGCTCGCCTGGGCCCTCCCGGGGAACGGCGACCTCGCCGCGCTCGGCCCGCTCCAGGCCCAGACCCAGCGGACGATCATTGACCACGCCGCCCTCCGCGCCGAGCTGGACCAGGTGCGCCAGAGCGGCTACGCGCTCAACGACGGCGAGTCCTCGGAGGGCGTCCGCACCGTAGCGGTCCCCGTGCTGGACCGCGCCGACCACGCCCGCTATGCCCTCGCGGTACGGGCCACCCCCCGGCTCATCGGTGACGCGCGGATCCTCTGGTTCGTCAAGCAGGCCCGCGCCTGCGCCCGTGTCCTGGAGGTCCTCCTGTTGCCTCCCGCCGAACGTCGCTGGCACTCGTGATCCGGCGATGACGGCGCCTCCGGCTTCGACCGATCGCCTTGACGGCCGGTCATGAACCGGAGATGACGATTATCACAGCGGCCATTGATTCGGTGTTGGCCGGAACGTATGTTCCTCTCAACATCCGAGTACGCCTCATGTTTAGGGGATCCTCCTATGCATGCACGCCTCCGGCGGATGACCACGGCGGCCTCCGGGCTCCTCCTGGTCCTCACGCTGGCATCCCCCCTCGTGCCCGCAGCCGCCGCCTCCACGACCTTATCCACGACCGGCGAAACGACCGGCAACACGGCCGGAGCCGCGACCGCGGCCGTCATCCCTCCCGACGACTACTGCCTCGGAGAGTGCGCCGACATCCTGCCTCCGGGACAGAACGGCAACGCCACCCTCGCCGGGATCCTCGCCCACCAGGCACTGGGCACCAAGCCGAAGCACAGCGACGACCAGCTCGGCAAGTACGCGAACCTCCTGTCCGGCTACACCGGCCTCACCAACGACCAGATCGCCGACTTCTTCAACGACGCCTCGTTCGGCGTCCCCGCCGGACAGGCGGAGAGCACCACGAGCCCTCGTTCGGACGTGACGATCGTCCGTGACAAGGCGACCGGGACCCCGCACATCACCGGGACGACCCGCGAGGGCACGATGTTCGGCGCCGGGTACGCGGGCGCGCAGGACCGACTGTGGGTGATGGACCTGATGCGGCACGTGGGCCGCGGTGAGCTCACGCCGTTCGCCGGTGGCGCGCCGGGCAACCGGGCGCTGGAGCAGAGCGCCTGGCGCAACGCCCCCTACACCGAGGCGGACCTCCAGGCGCAGATCACCAGGCTGAGGGACTCCGGCCCCCGGGGCGCGCAGCTCTACACCGACGTGCAGCACTACATCGCCGGTGTCAACGCCTACATCGACCGCTGCATGGCGGACCGGAACTGTCCCGGAGAGTACGTACTGACCGGGCACCTCGACGCGATCACCAACGCGGGCGGCCCGGTGAAGTTCACCATGACCGACCTGGTCGCGATCTCCGGCGTGATCGGCGGGTTGTTCGGCGGTGGCGGCGGTGCGGAGATGCAGTCCGCGCTCGTGCGGGTCGCTGCCCGAGCCAAGTACGGTACGGCGGTCGGCGACCAGGTCTGGGCGGCGTTCCGCGCGCAGAACGACCCGGAGGCGACGCTCACCCTGCACAACGGCCAGAGCTTCCCGTCCGGCGCCGCGCCCGCCGGAGCCACCGGGGTCGTCCTGCCCGACCCGTCGACGGCGCCCGTGGACATCACCGCGAACGAGACCGGCTCCGCCACCTCTGCGGCGGCGACGGCCCAGAAGGGCGTGCTCGACGGCCTGCTCGTCGACAACTCCAAGCCCGGAATGTCCAACGCCGTGGTGGTCTCGGCGGCGAAGTCGGCGACCGGGAACCCGATCGCGGTGTTCGGCCCGCAGACGGGCTACTTCGCCCCCCAGTTGCTCATGCTGCAGGAGCTCTCCGGGCCGGGCATCCGCTCGCGCGGCGCCGCCTTCGCCGGGCTCAACCTCTACGTGCTGCTCGGCAGGGGCACCGACTACGCCTGGAGCGCGACCTCCAGCGGCCAGGACATCACCGACACGTACGCCCTCCAGCTCTGCGAGCCCGGCGGCGGCGCGCCCACCACCGCGTCCAACCACTACCTCTACCGGGGCGTCTGCACGGAGATGGAGACGCTGAGGAAGACCAACTCGTGGAAGCCCACCGTCGCCGACTCCACCGCCAAGGGCTCGTACGACCTCGTCATCCAGCGCACGAAGTACGGGCTGGTGAGCTGGCGTGGCACCGTCGGCGGGCAGCCCACCGCCTTCACCGCGCTGCGGTCGACGTACCAGCACGAGGTCGACTCGGCGCTCGGCTTCCAGATGTTCAACGACCCGGCCCAGATGGGTGACGCGGCGGCGTTCGCGAACTCGGCCTCGACGATCGGCTTCGCGTTCAACTGGTTCTACGTCAACTCCAAGGACGCGGCGTACTTCATGTCGGGCAACACCCCGGTCAGGTCCGCGGTGTCCGACCCGAACCTGCCGATGACGGCCGACGCGGCCCACGAGTGGGCGGGCTTCGACCCGGCCACCAACAGCGCGACCTACACCGCTCCCGCCACCCACCCCCAAGCGGTGAACCAGGACTACTTCGTCAGCTGGAACAACAAGCAGGCCAAGGACTACGGCGCCGCGGACGGAAACTTCAGCTTCGGGCCGATCCACCGGGCCGACCTGCTGGACGCCCCGATCAAGGCCGCCCTGTCGGGAAGCGGCAGGCTCGACCGGGCGGGCACCACGAAGATCATGGCTGAGGCCGGTGTGACCGACCTGCGCGGGAAGAGGGTCCTGCCCGACCTGCTCCGGGTGATCAACAGCGCGGCCGTGACCGACCCGGCCCTCGCCTCGGCCGTCTCCAAGCTGTCGGCCTGGACGTCGGCGGGATCTCGCAGGCTGGAGACCTCGCAGGGCGGCAAGACCTACGCCCACGCCGACGCGATCCGCGCGTTCGACGCGTGGTGGCCCAAGCTCGTCCGCGCGCAGTTCAGGCCGGGTCTCGGCGACGGCCTCTACCAGTCGATGGTGAACGCGATCCAGATCAACGAGTCACCCTCCGGCCACCAGCAGGGCGACCTGTCCACCCTGCCCACCTCGGCGAACGAGGCCCAGGCGCACAAGGGTTCGGCGTTCCAGTACGGCTGGTGGGGTTACGTGAGCAAGGACGTCAGGAGTGTGCTCGGCGATGCGGTCTCCGGACCGCTGCCCGCCAAGTACTGCGGGAACGGCACGGTGGCGGGCTGCCGTACCGTCCTGCTGGAGAGCCTGGCGGCGGCGCTCGCCGAACCCGCGGCGACGACCTACCCCGGAGACGACGTGTGCGCGGCGGGCGACCAGTGGTGCGCCGACGCCGTCGAGCAGTCTCCACTCGGCGGGATCACGCACTCGCTGATCTCCTGGCAGAACCGGCCGACCTACCAGCAGGTCGTGTCGTTCCCCGCCCACCGGGGCGACACGATCAACAACCTGGCGGAGGGGAGGAGCGCCTCGGCGTCGAGCACCCAGCTCTTCTACCCGGCGAGCAGGGCCGTCGACGGCGACCCGACCACCCGGTGGTCGAGCTCGTCCAGCGACAACCAGTATCTCCAGGTCGACCTCGGGTCGGCCACGACCGTGGCGAGGGCGCTGCTGCGCTGGGAGGCGGCCTACGGGGCGGCCTACTCGATCCAGACCTCGACCAACGGCTCCACCTGGACCACCGTCTACTCCACCACCACGGGAAACGGGGGCGTGGACAACGTGAGATTCACCCCGACCACCGCCCGGTACGTCCGCATGCAGGGTGTCACGCGGGGGACGTCGTACGGCTACTCCCTCTACGAGCTGGAGGTCTATCCCCGGTGACGAACACCTGACGTGCAGAGGTGACGGTCGCCGCCGGCAAGACGGCGGCGACCGTCTCAGGTCGTGGCCAGCGGGTTGGCGACCGTCACGTATCCCGCGGAACGGTCCGCCGAGCGCGTCCACCGGACCGACAGGTTGGCCTTGGCCGGTAGCGGCGCTCCCGACAGCAGGTCCGACAGCGGCCGGGGCCACCCGCGCGACGCCGCGTACTTCGCCAGGACGTCTCCCGCCACCGCCCACAGCTCCCGGGTGGACCCGGTCCCCGCGAGGGAGGCGGCGATCTCGGCGAGGTGGTTGACCATCAGGCAGTAGACCACCCGGTTCCAGCCGGAGGCCGCGTCGTAGGCGAGCGCCTCGGCGACCCGGTCGGGCACCCCGGACAGGTCGTGCCGCCCCGCGACGAGCTTCGTGCCCTCCAGGTCGCGGAAGACGGCCTCCACGGGCAGCCCGTCCGCGTCCACACCGATCAGGACGTTCTGCAGGTGAGGTTCCAGCACCACGCCGTGACTCACGTAGGCGTCGAGCACCGGCGGCGCCACGCGTTCCACGTACGCCCGCCACCAGCGCACCGGATCGGCCGTCGGCAACCCGGCCAGGCCCACTGACACCCCGGCGATGCCCGTCGGCACGCCGCCCGGCACCGTTCCGGTCATCGGCGGCCCGGCCACGCCCGGCACCGCTCCCGCCGCCCGCCACCGGGCGACGTCCGGCACGCCGCTTCGCACCGCTCCGGTCACCGGCGACCGCACCGTGTCCGGCATGTCGCCCGCCACCTGCCACCCGGCGGCCAGCGCGCCGCTCAGCAGCGGGGTCACCCCCGGCCTGCACACCGACCACGGGCCGACCCGGACGATCACGCCGAGCCCTTCCAGCAGCCGGGTGCCCAGCTTCGCGGAGCGGTAGCCGGGCTCGGGCAGCCAGCGGGTGCCGGGGAAGGCGGCGGCCAGGTCGAGGAAGACCGGTTCGAGGCGACGGCTCAGCTCGACCGCGCCCGCCAGCTCGTACCAGGAGTTCTTCCGCACGCAGTTGGTGATCCGCACATCCAGGCTGAACTTCAGACACCGGTCGATCAGCGGCTCGTAGACCGTGCGGACCGACGACGTGGGAACCGCCATCCGGGCGCTTTCCCCCAGGTCGATCAGGCGGCCGTCGGCGAGTGGCGCGGCCAGGTCCGCCGCGAGCAGTTCCAGCTGCCACGGGTGCGCGGGCAGCGGCGAGTAGCCGGGCGGCGCCTGGCCGAGTTCGTCGAGCACGCCGGTGTCACCCTCCCCGGCCAGCACGTCGTTCCTCACCCCGAGCAGCCGCAACGGGAAGCTCGCGTGCGCCTCCGGCGCGTATCGCAGCCAGTCCGCGCCGCCGCGCGCCTTCGGGCTGGGATGGAACGGATGCCCGCCGACCAGTGCCTGCTCCGAGGCGAGCCACGGGTCGGTGGGCGGCGGCACCTCCTGCCGGGCCGCGACCAGTGCCGCGATGGCGTCCCTGCTCGCGGCGACCTGGGCGGCGAACTCGTCGTTGCCCTCGCCGAGTCCGGTGCCGAGCTCGGTCTCCACCAGCCGGACGAGCACGTCCACGGAGAGCGGCCGCCAGGAGCCGTCCTCCAACCACTCGGGCCGCCCCTCGAAGCGCAGCGCGAGCCCGCCGTGCGCGCGGACCCGCAGGCGAGTGCCGGCGACGCGCAGCAGCACGTACGGCCCCTCGTGCCCGACCTGCCCTCGGGGGCCCGCGATCTCCCTCACGCAGCAGCGCAGCAGCGCCGCCAGCGAGACGTCCTCGGCGGCGGCGGTGGCGACGGCGGCGGGTGCGCCGAGGGCGAGGCTGGTCATGTCGTCCTTCGCGGGAGCTGGGGGGTTCGCGGGAGCTGGGGAGGGTGGCGGAGATAGTTCGGCCCGCTCGTGCCGTAGAACTTGTTCACGTCCCGCGCGCCGGTGCGGGCCTTGTCCACAAGGGTCCCGGCGGTGATCATCGATTTGCCGACGAGCCGGTCGGCGTCGAGGGTCCTGGCCCGCAGCAGCCGGGCCATCGGATCCTCCCCATACTCGTCGAGCGCCTCGGTGAGCGTGTCGCGGACCAGTTCGAAGGCCCTCGGCGAGGGCAGCGCTCCGAACGTCACGGCCGCCGCGGCCAGGTGCAGGGTGATGGTCACGAACACGTCGGCGAGCGCGTGCGGGTCGTCGGTGAACATCCGCGCGTCGGTGAGGTCCGGCACCGCGAGCCCGGAGGACCGCAGCCTGTCCGGCGAGGTCAGCAGGCCGTCGTTGTCCTTGACGAGCAGCCGCAGGACACCGTCACCCGAGCCTCCGTCACCCGCGATGTCGCCTCCGGGGGCGTTCCCGTTCGCGGTCTCGGCGCCGAACACCAGCGAGAGGTTCTGCTGGTGGGCCTCCAGCGCCGTGCCGTACCTGACGAAGAGCCGCACGTGGAAGCGGAACAGCACCCGCAGGTATCGGCCGAGCAACCGGGTGACGTCCCCGCCGAACCACCGCCCGGCGAGCTCTTCGACGACCAGCCCGCCTCCGGGCAGCGGCGCGGGCAGCGCCGCGACCGGGACGACCTCCCCGGCGGGATGACGGCGCAGCAGCCAGCCCAGGTATTCGTGCCCGGCGTGCCCGTACGTCTGCTCGTCGGCGAGAAGCACCTCGGGATCGGGCATGGCCCGCAGAAGCAACTCGGCCCGCGCCCCGTCGGCCAGTGTGTCCGGCTTGATCGACCTGCGGTTGCGCAGCCCGAGGGTGCTGGTGGTGAGCGGCAGCTTCAGGTGCGTGCCGGGGACGATCTCGACCGTCCGCATCGAGAGCGTGGGCCTGACCTCCAGGTACGCCGACGGAGCCATGATCGCCCACGGGATCTCCTCGACCGCGGGGACCGTGAGCGGGTGTACGGGGAACAGCACGTGAGTCCGCGCGAGATCCCCGGCCAGGCCGACGGCGGCGAACCCGGGCGCCACCGGGGGCTCCGTCCCGACGAGCCGCTCTCGCGGCACCGCCGCCCAGCGCAGCTCGAAGGCGGGCGCGAACTCCGGCGCGTACGCGGTCAGGTCCTCGTCGGACAGGCCGCTCCTGGACCGGGCCGTCGGATAGACGGGGTGATCGAGGAACGCGGCCAGCGTCTCGTACCACACGCCGTCGCGCCCGTTCCCGCTCGCCGTCGTGTGCGTGAGGCCGGGACGCGTGGCGACGGCGGTGGCCGCCAGCCGGGCGAGTACGTCCTCACGGTGGGTGTCGTGGAGGTCGAGGGCGCGCAGCGCCTCGCGGCACTCGGTGACGAACGACTCCACCCCGGCGGTGTCGGCGAGAGAGGAGATCTCTCGCAGGGTGCGCAGGACCTCCTCCAGGTGAAGTGTCTCCTCCGGGGCCACCACGAAGTCCTGGAACAGCGAGCCGGGGGTCAACCGCACCCGCCTGCCCCCGGGCAGGAGCAGCGCGACACCGGTCTTGTCGCGGGTCACCCGCGCGGCCAGACCGCCGTAGTCCTCGCGCAGGAGCGCGTTCAGCACCCGGGTTGCGAGGTATCGTTCCCGTTCGCTCCCGGAACCTCCGCCGGCCGCGCGGGCCGTCGCGACGCTCCGGTTCACCGGGTCGCCCGTGGATCGCCGGCCCGCCGGCACCTCCGCGGGACCTCCGCGGACCACGCGATCGGTCGCGCGTTCCCGGTCCGCGTGGTCGCCCGTGCTTCCGGGGTGTACCCGGTCGTTCGCGGGGTCTCGGTCCGCGTGGTCGCCCGTGGTTCCAGGGCGCACTCGGCCGCCCGCGGGGCTCCGGCTCACCCGATCGTCCACGCTGTTCCGGCTCACGCGATCACCCACGGGTTCTCCGAGGTGAAGGCCGCGACGGCCGCGTCAACGCGGGCCCGGTCGGGGCCGATCGCGCGGACGATGCCCACGTAGTCGCGGTTGGTGTTGCTCAGGTCGATCCGGTCGCCCGTCGCGCGCAGCGGTCGGTGCCAGACGCGGACCGGGTCGCCGGGCGCGGGAACGACCGTGCCCGGAGCGCTCACCACGGTTCCAGGCCGGTCGGCGACGAGGCTCAGCGCGGTCGCGTGCCCCTCGCCGGAAGACCGCGGTCGCGCATCGAGACGCGCCCCGAGATGCACGCCGAGAACGA
Organism: Streptosporangium sp. NPDC000095; assembly: GCF_042899335.1. Taxonomy (NCBI): domain Bacteria; kingdom Bacillati; phylum Actinomycetota; class Actinomycetes; order Streptosporangiales; family Streptosporangiaceae; genus Streptosporangium; species Streptosporangium sp. NPDC000095. The sequence goes on from NZ_JBIAZS010000011.1 coordinate 301,428, forward strand.
GCTCGAACAGGGGCGCGTCCAGCATGCTCGCCAGCAGGAAGTCGCAGTGGTCGCCGATCACCCGGTAGTTGACCTCGACGATCCTCGGCCCGGCCGGAGTCATCACGTACTCGGTGTGGCAGGCCCCGAACCCGACCCGCAGTGCCCCGAGGGCCCGAAGCACGTGGTCACGGCCGGGGGGCGGCTCCCAGTCGAGCCGTTCCTCCACGAAGTACGGCAGCGGCCCGAGGGTGGTGCGGAAACCGCCGAGCACCCTGATCCGCTCGCCGTCGCCGAGCGTCTCCATCGTGTGCAGAGGGCCGTCGAGATACTCCTCCACGACCAGCGTCTCTCCGGGGCGCCTGTCCCGGATGGCCGCGACGGCCTCCGCGAGCTCGCCCGTGTCGCGGACCAGTACGACGTCCTCGCTCGCCACGCCCTCGCGGGGCTTCACGACCGCGGGGAACGGCAGGTCCGCGGGCGGCGGATCGTCCGGTGCCAGCCGTGCGGAACGGACGGTCTCGACTCCGGCGGCGGCGAGCCGCCGCCGGGTGAGCGCCTTGTTCTTGGTGTCGACGCAGGCCCGCCAGTCCTTGCCCGGCAGGCCGAAGTACGCGGCGGCGAGCGCGGTCTCCGCCTGGATGTGGTCGGAGTTCGAGAAGATCGCGTCCGGGGCGTGGTGGTGCGCGACGGTGTCGATCACCGCCCGCGCGTCGCGCACGTCGCAGCGGAGCACCTCGGCCCCGGAGTCGCGGTACCGCTCGGGCCGGTCGGTGAGGACGGTGACCTCGCAGCCGAGCGCGCGGGCCGCAGGGAGAAAGCCGTCGGTGACCGAGTCGGTCGGTTTCAGCGCGGTGAGGTACAGCCGCAATGCAGGGACCCCCGATATCAGGCAAGGCTAACCTAACTCGGAGATCCTAGCCTGCGGCCGAACAGCGCGCGGAGGCGATCAGCTTATTGACAGTAGATGTCCGTGTCGCCCAATGATGAGAGCCCGCGGAGCCCGCTGTACAGGGCGGGAGAACCGGACGAGGGGTGAGGAAGGAGGAGAACCGGTGATGCACCGAGGCGTGTGTCGCCTCTCCCGCGCGTACGCAGAGAAAGGGGGAGGGCTCGTGCGCCGAGACGTGTGCCACCTTCCTCGCGCGCATGCCGAGAAGGAGGGAGGACCTGTGCGCGCAGAGGGGCGGATGGGGGCTTCGTCCTGCGGCGTAGTATGTGCACTCGGTGGGGGAGGCTGAACGGCGTGGAAATCGCGGCACAAGAAGAACTGTTGGGACCGCTGCTGCTCGCGCGCAGTGCCATCGACCGGTCGGCGGCGCTTCGCGGCGACGCCGAGTGGCTCGAAAAGGCCTGGGCGGACACCGCGACCAGGGTCGTGGTCATCGACGACGGACAGGCGCTGGTCCGGCACAGCGGCGGAGAGGCCAAGCTGGTCCTGCTGCCCACGGCGGAGGCGCCGGACGGGGAGCGCTACCTGCTCGGCGTCGACGCCGAGGGCATCGCCTACTTCGCCGTGGCGGCACCGTTGGCGGACAGCGTCCACACCGGTTCCTTCAACCGGATCGTCGCCCCGCTCGCCTCCTCGGAGCTGGAGGAGGGCCAGACCCTCACCGCCGGACTCCGCCAGGTGGGGGCGATGCTGGAGGATCTGGACGCGGGGCTGCTGGTGTACGCGGTCGCCCTGGAGGCATGGCACTCCACCCACGAGTTCTGTCCCCGGTGCGGGAGCGCCACCGAGGTGCGCGCGGGCGGGCACGTACGCGTCTGTCCCAAGGACAACAGCCAGCACTTCCCCCGGGTCGATCCCGCGGTGATCATGCTGGTTCGCGACGAGGACGACAGGTGCCTGCTGGCCAGAGGGCCGCAGTGGCCCGAGGGGCGGCTCTCGGTGCTGGCCGGGTTCGTCGAGCCCGGCGAGTCGCTGGAGCACGCCGTGGCGCGCGAGGTGGTCGAGGAGGTCGGTGTGCGCGTCGTCGAGCCGCGCTACATGGGCAGCCAGCCCTGGCCCTTCCCGCGCAGCCTGATGCTCGGCTTCTTCGCGCGGGCCACGTCGACGGAGTTCGTCCTCGATGCCGAGGAGATCGCCGAGGCCCACTGGTTCAGCCGTGCCGAGCTGCTGGCCGCGGTGGAGAGCGGCGAGGTGCGCCTGCCGCCCGAGGTGTCGATCGCCCGCAGGCTCATCGAGGCCTGGTACGGCGAGCCGCTCACCGGCGACTGGTGACCCTCTCCGCGGGAAGGCCACGACCCGTCCCCGCCGAGGAGAAACGCCGGGAAAAGACCTCGCCGCCCTCGGGATCTCCCACCTTGCGGGGGAAAACCTCCGACAGGCGGCGGATCGCCGGGTCACGAGGTCGAGGACGTCCCGGCATACGAGAGCCCCGGTGTCCATGGAAGCGATACCGGGGCCCGGCAGTGGACCTGACAGTGGAGAGGGCGGTTACACGCCCGCGCCCGCCAGGATGCGCTTGAGCTCGATCACCGAGGGGTTGGTCCTGACGACCTGGCCGGTGGGGGAGTCGACCACGACGGTGGGGACGACCTGGTTACCGTTGTTCACGCTCATGACGAACGTGGCCGCGTCCGGGTCGCTCTCGATGTCGACCTCCTTGTAGGAGATCCCCTCGCGGCTGAGCTGGCTCTTCAGCCGCTTGCAGGGACCGCACCAGGTCGTGGTGTACACAGTGAGCGCCATGTCGTGAAAAATCCCCTCATGTGATGTCCGGCGCCATTGGCAACACAGCGAGGGCCGTTCATCTTCCCAATGGGAGCAGTTTCTCCGCGACCCACTGCTGAACCCGGTCCGCCACACCGGGCAGCCGGTAAAGAGGTGAGCTGTGCGCGATGCCGGGCTCGGTGACGATCGTCACCGGCACGCCGACCTTGCGCAGGTGCTCCTTGAGCTGCTCGCTGTGCTCCGGCGACACGAACTCGTCCTCGGAGTGCACGACCAGCATGGGCGCGTCACCGCGGCTCGCGTGCCACGGCACCTCCATGCTCGCCCAGACCCTGGCGCACTTGCCGGTGGGCTCACAGCCCCCGGCGAGCCTGATGGCCGACTCGCGAAGCTTGCGCCTCTCCAGGTCGAAGGTGTCGATGCCCTCGGTGTACGCCGTGAGCGGGGACATCACCGGGGAGATGCCGACGACGCCGCGCATGCCGGGCCAGCCGTTCTTGTAGGTGCCCACGGCCCCGGCGAGGTGGCCTCCGGCGGAGAAGCCGACGACCACGTAGTTGTTCGGGTCGAAGGACCACAGTGCCGCGTTCCGTCGTGCGGTGGCGATCGCGCTCAGCGTGTCGGTGCGCTGTGCCGGCCAGGAGGCGTCGGTGGAGAGGCGGTAGTTGATGTTGAAGACGACGTAGCCCTGCTCGGCGTAGCTGCGGCTTATCTCGGTCATGTACTTCTTGTCGCCCGACGACCACCAGCCGCCGTGGATCAGGAAGACACCCGGCCGCTTCAGCTCGTCGGTCTGGTACCAGACGTCCATGCGCTGGCGGACGTGCCGACCGTACGCGACGGTGTTGACGACCGTGCCCTGCACCAGGGGGTCGGGCTGGCCCACCGGAGGGGGCGTCGGGTTGCCCGCGCGGGTCTTCTGGGTGGAGGTCTTCTTGGGGTCGCCCGTGCCCGTACCGCCCGTGCTTGTTCCGCTCGTGCCCGTACCGCTCGTGCCGGCCTTGCTCACGCCGGTCCCCGTGCCGGTCGTTCCCGCGGTGGCCGTACCGATCTCGGCCACCCCGGTGGTCGCCTTCGCCGTGCCGTACGTGCTGCGATCCGTATCGTCCGCGCCGGCCTTCGCGGTACCGGTGGTGGCTCTGCCTGTGGGGGCCTCCGCCGAGCCGGGTGCGCCGCCGGTCTGGGCCGGAGCCGAGACCGTGTGGGCGTGCGCGGTCGTGTACGCCACCGCGGGTACAACCATCGCCGTCGCCAGGGCGAGTGCACCTACGGTTACCCCAGTTCGCACGAGCCTCTTCCTTCCCCCGGATCGGTCGCCCCCATTGTGGAGCAAAAAGCCCGCTTTGTGCATCTCGGCGAACCACATAGGTTGACGGCGGCATGTTGCCAGAATGACTGATGCTTGGCCAGTGACTGGGAGGATGTTGCCGCCCGGTCCGTTCGACTGCGTGTAAGGAGGCTCCGTGGAGCCCGACAACGTTCTGGCGGCACTGGACCCCGAGCAGCGTGAGGTGGCGGAAGCCGTCAGAGGACCGGTCTGCGTCCTCGCGGGGGCGGGGACGGGCAAGACCCGTGCCATCACCCACCGCATCGCGCACGCGGTCCGCAGCGGAGTGGTCGACGCCCAGGGCGTGCTGGCGGTGACGTTCACCACTCGCGCGGCCGGTGAGCTCAGGCAGCGGCTGCGGCACCTCGGCACGCCGGGCGTGCAGGCACGCACCTTCCACGCCGCCGCGCTGCGCCAGCTCACCTACTTCTGGCCGCGCGTCATCGGTGGCGACCCGCCCAGGGTGATCGAGTCGAAGCTGCCGCTGCTGATCGACGCCTGTCGCGTCCTGCGCAAGAACCAGGACCGTTCCGAACTGCGTGACATCGCCTCCGAGATCGAATGGGCGAAGGTCACCCAGATCGCCCCCGAGGACTACGCGGAGGCCGCGAAAAAGGCGGGCCGCGTCTCGCCCGTCCCCGCCGAGGAGGTCTTCCGGCTCTACGAGGCCTACGAGAACCTCCGCCGCGACCGGCACCTGGTCGACTTCGAGACCATCCTGGAGCTCACCGCGGCCGTGATGACCGAGCACCGCGAGGTGGCCTCCCAGATCCGCCAGCAGTATCGCTACTTCGTGGTCGACGAGTACCAGGACGTCAACCCCCTGCAGAAGCTGTTGCTCGACACCTGGCTCGGCGGACGCGACGACCTGTGCGTGGTCGGCGACCCCAACCAGACGATCTACTCCTTCACCGGGGCCACCCCCCGCTACCTGACCGGTTTCTCGGTCGAGCACCCCAACGCCACCGTGATCAAGCTGGTCCGCGACTACCGTTCCACGCCCCAGGTCGTCTCCCTGGCCAACCGGGTGCTCGACAGGGCACGCACCCCGCACAAGCTCGCCCTGATCGCCCAGCGCCCCGACGGCCCCGAACCGGTCTTCACCGAGTACGACGACGAGACCGCAGAGGCGGAGGGCGTGGCCCGGGCGGTGAAGAAGCTCGTCGGCACCGGGGTGCCCACCCGCGAGATCGCCGTGCTGTTCCGGGTCAACGCCCAGTCCGAGGCGTACGAGCAGGCCTTCGCCAAGGCCGGCCTGCCGTACGTGCTGCGCGGCGCCGACCGCTTCTTCGAGCGTCCCGAGGTCCGCCAGGCGGTCGTGCTGCTGCGTGGCGCCGCCCGCTCGGCCGAGCCCGGCGACACGCTCGCCTCGACCGTGCACGACATCCTGGCCGGCATCGGGCTCACTCCCGAGGCTCCCGGCGGGGGCAAGGCCCGCGAGAAGTGGGAGTCACTGAAGGCACTGGCCGATCTCGCCGAGGACCTCGCCGCCACCGGCGCCGATCTGCCCGCCTTCGTGGCCGAGTTGGAGCGCCGGGCCGGAGAGCAGCACGCGCCGCCGGTCGAAGGGGTCACCCTGGCCTCGCTGCACGCCGCCAAGGGCCTGGAGTGGGACGCCGTCTTCCTCGTCGGCGTCGCCGACGGCATGCTGCCGATCATCTACGCGGAGACGCCCGAGCAGATCGAGGAGGAGCGCCGCCTCCTGTACGTCGGCGTCACCCGCGCCCGCGCCCACCTCGCGCTGTCGTGGGCGCTGGCGCGTTCACCCGGCGGGCGGCGTTCCCGCAAACCGTCCCGCTTCCTGGACGGGCTCACCGGCCGCTCCGCGCGGAAAAGCCGCGCCGACGCCCCGGCCGCGGCGGCCGACCGCCGCCAGGTCGCCGCGCCGATCAGCTGCCGGGTCTGTGGCAAGACCCTCACCGCCGCCACCGAGCAGAAGCTCGGCAGGTGCGCGGGCTGCCCCGCCGACTACGACGAGGCGCTGCTCGGCGCGCTCAAGTCGTGGCGTACGGGAGTGGCCAAGCACGAGAAGATCCCCCAGTGGGCGATCTTCACCGACGTCACCCTCCAGGCCATCGCCGAACGGGCACCGCTTTCTGAGCAGGATCTCCTCGCCATCACCGGAATCGGACGGGTCAAGCTTGATCGTTATGGTGAGGCGGTAATCGAACTATGCCGTATCGCCGCAAACCAGACGGAGGGCGCGTGAACGAGGCGTTGAAGGAGCTTCTGGATCTGCTCGACCTGGAGCAGATCGAGCTCGACATCTTCAGGGGGCGCAGCCCGAAGGAGCGCATCCAACGTGTCTTCGGCGGCCAGGTGGCCGCCCAGGCACTGTTCGCCGCAGGACGGACGGTGCCCGACGACCGCCACGTCCACTCGCTGCACGCCTACTTCATCCGTCCCGGAGACCCGGCCATCCCGATCGTCTACAACGTCGAGCGGGTCCGCGACGGCCGGTCCTTCACCACCCGCCGGGTGGTGGCCATCCAGCACGGTAAGGCGATATTCACCATGTCGGCCTCCTTCCACGTGACGGAGACCGGCGTCGAACACCAGGCGGCCACGATGCCGCAGGTGGTCGACCCCGAGGGCCTGCCGCTCTTCAAGGACCGGATTCTCCAGGCGGTGGGGCCGGACTCGCCGCTGCGAGAGTGGGTCTCCAGGCCGAGGCCGGTGGACGCCCGCTACGTCACCCCCCTCACCTGGGAGGCCTACCGCGACCCGGAGCTTCGCGGTTCGAACACCAACGTGTGGTTCCGCTACGACGCGGAACTGCCCGACGATCCGCTGCTGCACGTGGTGCTCGCCGCCTACGCCTCCGATTTCACCCTGGTCGACACCGTCCTTCTCACCCACGGCCTCGCATGGGGCGCGTCCAACCTCTTCGGCGCGTCGCTGGACCACGCGATGTGGTTCCACCGTCCCTTCCGGGTGGACGAGTGGATGCTCTACGCCCAGGAGTCACCGTGGTCCGGGGCGGCGCGAGGGCTCGCCAAGGGGGAGATGTTCACCCGGTCCGGGAAACTGGCCGTGTCGGTAGTTCAGGAGGCGATGATCCGCGTGAGATAGTCGCAAAACCGCAGGTGGAAAATAGGTTGCCCACTCCCCGGGCCGGGGTTTAAGGTCATGGACATGCAAGTCGGACGCTACTGTCCGACGATCAACGAATGGAGGTGAGTCCGCTGTGAAGAGCATCCTGATGCAGTCCCAGATGGGGCTCACTTCTGCGCGCCGTAACACCGTTCTGCCTTGCGACAGTCAGGTCATCCTCGCCGGTGGCGTGGCTGCTCTGGCTCTGCAGGTGGACTCTGCCCGCTTCCACGCCGAAGCCGGCCGTCGTTGGTTCGCTCCGGCCGATTTCCCGGCGACGGACGTCCCGGCTGTTCGGAGTGGGCTGGGCGGCAACTACGCAACAACGACCAAGCACATCGGAAACGGTGGACTGCGCGGTCCGCAACCCTGGGGGCAACCTCCGGTCATAACCTGACCGAGGAAAAAGCCTTCAGGCCGCGGATCCGCACACAGGATCCGCGGCCTTCTTGTTTGTCCGCGTCATTCCTGACCCCCACCCCAAGAGGTAACCGAAGATCAACACCTAGCTGAGAGGTGAACAGATGGGGGCCCAGACGGTCATGGACCTGATCGACGAAGCCACAATCCCCTGTCGTACCGACCCCGACCTGTGGTTCGCCGAGTCTCCGGAGGACGTGGAGTTCGCCAAGGCGCTCTGCGGGGGCTGCCCGATCCGTGAGGCCTGCCTGGCCCGCGCGCTGGAGCGCGAGGAGCCGTGGGGCGTCTGGGGCGGCGAGCTTGTTCTGCGGGGGGCGATCGTTCCCCGGAAGCGTCCGCGCGGGCGTCCCCGCAAGAACCCGGTCGCTGCCTGAACAACCCGGTAACCGCCCGAACCACCCAGAACTCGAATCGCCGAGAACCCGGATCACCAAGAACTCGGCCGACCACGAACCACACGTTTCCGAAGGGACCATTCCGATGAGCCACTCCAACACCAGAGGCCTCCCCCTGCCGTCTATGCAAGAAGAACTGGTCCGTGACCGAATACGGACCCTCCACCGGGAGGCGGAGGAGCATCGCAGGGCCGCAGGTCTTCAGCGCCTCCGGCGCGCCCAGCGTGAGGCGGAGCGCGCCTCGGCGCGCCTGCGGAGCGCGATCCTGCGCCTCGTCTGATCCGTCATCATCTGTCACGATCTGTCCGTCTTGATTTGTTCGACCCGACCGGTAGGGACCGGCGGCGACGCGTAGAGCACGCACGAGAAACACGCGAAGCCGCACGGAAGGAAGCCGCACGGAAGAGGACGTTAAGAGCGAGACGGGCCGGACAGAGGCGACGGACTCGAAGAGCGAGACGAACGAGGGGTGACCCGCTCAGGCGGGCCACCCCTCAAGCGTCTCGCCGGTCTCGCCGGATCCACCACGCCGCGGTGTGTCGCAGGACGTTGCGGCACGTCGAGAGGCATCGAGAGGCATCGCACCGCGTCGTGGTAGGTCCCGGGAGAGGAGTATCGCGGCACGTCGTGGCACATCGAGGGGTATCACAGCACGTCGCCGCGTCACGACAAGGGGACAGCCCTCGGGCGCCGATGAGCCATCGGCGCCCTGTCCGGGTAGAAGCCGAAAAACCGGAGCGCTGTCCGTGCAGAAGCCGTAGAACCGGCGCCCTGTCCGTGCGGAAGTCGAAGAACCGGCGCCCTGTCCGTGCAGAAGTCGTAGAAGCGGAAGAAGTCGTGGGAGCGGAAAGTCGCGGCAGGGAGAGATCCCTCAGGCGCTGGTGAGGGTGGGCTCTCCCGAGTCCTCGTCGGTGAACCCGGGAACCCAGCGGATGACCTCCTCGCGGAAGCGGGCGGTGGCGCCGAGCTGACAGAGAACACCGACCCCCGCCGCGTGCACCCGGTGGATGAGAACGTACGAGGCCGGCAGGTTGAGCTGGCGCACCACATTGCCGGGACGCAGGTCGGTGGCCGTGGCGGCCTGCTGCTGGAGCCACTCCCTGCTGAAGGAGAACTCCTCCACGGCGGTCGGCTCGACGTAGGGGGCGAGGAACGCCCGCAGGGCTTCGGGGTCGATCTCGATGTGCGGCTGAATGAAGCCCTCGTCGCGCAGGCCCTGCACGACGGTCGCCATGTCGCCGTTGTTGAAGATGCGGGTCAGCTTTCCGAAGACCGGCGGGTATCCGTCGGGCATCCGGTTGACCGCGCCGAAGTCGAGCACGCACATCCGGCCGTCCTCGACGATCCGGAAGTTGCCCGGGTGGGGGTCGGCGTGCAGCATGCCCAGCCGCGCGGGTGAGGAGAACAGGAACCGGACGAGCTGGAGACCGGCCCGGTCACGCTGCTCCTGGGTGCCGTCGGCGATGATCCGCGACAGAGGGGTGCCGTCGACCCATTCGGAGACGAGCACCTGCTCGTTGGCGGCGATCACGTCCGGGATCAGGAAGTCGGGATCGTCCTTGTACTCCAGGGCGAAGGCGTGCTGGGCCTCGGCCTCGTGGAGATAGTCGAGCTCCTCGACCACCCGCTCGCGCAACTCGCTCAGCACGGCTTTGATGTCGAGGCCGGGCAGCAGCACCCCGAAGAGCTTGCCGAGCCTGGACAGCTGGGTGAAGTCGGAGAGCAGCGCCTTCCCCGCCCCCGGATACTGGATCTTCACCGCGACCGTCCGGCCGTCGTGCCAGACCGCCTTGTGCACCTGCCCGATCGACGCGGCGGCGGTGGGCCTGTCGTCGAACGACAGGAAGTTCTCCCGCCAGTCGTCACCCAACTGCTCGACGAGGACCTTGTGCACGGTCGCCGCGGGAAGCGGCGGAGCCGCGTCCTGGAGTTTGGTCAGGGTCGCGCGGTAGGGGCCGGCGACCTCGGCGGGCAGTGCCGCCTCGAAGATGGACAGCGCCTGGCCGAGCTTCATCGCCCCGCCCTTGAGCTCCCCGAGAACCTTGAAGATCTGCTCGGCGGTGCGTTCCTGGATTTCCTGGGCGACGATCTCGGCGGACTTGCCCCCGATTCGTTTTCCGAGACCGAGAGCGGTGCGTCCGGCGAACCCGATCGGCAGGGCGGCCAGCTTGGCAGAGCGCGCAACGGCGCGGCGCGGAAGGTCACTCACCTTGGTTAGCGGCGCATCCGCTGCTACAGCGAGACGCCGCTCCCTCCCTTCGCTGTGTATCCGTCAGCGGCGGGTAGCCGACCGCTGTGTCCGTCAGCTGTGTCTGTCAGCTGTGTGTTTGTGAGCCGTGCGTCCGTCAGCGACAGGCAGCCGACGCGACCATTGTCAGCGACCCCAACTCGTTTCGGAAGCAACGACATTGAGGATGAACACTCCAGGATCGCCTCTTCCAGCTCCAATCTGGCAATACTTCCACTGTGCTGTTGGTCACAGCGGGCTCACGGCCGTCGATCACGGCGAGTGCGTGACCTGCGGCAGTCGCCGCCACCAGCGTCGACAGCACCGTCCCACACGCGATTTCTCCCGCGGGGAAACCACCCAGCCCGGCGCTGACGACAGGCCAGCCAGGGTCACGATCTCGTCGGGTCAAATCTAGGCAGTGCAGGCATGTGCTCCGTCCAGGCAGCACCAGAGGGCCGACCGACCCGGAGCCCTCGAAGGCGGTGACCAGCAGGTGCGGGATCTCCCACTCGACGAGCTCCTTGACCAGGAGACCGTCCAGGGGCCCCACCGGAGCGAGCACCGCCAGGTCGAAAGGTCTGGCCCCATCGGCCAGCTGGGCGGCCCCGTCGCCGGTCCACGCCGTGAGGCCGGGTGCGAGCCTCTTGGCCACCGCGACCGCGCCGTCCTGCCTGCTCATTCCGACCTCCGTCCAGCCGAGCCCGCCGGGGACGACGTCCCTTCGCCGGGCCGTACCGGGATCGACGACGCAGATCCGGCCGACCCCCGAGGCGGCGAGCAGGGCGACGACCTGCGCGCCGACCCGCCCCGCGCCGTAGACCCGCACCTGGGCCTCTCGCCTGCGCTCCAGCACGGCGAGACCGCCGTCGATCGTGCCCGGTGTGAGGGAGAGCGCGTCGAGATCCGGCTGGAGCCTGTCACACTCGACCATCGCGAGTGTGCGCAGCGGACCGGGGGCCGCGCCCGCGTCGTCCACCACGCCACGGCTGACCAGCAGATCGAGCAGAGCCCGGCCGTCCTCCTCGCCGAGGCCCACCTCGGCGGCACCGGCCAGCACGCCCGCGAGGTCACGGACGCCGTCGAGACTCTCGACCCAGCGGCGGACTCCCGGCTCCAGATCGGTCAGCACCACCGCGTGACGAGGATGCAGACCGAACTGCAGGGTGCGTCCGTCGCGGGCGACGCGGCGCAGGGCGGGCTTCAGACGTGGTCTCATCGCAGAACCTTTCTCAGGAGGAACCCGCAGGTGAGCCGGGGAGAACGGCCGGGCCGGCCGGGTGGGCCCAGCGTGGCACGGCCCCTCAAGATCCCAGACGCCTTTCCCGTCGCCTGTGGATAACTCTCAACCTGTGGATAACTCGCCCCCGTGCCGCCCCCGTCCTGTCGACCGCTCAAAAGATCTCCCTGGCGGGTAAGGGGCGTGGATCTCGACGCCGCGCCGCGCCGGAAACCCCTCGCCCGGCCCGTCATGATGATCTACGACGGCATGCTTGAAGGCTCGGCAGGCCGGAGAGAACAGCGGGTCCCGCGTTTCGGCGACGCATGAGACGGCTGATATCCAGGTTAATTAGATAAGTCACGGTCATAGTTGATCATCCACGCTGAACAATCGGCGAACGGGGATTGACCAGCGGGAACGTGTTCTACCCTCTGGTGTGAATTCGCCATTCTCGGCTACCGTTCATATGTGCCCCCCGAGACAGTCGAGGTCCGTCGTAGTTCTCGCCGCCGGCGGACGGTTTCTGCGTACCGCGACGGCGAGAAAACGATCGTGCTCCTCCCCGCCGGTTTGAGTAGCACCGATGAGGAACAATGGGTGCGCCGTATGCTCGATCGCCTCGCGGCCAAGGAGCAGCGCAGACGTCCCTCCGACGACGATCTCCTCGATCGGGCCGTCGATCTGTCGGCCCGATATCTGGGCGGGGAGGCGAGACCGTCGAGCGTGCGCTGGGTGGAGAACCAACAGCACCGCTGGGGCTCGTGCACCCCCGATCACGGGACCATCAGGATCTCCACGCGGCTCCGGGGCATGCCGTCGTGGGTGGTCGACTATGTGATCATGCATGAGCTCGTCCACCTGCTGGTGCCGAGCCACGGCTCACGCTTCTGGGCGCTCGTGGAACGATATCCCAAGGCCGAGCGGGCGCGAGGCTTCCTGGAGGGATTCTCCACGGCGGCCCACGGTTCCGCGGAGGGGTTTTGACGGAAGAACGAGTGGTGGCCGTCCTGGTCACGCCCTCCGTGGCGGACGCGGCCCCCGCGGGGATCGACGCCGCCCTCTTCCGTACGGCCCTCGCCGAAGACGCCTACGAGCTCGTCGCCGGGCTCGACTTCGTCTCTCCGGTCGTGGTGACGAGCGTCCCCGGCATGGAGGAGATCGTCTGGCCGGGCACCCCGGTCGTCGAGATCCCCGATCTTTCCGGGAGCGCCCTGGTCGAGGCGGCCTTCGCGGCCCTGCCGTACGGACGACAGGCGGTCCTGCTGAGCGCGGACGCGCCCGACCTGCCCCCGTTGCTCATCGGCAAGCTCTTTCGCGAGCTGGGCCGGGCCAGGATCGCCGTCTGCCCGGACACCGGGGGCGGCACGGTGGCGCTCGCCGCCCACCTGCCCTATCCCGACTGGGCCGCGGTGGGTTTCGACGACCTCGACCCGGTCAAGGCGCTCCGCGCCGCCGCGCCCGGCAGCCGCATGGTCGCGAGGGGGCCCGGCTGGCACCGCCTGCGCACCCCCGACGACATCCGTCTCCTCGACCCCGGCCTGGAGGGCTGGGACAACACCCGGGCGCTCCTGTCGTCCTGACGTTTCGGAAAGCCGTCAGGACGGCGAAGGTAGTCGCAGGTCGGCGAAGACCGCCCGGTGGTCGGTGCCGGGCACGGTGTGCACGCTGACCGCGTCGACTCCCACCCGCCGGTCCACCACGATGTGGTCGATCGTGATCAGTGCGGGGACGCGTCTGTTGACCGGCCAGGTGGGGGTGAGGCCCTCCCCGGCGACGGCGGCCGCGTCCCGGTAACCGCGGCTCAGGAAACGCCGCATCGCCGCGTGGTCGAGGCTGGCGTTGAAGTCGCCCGCGAGGATGCGGATCGTGTCGGGTGCGGCGGAGGGCAGGGCCTCCAGCGCGGCCGTCCAGTCGTACACCTGCCTGCCCAGCGGCGGGAAGGGATGCACGTCGACGATCTCGACGGGTTTGGTGCCGGGGACCGTCATCAGCGCGGCGGGCATGTTGTGCCCGATCGCCTCGAACAGGTCCTTCCTCGGAGTCAGCGGATACCTCGCGTACAGACCGCTTCCACCGGCGCTCCACTCCGGCTCCAGCACCTGGTACGGCAGGATCTTCTCCAGCCCGGCGGCCCGCAGATCCTCGACCATTCCCGGGGTCAGCTCCTGGGTGCTGAACACATCGGGATCCAGCCGCCGGACCAGATCCATCACGGCGTCGGGCTCGGCACGTCCGAAAAGCGTGTTGAGCGTCAGCACCCGCAGCGGCGTTCCCGCCGCCGCCACCGCGGGATCCCCGGAACGAAAGGCCCTGGGGAGCACGCTGAGGCTGAGCGCCGCGGTGGTGACCAGCGCCACCGCCGTCACCGCCCGGTTGCGTGTCAGCGCCGACAGCAGCAGCGGTACGAGCGAGGCCACGGCCACGTACGGGGTGCCGGTCATGAGCTGGGTGGTCAGCGAGTCGCGTTCGAGCCCGGCCACCCGGGCCACCGCCCAGGCGGCGAACGGGGTCACCGTGGCCCAGGCGAAGGTTTTGGGAACCTTCCAACGCCGTCGGCGCGCCGACGGCGCGGCGGTGCTCCCGGTGCTCCCGACACGTCCGGTGCCCCTGTCAGCCGCTGTCCTCACGCTCACAGTGCCCCGATCCGTTCCGTACAGCCCGATGAGAACGAAGATATCCGGGCGAAGATGAGACAAGCGTAAAACGGTCCAACACTCTCGGGGCATGCCCGGAACAGGCCGGAGTACGGCATCGAGCTTCCGATCACCTGGAACGCAGGGCCTCACGGGCACGGCGGGCCAGCCGGCGGGTCGCCTCGTCGGAGAGCTCGGGGATCTCCTCCACCGGGAACCAGCGCAGGTCGAGCGACTCGGCGCTGATCACGGCCTCGACGTCGGCGGGAGCGACGGCGCCGTACTCGACGTCGAGATGGCTGCTGTGCGGGGGGTGGCACCAGACCCGGTGCCGGTCGAGCGCGAGCGGGCCCGGCAGCAGCCGCAGGCCCGCGATGCCGGACTCCTCGGTGGCCTCACGCAGCGCCACCGCCTCCAGGGAGGCGTCGCCGCGCTCGCAGTGACCTCCCATGGGCAGCCACATCCCGGCCTTGCGGTGCAGCGTCAGCAGCACCCGCTCACCGTCGTGGGAGAGCACCGCGGTCGTGGCCGTCAGGTGGCCGGTGACGCATTCGCGCCACATCGCGTCGTCGTTGGCGTGGACGTGCTCAAGGAACTCCTTGCGGAGGATCTCCTCCTCCGCCGTCGGGGCGACCCACCCCGTGAGCACGTCCTTCGCGTCGGCGCGCAGGCTCACGCGCTCCCGTCCTCGCCGTCGTCCTCGCGCTTCTTCTCGGCGTCGCCGCCGTCACGGGGAGGCTCCCGCAGGGTCCCCTCCAGGGACGACAGGTCGAGCTCGGGCTCGCCCCGCACGAACCTCTCGGGGTTGTCGAGATCGTCGGCGGTGGGCATCAGGTCGGGGTGGTTCCAGACCGCGTCGCGGCCGTCGACGCCCCGGTCGGCCTCCAGGGCCTGCCACAGGGTGGCGGCCTCGCGCAGGCGGCGGGGCCTGAGTTCGAGGCCGACGAGCGTGGCGAAGGTCTGCTCGGCGGGACCACCGGTCGCCCTGCGGCGCCGTACGGTCTCCGACAGCGCGGTCGCCGAGGGGAGCTTGCCGTCCGCGGCGCCGTCCACGACGGTGCCGACCCAGCCCTCGACCAGGGCGAGCATGGTCTCCAGCCGGGACAGGGCGGCCTTCTGCCGTTCGGTCTCCTCGGGCTTGAGCAGGTTGCCGCCGCTCAGGGCCTGCTGGAGCTGCTCGGGATTGTTGATGTCGAGCCCGCGGAGCTGCTCCTCCAGCGCGGACGCGTCCACCGTGATGCCCCTGGCGTACTCCTCCACCGCTCCGAGCAGGTGCGCGCGCAACCACGGCACATGCTGGAAAAGCCGGTGGTGAGCCGCCTCGCGCAGGGCGAGGTAGAGGCGGATCTCCTCGGCGGGGATCTCCAGGCCCTGGCTGAACGCCGCGACGCCGCCGGGCAGCAGGGCGGCGTTGTCCGACAGCGGCAGGCCGATGTCGGTGGAGCCGATCACCTCCAGGGCGAGCGAGCCGACGGCCTGGCCGATCTGCTGGCCGACCATCATGCCGCCCATCTGTTTCATCATTCCCATCAGCGGCCCGGCCATGGCCTGGGCCTCCGCGGGCAGACCGGCGGCACCGAGCGTCCCGCTCATGGTCTCGACCATGCGGGCGGCGATCGGGTCACAGAGCTTCTGCCAGACCGGAATGGTCTTCTCGATCCACTCCGAACGGCTCCAGGCCTGAGGGTTGCTCACCCCGCTCGGCAGGGAGGTGGCCTCGTTGAGCCACAGGTCGGCCAGATTCAGGGCGTCGACGATCTGGCGCCGCTCGCCTTCCATGACACTTGGATCGCCCTCGGCGACCACCACGTGCCGTGCGATGTTCTTCGCCATGTCCCAGTTGACGGGACCTGAGGTCGGCGGAGCGGAGAGCATGTCGGCGAACTGGCGCATTGCCGCTGCGATCTGCTCCGGGTTGCCGAACATGGCGAACGGGTTCTCGTTGGGGTCGTTTTCCCGACCTGGCAAGTCAGTCACCGCTCTACCTCGTGCAGGATGGAGGAGTCCACATCCGCCACGTTATCCGTCGCATGGCGGGTCAGTGCAAAGTGAGGACCTGGTGCCTACCTCGAAACGCTCCCGGCCCCCCGTCGTCGCCGTCACCGGCGCCGCCTCGGGCCTAGGCCGTGCCTTCCTCGCGAAGGTCGCCTCGTCTGCGGATTTCCGCAGGGTCGTGGCCATCGACGAGCAGCGTGGTGACGTTCCCGACGTCACCTGGCGGGTCCTCGATGTCCGAGATCCGCTCTTGGCGAACCGCATATCTGACATCGACGTGCTCGTACATCTGGCCGCCGACTACGCGCTCGACGTCAACCCGACGGAGCGGCGCGCCTACAATCTGCGAGCGGCCCAGACGGTGCTCACCGCCAGCGCGGCCGCGCGGGTGCGACGGGTCGTGCTGCTCACCAGCGCCATGGTGTACGGAGCCGTCCCCGACAACCCGGTCCCGCTGCCCGAGGGGGCGCCGGTCGCCGCCGAGCCCGACACGGGCATGGTCGGCGACCATCTGGAGATCGAGGCGCTGGCCCGCCGCTCCCTGCGCAGCCACCCCGGTCTCGGCGTGACGGTGGTCCGGCCCGCCGCCGTGGTCGGTCCCGGCGTCGACAGCGTGGTGACCAGGCACTTCGAGGCGCCCCGGCTGCTGACCGTGAAGGGATGCGCCCCCCGCTGGCAGTTCTGCCACGTGGACGACCTCGTCTCGGCCCTTGAGATGGCGGCGCTCGGCGCGGTCTCGGGGGTGGTGGCCGTCGGCGGCGACGGGTGGCTGGAGCAGGAGCAGGTGGAGGAGATCTCCGGGCTGCGCCGGCTGGAACTGCCCGCCGGGCTGACCTTCGGCACCGCCCAGCGCCTGCACCGCCTCGGCATCACCCCGGCCCCGGCCACCGACCTGCACTACGTCGTCTACCCGTGGGTGGTCGACTGCACCGCGCTGCGCGAGGCCGGTTGGAAGCCGATGTGGAGCAACGAGGCCGCGTTCGAGCAACTCCTCAAGTTGCGCGAGGGCAGGCACGCCGTGGTGGGCCGTCGCCTGTCGGGCAAGGAGGCCACACTCACCGCGGCCGGCGCCACCGTCGCCGTCCTCGGCACCGCGGCGATCGTCCGGGCCGCCCGCAAGAAGCGCCGCACCACCTGATGTCCGCTCAGGGCGTACAGGCTCGTACGGGTCCTGGCGCGGATCCCGTCAGCGGAAGTGCGCTGCGGGGGCCGTTTTTCCCTGCCGGTACGCTTTGCGGCGTGGATGTCATCCGGTTGCTCGATATTCGCGACAGCGCGCTCTCCGTCGACGAGGTGCTCGCCGCCGTCGGTGACCACGCCGCGGGCGGCACGACGGTCTTCGTCGGCACGGTCCGTGAGCAGGACCACGGCAAGCCGGTCACGGGCCTGTCCTACTCGGCGCACCCGAGCGCCGTGGACGAGCTTCGCCAGGTGGCGGAGAAGATCGCCACGGACTTCCCGGTGACCGCGCTCGCCGCCGTTCATCGAGTCGGTGACCTGCGGCTCGGCGATATCGCGGTCGTCGTGGCGGTCGCCGCGCCACACCGAGGCGAGGCGTTCGAGGCCTCCCGGAGGCTGATCGACGACCTCAAGAGCCAGGTCCCCATCTGGAAGAACCAGTTTTTCGCCGACGGCTCCTCCGAGTGGGTGGGGGCCTGCGAGTGAGATCGACCGGCCGGTACGCGACCGTCGGCGCGGCGGCGTCCGGGTACGGTTTCATGACCTGTCGTACGGCATAGGCTTTGTCCATGTCCCGACGTGCGCTGACCCTCATGGTGGCGGGCTTCCTCACGCTCATGTTCGCGCTGGTCGGCGCCCTGCTGCCGGTGCCGTACGTCGTGCTGAGCCCAGGGCCGACCGAGAACACCATCGGGGACGTCGACGGCAAGCCGGTGATCAGCGTCGAGGGGCGCCAGACGTATCCGACGGAAGGCAAGCTCAGCCTCGTCACCGTGGCCTACCAGGGCGGACCCGGCACCAGGATCGATCTTTTCAGCGCGCTCAGGGGATGGATCGATCCCACCATCGCGGTCGTGCCCGAGGAGACGATCTTTCCTCCCGCGACCACCGCGAAGGAGGTCGAGGAGCAGAACACCCAGGAGATGACGAACTCCCAGGACGACGCGACCGCGGCGGCGCTGACGGAGTTGAAGATCCCCTACAGCTCGGTCGTGACCGTGGCCTCCACGGAGAAGGGCCTGCCCGCCGACGGCAAGTTCAAGATCGGCGATGAGATCGTCTCGGTGGACGGCACCCCCGTGTCCGACCGCGAGAGCGTCTCCGCCGCCGTCCGCAGGCACAAGCCAGGCGAGCAGGTCGGTTTCGTCGTCAACCGGGGCGCCGAGAGCATGACCATCACCGTCCCGACCGTCGCGGGCCAGGACGGCGCACCCCTCGTGGGCATCACCATGCGGGTCGGCTACAAGTTCCCCTTCCAGGTCAAGATCAACGTCGGTGACGTCGGCGGGCCGAGCGCGGGGATGATGTTCTCCCTGGGCATCGTCGACAAGCTCACCCCCGGGGCGATGACCGGCGGCAAGTCCATCGCGGGGACCGGGACGATCACCGCTGAGGGCGACGTCGGCCCGATCGGCGGCATCCAGCAGAAGATGGTCGGCGCGAGGAAGGCGGGGGCGACGATCTTCCTGACCCCCACAGAAAACTGCGCGGAGGCGGTCAAGGCGATCCCGGACGGTCTCAGGCTGGTCAAGGTCGCGACCCTGCGCGAGGCCGTCCAGGCGATCGACGCGATCCGCACCGGCTCGGGTGCCGTGCCGAGCTGCCCGGCGGGCTGACCCCAGAAGCCGGACGGGAGCTCCTGGGCGAGGGAATGAGACCTCGGGAGTGAGCGGCAGGAGAAGCCCGGAAAGCGGGACGCGCCGCCCAATTAGGTAAAAGATCCGGTTTTCCGGGTCTTGGGCCTCGTGACGGGGCACTCATCAGGGTCCTCGTACGTTGGACCTAAGGACCCGAGACCAGTTGGTGTTGTGGCCGGACCGTGCCCGAAAGGCTGAACGCGGCCCATTGCCCGCCGGTGTAGGTTGCCAGACACGGACCGTGCTCTTACGACAAGGGGTTGGCCTTGAGCTTCCGGACCCCCGGAGCCGGCAGGGCAATGCGCTTGCCCCGCCGGCCACGACTGCTAGTTCCCGTCGCGATCGCGCTGGGCGCGATAGTTATCCTTTTCTTTCTCTTTGCCGGTATTTTTACTGATTACCTTTGGTACGACTCGGTCGACTACACGGCCGTCTTCTCCGGTGTGATCGTCACGCAGATTCTGCTGTTCGCCGTCGGCGCACTGCTGATGGTCGGGATCGTCGGCGGCAACATGCTGCTGGCGTACCGCATGCGACCGATGTTCGGCCCGGGAATGTTCGGTGGCGCCAGCGGTGCCGACCGGTATCGGATGGCCCTTGACCCGCACCGCAAACTGATCTTCCTGATCGGTGTGGCGGTGCTCGGCCTGTTCTCGGGTTCGTCCTTCTCAGGTCAGTGGAAGACCTGGCTGGAGTTCATCAACGCGACGCCGTTCGGTACGACCGATCCGCAGTTCAAGATGGACATCTCCTTCTTCATGTTCACCTATCCCTTCATCCGGATGGTGCTGAACTTCCTGTTCGTCGCGGTGGTGCTCTCCGCCCTGCTGTCGGCGATCGTGCACTACCTGTACGGCGGGTTCCGGCTCCAGTCACCCGGCGTGCACGCCTCGCGCGGCGCTCGGGCGCACCTGTCGGTGCTGCTGGGCATCTTCGTGCTGCTGAAGGCGGTCGCCTACTGGGTCGACCGGTACGGGCTGGTCTTCTCCGACCGGGGCTTCAGACACGGTGCCTCGTACACCGACATCAACGCGGTGCTTCCCGCCAAGACCATCCTGGCGATCATCGCCCTGATCTGCGCGGTCCTGTTCTTCGCCGGGGTCGTGCGCGCCGGGGGCATGCTGCCCGGCGTCGGTTTCGGTCTCCTGGTGCTCTCGGCCATCCTGATCGGCGGGGTCTACCCGGCCCTGGTCGAACAGTTCCAGGTCAAGCCGAACCAGCAGGGCAAGGAGCAGGAGTACATCAAACGCAACATCGACGCGACCCGAACAGCCTACGACGTCAACGACGCCGAGGTGATCGACTACACGGCTCAGGGAGACCCGAGCAAGGTCAACGTCAGCGCCGACAGCTCCATCTCCGGCGTGCGCCTGCTCGACCCCAGCCTGGTCGCGAAGACGTACCAGCAGAAGCAGCGGATTCGCGGTTACTACGACTTCCACGATCCGCTCGACGTCGACCGCTACCCCGACGAGAACGGCACGATGCGCGACACCGTCGTGGCCGTGCGAGAGCTCACGGGGCCGCCGGCCGAGCAGAACAACTGGATCAACCGGCATCTCGTCTACACCCACGGCAACGGTTTCGTGGCGGCGCCCGGCAACGAGGTCGACTCCGAAGGGCTGCCCAACTTCGACGCCAAGGACATGCCGGTCACCGGTTCCCTGGTGGAGCGGACGAAGCTCAAGGAGTCGCGGATCTACTTCGGCGAGGCACGCGGCGCGGCCGAGTACGTCGTCGTCGGTGGCAACGGCCAGAGGAATCAGGAGCTCGACTACCCCGAGAGCGGTGGCACCGGCCAGAAGAACACCACCTACGAAGGCAAGGGTGGTGTCCCGGTCGGATCCTTCATCAACCGGATGCTCTACGCCGCCAAGTACGGCGAGATCAACCTGCTGCTGTCGGGTGACGTCAACCCGGACTCCAAGATCCTCTACGAGCGCAACCCGCAGCAGCGTATCGCCAAGGTGGCGCCGTTCCTGAGCCTGGACGACAACCCCTACCCGGCGATCGTCGACGGCAGGGTGGTCTGGATCGCCGACGCGTACACCACGTCCAACGCCTACCCGTACTCCCAGAGCAAGAGCCTGGAGGCGATGACGCGCGACACCATCACCGACCCGCGTGTAGTGGTCCCGCAGCCGCGCGACCAGATCAACTACATGCGCAACTCGGTGAAGGCCACGGTCGACGCCTACGACGGCACCGTCAACCTGTACGCCTGGGACGAGAAGGACCCCATCCTGCAGACCTGGCGCAAGGCCTTCCCCGGCGTCATCAAGCCGCAGACGGAGATGACGCCCGAGCTCAGGCAGCATCTTCGCTACCCGGAGGCGCTGTTCAAGGTCCAGCGTGACGTGCTTTCCCAGTACCACATCGCCGACCCGAACGCCTTCTACAGCGGCCAGGACTTCTGGAACGTCCCGAACGACCCGTCCTCGGGCGAGCGCGACATCAAGCAGCCGCCGTACTACCTGTCGGTCAAGATGCCGAGCACCGACAAGCCCACGTTCTCGCTGACCACCACGTTCGTGCCGCGCCAGGGACCCAACCTGGCCGCGTTCATGGCCGTGGACGCCACCCCCGGAGAGGACTACGGAAAGCTGCGCATCCTGCGCATGCCCTCCAACACCACGATCCCCGGTCCCGGCCAGGTGCAGAACAACTTCCAGAACAAGTTCTCCGGCGAGCTGAACCTGCTCGGTCTCGGCCAGGCGAAGGTCCGCTACGGCAACCTGTTGACCCTGCCGTTCGCCGACGGCCTGGTCTACGTCGAACCGGTCTACGTGGAGATCGCGGCCGCCTCCGGCCAGGAGCCGTACCCGATCCTCCGCCGCGTCCTGGTGGCCTACGGCAGCAAGGTCGGCTCGGCCGACACGCTCAAGGGCGCGCTGGAACAGGTCTTCGGTGACAGCACCCAAACCGCTCCACAGGAGCAGCAGGGGGAGGGTAAGCCGGCCGAGGAGGCGAACGCCAACCAGCCCACCACCGCGCTGGCCCAGGCGATCGACGAGGCGCAGAAGGCGTACGACAAGGCACAGGCCGCTCTCCAGGCCGACCCGCCGAACTGGAACGACTACGGCGAGGCCCAGAAGGAGCTCCAGGAGGCGCTGTCGAAGCTGAAGGGCACCGAGGCGAGCCCCGCGCCCACCCCGTCTCCCTCGGCGTCGGGATCCCCGGCACCGTCGGCGACACCCACACCGGTCCCATCCGCCACACCGACACCCACACCGAATCCCTAGAAAGACACCGGGGCCCAGCGATCTGATTCGCGTCCGCCACCAAAGCCGGGTATGGTTAAGACATACACCGACGCGGGGTGGAGCAGTTCGGTAGCTCGCTGGGCTCATAACCCAGAGGTCGCAGGTTCAAATCCTGTCCCCGCTACCAATCGGAAGGCCCCGGTCGCCGGAAACGGCGACCGGGGCCTTTCTTGTTTTCCCTCCTCGGGATCCACCGCGTCCAGAGGCTTCTGCGGTGGGGACATCGCCTCGTGCCCGTCTGTGAAACCCCGGAGGCTCCGCGGACGGGGGCGACGTAAGGCCGGTGACCTCGCGTTCCTGTGCCGATTTGCAGCCCGAGGGGAATCCCGGATAGTGTTCAAACACACACCGACGCGGGGTGGAGCAGTTCGGTAGCTCGCTGGGCTCATAACCCAGAGGTCGCAGGTTCAAATCCTGTCCCCGCTACCAATCGGAAGGCCCTGATCTCCCAGAGATCAGGGCCTTCCGCGTTTTGGGCAGTCGAGACCTCGTCTTCTTTGCGCCTGGCCGGGGCATCCACCGCTGTGCGTGCCAAGGGACGTCGAGCCTGGCGTGCGGGATGTATTTCGAGAGATGCCAGAGTTCGAGAGGTAGCGTGCCGTTGTGAGCGAAACGTCCGGACCTGTCCTGCGCTGGCGCGTGCGCCGCGACCTCCTCATCATGAAGATCGTCGGGGCGTTCGCCCTCGCGGTGCTCACGGTCCTCACCCTCGACGACCTACGGGGGGCGATCCTGGCGGGTGCCGCGACCGCGATCCTGGCAGCGTTGGTGGTGCGTGATCTCCTCGCTCCGGTGCGGCTCACAGCCGATGGCGAGGGTCTCGTCGTGGTGAGGGGCTTCGCCGGATCCGAACGGGTGCCGTGGAGCGCCGTCGAGCGTATCCGGGTGGACACACGGACCCGCTTCACCTCGCGTACGGAACTCCTGGAGATCGACACGGGGGAGGGCATCCACCTGCTCAGCCGGTTCGACCTGGGAGTGCCGTGCCGGCAGGTGGCCGACGAACTCCGCTCGTTCCGGACGGGGGCATAGTCCGCTGGATCCCCGGGTGCCGGGACGCGAGACCGTCCCGGTGGTGCCTTCCGACTCCGAACCGGAACCCGGCGCCGATGACCGGCCGCCTGGTCCCGGCCCGCGAGGGCATCCCTCAGGCTCTGACCCTCACCCGGCGATGCCTCGGGACGAAACCAGGCCTGGTGCGGCGCACCAGCAGACTCGCCTTGTAGCAAGCCCAGCAGGTGAGGAAGGCCCCAAAGGAGGCCTGTCCTATCCACGTCCACGTCGAGGTCTCGACGGCCGCGAACATCACTACACCGGTCCAGACAAAGCCGAAGACGCCCACGAGGGTCGCCGCAGCCCAATTCAGCCCTCGCTGCAACATGCCTGGAGTCTTACAGATCTTGGTTCAAGCCCAGGTCAATGACGCGGAACGCCTCATCGTGGGAGGCTACGGCTTGTGCCGGCGCACCTCCGCGCGCGAGAGCCTCCGGTGTTCATCGGGGTCGTCCCCAGAGGATTCTCCTCAAGGCAGGCCAGTAGCGCCGCCGCGGTGTGGGCGTCGCCGAGGATCCGGTTCACCTCGTCCTCGGATGTCGGGAGCTGGCCGCGCTTGGCGAGCTCATCGGTGAGGAAGGTCAACGGCTCCGGGTAGCCGGCCGCCTCCGCGGCGACCGTCGCCCGAGCCGCGGTGAGGAGACGCAGATAGTAGGCGCGGAGGGTCGCCTCTCTCATACGTGCGTCTTCAAGGTCGTTCAGCAGAGACCTGGCAACCCTCAGCAGGTCGCCTGGGTGGTCGGCCTCCGCATCGATGTGCGCGCGGATGTCGTCGAACTCCGAGCGGGTCATGTGCTCACCTCCACGGCGGAGTCAGGATTCTGACCCTCGCGCCTCTTCGTATCCAGAGTCGATTGCGGATGGCTTGACGTCTGGTTGCGCGCTTGCCTGTTTGGGACGCGCGAGTCTCCGGGATGGTTGGCAAGTTGTCTCTGTGACGTGAGAGTCCTGGTAGTGTTCTTTCCGCAGGGCAGCGAGCCTCCAGGTTTAAACCTCCAGGAGCGAACTAACTGCCCGGCAAAACCCTCTCTCCACCCCGGCAAACCGGATGTGTCCGAGTGATTGGACAACGATCGGATGTTGGAGTAAGTTAGAGGGGTTGCCCTGGAAACGGGGTGGTCGCAATCCTAGCGGG
>NZ_JBIAZS010000012.1:0-319358 GCF_042899335.1 Streptosporangium sp. NPDC000095
CCTGCGGGTCCGGGAGGTCCTTCGGGTCCGGGTGCGCCGTCAGCGCCTGCGGGTCCGGGAGGTCCTTCGGGTCCGGGTGCGCCGTCAGCGCCTGCGGGTCCGGGAGGTCCTTCGGGTCCGGGTGCGCCATCGGCGCCTGCGGGTCCGGGAGGTCCTTCGGGTCCGGGTGCGCCGTCAGCGCCTGCCGGTCCTGCCGGTCCTTCGGGTCCTGCGGGACCTGCTGGCCCGGGTGCGCCGTCAGCGCCCGCTGGGCCCGCCGGACCTGTGTAGCCTCGGGGGCCCATCGGGCCCCTGGGACCTGCCGGGCCGGCTGGGCCCGCTGGACCCTGGATCCCGTCAGGGATTCGGCAGAGGAAGATCGGCAGACCCAGCCACCTGCACAGCGGGATGTAAATCGCATCGCTCGCGGTGGGCTGCAGGCCCTTGTGGATTATCGCTCCGGTAGTTATGACATCCCTGCTACGGATCACGGTGGGCAGGGATACGAAGTTCGTGCAAATGCTGGCAAGCACCACAGGGCAGGGGTCCCCCTGCGTGCTTCCGGCGGATTGGATTTCGTCGCGGCGAGCCTGCGCCGATATCTGAAGTTGCGAATCGGCCGAAACTGGGACAGGGGAGTGCAGAAGCAGGACGGCCCCGGCGAGCGCGCCGCCCGCAAGGGTCCGTTTCATGAAAGTAGACACGTGCGTTGTTTCTCCCTTCCTGTTGAGAGAAAACGCCGCGCGGACATTCTTGGGGCGCCCAGGAGATAGGCGGGAGAAGTGTGCTTCAAAGCTGGAATGGAAGCTTGATGGAGGGTGCGCGTTTCTTTGCGCTCCAGGCATTTGATTATATTTATAGAGCGTTAATGTCGCCGTTATTGCGATTGTTCGGATAAGTGGGCGATGATGGCATAAAGCGTAAATTAGGTTATGGGCTTGTTTCGTGCCAAGGTTCCGTGGCCGAACCCTGCTCCCGGGTTCGCCGCTCGGATCCATGCGGTTTCGTGTGGTCGGACGACGCTGGGGCACGGAAGGCCCGCCGGTAGGCCGAGGGGGAGGTGCGCATCGTCCGGGTGAAGTGATGGCGGAAGGTCGCCGTGCTGTCGAAGCCCACCGCGGACGCGATGTCCTCCACCGGCACGGAGGTGGACTCCAGCATCGTCAGGCTGGCCGCGACCCGTTGAGAGATGACCCAGCGCAACGGACTCGTCCCGGTCTGCCGTCCGAAGTGCCTGATGAACGTACGCGGGGACATGTGCGCGGCCTCCGCCAGGGTGGCGATCGTGATGGGTTCCGCGAGGTGCTCCAACGCCCAGGCCATCGCGGCGGTCACGGCGGCGCCGTCCTCCACGTGAGGGACCGCGGTCTGGATGAACTGTGCCTGCCCGCCCTCCCGGTGCGGGGGGATGACGAGTCTTCGCGCGACCTCGTTGGCCACGCCGGGCCCGTAGTCCTTGCGTACCAGATGGATGAGCAGGTCCAGTCCTGCCGCGCTGCCCGCGCTGGTCAGCACGTCCTCACCGTCCACGTAGAGCACATCCGGATCGACCTCGACCCGCGGGAACCTGTGCTGGAGCAGCTCGGCGTACTTCCAGTGGGTCGTCGCCTTCCTGTCGTTCAGTAGTCCGGCCGTGGCGAGGGCGAACGCGCCCGAGCAGATCGACACGACTCGCGCACCCCTGTCATGGGCTCGCCGCAGTGCTGTGACCACCTCGGGGGAGACCTCGCCGTGGACATTCGCGACCCCAGGCACGATCACCGTGCTCGCGGCCTCAAGCGCGTCGAGCCCGTGCTCGGTCCGCATCGTGAACCCGCCCGTGACCCGCAGATCGGCGGGCGTCTCGGCGCAGACCGACAGCCTGTACCAGGGCACCTCCAACTCAGGGCGGGCGATGCCGAAGATCTCGACCACGCAGCCAAGCTCGAAAGGTGACATGCCGTCGAAGGCCAGCACGGACACGGCGGGAGGTGTGGCGTGGGGCGCCGGCGGAGGGATGAGCATGGCGAGATATTAACGATAAGCGGCGTTCGTGCCACTGTTGGAACCGATCTGCCGACCGACACCATTGTTCGTGCCAGGCATCACCCCCGGTGCCATCTCCCGAGCCGGGAACCGCGACCGGTACCTTCCACCACCGCGGACCTCGCCGCCGTCACCGTTGTCTGAAAGGCCGCCCATGTCTGTCCCCGTTCCCTCCCCCTCCGCCGTCACCGCGGTACCGGCCGCGAGGAATGCCGAGGCGCTGGCGCACTTCGCCGCCAGGCTGGCGTTCGAGACCGACGTCTCCGACGTCGCCGCCGACCTGGCCGCCGGTGCCACGGACATCGTCGTGGTCGACTCCCGGAGCCGGGAGGGCTGGGAGCAGGGCCATGTCCTGGGAGCCGTTCACCTGCCCACCGCGTTGATCGCCGAACGCGCTCGCTCGGTCGTTCCCTCGGGGGTGACCGTGGTGACCTACTGCTGGGGGCCGGGATGCAACGGCGCCACCCGGGCCGCGCTGGAGTTCGCCGGACTCGGCTACCCGGTCAAGGAGATGCTCGGCGGCTTCGAGTACTGGGCCAGGGAGGGCTTCCCCGTCGAGACCGTCGCGGGCGTGTCCCGCCGCTCCGTCGACGCCCTGACCGCGCCGGTCTCCGGCATCGCCTGTGCCTGCTGACGTCACCTCGGCAGACGGCGGACGTACGCGGTGGGCGGCATGCCGATGACGCCGGTGAAGTCGCGGGTGAAGTGGGACTGGTCGCTGTAGCCGAGATCGGCGGCGAGCCGCGACCAGTCGGTCGCGGGTCCGGCTCTCTCGGCGGCCTCGTGGATGCGGTAACGGCGGATCACCCATTTGGGGGAGACCCCGACGTGGTCGCTGAACAGCCGCTGCAGGTGCCGGACACTCAGCCCGTGCAGGGCGGCCAGATCGCCGACGCGGACGATGGCCGGGTCGGTGAGCACGCTCGCGACGAGGTCCGCCGCCCGCTCGGCGACGGGGTCGCGGACGGGGAGCCGCGTGAGCAGGAACCCTTCCAGCGCCCGTACCGCCTCCTCGTCGGAGGCGGCCAGTACGGCCGGGGTCACCGCGTCGGCGTCCGGCCCGAGGATCCGGGAGGCGGGGACGCGGAGATCGGTGATCGTGGACAGCGGGGCGCCGAGGAAGGGGCGGAAACCGGCGGGCCGGAAGCGGGTGCCGACCACGACCCCGGTGCCGGTCAGGACCTCCAGGTAGTCACCGGTGATGACCCCTGCCACGTGGGAACCGTGCTCGTGGAAGACCAGGTTCACCGATGGATGGGACACGATCCGCTGTTCGTACGGTTCGTCCAACTCCCAGCGGACGATCCAGTGATGCTCGACGAAGGGGACCAGGGCCGGGTGGCACGCGTGACGCCCGTAACGGAACCGGGCCGCCCCGAAGTGCAGGATGCCCCGGGTGTCGTCGGCGGGCGTACCCGTCACGACGGGATGGGGATGTGGATTTTCGGCAGACCCTGCGGTTCCTTGCCCGGATACTCGCCCCCCAGCATGGTGGCCACGGTGTAGAGGTGCCAGGCGTGGGTGGGTTTCTTCAGGACGGGGTCGGCGAACAGCTTGCGTACCTCGTCGGGCTTGACGATGGGAGACAGCAGGTCCAGGCGGCCGAGGACGTGGTCGCGCATCAGGCCGGTCAACTCGGCGCCGGGACTGGTCCGCCAGTTCCAGCCGCCCCCTCCGGTCTTCGGCGCCGTCAGCACTGGCGGCCTGCGCTGCCAGGGGTAGTAGCGCTTCCCCGCGGTGAACCGCCACGGCTTGCCCTCGACCGGGATGTTCCGCAGAGACGGGGCCAGGATGCCGAGCAGCTCGTAGATGACCTCCTCCGACAGCCGCCAGGTCTGGTCGAGACCCAGCGCGGCGCGGACCACCCGGTTGTCGAAGAACGGCCAGATCTGGTCGCCTCTGCGCAGCGAGCCCGCCCGCGCCCCCGCCTGCCAGCGGCCGACCTTGTAGGAGATGTACATGTGGTCGAGCGCCTCCAGCGGAGCCCGCTTTCGCCAGGGCTCGGCCAGCTCGCGGGCGTGCTCGTTGGCCTCTTCGGTGAACAGCGCGGGATCTCGCAGGAAGGTCACGTCCACCCGGCGGCGCAGCGCCTTCTCGCTCAGGTCGGTCTGGAGCAGCAGCAGGCTTCCGGCCCGCAGGCTCTCCCCGCTCTGCCCCGACATGGTGGGTTTGGCGCTGTAGGGGAGGTAACCGACGATCGACTCGTACGCCGACGTCATCCCCTCACAGGCGCGCAACGTCTCGTAGGTCCGCGCGAGGGGATGCTCGACGACGATCGCGTCCTTCTTCTCGACACGGGCCGGGGGGATGACGGTGTGCTCGATGCGCAGCGCGCGGGCGACCTTCCCGGCGATGACCACGTCGGGATGGGTGTCCAGGCCGTTGGTGGTCGCGCGCAGCGGGATGCCGGCCGCGTGCAGCACCGCGGCGATCAGGCGGCTGTCCCTGCCGCCGGTGAGGGCGAGGTTCACCGGCTCCCTGGTCGTGCGCAGCGGCTCCACCGTCGCCAGAAGCGCCTCGGCCAACTCCCGGACGAGGTGTTTCTTCTGCCTGCGTGACTCGGGCGCGGGCACGGCCGTGGGGAGCGGGGTCGTGACGATCGTACGCCGGCCGTTCCTGACGGTCACCGACGAGGACGGTGGCAGCGCGCTCACCCCTCGGTAGGGGGTCTCGTCCGACAGGAAGTATCCCTGCCTGACCATCGACTGCAGCGCGAGCACGTCCCACTCCACGCGCTCGCCGCCGCCCGCGAGGTGGACGAGCAGCGCCCGGCTGCCGATCACGTGCACGTCGGGGGTCTCGGCGTAGTAGACCGGGCAGATCCTGTGGACCGCGGTGGCGGCGGACAGTTCGTCCTCGGTCGCCCGGAACGCCGAGAAGCACCCGCCGATCCCCTCGGTGTCCAGCACCGGCATGGCCGCCAGCCGGTTCACGTCACCCGGTGCGGTCAGGTAGCCGTTCACCCCGGTCACCCGGTCGTGGCCGGTCTCCAGCAGGGGAGGACGCCGCGAGTCGTCGGGCTCGTTGGTCCAGGAGAACACCGCGATCCCGGGACGGTGCCACTCCCGGGATCCGATGACCTCGGGCGGTACGGCGAACGCGCTCTCGATCGCGCCTCTCACGGTGTGCAGCATCGTCTCGGGTATTCCGGCTCCTGGGTGTTTGGCCGCGAGGCCGAGATATACGCGCATGCTGCAGGATCCTATGACGCGTTTTTTCAAGACAGCTGTGAGTTCGGCTCGACAGCATGGCAGGCATGAACGAGATGCTGTCACGTGCCGTCACCGGCACCGCGGCCGTCGCCCGCGGCGTCCGCGACGACCAGCTGGGCCTGCCCACCCCCTGCGACGGCTTCGACGTGCGGGAGCTGCTCGGCCACCTGGCCTGGACGGCCGCGATGTTCGAGGCACTGGCCCGCCGCGAGCAGCCGCCGTCGCAGGACGCCGACCACGCCCCTTTCGCGGACCGGGCCGCCGCGCTGCTCGCCGCCTGGTCGGAACCCGGGGTGACCGAGGGCACCAGTCCCACGATGGGGATGCCCATGGCCATGGTGCTCCAGATGGTGCTGGGCGACACGGTGATCCATGGCTGGGACCTGGCCAGGGCCACCGGTCAGGAGTACACGGTGGACGCCGCGACCGGCGAGGCCGTGGCCGCCTTCGTCGAGGGGATGGCGCCGCAGGGACGGCGCCTGGGAGTCTTCGGGGAGGAGGTGCCCGTGGCGAGCGACGCCTCACCGTTCGAGCGGGCGCTCGGGCTCAGCGGACGGGACCCGGCCTGGAAACCCTGATCACGCGCCGAACACGGTTAGCGCTCGCTTGGGTCAAGCTCCCGGCGGACCGTGCAGAGGAGTCGTCGTAGGGGATGACACGCATCCCCAGGAGGCGACATGAAGTCACGTCCGCTCACCATCGTCCTCGCCGTGCTCGCGCTGCTCGCCCTGATGCTCGCCGCCGCCTGCGGCGGATCCGGCAGCGAGCCGGTGCCGGAATCCGGAAGGGCGGTCCCGTCCATGCCCTCGGACGCCGCCCCCGAGGCCGGAGATCAGAGCTCTGAGGGAACCGAGTCCGAGGCCCGGGCCACTCCCGAAAGCGAGGCCACCCGAAGGCGCGACACCTCCGCCGAACAGATCTCGACCTTCGCCCTCGACGTGGACACCGCGTCGTACGGCTACAGCAAACGGATCCTCGCCGAGGGCAGGTTGCCGGAGGCGGGCCAGGTGAGGCCGGAGGAGTTCGTCAACTCCTTCGCCCAGGACTACGCGGAACCCGAGGACGACGGTTTCACCGTGCACATGGACGGCGCCCGCACCTCGGGAAACGGCACCGCGCTGCTCCGCGTCGGCCTGCAGACCCGGAAGGCGAGCGCGCAGGCCCGGCGGCCGGCGAACCTCACCTTCGTGGTGGACGTGTCCGGCTCGATGGGCGAGCCGGGCAGGCTCGACCTGGTGAGGGATGCCCTGCACAAGCTCGTCGACCAGCTCGGACCCGGCGACCAGATCTCCCTCGTGGCCTTCAGCGACGAGGCGGACGTCGTCCTCTCCATGACCCCCGCGACCGACAAGGAGAGGCTCCACGCCGCCGTCGAACGCCTCGCCATCCAGCAGTCCACGAACCTGGAGGCGGGGCTGACCAGCGGATACGCCGAGGCTGCGGCGAGTTTCAGGGCGGTGGCCGTCAACCGCGTCATCCTGCTCTCCGACGGCCTGACCAACGTCGGCGACACCACCTGGCGCGGCATCCTCGACCGGGTCGAGGATGCCGCGGCCAAGAAGATCACCCTGCTGTGCGTCGGCGTCGGCCGCGACTACGGCGACGAGCTGATGGAGCGGCTCGCCGACAACGGCGACGGCGCCGCGGTCTACGTCGGTTCCGTCGACGACGCGCGCAAGGTCTTCGTCGAGCAGCTCGCCACCAACATCGACCTGCGCGCCCGCGACGCCAAGGCGCAGGTCGTGTTCAACCCCTCGGTCGTGGAGTCCTACCGCCTCATCGGCTATGAGAACCGGCGGCTCGCGACCGAGGACTTCCGTGACGACACCAAGGACGGCGGAGAGATCGGCCCCGGCCACTCGGTGACGGCCCTGTACGAGCTCCGGCTGCGCGGCGGGTCGTCGGGACAGCTGGCCACCGCCACCGTGCGCTGGCAGGATCCCGACACCCGCGACCCGGCGGAAGCCTCTCGCTCCCTCGCGGCGGGCGATCTGGCGAACTCGCCGTGGGAGGGGCCCACGCCGAGGTTCCAGGTCGACGTGGTGGCAGCGGGCTTCGCCGAGTATCTCCGCACCGGGGAGGGGATCGCCGGAGCCACGCCCGGTGATCTCGCCGCCCACGCCACCCGCCTGGCCGCCTCCACCGAGGACCGCGCGGTGACCGAGCTCGCCGAACTGATAGAGAAGGCCGCGTCGCTCTGATAGGCGTGCGTGGGCACTCCATGATCGAGTGGGCCGGCTCCTCGCGAGTCGGCCTCGTGGGCGGCCCGCGCCGGTTACGCCGGTTACAGGGTGAGGGGTGATCTCCTATACACTGGCGTGGTCGCCGGGTCAGGCCCGGAGGCGTCGACGAGGGGCTATGGCGCAGCTGGTAGCGCGCCTCCATGGCATGGAGGAGGTCTGGGGTTCGAATCCCCATAGCTCCACCCCTGATCGTTTCTGAGTCAGCTCAGTGACGGCCGACGAGATCCCGTCCGATCATTTGATCGGACGGGATCTCGTCGTTTCCGGGGTCTCGCGATCGCCGGCCGGGCTTCGGATGAGCCGTGGAGCGGGAAATCATCGTGACGGCACCTGAGTGATTAAGGGACGGCGACGCTTCGTGGGTATTCCGTACGGCGTCGCCACCGGCTCGTTCCTGAAAATTTGTCCACGCTCTGAACTAATTCACGTGACCCCGTGGCGGTTATGAAAGTTTCTTCGGGATTTCGTGCGCGGGCGAGGTCTGAGAGCGAACCGCAGGGGCCTCGACGACCGTCTTGAACGGTCGGCAATGGAATGACCTTCCCCTTCCGAGCAGCCAGAAGACGTCGAGGGCGGGCGTCGTGCGCCTTTGGTTGAGATGTGGTGTTTCCGGGCCAGGGGGATTGGTCGGATCCGGCCCGGAATGGATTCCTTGACTTAACGGGTTAAGTGAACTTGGCTCACCGAAACCATGTGAATGACCTGGGGGTTCAGGGCGTTCGGCTCCGGTGCTGCGCCCAGGAGGGAGGCAAGA
Organism: Streptosporangium sp. NPDC000095; assembly: GCF_042899335.1. NCBI lineage: Bacteria > Bacillati > Actinomycetota > Actinomycetes > Streptosporangiales > Streptosporangiaceae > Streptosporangium > Streptosporangium sp. NPDC000095. Next base: position 8,214 of record NZ_JBIAZS010000012.1, read on the forward strand.
ACATGATCTTGCGACAACGAGGACCGGCGATCCTCAGGAGCGCGGCGGGAATCCTCTGCCTGGCGGCGGGCCTGCTCGCGGCGCCGGCCTCCGCCGCGTCGGTCTCCGCGGCGCCCGGCTGCCAGGTCGCCTACTCGGTGGCCTCCCAGTGGGGCGACGGGTTCGGCGCGAGCGTCACGATCACCAATCTGGGAGATCCGCTCAACGGCTGGCAGTTGAAATGGTCGTTCGCGGCCGGACAGAGTGTGACGCAGGGCTGGAACGCGACCTTCTCCCAGAGCGGCAGCACGGTGACCGCCGCGAACGTCGCCTACAACGGCGCTCTGGCGACCGGTGCCGCCACCACGATCGGCTTCAACGGCAGTTGGAGCGGATCCAACCCGGTGCCCACCTCCTTCACTCTCAACGGGGTCGCGTGCACCGGTTCGGTCACCAACCCGCCGTCGCCGAACCCCACCCCCACCCCCACCCCCACTCCGACGCCTTCGCCGCCCAACACCACCGGTCTGGTCGGCTGGGCGACCCAGGGGGGAGGCACGACCGGTGGCGGCAGCGCGGCCGCCACCACGGTGACGAGCGCGTCGGCCCTGACGAGCGCCGCCTCGGGGACGGGCGCGGCCGTGATCCGGGTGTCGGGCACGATCTCCTGCTCGGGCATGCTGAGGATCGGCTCCAACAAGACGATCATCGGTAACTCCGGAGCGACGATCGTCGGCTGTGGCCTGAACGTCTCCAACGCGTCCAACGTGATCATCCGGAACCTGACCTTCAGGAACTGGGACGACGACGCGATCAACGTCCAGTACTCGACCCGGGTCTGGATCGACCACAACACGCTGTCCAACGGTTACGACGGCGCCATCGACATCAAGCGCGCCAGCGACTACGTCACCGTGTCGTGGAACCGCCTGTACAGCCACGACAAGGCCATGCTGCTCGGGCACAGCGACGACAACGGCTCCGAGGACAGGGGTCACCTGCGCGTGACCTACCACCACAACTGGCTCGACGGCACCAACCAGCGCAACCCCCGGGTGCGCTTCGGCAACCCGGTGCACGTCTACAACAACTACTACTCCAACGTCAGGGGATACGGGGTCGCCTCCACTCAGGGCGCCGGTGTGCTGGTCGAGGGCAACTACTTCGAGAACGTCCCCGACCCCTACCACCTGGGCGAGGCCGCGTCGGGCCCCGGCACCCTGGTGGCCCGCAACAACCATCTGACCGGTTCCGGCAGCGGGCAGCAGGGTGGTTCGGTGGCCTCCATCCCGTATTCCTACGGCCTTGATGGAGCGTCCGCCGTCAAGTCCATCGTCACCTCCGGTGCGGGAGCAGGAAAGATCAACCTCTGAACGGCCGTGAAGCCGATTTCCCGGGACGTTATGCCCGCCCCGGACCGTGTCCTCGCTCCGCAGGGCGGAGCCGGAGGGGGCACGGCCCGGGACGGAAAAGAGAAAAAGTCGAATACCGCTCACCGTCTTGACGCTCCCAATAGCGCTCCTTAGCATTCTTTCACCGATATCGGGAGCGAACCGATCGACGACGACCCTCAATATGGCACTCGACCAGAAATTTGGTCGAGTGCCATATTGGTGTGTGTCTCGACGGCAACGTGGCGGGTGCGAAGGAGAGGGCTTGAACAAGCCGTTCGGCCGCGGCGGAAACCGTCGACGCGGCGGGTCGACTCGCCGGGACGACCACCTCCGGCAGGAACACACGCCGGGGAATACACGCGGGATTTCATGCGGTTTTTTGTGCGGTCCCCCGGCGAGGAGGACCGCGATGACCGGTAGTGGCCGGAGATGAATGACCTGAAAGTCCGCTTCTCCGGCTCCCGATCGGGCCGATGGCCCATAACGATCGGTCAGCGGAATGTGCTGGGCTGGATCAGCCCGGACCTGCCGGGGCCGGCCGACATCCTGTCAACGGTGGTGCGTGTGCCCCGGGGAAGCACCATGGACGCGGTCGGTGCGGCGCTGGGCGCGCTGATCGAGCGCCAGGAGGCACTGCGGACCCTGCTGCGGGACGGTGAGCAGTTCGTGCACGCGTCGGGGACGCTCATCGCCAAGGTGGTCGAGGCCACGGGCACTCACCAGGACTGGTTCCTGCCGGGCGGGGCTTTCGATCCCGCCGTCGACCTCCCGGTGAGGGCGAATGTGGTGACCCGATCGGGATCTCCGTTCCTGGTCGTCCTGCACGTGTCGCACGTGGCGGCGGACCTGTCGGCGATGACGATTCTGCGCGCCGAACTCGCCGCTCTGCTGGCGGATCGGCGGCTTCCTCCCGCCGCCTACCATCCCGCCGACCGTGCCACCTACGAGCTCACCCCGGCCGGGCGGCGCCAGTTGGAGGGGGCGACCGGATACTGGGCTCGCCAACTGGCGGAAAGGCCGTTGTGCTCGCTCGGTCTGCCCTTTCGCTTTCCCGACGCTCGCGGTCATCATCACGTGCTGCTGGGCTCCCAGGTCGCCGCGGAGGCGGTGGTCCAGGTCGCGGCGAAGACGGGTGCGCAGCCGTCGGCGGTGGTGATGGCCGCGTTCGCGGCGCTTCTGACAGGCTGGACCCAAGACCCGGAATGTCAGCTGCACTGCCTGTGTAACAACCGTTTCTCCCCGGAGTTGCGTGACTACGTCGGCACGCTCGCCCAGGACACGATCATTCCTTTCAGTGCCTCGTCCTCGTTCCTGAGGTCGGTCCGGCGGACGAACGCCGCCGCCCTGACGGCTTACCGGTATGGCCGATACGACCCGGTCCGACTGGACGAGACGATGGGCGCGGCGGAACGGGCCCGCGGTATGCGCTGTCACCGCGACGTGGTCGTCAACAACACGAGCGGCCACGTGCATACGATCCTGCCGAGGGCCGGGGTGGAACCCGGCATGGGCGATCGCGTGTTCGGCGCCCCCGCGGAGTTCGACATCTACCGGCTGGACGGCAAGCTCGGCTGCGGGCTCGCTCTCGATGCCCGCCTGGCCACCGCCGACGAGACCGCAGGCATCCTCGGCGGAGTCGAGCGGCTCATCGTCGCCGCCGCAGACGGCGACGTCGATCCGGCGGAGTTCGGGATCCCCCCTGCGCAACGGGGGCCGGGCTGGGTGCGTGCCCGCTCGTGCTGGGTCGATCTCTCCGGTGTCCAGGCCGTGGTGGATCTCGCCCTCGGCCCCGGTGCCGCGCGGATCGAGGCCGTCGGCGACGGGCTGATCGCGCGGGTCGGGCGGGACACCGACCCCTCCGCCGCCGCCAGGGCGGTGGTCGAGGTGGTCCTGCGCGAGGGACGCCACGGTGTCGTCGCCCCCGGCGACTACGTGCGGGCCGTCGGCTGAGGAAGACCGGCCATGAGCGTGTTCCCCGATGTTCTTCCCGGGAAGCACACCGCATGACCGGTCCTCCTCACCTGCCGGACCTGAGGGGTCAGTTGCCGGTGATCACGAAGGTCGTCCCCGGCTGTCGCACGATGTCGCCGGTGGCCGAGTTGGTTATGGTCACGTTCGTCAGCGTCGCGTTACCGCGAGCGCCGCTCATGGCGAGGATGCCGGCCCCGTTGTTGGACCTGTCGATCCTCACATTGGTGATCGCGACGTTCGGCATGTTGCCGCCGCCCGTCTTGAACTGGATACCGTCGTAGGTCGAGTCGCGGATCTCGGTGTCGCGGATGGTGACACCGGGGATGTCACCGGCCTGCGGGAACAACGTGATCGCTCCGAACTCCTGGTCCTCGTTCCAGAAGGCACCACCTGTGCGGTAGAGCCCGTTGTTGGCGATCAACATGGTCCCCGAGAAGGGCAGGGGGCTGTGGTCGGTCGCCAGCATGATGCCCGGGTAGTTCATGGTGTCGTAGATCAGGTTGTTCTCGATCGAGTTGTTGTAACCGCCGTAGACCGCGATGCCGTTCGCCCGCCAGGGCAGCTGGATGGTGTTGTTGACGAAGTGGTTGTCGTGCGTGTTGTCGACGACCCGGTCCTTCACCGCCTGGTTGGCCCAGATCGCGAGGGCGTCGTCGCCGGTGTTGCGGAACGAGGAGTTGAACACCCGCGAGTTCCGTGTGCCGTTGGTGAAGTTGATGCCGTCGGCGTAGGTGTTGCGGATGCGCATGCCGCTGAACAGCAGGTTGTCGCCCGGCCCCCACAGGGCGGGGATGTTGTCGTAGTCGCGGCCGACCCAGGCGCCCACGTTGGCGTGTTCGATCCACACGTTTGTGATCTTGGTGTTCTCGCCGAACCGGCCGTTCAGGCCCACCCCGCCCTCGTCGTTGCCGTCTCCGCCGCGAATGCGGCCGGATCCGAAGATGGCGATGTCGGAGATCTGGGTGTTGCTGTCGATGTCGAAGCCGAAGTTGCCCTCGTGCGGGTGGTTGATGCCGCCCACCACGTCCTGCGGTTCGGTCAGGGTGTACAGCTGGGAGTGCCACATGCCCGCGCCGCGGATCGTGACGTTCTTGATGCCCACCTGGTTCCACTGCCCTCGGTTCAGCGGGTCGTCGGTGAGGATCTTCTGCTCCTGCCGCCACTGTCCCGCCGGGATCCACACGCAGCCGATGACGCCGTTCTGGTCGTCGGTCACCGCCCGCTGGATGGCGGCCGTGTCGTCGAGCCCGTCGTTGGGCACCGCGCCGTAGTCGGTGATCGAGGTGCATTCGGCCGGTCGGCTCGTCGGAGGTGCCACCTGCTCCAGGTCGATCAGGTCGATGACGTAGAACGCGGCCGTGTCGGTCGCGTCACGCTGCAACCGGAATTTGGTGCCGGCCGGGTAGGTCTGCGAGAGCAGCGCGTGCGACTCGTCGAACAACCGCCGGGCGTCGGCCTGGGGGGTGTTCGACAGTGACTCGGGGCCGTCGGTGTTCCCGTACAGCCAGCTGTGGCGTGAGGAGAGGGTGAGCTTCCTGGAGAAGGTGCCGTTGACGTAGAGGCTGATGGTCGCCTCGATGCCGCCGCCGCCCGGCGCGTCGGGGATGGAGTTGCGGACCACGATCGAGTTGGAGGGGTTGGTCGAGGTGAACTCGACGAACTGACCCGTGCTGTTCAGCCGTACCGACTTGCGGCCCGAGGACTCGGTGGCGAAGTTGGTGTGCCCGAAGGTGCGCAGCGGGTCGGTCTCCAGCAGGGTGCCCTGGTAGTCGGCGGATTCGGCCTCGTACTCGACCCATGGGACGGCCGCACCGCGCCCGACCACGATCGACAGCGAGAACGTGTTGTTGTTCTCGTTGGTCTCGGCGACGGCGTTGGTCGCGTCGGCGGTCGCGGTGACGGTGGCGCCGCCGCCGGTGGCGGTCCAGCTTCCGTTCACGGCCACGTTGACCGTCGCGCCCGCGGCGATCGACGCGGTGTTGGTGTTGAGCGTGGTGCCTCCCACCGTCACCCGGGTGACCGTGGTCGCGCCCGTCGCGGTGGTTCCCCGGTTCTTCACCGCCACGGTGAACGTGACCGGCGCTCCGACGGCCGGGTTCGGCGGGTTGGAGGTGACGCCGAGCACCTGCAGGTCGGGCCCGGGAGCCTGCGAGACCACCAGCGGCGACGACGCGGTGAGGGTGTTGTTGTCCTCGTTCTGCTCGAAGACCGAGTTGTCCGGATCCACCCTGGCGTTGACCGTGTAGCTCCCCTCGCCGCGGGTGCCGATGTTGTGGGTCACCGTGGCGGTGCCGTTGACGGGGAGGGCGGGGACGGCGACGGTCGCGACCGGAGTGCCGTCGAGGTTGAGGTTCACGCTGTCGGCGGGGGAGGGCGCGGTGCCCACGTTCCTGACCGTGGCCGACAGGGTGATCGCGCTGGTCTCGTTCGGGGACGCCGGGGTCCACGAGAGGTTCGTGACCGTGAGGTCGGGGTTCGGCGCGGGGACGCCGAAGATCTGGAACTCGGCGACCTGCCCGCCGGGCGCGCCGCTGTTGGCGGTGAACCTCAGCTGGACGTCGGCGACGGTGGCGTTGAGGGGGATCGTCACCGAGTTGCCGGAGGCCGGGTTGAAGGTGTGGTTCTGCGCGGAGACCAGGCTGGTGTAGCCCGTGGCGTTCTGCTCGCGGCCCAGGATCTGGATGTTCTGCGTGCGGGTCCCCCACGCGGAGTCGGGGTTGAGCTTCAGCACCACCGAGCTGACGTTCGCGTTGGCGCCCAGCTTGGCGGTGAGCGTGTTCGGGAACGCGCCGGAGTTGGCCTCCCAGTAGGTGGAGAGGTTGTCGTCGTTCGCGTTCGCGGCGACGAACGAGTGCACGTGGCCGGACTCGGCCATCTCCTTGCCGATCGCCAGGTTGGATCCCGGGGTGCCGGTGCCCTCGCGGGTCACGGAGTTGCTGTTGGCCGACTGGTTGCCCGCCGCGTCCTTGGCCCGCACGAAGTACGTCACGGTCGCCGACGCCGGCTGGTTGTCGGTGTAGGTCAGTACGTTGCCGACGCTGCCCCGCAGTTGGTTGTCGGCGTAGACGTCGTATCCGGTGACGCCCACGTTGTCGGTGGAGGCGTTCCAGGTCAGCCTGATCTGGCCGGTGGCGGGCTGGGTGAAGGCGAGGTTGCCGGGGGCCGTCGGGCGCTGGGTGTCGCCGCCGCCGGCGGTGCCGTAGATCTCGAATTCGGAGATCTGCGCTGCGGGCCAGCCGGTGTTCGCGGTGATGGCGACGCGCCAGTACCGGTGGGTCGCGGCACCGAAGTCGATCGTGACCGTGTTGCCGGTCGCCGGGTTGAACGTGTGGTTCGCCGAGGCCACGACCGTGCTGAAGGTGTTGCCGTCGGCGCCGCCCTGGATCGAGAGCGTCTGGGTACGGGTCTGCCAGGCGGCCGCGGGGGGCACCTTCAGCACGATCCGGTCGACGCTCGTGGCGGTGCCGAGGTCGATTCGCGCCCACTGCGGGAAGCTGTTGTTGGGACTCTCCCAGTAGGTGTCCGGGTTTCCGTCGTTGACGGCGGACACCGGGTAGCCGCCCGTGGAGCCGCTCGCCAGGGTCGCCTTGCCCGGCGATAGATTGGGTCCGGCCGCGGCGGAGGCCGGGACGACCGACCCCACGACGAGGAGTAAGCCGGTGACGACCATGGTCGCCACCCGTCGTAACGGTCTGTACAGCATTCTCATTCGCCTTCTTCTCTCGTCGGGCACGGCGGGGCCGAGGCGTGAAGGTGGGACCTTCACCGCACACGTAATGGGGGGCAGGTGCACGACGCGGTGCATCCCTGGAGAGTTGCGATGAGTAGCAAGAAAACGAACAGAGCTTTGCAATATTCTTGCGCGGTGTTGGCCAAAGGTTACATACGTGCTACGGGCGCGTCAACGGCGGGGAAGCGGCTTTCTCGATTGGCTCGACGCGAGCTGTGACATGCCACCAAAACCGGCAAACCGGTGGTGAACGCCGGTCGCGCGCCGGGGCGAAGCCGGCGCGCGAGGGGGCGTTCTCAGCCCAGCTCGTAGTCGAGGTGGAAGGAGTGGGCGCCGCCGTCGTTGACGATCTGGCCGCCGCCCCGGATGCCCAGCAGCTCGCCGGTGCCGGAGTCGGGAAGGATCGTCCAGCTCAGCCCCGCCTCCCCGGCCGTGTGGTGGAGCACGAAGGTGCCCTCACGGCCGTGCGCGGTGCCGGTGAAGCGTTCGAAGCCCGCGTAGGCCGCCGATGTCTCGATTCGGGGGATCGCGGTGATGATGTCGGCGGTGCTGGTGCCGACCAGGTCGCCGTCGAAGGTCTTGGTGAGGTGGACGCGGGTGAGCGTCGCCCCCTCGGCCTCGTCGTAGGTCTGCGGCTCCCAGCTGTCGATGGTGAAGGTTCCTGTGGCGCGAGGCATGTGTGCTCCCATGTGGGGTTCCGGATCTCGCGCCAATCCTGGCGACCGTACCTGACGCCTGATGTCAGGTACGGCTCCGCGCGGCATCCGCTATGAGAGCTGCCATTTGTCCATGTTCCAGGTGATGGTCGACTGCGCGGGGTTGGGGACGACGTTCTGGAGCGTCTCGTCCCAGGCGCTGAGTCCCGGATGCTGGAAGAGCGGGATGGTGGCCAGGTCGCTCCAGAGCCTCTTCTCGATCTCACCGATGATCGGGTTCTGGGCCTCCAGGTCCACCGTCGAGTTCAGCTTCGCGATGAGGCGGTCCACCTGCTCGCTGGAGTAGCAGCCGTTGTTGCTCCCCTTGTTCTGGGCGTCGCACTTTCCCGGCGAGGTGAAGTTGGAGGCCCAGCCGCTGACCAGGGTGGAGCCCGACCAGGCGAACAGGGCCACGTCATAGCCGTTGTTCGGCAGCACGTTGTCGAGGAAGTCCTCGGAGCCCTTGTCGACGACCTTGAAACCGGCCTTGTCGCAGGCCTCGATGATGAGCTGGACCGCCGCGGTACGGCGCGGGTTCGGAGTCTGGTAACCGATGCTCACCTCAAGGCCCGTCTTGCCGGCCTTGCGTAGCAGCGCCCTGGCGCCCGCGATGTCCTGTCGCTCGTACAGGCCCGCGCTGCCGCTGGCCGCGACCACCGCCGCGCTGTTGGCCTGGAAGGGGGCAACGGTGCGGACCTCGAGGGGCTTGGCGGCGGGCGCGACGGGGCCGATCAGGGTGTTGACGATGAGCTGCCTGGGCACGCACCTGGCGAACGCCTCACGCAGCCTCCTGTCCCTGAACGGGCTGGAGTCGAAGTTGAAGTCCAGATGCTCGTAGGTGTACTTCTCGAAGACGCCGACCTTCACGCCCCGCAGCGACTGCAGTTGCCTGAGCACGTCGGGCCCCGGCTGGGGCTCGACGATCTGGACCTCGCGGTTCTGCAGCGCCTGGGCCTGCTCGTCGAGGGTGATGAAGCGCTCGACGATCGTCGGGGTCGCGGCGGGGGTGCCCCACCACCTGTCGTTGGCGACGAGGGTGAGCCGCTGCCCGGCGTCCAGTCTGGAGAGCTTGTACGGTCCCGAGGACGGGATCAGCTCGGCGTCGGGCAGCCTGCCCTCGGAGACCCAGCCGTCGTTGAAGAACCTGATGCCCTTCTCCAGCTTCTGCGAGTCGGCCCCTCTGACCGCCGCGATGAACTCCTCCTCCGACAGGCCGTCCTGCTTGGCGACCACGTGGGCGGGCATCATCTCGGTCGCGCCGGGTCCTCCGGCCACCCAGTCCGCGAACGGCTTGTCGTAGACCAGGGTGAACTCCCTGCCGCCCTTCTCGCAGTCGGGGATCCGAGTGTCCCGAAGGCCGGTGGTGTCGGCGGAGGCGAAGCCCTTGACCTTGCCGGACCGGAAGGCCCACCACAGCATGACGTCGTCGCAGTCGATCGGGGTGCCGTCCGACCAGACCGCCTTGTCGTTGATGGTGTACTTGACGCTCAGCGGGTCGTCGGAGATCTTCTCGTACGTCCCGAAGTCCTTGTCGGGGGTGATCGCGCCCTTCTCGCCGTAGAACCAGAAGCCCGTCAGCACCCGCTGCAGCGGGGCGGCGTTGCGCGTGGCGTTCTCCCCGGTGGTGTTGTTGTTGTAGGAGTGGAACTCCTGCTCGTAGGCGTAGGTGATGGTCTCTCTCGGTGGACCCGACTCCGAGGCCGTGGGATCGTCCGCCGTGCCGTCGTCAGCGCAGGCGCCCAGCAGAAGTGAGCCGGCCGCGAGCAGCGCGAGAAACCCTCCCGGCCTTCGTGCGTGGAACACGGCACCACCCCTTCGATCGCCCGGTCCCCGGCAAGGCCCCCGTGCCGGTCGAGCATCGTCACCTCTCGCGACCGGGCGAGACCCGGACGGGCATCGTGCCCGCTCCGCGACCATGCCGGGTGCGAAACCCTCAGGTCAGGAGAATAGGAAAAACGTAACCTTTGAGCGAATTCACCCAAAATGTGAGATGGAGATCTTGTGGGTTCGCGTCACGGGTGTATCCGTGAACGGGAAGGCTCTATGGCCTGATTCTTGCGATTATTGGCACCCGGGCCACTCGCTGGGCGAGGTGCCGCCCCACGATTATGGGGCCCATGACAACGACACTTCGGGCGCCCAACCGCGGACTCCACCGCGCCTGGATCGTGGCGGGAGTCGCGTTCGTGGCCATCCTCGGCGCGGCGGGGTTCCGGGCTACGCCCGGGGTGCTGATCACACCGCTGCAGGAGGAGTTCGGCTGGTCCCGGGGCACGATCTCGCTGGCCGTCTCGGTCAACCTCATGCTCTACGGGCTGACCGCGCCCTTCGCCGCCGCACTCATGGACCGCTTCGGCATGCGCAGGGTGGTGACGTACGCCCTGCTGCTGGTCGCCGCGGGCAGCGGGTTCACCATCCTGATGAACGCCCCCTGGCAGCTCATCCTCTGCTGGGGCATCCTGGTCGGGCTCGGCACCGGCTCGATGGCCCTGGTCTTCGCCGCCACCCTCACCGAACGCTGGTTCGTTCGCCACCGCGGCCTCGTCACCGGCGTGCTGACAGCGGGCGGGGCCACCGGGCAACTCGTCTTCCTGCCCGTCCTCGCCCATCTGGCGGCGGACAGGGGGTGGCGGTCGGCGGCCGTCACGGTCGCCGTCGCCGCCCTCGCCGTGGTCCCCCTGGTCTGGTTCCTGCTGCGCGACCGGCCGGAGGAGGTGGGCACCACCGCCCTGGGCGCCGATCCCGCCGCACCCCCCGCCGTTCGGCCGGCACGGGTGGGAGGCGCCGCCTCACGCGCACTCGGCGTGCTGTGGAGCGCGGCGCGCACGCGGCCCTTCTGGCTGCTCGCCGGAGGCTTCGCGATCTGCGGAATGAGCACCAACGGCCTGGTGGGCACCCACTTCATCCCCGCCGCCCACGACCACGGCATGGCCGAACCGGTGGCAGCGGGACTGCTCGCCCTGGTCGGGATCTTCGACGTGGTCGGGACCGTCGCGTCCGGCTGGCTGAGCGACAGGGTCGACTCGCGCATCCTCCTCGGCGCCTACTACGGGCTGCGCGGCCTGTCGCTGATGGCCCTGCCCAGCCTGTTCGGAGCCACCGCCGAGCCGAGCATGCTCGTCTTCATCATCTTCTACGGCCTCGACTGGGTGGCCACGGTCCCACCCACGGTCGCCCTGTGCCGCCAGATCTACGGTCCGGAGGGGTCCGTGGTGTTCGGCTGGGTCTTCGCCTCCCACCAGGTCGGTGCCGCGGTCGCGGCGGTCGCCGCGGGGGTCACCCGTGACCACTTCGGCGCCTACGACCTCGCCTGGTACGCCGCGGGCCTCCTCTGCCTCGCCGCCGCCGTCATGTCGATCGCCATCACCAGGAAGTCGTCCCTCGGCGGGGAGTCCACCGCGGGGAAGCAGGCATCCTTGAAGGCGTGAGAGAACGAGGCGGGCGAACCGCGGGAGACGGAACCGGATCGGACGCGCGGCGGCCGGGGAAGATCGCATGACCCGCGCCGGGGACGACGCGACAGGGGCGACGGGCGGGACGACCGGCGGTAACGGCGGAGACGCTGATCGGGACAGAAGGGTCCTCCCGCTGGTGGTGCGCATCGAACGCTCCGCGCCGCCCGAGCGGACCGACGCCCTGGAGGCGGCGGCACTGGCCGTGCTGGCGCTGCTCGACGACCCGCGCGCCCTCGACGGCGGCGAGTGGGCCGAGGCGGTACGCGTCTGGGACGGCAGCCGGTTCAGGAAGGTCGTCCGGCGGGCGCGCGGGGCGGAGTGGCGCAGGGTGCTCGACCTGCCCGGTGTCACCGTCACCTCGGGCACCGCCGAGGTCCGCGTCCACCCGCCGGTCCCACTGGACGGCTGGCCCAAGGACCTCTCCAGGCTCCAGGTCTCCGGTACCGAACTCACCGACTCCTCCGAGCCTGGACCACCGGGAGACGTGGTGCTCTGGCTCAACCCGGGGCTGACGATGTCGGCGGGCAAGGCCATGGCCCAGGCGGGACACGCCGCCCAGCTCGCCTGGCAGGCGAGTGGGGACGACACCAGGAGGGCCTGGCGGGAAAAGGGGCTGGCGGTCTCCGTGCGCACCGCCGACCCCGCCGCGTGGGCCGGGCTCGTCGCCTCGGGCCTGCCGGTGGTGAGAGACGCCGGATTCACCGAGATCGAGCCCGGCTCCCGTACGGTCGTCGCGGACGCCCCTTGGCTGCGCGAGGGCGGCCGGTGACCCCTTCGGGGAGTTCGATTCCCGGACGGCGGGTCGCCCGCGGCCGGTGAGGGGCCCGGGGCCGGCGCGCACGATCGGCAGGTCGGTGTGCGGCTCCCGCCTCGCGGGAGGAGACATCGGAGGTGAGCCCGGCCCCGCATTCCACGAACATTCCGTATTCGTCGCGGAGCGTTTCCCCCGGGGACGAGAAAGGTACTCGTTCCCGAAGTGTGATGGGGATCCCGCACGGGAAAACCGGATTTGTCGTACGCTCCCGATCGTGCTCGATGGGTTGGGTGGGACTCAGGGGACCCGGGAGACGGGTCCCGCGCCGACATACGTGACCGCCGAGGCGGCCACGTCGGAGATGCCGAAAATCGTGGCGGAGAGTCCCCCGAAGCTACCGGATTCCCCGGTGAAACGGTCCCGCATCGGCGACCTGCCGATGCGCGTGATCTACCGAATCCTGGCCGTGGGCGTCGCGGTGATCGTGGCCGCGGTCGCGACGGTGGTCGGCTTCGTCTCCTCGGGCTCCTCAGATCAACCGGGCGAGGGAAAGACGGGGCAGATCGCCGCGCCATCTGCCGCGCCACCCTCGCCCGGTTCAGTCTCGGCGGAGCCGTCCACCTCGGTGTCGGAGCAGGCGTCCACGCAGGCCTCCGCCGCGTCGGCGTCCCCCTCGGACACCACCCCCGCCACCCCCTCCGCGTCGTCGTCCCCCTCGGGAAGCCCGAGTCCTTCCGAGACGGCCGCCCCCGCCTCGGTGTCCGACGGCTTCGAGCCGGCGCCCGACCGCAGCGCCGTCATCGCGGCCCTCACCGACCCCCGAGTGCCCGACCTTCCGCGCGACAAGCGGCTCGCCCGCCTCTCGGGCAAGGCGGCCAAGGGCAAGCGCCGCGTCCAGGACGAAAAATCGGGCGTGTCGCTGGTCCGCCTGGGCAAGCCCTGGAAGGTCTTCGGCGCGTCGCCGTTCGCCACCAAGCAGGTGCTGCCGAAGGCGAAGGGGGCCGGTCACCGGGCGATGGTCGTGAGCTGCCCGGTGCCGATCCTGGTGCAACGGGAGTCCAAGGACACCGCGCTGCTGGCCGCCCGGTGGACGCTCAACCACCACCCCAAGGGCGGCAAGATCACCTGGACCGCCTCGCAACCGATCAAGAACGGCTGGCTGCTCGCCTACCGGGTGAAGTACAAGCTGAAGGGCAAGACGCGCTTCTCCATGGCCGCCGTCGCCGTGACCGAGATCTCCGGTGCCAAGCCCGCGATGCTTTTCGCCACCATTCCCGACACCCAGCGCAAGTACTGGCGCGCCATCAACACCGCGGTCTCCTCCCTTCGAGTGAAATAGCGCCGCCCGAGTCCGTGGCGAGAGGACGGGGAGAGCCGCGCTAGGCTCGGTCGCCGTGACCCAGATCGTCCTCGCCTCCGCCTCTCCCGCCCGCCTCGCCCTGCTCCGCAGCGCCGGACTCGATCCCAAAGTGATCGTCAGCGGCGTGGACGAGGACGCCATCACCGCCGACAGCCCGAGCGAGCTCTGCCTCACGCTGGCCCGCGCGAAGGCGGCCGTGGTCGCCCGCGGTCTGAGCGGCGGGCTGGTCATCGGCTGCGACTCGATCCTCGAACTCGACGGCCGTGCCTACGGCAAGCCGTCCTCGCCCGAGGAGGCCGTGGCCCGCTGGCGCGACATGCGCGGCCGTGAGGGACGACTGCTCACCGGCCACTGCGTCATCAACGTCGCGGACGGGCGCGAGGCGGCGGAGGTGGGCGCGACGGTGGTGCGCTTCGGCACCGCCGGAGACGACGAGATCGCCGCCTATGTCGCCACCGGCGAGCCTCTCCACGTCGCGGGCGCCTTCACCCTGGACGGCCGCGGCGGCTGGTTCGTCGACGGCATCGACGGCGACCACGGCAACGTCCTGGGCATCTCCCTGCCCCTGCTCCGCCGCCTCCTGGGCACCCTCGGGGTCTCCGTTCCCGGCCTCTGGCAGCGTCCCTGACGCCGCGGCTTCTTTTCCCGGCATCTCTGCCGTTCGCGGTATTGTCGGCTGTCCTCCCAAGGGGAGCCGATCCCGATAATCTTCCGCCATGGGTCATTTCCGCTCCTTTCTGGACGGCATCGGGTTCTTCTTCCAGGGACTGCGCTGGGTCACGCGAAACCCACGCTGGTGGCTGTTCGGGTTGATCCCGGCGCTGATCGCGTTCGCCCTCTACGCGACCGGCCTCTACTTTCTCGGCACGAACGCGCTGGACCTCGCCGCGTGGGGCACACCGTTCGCCGACGGATGGGGCGAGGCGGCGCGGACCGCACTGCGAGGGCTGGTCGGTCTGGCGATCTTCGTCGCCGGGTTGATCCTGTCGGTGGTGACCTTCACGGCGATCACCCTGATCCTGGGCGACCCCTTCTACGAGAAGCTCTCCGAGAAGGTGGAGGAGACCTACGGGGAGGTGCCGACCGGCCACGACCTTCCGCTGTGGAAGTCGATCCCCCGATCCATCAGGGACAGTGTGATCACCCTCGGATGGCTGTTGCTGTTCACGATCCCGCTCTTCTTCCTCGGGTTCGTGCCGGTGATCGGGCAGACGGTGGTGCCGGTTCTGGGCGCCCTGGTCTCCGGGTTCTTCCTCACGGTCGAGCTGACCACCCTGGCCCTCGAGCGCAGAGGGCTGGTGCGCAAGAGCAGATTCGGCCTGCTCAGGGGGAACAAGGCCCCCGCGCTCGGCTTCGGGGTCCTGCTCTTCCTGCTCTTCCTCATCCCGTTCGTCGCGGTGGTCGCGATGCCCGCCGCGGTGGCCGGTGCGGCCATCATGGTCCGCACCCGTCTGGCACCGGCCGTCCTCCCTGAGGGAAGGACGGCCGGGGACCCACGCGTCGACAGGGGTGTCTGAGGGGGCGGCCGGAAAGAGAGTCACCGGGCCTTCGGCGCGTCCCGTTCAGGTGCCGGAGGATGCGCCTATGGTTCGTCAAGCGGCAGAAGTCAGATCTTCTTGTGCCGGCTGGGGAGGTAGGAGCGCGTAGATCTCTCGGGCGATGTAGCGCTTCAGGCAGCGGATGATCTCTTTCTTGTCCTTGCCTTCTTCGGTGCGGCGTTGTAGGTGGTCGCGGGTGCGTGGGTCGGTGGCCGTTCGGCTGTGGACGGCCGCGGGCTCTGTCCACAGAACTCCGTTCGGGGCGCGAACGGCGGCACGGTTCCGGCGAGGCTTCCCGGCATGACATCAGACCACCCGGCCTCGCCCGAGTTCTCAGCGTCCTCCTTCCCCCGGTTCCCGACCTCGTCGAACGAGTCCTCGGCCTCGTTCGAAGCGCTCTCTCCCTCGTCTGCGCTCTCGGCCGAGTCCTCCCTGTCCTCCCTGTCCTCCTTTCCCCAGTCCCCACCCTCCCCGCTCGCCTCAGCGCCCCGGCTCCTGCTCGGTTCCACCGAAGACGTGCTGGGGGCCGTTCCCTACCTGCTGGGGTTCCACCCCACCGACAGCCTGGTCGTCATCGGACTCACGGGCAGTCCGCCCAGGATCAGACTGCACCTCACCGTCCGCTGGGATCTGCCCCTGGGCTCCGGCGGTCTCGGCCAGATCGTCCCGCTCTTCGTAAAGGAGGGCGTCGCCCAGGTCATCCTGGTGGGCTACGGTCTTGGCCCGCTGGTGACCCCGGCCGTCGACGAGGCCGTGGCGCTGTTCCGCCGGAGCGATCTCGTCGTCGTCGACGCGCTCCGGGTGGAAGGCGGTCGCTACTGGTCGTACGAGTGCGCGCGGACCGACTGCTGCCCGGCCGACGGCGTGCCGTACGAGCGGCGGGCCGACGCGGTCGCGGCCGAGGCGGTCCTGCACGGGCTGGTCGCCCTGCCGGACAGGCAGACCCTGGAGCGCTCGCTCGATCCGGTCACCGGGCCCGCGCGGCAGGCGATGAGCGAGGCGACGGACCGTCTCACGGCGGAGCTTCGCGACAGGCTCGCCAGATGCCGCGACGCCGACGGGTTCGCGGCGGAGTTCGTCGCGGACGGCATGGCCAGGGTGCGCGAGGCGATCGTCACCTACGCCTCGGGAGGGCGGCTCGGCGAGGAGCAGGCGGCCAGGCTGGGGATCGACCTGGCGGTGATCAGGATCCGTGACGAGGCATGGACGCTGGTCGGTGAGGAGAGTCACGAGGCGCACCTCAGGCTCTGGCACGACCTCACCCGGAGGCTCGAGCCGCGGTTCGTGCCTCCGGCGGCCTCGTTGCTCGGCCTGGTCGCCTGGCAGCGGGGAGACTCCGCGCTGGCGGGCATCGCCCTCACCCGGGCGCACGAGGCCAACCCCGGTTACTCGATGGCCCACCTGCTCGCGCACGCGATCCACCATCTTGTCCCACCGCACGCGCTCAACGGCCGGATGCCCAGCCCCGAGGAGCTCGACCGGGAGATGGGCACTCCCCGGATGGCCTGGCTGCTTCCGATGGCCGCGCTACTGGAGAAACCCGGCGGCCCCGCATCCGAGGGGGCCGCTACGGGGGCGCGTCACTGATGCTTCAGCTCACCGGTCTGGGGGACCCAGGGAACACTCGGCCGTCCCCCCACGAGACGCTGAAGCACACCGACCCCCGCTCCCGCCGCTCCCACGAAAGTGACCAGAAGATGGACGGCGCCGAAGTAGAGGCCGAAGAGGAGACCTCGGCGGGCGAACACCCGCCGGTAGGTGCTGCCGTCGAGGACCACGGCGGCGGCGACGAGGAGCGGCGACACGAGGGCGCCGACGGGACCGACCAGCAGTGGCAGCGAGATCGCCGGTACGGCGGCGACCAGCAGGACACCGCCGAACGCGCGCGGTACGGAGTCACCGGGCGTTTCGCCCCGGGTCCATTCCCGGGCGCTCACCCGTGCGCGCCGGAACACCTTCTTCAGGATCACCCGCAGCGTGGAGTCGTGGTCGGCCCGGCCACGGACGGCGTCGGTGATGCGCACCCCGTAGTTCTTCCGCATCAGCCGGGAGCGGTAGTCCGCGGACACCGTGTCGCTCAGATGGGGGTTGAAGGGGCCGATCTCCTTGAACACCTCGGTCGGCACGGCGAGCACGGCGGCGTGCAGCTCAAGGGTCGGGCGGTCGGTCGGCATCCACCAGTGATACATCTGCAGCGCGCGATACTGCGCGGCGAGGCTGCTGGCCGCGAGCGGCTCGGGGTGGAGGATGCCGCCCAGGGCACCAAGCCCGGGCTCGGATCCGAGGATGTCCACCGCGTTCTCAACGCTGTCCGGGTCGAGTGCTATGTCGCCGTCCTGGAAGAGCAGGATCTCGCCGTGGGCGTGCTCCGCGCCGAGGTTGCGCGCGGTCGACGCCCCGCTGTTGACCTCGGT
This sequence comes from Streptosporangium sp. NPDC000095, assembly GCF_042899335.1. Classification (NCBI taxonomy): domain Bacteria; kingdom Bacillati; phylum Actinomycetota; class Actinomycetes; order Streptosporangiales; family Streptosporangiaceae; genus Streptosporangium; species Streptosporangium sp. NPDC000095. The sequence continues at coordinate 25,504 of NZ_JBIAZS010000012.1, forward strand.
GCGCAGCACGGTGACGCCCATCGACCTGGCCACCTCCGCCGCGTCCTCGGTGCCGCAGTCGTCCACCACGATGACCTCGATGGGCGAGTAGGTCTGCTCCTTTATCGCACGTAGGCACAGGCGTAGCACGTGGGATCGGTTGAAGCTGGGGATGATGACCGAGACTAGCGGGCGTTCTCGATTCATGGGTCGCTCCATTGGCTGAAGGCCGCTCTTTCCGAACCGCGGGGTGTTGGCCGATGATCAGGGCGGGCTGCCCCGGTGGGTTCTCGGTCGACCGGCCGTGGCTCGTCGCCAGGCCTCGGACCACCCTGTTTCCGGCTGTTTCCGGCTTGCTTCCGTTCCACGCTAGCCGCGACGGCTTGTCTCATTCTTGTCGTCCGGTTCGCCGCATCGTACGGTTCTCTTTCCGCGGGGCCTGTGCCGTGGCCCGCGTGGTCCGCGGCGAGGTTGATTCTGCGGGCGTGGACGACAAGGAAGCGACAAGAACCGGTCAGTACGTTGAGGTACCGCTGGAAGTGATCGCGGATCTTCAATGGCTGTCGCCGGCCTGACCTACGTGCCGAGGTGGTGTGCTGATGGGCGACCGGGACATCTTGACCGAGGATCAGCCCACGGAGGTCCCCCCGGAGAAGCCGGTCGGCCGGTGGGCTCGCCTCGGTCGGTTCATCCGGCCGCGGCGACGCTGGTGCCTGGGCACCCGGCTGGTGGTGACCGCCACCACGGGGTGGCTGCTGTTCGTGGTCGTGCATCTGCTGGTGAGCGGCCGCACCTCGCTGTGGGCCCCGCTCGACCTGATGCCGCCGTTCATGTTCGTGGCGGTGCCGGTTCTGGTGCTGGTGGTGGCGCCGCTGGCGCGCCCGGTCCGCTGGCGGGTCATCTCGGTGCTGGTGTTCACCCTGGTGCTCGGCGCGGGACGGAGCGGGATCAACGTGGCGACCCTCTGGTACACCCCACCGCCCGCACCGCCCGGGGCGATCACCGTGGTCACCTGGAACACCGAGTTCTGGGACCAGGATTGGCGCACCTCCGACGGAAACCGCTATTCACCCGACTTCTACGACTACCTGCGCGAGATGGACGCGGACGTCTACCTGCTCTCGGAGTATCTGTACGTCGACACCTCGGCGGGGGACATGATGACGTCGAAGTGGACCGCCGACATGGCACTCCGCATCGACAAACTGCCGGAGCTGCGGCGCGAGTTCCCCGGATACCAGGTCGCGACGTCCGGGGAGCTGATCACGCTCTCCCGGCTCCCCATCGTCGGGGAGCGCGGGCTCGACATCACCCGGTGGCTGCCCGACGACCAGAAGGCGGTGCCGGAGGTGATGCGGGACTGGCCGACCTCCTACACGGTCGAGACGCTGCGCACCGACATCCAGGTGAACGGCACGGTCGTCTCCTTCTACAACACGCAGATCAACCAGCCTCCGATTGAGTGGCGGCTGTACGACGGCGAGGCCCGTGACTCCAACCAGTACGCCCACAGCCGGCGGGAGGCGAGCTATCGGGCGCTTCGCACGGACATCGAGGCCAACGACCATCCGGTGATGCTCGGCGGCGATCTGAACACCACCCCGGCGATGGGGATGCTCCGGCTGCTGCCGGAGAAGCTGGTCGATCACACCCGGGCGCTGCCGTCCCTCTACCCGGTCACCTACCTCGCGGGAGTCGGCGAACTCTGGCGGATCGACTGGGTGCTCACCACGCCGGACCTCCTCGTGCACCGCTACGAGATGCCCGGATCGGCCGGACTGTCCGACCACCGCCCTCAACAAACGGTTCTATCGGTTGGCCACTGAGCCGCAGAAGGAGTTCAGATGACGGAACCGGCGACGGCGCGGCCCGAGGACGTCGCGGTCATCGTGCCGAACTACAACAAGAAGAAGACCCTCCGAGCCTGCCTGGAGGCGGTCTACGCGCAGACCCACCCCCCGGCCGAGGTGATCGTGGTCGACGATCGCAGCACGGACGGCTCGTTGGAGATCGCGCGGGAGTTCCCGTGCACGATCATCGAACTGCCGAGCAACCGGGGGCCTTCGGCGGCGCGCAACGCCGGGGTGGACGCCAGCGGCTCGCCCCTGCTCTTCTTCGTGGACTCCGACACGGCGCTGGCTCCGGACGCCGTACAGAACGCGGTGCGCGCCTATCGGGACACGCCCGACTGCGGCATGGTCCAGGGGATCTACGACAAGGAGCCGCTCTTCGACGACGGCCCGGTGGAGCGCTACCGCGTCTTCTCCGAGCACTTCGACCGCCAGCGGGCGGTGTCCACGTTCCTGTCCAACTCGCTGATCCCGCGCACGGTCTTCCGCGAGGCGGGCGGGCTGGACGAGCGGTTGCGCGACGGTGAGGACTTCGAGTTCGGCAACCGGGTGCCGTCCAAGTACCGGCTGGTGGTGACCGCGACCGTGGTCACCAGGGCGGACGATGTCGACCGGTTCTGGGAGTGCATGTGGGAGCGGTTCGTCAGAGCCAGCACCCTGCCGGTGATCATGTTGAGGGCGCGGCGGCTGTACGACGACGACACGATCGGATTCCGGCTGGACATGATCGGGCCGGAACCGCGCACCCGCCGCCTGCCGCCACGGATCTCCTCCGTCTCGGCGGCGCTGAGCCTGTTCACGCTGCCGTTCGTCTTCCTCGCGCCGTGGCTGCTCCTGGTGCTCGCGCTGCTGCTGGCGGCGTTCGTGACGGTGAACCGTGACTTCCTTCGATACTCCTACCGCTACCGCGGCGCGGGCTTCGCGTTGCTCATGGCCTCGATGCAGTTCTGTTATCACACGGCGTTCTTCCTCGGAGCCGGCGCGGGGCTGCCACGGCTCGTCTTCGAGCTGCTCCGCCGCCAGGGGCACCCGGCCAAGACCGGCCTGACCACGGTCTCCTCGGCCGGTGCGCCCGAGTGAGCGTGATCCGGTCGTGGCGCCCGTCGTGGCGTCCGCCTCGCGCACTCGTGCGCGCCCTGATGGCAGCGTTCGCCCTGGTCCTGGTGGGCGCGGTGGCGACGGCACTGGCTGGGCAGGACTGGAGCGTGGTCTCGGTCATGCTCGCCGGGAGCGACGGTGGGAGGATCGGCCTCCTGCTCGCCGGTGCGTTGCTGATCAGCATGGTCGGGCTGGGATTCGGCTATCTGGCGTGGCGGGCGGTGCTGTTCGAGCTCGGCCCGCCGGTGAGCGAACCACGGGTGGCGCGCGTCTTCTTCGTGACGTTCCTCAGCAAGTACGTGCCGGGGAAGGTGCCGGGCCTGATCGCCGCGACCAAGGTGGCCACGGCCAACGGCGTCGGTTTCGGGCGGTTGATGAGCACGGCGGCGCTGAGCATGAGCCTCGTCCTGCTGACCGGGCTCACGATCGGGCTGCTCGCGGGCGTGCACATGCTCGGCACCCAGGTGGTATGGCTGGTGGCGGCGGCGACGGTGCTGGTCGTGGTCGTGCTGGTACGACCGCAACTGGTCAACCACGGCGCGCACCTGCTGCTGCGGTTGCTGCGCCGGCCGGACCCGACCAGGTCGGCGTCGGCACGTGGGATACGGCTGGCCGTCGTCTCGCAGGCGGTGTCGTGGACGGTCACCGGCCTGCACCTGTGGCTGCTCGCGGTCGCGATGGGGGCCGACCCCGTGCGGTCCCTGGGACTGTGCGTGGGCGCGTTCACCCTGGCCACGACGGTCGGAATGCTGACGGTCGTGCTGCCCGACGGGATCGGTGTCCGCGAGGCGGTGCTGACCGCCGCCCTGACGGTGGTGCTGCCCGCGCCGGCCGCCGCGGTGGTGGCGGTGGCGAGCCGGCTGGTCTCCACGGTCGGCGAGGTGGCCTTGGGAGCGGCGGCGCTGGCGGTGGCCGAGGTCGCCATCAGGCGCGCTCCGGCCGCTTCGGCGGAACCGGAACCGGAGCGGGTGACAGAGCCGGCGACAGAGCCGGCGACAGAGTCGGCGACGGAGGCCGAAGCGGCAGCGGCACCGGCGGGAGACAAGTAGCCATGTCAAGCATCGGAAGACACGAATGCGCGCGAGCGTCCGCCGGGCGGGTCCCCTCCCGGCCGACGGACGCCCGCCGACCCGAAGGGGGCATCGACCATGGATGAGCAGCGACCGCTGGTCTCGGTCATCGTGCCGAACTACAACTACGCCCGCACACTGGACCTGTGCCTGAGCGCGCTGGAGCGGCAGGACTATCCGCACATCGAAGTGATCGTCGTCGACGACCGCAGCACCGACGACTCGGTGGAGACGGCCCGCCGGCACGGGGTGCGGGTGGTGGTCACCGACACCAACATCGGGGCGCCGGCGGCGCGCAACCTCGGCGTCCTGCACGCACGCGGGGAGGTGCTGTTCTTCCTCGACTCGGATGTGGCGCTCACCCCGGACACGGTCGGGAACGCGGTGGCGCTGCTCACCTCCGATCCCACGCTGGGGGTGGTGTGCGGCACGTACGAGCCCGAGCCGTTGATCCCCGACAGCCGCGTGGAGCGGTACCGCAGCCTTCAACTGCACTACTGGATCTCCGGTGACGCGGGCGACATCACCACGATCTATTCGGCGATCTTCGCGATGTGGGCGAGGGTCTTCCACGAGGTGGGTCCGCTCAACCCGGCGTTGCGCCACAGTGAGAACGCCGACTACGGCCACCGGATCACCCAGCGCTACCGCATCGTGCTGGACACCACGATCAGGGGCGCGCACGACCACGACGACCGGCTGAGCGTGGTGCTGTCGAAGTTCTTCCACCGCGCGCGTCTGCACATCCCGCTGTACCTGCGCCGGCCGGACTTCAACGGCGGCCCGACCAACAGCAGCCGCGGCTGGGGTTCGCTCGCCGCCCTGTTCGCGGTGGTCACCGTGGTGCTGCCGGTGCTGTTCGGCCCGCTCTGGGCGCTCGTGCCGATCGTGCTGCTGATCGGCTCCATCGCGTCCGACCTGGGGATGTACCGTTTCGTCTGGCGCTACGCCGGTGCGGCGTTCACCGTTTACTTCACCGCGATCCACTTCCTGGTGAACGTCACCGTCGCGGTGGCGGTGTTCGTCGGCGTCGCGCAGTGCCTGCTGTCCAGCCGGTTCCGGCGCACCTACGACATGCCGAACCCGTCCGCGCCGGCGATGGGGGCGTGAGCGATGACCCGCCCGCTGGTATCGGTGGTGGTGCCCAACTACAACTACGCGGCCTCACTGGAGCTCTGCCTGCGCGCCATGAGGGAGCAGACCTACCGGCCCATCGAGCTGATCATGGTGGACGACGGCAGCACCGACGACTCCGTCGCGGTCGCGGAACGGCTCGGTGTCCGAGTCGTCCACACCGGGCGCAACATGGGGGTGGCCGGCGCGCGTAACCTCGGCGCCGCCCACACCCGTGGCGAGATCCTGGTGTTCGTCGACTCCGACGTGGCCGCCTATCCCGATGCCGTCGAGGTGGCGGTGGGCATGCTCGCGGAGAATCCGCGGCTCGGGGCGGTGTGCAGCATCCACGACCCGGAGCCGCTGATCCGCGACAGCCTCGTCGAGGAGTATCGGGCGCTGCAGTACTACTACTGGACGGCGAGTTCCGAGGGGCCCATCTCGTTTCTCTTCCCGGCGCTGGTCGCGATGCGCCGCAGTGTGTTCGACGAGGTCGGGCCGTTCAACACCCGGTTGCGCGAGACCGAGGAGGTCGATTACGGCCACCGTCTCACCCAGCGGTACGACATGGTGCTCACCACGGCGATGCGGTCCCGGCACGACCACGACGACCGGCTGTTCACGTTGCTGCGCAAGCTGTTCCGGCGGGGGCGCGCCCGGGTGCCGCTGTACGCGCGGCGCAAGCGCTTCGCCCGCGGGTTCGAGACCTCGAACCGGGCCGGTGGAAGTCTCGCCGCCCTGGCGGCGGTGGTCACACTGCCGGCGGTGGCGCTCGGTCCGGCCGGTGCCGTGTTGCCGGTCCTCGCCCTCGCCGTGTCGATCCTGGCGGACCTCGGCATGTACCGGTTCGTGCTGCGGCGGCGCGGCCCGCTGTTCCTGCTCTACTACGGTACGGTGCATTTCGTGGTGAACGTGACCATCGCCGCCGGGGTGGTGGCCGGAGTCGCGCAGTGGTTCTGCTCTGCCAGGTTCCGCCGGCTCTACGATTCCGAGCTGCTCGTGCGGCCATCGGCGACCGGGGAGGCGACGACATGACGGCTCGCCCGTTCCCGCCCATGACGTTCATGACATCCGCGACGTCCTCGCCGTTCATGGTGTCCGCGCCGCTCGCGACGTCCATGACGTCCGCGACGCTCACGACGCCCGTGGTGCTCGCGACGCCCGCGATGTCCGCGGCACCCATGACGACCGCGACGACCGCGCCACGCGCACGTTCCGGACCCGGTCACCGTCGATGACCGATACGCGGGTCGTGACAGCGACCGCCGGGTCCCGGCCCGCGTGGCGGTCGCGCTGGAGGACCTGGCCGCTGCTGTCCGCGCCGGTCGCTTGGCTGGTGTTCGTGGTGCTCCATCGTGTGCTGTCCGGCCGGGTGTGGTGGTGGCAGGTTCCCGAGCTCGTGCCGCCGCTCGCCTTCGCGGTCGTCCCGATCCTGCTGCTCGCGGTGGCCCTGCCGGCGCGCCGGGCACGGGGGTGGATCGCGGTGGTGACGCTCGCCTCCCTGGTGCTCGGCGGAGGCGGGAGCGGGCTCAACCTCGCGGCCCTGTGGCACCGGCCCCCACCCGCGCCGCCGGACGCGATCACGGTGTTCTCCTGGAACACGTTCTATTGGGACCAGCGGCCGGAGAACGGGGCGGCGATGCCGCCGCCCACCGGCACTCCGCCACGTGACATCGCCGACTTCTACCGGTATCTGCACGACCAGAAGGCGGACGTGTATCTCCTACAGGAGTACGTCTACTTCGGCCAGGACTCGAAGGCGATTCGGGTGGACGACCTGGACAGGCTGCGCCGGGAGTTCCCCGGCTATCACATCGCCGCGGCGAGCGAACTGGTCACGGTCTCCCGGTTCCCGATCGTCCTGCGGTCGGGGATCGACCTGCGCCCGTGGCTGTCGGAGGAACGCGACAAGGCCATACCTCCCGACCCGGGTCTGCCGGATTTCTCCACGGTGAAGACGCTGCGCACGGACGTACGCGTCGGCGGGGACGGCGGAAAGACCGTCTCGCTCTACAACACGCACATCAACTCGCCCGTTCACGCGTTCCCCCGGGGCCCGGATCCCCGCCGCCTCAACCGGACCCAGCACGAGCGGCGGCAGGCCAACCTCCGCGCGCTCGCGGCCGACGTCGAGCGGAATCCGCACCCGGTCCTGCTGGCCGGGGACTTCAACGCCTCACCGGCGATGGGCATCCTGCGCCTGCTGCCGGACCGGCTCGTCGACGCCACCCCGGTGCTCGGATCGCTCTACCCCACCTCCTGGGACGACCGCCGGCCGCTGTGGCGGATCGACTGGGCGTTCACCACACCGGACGTCACCGTGCACCGGTACGAGCTGATGCGGTCGAACGGTCTTTCCGACCACAGCGGGCAGCGCCTGGTCGTCTCGACGAGCGGTTGACCCGGGAGGAATCGCCAGGAAACGGGGATGCTCCGAAGGGCCGGGGAAGAACGGTCAGGGCCTCCGGGACAGCACCCGGTCGGGCAGGTGGGCCGTGGGACGGGTCCAGCTCAGCGATTCGGCGCGCGGTGGCTTCCCGAGGGGCGCCCAGCCGAAACCGCCGTGGTCGGCACCGGCCAGGACCACCTCCCCGGCCGCCCAGACCGGCTGATCGTGATCGCCTCGCAGGATCTCCTGGTGCAACGCGCGCAGCTCAGGCCCCGGCTCGATGCCCAAGTGGTCGGCCAGATACCCGCGCAGGAGCGCGTACTGGGCCACCGCCTCCGCGGTGCGTCCCAGGGCGCACAGTGCGCGCATCAGCATGCTCGCGAGCGGTTCCACGAGCGGGTAGCGGGGAACGAGGGGGGTGAGCTCGGTCACGACCGTGTCAGGCCGTCCCAGCCGCAGGTGCGCCTGCGCCCAGGTGACGACGGCGCCGACGAACTGCTGCTCGATGCTGTAGCGCATCCGGGAGGCCCAGTCTCCCGAGATGCCGGTCAGCGGCGAGCCGCGCCACAGCTCCATCGCCTCGGCGAGCAGTGCGACCCGGACGGAGTCGTCGTGCGCATGGGTCTGCGCCTGCTTCGCGAGCCGGTGGAACCGGTGGGCGTCCACCCGCTCCGGGTCGGCCTCCAGCACGTAGCCGCCGCCGCGGCGCTCGATGGAGACCGCGGATCCCGTCAGTGCCTGCCGCAGGCGTGCGATGTGGGCGTACAGCGAATCCGTCGCCCGGTCCGGTGGGAGATTCCAGACCCGGTCGATCAACGTCGGAAGTGACACGGGATGATTGACGTCGACCGCGAGGGCGGCCAGCACTGCACGTCGTTGCGGTGGTCCCAGGGGAACACGCCGGCCGTCGACGGTCACCTCGACCGGACCCAGTATGCGGACTTCCATTCTTTCCTTCCGTGTCGCTTTCACCGCGCCGCTTTCACGACGCCGCTTTCGCAACGTCGTTCTCACAACGGGACGAGATGGTGGGCGAGCAGGAGCGTCACACCCAGGGTGGCGGCCCACAGCACCGAGTTGGCGACCATGACCCGGTCCCGAAGCAGGATCCGGACCGGGTCGCCACCGTCGTCGTCTATCAGCTGGATCTGCAGGTAGCGGAAGAGGGCGAAGAGCGCGAAGGGGGTGGACAGCAGCATCGCCGTCTGGCCGTACTGCGGGCCGAACGGGCCTTCGTCGCGCAGGTAGATGAGGCCGGACAGCAGGGCGAGCACCGAGGCGATCTGCAACAGCCAGTTGGTCAGCTCCATCGAGTAGCCGCGGAGTGCCGGGCGGTGCGCGGCGCCGCTCTTCAGTTCCTGACGCCGCTTGCCGATGAGGAGCAGCAGGGAGATCGAGAACACCGTGACCAGTAACCAGGCGGCGGCTCGCCCTCCGGTCACCTCGTATCCCTGGATGACCCGGAGGACGAAACAGACGGCTATCGTGCCCACGTCGACCAGCGGTACGTGTTTGAGAAAGCCGCTGTACGCGATGTTGATCACGAGGTAGGCGAGGATCGGCCAGTAAGGGCCCGGGGTGAGCCCGACGATGGCGCCGAGCAGCCCGAGCAGGATGGCGCAGTAGACGTACGCGAGCCTGATCCCCACGCGGCCGGCCGCGACCGGACGGTGACGCTTGACGGGGTGGTGCGCGTCACGGTGCCGGTCGGCGATGTCGTTGCCGACGTAGACGGCGGCGGAGGCGAGGATGAACGCGACCGTGGCCAGGACGATCTCACCCAACGCGGTGAGGCTCCACAGGGAGGTGTCGACGAGCGCGATCGGCACGAGGAGGATCGCCTTGGCCGCGTGCGACGGCCGTATCAGCCTGAAGAGGTCCGTGACCAGGTGTGGACGGGCCTTCGCTGCCTCTTCCGGTACCACCTCCCGGGGCTGTGGGAGCTCTGGGATGTCTGCCGATTCGACGACGTACATGCTTTCCCCGTCACTTCAGAAGAACACTTTCGCCAGGGACAGCGCGCCCTGCCGCCACGCGTCGCGGCTGGTCTGGCCGGCGCCCCGAGGCGAGCCGGCGCCGCGATTCTCCCGCCACCAGGCGTATGTGCGGAGAATCGCGTCCCGGTTGGACAGCCGGGGGCGGAAACCGAGCCGCTCCCCGGCCTTGTCGATGCTGACGTAGGAGTCGGCGAGCAGTTTGTGCACCAGCCGTCCGTACACCGGCGACAGCCGGGTCCTTTCCAGTAGCCGGAGCCCGGTCAGGGCCGGCCGGACGGGCAGCGACACGACGCGTTTTCCGTGACCGGCCGTGTCGAGTACCGCCTGGAAGTCCTCTCGCAGCGTGCCGAACTCCGCCGCCGCGAGATTGTAGGTGTCGTTCGCGATGTCGGCCGGCACCGTCAGGACGTCGGCCACGGCATCCACCAGGTCCTCTATGGCGAGCATCTGGATGCGTACGTCCCCGCGGCCGAGGACCGGGAAGTTCCGGCCCTCCTCGGCCCATTCGAAGAGCATCGCGAACAGGCCCATCCGGCCGGGACCGAGGAAGGTCTTGGGGCGCAGGATCGGCACGCACATTCCGCCGGCCCGGTACTTGTCGGCGAGTTCCTCCGCCTCGGTCTTGGCCCTGGTGTAGGGGTCGACGGGCTCGCGCGGATGCTCCTCGGGGGTGGGCACCAGTTTCGGGAGCCCGTACACGGCGGTGGAGGAGATGTGGACCGTTCTTTCCACCCCGGCCCGGCGCGCGGCCTCCAGCACGCTGTGGGTGCCGCCGACGATCAGGCTGTGGATCTGCTCCGCCGGATAGCTCGGCAGCGCGCCGGCGCAGTGCACGACCGCGTCCGCTCCGGCCATCGCCTCGGTCATCAGCGAGACGTCCCGTACGTCGCCGACCCGGTGGCCGTATCCGGGGTCCGGTTCCGAGGGCGGGCGCAGGTCCACGCCGATCACCTCGTGGCCCGCGAGTACGAGCCGCCGGACCAGGTTGCCGCCGAGCATTCCGGCGCTGCCGGTCACTACGACCCGATAGGCCACCGTGACCCCACCTTCTCTCGCACGAACCTGGCGAGCAGTCGAGGCAGGCCCTTGGCCAGGGTCTTGTCGAGGCTCTCCAGGAAGTACTCGAGGTCGTCGGGCTCGATGGCGAGGGTCGGCGCGACGACGAGCGGGTTCTCGACGTTCGGGCTGTAGTACGACACGATGTCGTGCTCGCGGTAGAGTTCCGCGATCACCGAGAGGGTGATCAGCTTGGTGCGGAAATTCGGATCGCCGGAGAAGCCCGGTGCCAGCTTGCCGGCGAGGTCGAGCACCTTGGGGCCGCCGGTCAGGAACACCCCCCACAGCGCCCCGGTACCGGTCACCTGGCCGACCACCTCCGGATAGCGCTTCTGGATGTTCTCCAGTCCGGGGCCCAGGACGCGCTCGATCTGCCTGGCCCGCGCGGGATAGTCCTCCTCGACGATCACGTTGATCGCCTCGATCGCGGTGGCGGTCTCCTCGCCGAACCCGTAGTAGGTGGTGCTGTGCAGGATGACGTCGGAGAGCCGGTCGTAGGCCTTGCGGAAGATGGGCTCTCGGGCGGTGTACCCGGCGATCGACGCCTTCCCGCCGCCGAGCGATTTCGAGTAGGCGAGGATGTCCGGCAGCAGGCCCGGATATCGCATGAAGTAGAAGAGGCTGCCGGTCTTACCCCATCCGGTGTACACCTCGTCGAAGATGAGGATGATGTCGTGCTCGTCGCAGAGCCGTCGCAGCCCGTGCAGGTCGGCCTCCGACCAGGAACGCATGCTCGAAGCGCTGAAGGGCTCGACCATGATCGCGTAGACGTCGCACTTCCCGTCGGGGGTGCGCGCGGCGTCGACCGCCGCCCGTACGGACGCGAGGTCGCCGTAGGGGTGGATGACGATGCCGGGAAGCCCGGGGAACCGGAACGAGTTCTCCGAGGATCCGGTCAGACTCCCCGCGCCGAGGGTCTTGCCGTGGAAGCTGATGTCGGACCGCAGGATGGTGTTACGCCGCCCGCCGTGATACTTGTACGCCATCTTGATGGCGCCCTCGTTCGCCTCGGCGCCCGAGTTCGGAAAGTAGGAGATGTTCAGGTCGCCCGGCAGCAGCGTGGCCACGTTGTGGCTCAGGGCGGCCACGTAGGGCGAGAAGAACGCCTTGTGGACCTCCATGCGCCCCCGCTCGGCGAACCGGCGGCGGGCGGCCAGGATGCGCGGGTGGTTGTGGCCGTGGTTGAGTACGCCGACCCCTCCGGTGACGTCGAGGATCCGGCGGCCGTCACGGGTCCAGATCCAGGCGCCCTCGGCGCGTTCGGCGAGTTCGCGACCGAAACCGAAGGAGGTCATGAGGTTGACCTGGCTGCGGCTGACGTACTTCCCGTAGAGGTTCTGGACCTGCTTCACGGTAAGGTTTTCACACTCATCGATGCCGATTAACTCCGACACGTCCGCCCTTTCCTGGCGTTTTTTTGAAACTTTCAGCTTCTGGCGTCACGGATGAGTACGGTTCGAGGATGGCGATCGCCGGGAGGCGCGTGTCCGTCGGGTGCCCGCGGTGGTGCCACCGCTGTCATCGATCAACCCCCGGAGCTTCCTGTGCAAGATGCCGGCCTTCTCTCTAGAGATGTGAGAAGACGAGAGAGATGTCGCTAATAGTGATGAATGTTGCTATACCTCGCACCACACAAGTTTGTGTAGGTCGACGCTTCGCTCGATGAGGCATGGGGGCGAAAAAGCGGTGCGGCACGTGATCCCGGGGATTCGTCTTTCGAATCCCCGGGATCATTACGTAGATGTGGCGATGATTTCGGACACGCCGAATCCGATATTTACGGTGAGAGGAATTGAGAATGATTTAACGCGCGGTGAATCCGCGCCCCCGTGGACGCATGGAGAACGGTTTCCGGCGCGTCAGATTATGTGATTACGGCGGCTGGAGACGAGGATTGTTTCCGCCGCGTCAGATCCCTCGCCGGTTTCGATCGCTCATTTCCCATCGCCACGGCGGCCGGTGCGAAGCGGCGCCGTGGACGGTCGGCAGACCGGTGACGTCCCCCGCCGCGCCGGGCGCCTGTCGCGCGGTGGAGATCAGGTCGGCCATCTTGGCGTTGAGCCATCGGGGATCGATGGTGCAGTCGTCGGGCGACATGCTGAAGCGGCCGAGTGCCAGGTGACCGAACTTGGCGTCTCTCCCGGCCCGTCGGTGGCGCACGTCACCGAGGGTGCAGGCGATGACGAGGGAGCTGTGAAGCGCCCGCCTCACGGCCTGCACCTGCTCCTCCTCGGTCTCCTCCTGCCGGGTGCGCTCGCGGGCGAACAGGCAGAGCAGGTCGTGCATGCGATACCGGCCGGCGTCGCGCACCTCGAGGAGCTGGGCGTCCGCGAGATGATCCAGGAGATCCGCGGTCTGTTCCTCCGAGCGATCGGCCAGCGCCGCGGCGACCGCGACGCTGATGTCGGATCCGCCGAGCAGGCCCAGCAGCCGGAACAGGCGGGAGTGCTCGGCCTCCAGGGCGCGGTAACTCACCATGAAACAGGCCCGGACCGCCCGGTCGTCGGCCTGCAGTTCGGAGAGGCGATGATCCTCGACCGCGAGGCGGTCGGCGAGACCTCGCAGCGACAGGTCCGGCCGCGCCACCAGCCGGGCGGCGGCGATCCTGATCGCCAACGGCAGGCCGCCGCAGAGCCGCACGATCACGCGCGCCGCCCGTGGGTCGGCCGCGACGCGCTCGCCGCCGATCAGACGGCTCAGCAGGGTGGTCATCTCGTCCTTGGCCATGACGCCGAGGCGGAGATGCGCGACGGTGTCCAGAGAGGTCAGCATCCTCCGGGCGGTGATCAGCACGCGGCAGGTGGGGCTGGCGGGCAGCAACGGCCGTACCTGCTCCGCGTCGCGAGCGTTGTCGAACAGGAACAGCAGGTGTCTGCCGTCGGTCAGCGAGCGGAATCGGGCGGACGCCTCGTCCACGTCGGTCGGGACGGCCACGTCGTCGCCACCGAGGGAGCGCAGGAGGCGGGCGAGGACCTCGGCCGGATGCAGTGGTTTGACGTCGGGGGTGGAGCCGTGCAGGTTCACGTAGAGCTGCCCGTCGGGGAACCGCTCCGCGATCTGGTGGGCGACGTGTACGGCGAACGCCGACTTGCCGATCCCTGCCGCTCCGGCGACCGCGGAGACGACGATACGGCCAGGGGCTGCCGAGGTGAGCGCCGTCCGTAACCAGGAGACCTCGGAGGCACGCCCGGTGAAGGCGGCCGAGGCGATCGGGAGCTCCGCCGGGGCGAAAACCCGGCGGACGGCGACCGACGGTGACGGCGCCGCCAGTGCGGAGTCGTCGGCGAGGATCTGCCGATGCATACGGACCAGTTCGGGGCCGGGATCGACACCCAGTTCCGCGGCGAGCATCTCCCGCGCGTGCTGGTACACCGCGAGCGCGTCGGCTCGGCGGCCGGAACGGTACAGGGCGAGCATGAGCTGCGCGCGGAGTCGTTCGTTCAGCGGATCCCTGCGAGTCAGCGCCTCCAGATCGGGAAGCACCTCGCCATGCTGGCCCAGCGCGAGGCGGGCCTCCAGCGAGGCGTCCACGACGATCGTTCTCAGCCGTTCCAGCCGTGCCGCCTCGCCTCGCAACGGTTCGGGCAGGGAAAGCCCTTCCAGAACCGCCTCGGCGCGCCACAGACCCAAGGCCCGGGTGTACCGTTCGAGCGCGACGTCATTTCGCCCTTTGGATAACATCAGACGCCCTTGAGCGGCGAGTTCCTCGAACAATCTCACGTCTATTTCATCGGGGGCGACCCGGAGCACGTACCCGTTGGAGCCCGCCTCGATCCGGGAAGGCGAACCAAGCACCCGGCGCAGCGCGGAGATATAGGTGTAGAGGTTCGACTCGGCGTTGGCGGGAGCCTGTTCCCCCCACAACCAGTCGAGCATTCGATGGGTGGGGATCGCCTTGCCGGCATTGAGGAGCAAGGCGGCGAGCAACACCCGCTGTTTGCGCCTCCCGAGGGTGATCGGTTGCCCGTTGGCCGCCCGCACTTCGATCGGCCCGAGAATCTTGAAATCCATCGGCATCACTCTTCAGCGGATACCATGCGCCAACATGAACCGTACAAATGCGTATAAATCCGTTTTTACATAGCGATTCATGATCGTGGGCTCTAACCTTCGGAGGGTACTCACCTGAAGGGAAGAAAAAGATTACGCGGCAGGCGCCCGAACACTCACGCTCCGGTGCGACGCTCCTCGCCGTGTGTGATCATCCCTGACCGGCCACCCTGACCAGGGCGTCGCGCATCGTCAGAGGGTGCGCCACGGCGCGGTTCCCGGACGCGCCGACCGGTACCGGCGGCGCCGTCGGCGGACCAGGGTCGGCCGCTCGATGGGGGCGTTCCTCGCGAGCGCCGGGAGCCCTTCGGCTCGGCGGGCGGCAGCCCGTGCGCCCGAGGGCGTTTCCTCGCGAGTGCCGGCGGCCCCGGGCCGGCCGGTCATCCGGCCGACGTGATCCTCGGCCGCGTCGGCGGACCGCAGCCGGTCATCCCGCCGGCCTCTGTCCGTACCGCGGTAAGAGTGAGGCGGCCCCTGGCGACGAGAGGGCCGCCGGTCTCTCGGGCCCCCGAGTCGGCGGATGCCCGCGGGGCTCCCCGGTTTCGGTGATGAGGGGAGCCCGGCGCTCTTCGCTCAGCCCTCGGCGCGTTTCTGACGCTCGTTGTAGGCCCTCATCCGGGGTGGATAACCGGTCAGCTGGACGTCGTAGACGGGCAGGGCCAGGTCGCGGGCCACCTTGCGGATCACCGCGGGGGAGCCGACCCGGCGCCGGGTCCATTCACCGTCGTCGGCGACGGCCACCGCCGTGGTGTTCGTCGCGAATGTCTCGGGCTCGACGTAGAACTCGACGCTCTTGCGCGACTTCGCGAAGGCGATGAGCGCCTCGATGTCGGCGTCGGTCGTGGCGCGGTCGAACTTTGCGATCTTCGGCCCGCGTAGCCGCCTCAACCCGTAGCGATCTCGCCATCTCATATTTCCTTGTATACCTCTCCTGCTCGTTCCGTGGCGGAAGGCCAGGGATGGGTCTCAGGGGCTTATGGGGGTTCATCCTGATATACCGGGCCGACAATCTGGACGAACATTGAGATCGAAGCGGCGAAGAAAGGGTATCGGTCTCATGGCAGGCACAGCGACACCAGCAGGCCCGGGGTACGGGGGAGTGCCGGCGGCAGGTCCTCGACCCGGTCACGCGGGGCTTCGGGTCAGCAACCAGGATCGCGAGCGGGTAGTCGAGCACGTCCAGGCCGCCTACGCGGAGGGAAGACTCGACAAGGCCGAGTTCGACGACAGGCTGGAGCGGGCGATGACGGCCCGCGTCCACGGCGACCTCGTCCCGATCATGAACGAGCTGTACGGCACGCGTCCGGCCCGTCTCGCCTCCTACCCGCCCGCCGCGGGTCAGGTCGCGTACGGTCATCACGCACGCCCCTTCGGCCGGGGGGAGAGCGGAGCGGAGCGTCTGGGGGCGGTGGCGTCGCACCTGCTCCCGCTGGCGGGCCTTCCCGTCATCGGTCCGGCCGTCATGATGCTCACCGCGGGCAGGACGTCGCCCTACATCCGGGCGCACTCGGTGGAGGCACTGAACTTCCAGCTGACGATGCTCGCGGCCACCATCGTGCTGGCGATCACTTTCATCGGCTTCGTCCTGACGCCCCTGCTCTGGATCGGCGGCGTGGTGCTGTCCGTGGTCGGCGCCGTGGCCGCGGCGGGCGACGGCGACTTCCGATACCCCTTCACCCTGCGTGTCGTCAAATGACGCCTCCGGTGTCCTGAGGCCGCAGGACCTACGGGACGGCAGCCGCACGAGGGACGTGGCACCCGTGCGGCGGTACGCCGGACCACGGACGTGACACGAGCACGAAGACATGTCAGAGCATGAGGGCGCGGACCATGTCGACGGTGTCGGCCTGGTCCGCCGTCTTGTCGGTGCGGTAGCGGATGACCCTGGCGAAGCGCAGCGCCATGCCGCCGGGATAGCGGCTCGACTGCTGCACGCCGTCGAAGGCGATCTCGACGACCGTCTCGGGACGGACGGTGACCGTCCAGCCGTCGGTGGGCCCCTCGGCGATGCCGAGGAAGCGGTCGGTCTGCCAGGCGAGCAGCTCGTCGGTCAGGCCCTTGAAGGTCTTGCCGAGCATGACGAATCCGCCGGTCACCGGGTCGCGGGCGCCCAGGTGCAGGTTGGAGAGCCTGCCCTCGCGGCGACCATGGCCCCATTCCGCGGCCAGGACGACGAGATCGAGCGTGTGCCGGGGCTTCACCTTGATCCAGCCGGCGCCGCGCCGCCCGGCCGCGTAGGGCGTCAGGAGCGACTTGACCACCACGCCCTCGTGGCCGCTCCTGATCGCGTCCTTGAAGAACGCCTCGCCGTCCGCGACGTCGCCGGTGACCAGGCGAGGGGTCACCAGCTCCGCGGGCACGGCGGCGGTCAGGGCCGCATGGCGTGCCTCACCCGGCAGGTCGAGCAGATCGGCGCCGTCGACCCGCAGCGCGTCGAAGAAGAAGACGCTCAGCGGGATCCTCTCGCGCACGCGCGGCACGTCGGTGCGGCTTGACACGCGGCCCGAGGTGACCTGGAAGGGCTCGGGGCGGCCGTCGGCCCGCAGCGCGATCACCTCGCCGTCGAGGACGAGGTCGCGGGAGGGCAGGGCGCTCATCGCCTCGACCAGCTCGGGCACCTGCGCGGTGATGTCCTCAAGGGCGCGGGTGAAGACGGTGATCCGCTCATCCGAGCGGTGCGCCTGGACCCTGACGCCGTCGAGCTTCCACTCGATGGCCACCGGCTCGCCGAGCTTGCCGAACGCGGTCGCGATGGAGGTGGCGCTCTGGGCGAGCATCGGCGACACCGGGCGGCCGACCTCAAGGTGGAAGGCGCGCAGTGCCTCGACCCCACCGCCCAGGGCGGCGGCGCCGACGGCGGGAAGCCAGCCGCGCAACGTCAGCGCCCGCCTGACCTCGGTGGCCGGCACCCCGGCCGCCTTCGCCACGGCCTCGACCATCACTCCTTCAAGCGCGCCCTGACGCAGCTCGCCCCGCAGCAGCCGTGACAGGAAAACCTGCTCCTGGCGGGTGAGGGCGCCGAACAGCTCGGAGACCAGCGTCCTGCGCGCACTCTGCGAGCCGGGGCCCGACAGGGCCTTGATCTCATCGAGGAGGTCGTGGACCCCACGCAGGGTGGCGGTGGCGGCGAGCCGGGGCTCCGGCGGGTCCTGCAGGCTCGTCCAGCCCACTCCAACGTTGCGCTGAGGCAGCTCTCCCGAGAGGTAGGCGATCGCGATCTCGGCCTCGTCCGGCTCGACCCTGCCGAGCAGCTCCGCGAGGTGGGCGGTCTTCGCCAGCCGGGCGGAGACGGCGGTCACGGCCGCGGAGGTGCGCGCGAGGTCGATCAACAACACAATGGCCAGCTTAAGAGCTACGAGCGGTATTTCGGTGAGGCGAGGCGCTGCTTTTCTGAGTCATCGCGCCCCGCGGGGAGGTCGGACCTTCCCGCGAACCTCGCGAACGTGAGGTGGCCGCCAGACCGGGGCACACAGAGGACGACATCGGACGCAGGGCACGGTGCCGGATATGAAGGACGGTGCAGGACGATCGGGACGGCAGTGGGGGCGGAGGGGTGACAGGACACGCGGGGCGGGCCACCCGTCGCCGGTGTGGCCCGCCCGCATGCGTCGTTTCGTCCCGAGTCAGCTCACGCCGAGCAGGTCCACGACGAAGATGAGCGTCTCGCCCGGCTTGATGCGGTTGCCCGCGCCGGCGTTGCCGTAGCCGAGGTGCGGCGGGATGGTGAGACGGCGGCGGCCGCCGACCTTCATACCCGCGACGCCCTGGTCCCAGCCCGCGATGACCCGGCCCCCGCCCAGCGGGAACTGGAAGGTGTCTCCGCGGTTCCACGACGCGTCGAACTCCTCGCCCGTCGAGAAGGCAACGCCGACGTAGTGCACGGTGACCTGGTGTCCCGGCTTGGCCTCCGGGCCGTCCCCTACGACGATGTCGACGATCTCCAGCTCCGAGGGCGGGGCGCCTTCCGGAAAGTCGATCTCCGGCTTCTCCAGTGCCACGTGGTTCTCCTTGGTTGGATGCGCGCCGGTCGATTTCCGACCGGCCGGACGACTCTACGGCTTCCGGCGTCACCACGAGAGACGTGGGGGCCGAGGTGGCTTCCGCGTCGTCTTTCCGAAGTCGTCCTTCCGAGGAGGGGAGGGGGTCTCCCGTACGGGGGCGGCGAGCACTCGTACGCGAGGCCGTCCGGGATCGTCTCGCGAGGCGGGGACCGGTGGCACCGCGGGTGCGGGCGGCAGGTGGGACCACGGGGGAAATTTGTGAGGGAGCGCTCTCTGAGATAGAGAGTGGCCCGCTCGGCGGGGGGTGTCAAGAGGCCGGTGCGGCCCTGTGGAACACGCTGGAAACGCGACCTTAATGTGACCTTTCCTCGTGGGAGCGCTCTATTTTCTATAAAATTTAACTTCAAAACCTCTCTGAGCTGGGGAAACATCCAAGAGAGCGATGGGGCACTTTCCGCGAAAAGCCGACCGCCAGGCGCGGGGTGAGGTCGGCGGTGCCGTTGACAGGCAATCCCCTTGGCGTCACTCTCTCTCAGAGAGCGCTCTCTCCATGATCATCTATGAGGACCCCGGGAGGGTTCCATGCGTAAGTCACGCCAGAGGTTCCTCGCCCCGATGGCCGCCGTTTCCGCCCTGGTCCTGGGCCTCACCGCCTGCGGTGGGGGTGGCGCCGGGAGCGGCGGGCCGGCCTCAGGGCCGGCCGAGAAGATCAAGCTGACCGTCGGGCTGTTCAGCGACTTCCACTACGCGCCGCTGTACGAGGAGTTCAAGAAGACCCACCCCAACGTGGAGATCGTGGAGCGCCGCGCGCAGTTCAACGACCACCACACCAACCTCATCACCCAGCTGACCACCGGCGCGGGCGCCGCGGACGTGGTCGCCGTCGAGGGCGGTTACATCGGCGCCTTCACCCCCGTGCCGGACAAGTTCCACGACCTCAAGGAATACGGCCTGGACAGGCGCGAGAGCGAATACCTCGACTGGAAGTGGAAGCTGGGCGTCTCCAACGACGGCTCCGCCCTCCTGGGCCTCGGTACCGACGTCGGCGGCCTGGCCATGTGTTACCGCCCGGACCTGTTCAAGAAGGCCGGCCTGCCCGTCGACCGAGACGAGGTCTCGGCGCTCTGGCCGACCTGGGACGCCTACGTCGAGACGGGCAAGAGGTTCGTCGCGGGCAAGGTGGAGGGAGCCAAGTTCACCGACGGTCCCGGCGAGCACTTCCGCGCCATGGTCGAGCAGGCCCCCATCGGCTTCTACGACGCCGAGTACAACATCGTCGCCGCCACCAACCCCGACGTGCGCAAGGCGTACGACACGGGCGTGAAGATGATCGACGAAGGTCTCTCGGCCAACCTCGCCGCGTTCTCGCCGCCGTGGAACACCGGCATCGCCAAGGGAAGCTTCGCCACCATGGTCTGCCCGGCCTGGAAGACCGGAACGATCAAGGATCAGAAGCCCGGCGAGGGCACCTGGGACATCGCGGCGGTCCCCGGCGGCGGCGGCAACCAGGGCGGCACCCACCTGATGCTGCCCAAGCAGGGCAGGCATCCCAAGGAGGCCGCGGCACTGATCGACCTGCTGACCAGCAAGGAGAGCCAGATCAAGCTCTTCAAGGAGGCGAGCGCGCTGCCCTCGCTGCCCGCCCTGTACGACGACCCCGCGGTGAAGGACTTCGTCAACCCGTACTTCGGCAACGCGCCGATCGGCAAGATCTTCACCGACGCGGCCAAGTCGCTCAAGCCGCAGCCCGTGGGTCCCAAGGCCGGTGACGTCCTGCAGGCGATCGGCGACGGTCTCCAGCGGGTCGACCAGGGCAAGCAGAACGCCGAGGAGGCCTGGGCACAGGCGCTCAAGGACGTCGGCAGGATCAAGTAGTCGTCCCCCGGCCGGCCGGTCTGGTACCGGTCGGCCACCAGCCCGTGCCCCTGTCCCGTGGCGGGCACGCGTCCCGTGCCGCGGAACCGCACGCCTCCCGCCGTGCGCCGTGACGGGCCGACGCCGCCCGCCGTGACGGGCCGCACTCCTCCCGCCGTCCGAAGAACCGCAGAAAGGAGCTGCCATGGCCACCCGCGCGCCCGATCGCCTGGCGGCGGTCCCGCCGAACAGACAGGCGGGACCCCGCCTCCGCCGCCAACTGGTTCACCAACTCGACGTCAAGGGCTCGCCGTACGCCTACGTGGCCCCCTTCTTCCTGCTCTTCTCCGCGTTCGGGTTGTTTCCCCTCGCGTACACCGCCTGGGTGAGCCTGCACGAGTGGACGCTGCTCCGGGACGAGCAGACCTTCGTCGGCCTGGAGAACTTCAGAACGCTGCTCGCCGACGACTACTTCTGGAACGCCACTTTCAACACCCTGTCCATCGGGGTGCTGTCCACCGTGCCGCAGCTGCTGCTCGCCATCTGGCTCGCCCACCTGCTCAACCGGCCGCTACGGGCGCAGACCTTCTTCCGCATCACGCTGCTGCTGCCCAACGTGACCAGTGTGGTCGCGGTGGTGGTCATCTTCAGCCAGTTGTTCGGCCGGGACTTCGGCATGATCAACTGGGTGTTCTCCCTGGTCGGCGTCGAGGGCATCGCCTGGAACGAGGGGGTGCTCAGCTCTCACTTCGCCATCTCCACCATGATCATGTGGCGGTGGACGGGCTACAACGCCCTCATTCTCCTGGCGGCGATGCAGGCGGTGCCGCGCGAGTTGTACGAGGCGGCCACCATCGACGGCGCGAGCGGGACGACCCAGCTCCGCAGGATCACCATCCCGATGATCAAGCCAACGATCATCTTCGTCGTCATCACCTCGACGATCGGCGCGATGCAGATCCTCGCCGAGCCGCTGCTGTTCGGCTCCTACCTCGTCACCGGAGGGGTGGACCGGCAGTATCAGACGCTCTCCCTGTTCATCTACGAGAACTTCACCAAGCTCGACTTCGGTTACGCCTCGGCCATCTCCTGGATGATGTTCGTCTTCATCGTGGTGGTCGTCGGCGTCAACTACCTGCTCACCCGTCGTGGGAAGGGAGGGCTGACATGAGCGCCCACACCGCCGTCCCCGCGGTCCGCCGTCGTTCCGGCGGCGCCGCCCGCAGGCTCACCTACCTCACGCTCGCCGCGGTGGCGTTCTTCTCCATGATGCCGCTCTACTACAGCGTCGTGGTCGCCTCCCGCGACAACGCGGCCCTGGCCGACGTGCCGCCGCCGCTCATCCCCGGCGGCAACTTCTTCGCCAACGTCGCCCGCGTCTTCGACACGGTCCCCTTCGCCCTGGCGATGCTCAACTCCGTCATTGTCTCCGGCACCGTCGCGTTCGCGGTGATGCTCTTCTCCACCCTGGCCGGGTTCGCGTTCGCCAAGCTGCGCTTTCGCGGGCGCAACGCCCTGCTCCTGCTCACCGTGGCGACGATGATGGTGCCGACCCAGCTCGGCATCATCCCGCTGTACATGCTGATGGTGAAGCTGGAGTGGACCGGCACCATGTACGCGCTGATCGTGCCCGCGCTCGTCAACGCGTTCGGGGTGTTCTTCATGACCCAGTACCTCTCCAGGGCGCTGCCGACCGAGCTGCTCGAGGCGGGCCGGGTCGACGGCTGCAGCACCTGGGGCCTGTTCTGGCACGTCGTGCTCCCGGCCGCCCGCCCGGCGGCGGCGGTGCTGGGCATGCTTACCTTCATGTCGGTCTGGAACGACTACTTCTGGCCGCTGGTCGTCCTGACCCCGGAGGATCCGACGGTCCAGGTGGCCCTGTCCACACTGGCCAGCGGATACGTCAACGACTACGTGCTCGGCCTGGCGGGCACCACGCTCGGCACGCTTCCACTGGTCGTCGTGTTCGCCCTGCTCGGCAAACAGATCATCGGAGGAATCATGCAGGGGGCGGTGAAGGGATGACCGCCGTCGGCACTCGGAGGCCACCCTCGCCTCCGTCGTGCCGACGGCAACGGCCACCCGCGCGTCGTGCACGCCGCGATCGCCGAAGGGGCGGACGTGCGTGGTCATCCGGTCGCTGCTGATAATTTCGAGTGGGCCGGAGGGGACCGGCGTAGGTTCGGGATCGTGCGCGCGGACTTCGCCACCCGGCGGCGTCCGCTCAAGGACGGCGCGCCGTTGTACCGCGATGTCATCGCACGTAACGGACCGCAATCGACGGTAGGGGAAGAACACGATGAGACGTCCCACCCTGGAGGCGGTCGCCGCCCGTGCCGGGGTCTCCCGGTCGACCGTCTCCCGGGTGGTGAACGGCCAGACCACGGTCACCGCCGACATCCGGGACCTGGTCATGCGCGCGGTGAACGAGCTCGGCTACGTCCCCAACGGGGCGGCGAGAAACCTGGTGACCCAGCGGACCAACTCGGTCGCGCTGGTCGTCTCGGAGTCGCCGAACCGGGTGTTCTCCGACGATCCGATGTTCTCCACCGTCATCCGTTCGGCCAGCCTGGAGCTGGAGGCCGTCAACAAGCAGGTGGTGCTGCTGCTGGCCGGGTCGCCGGAGAGCCATGCCCGGGTGGAGCACTACATCGCCGGCGGCCACGTCGACGGCGTCATGCTCGTGTCCAGTCACGGTGCCGACCCGCTGCCGGTCGCGCTCACCCGGCTGCGCGTCCCGGTCGTCTCCTACGGCAGACCCGCCGTGCCGGTCGAGATACCGTACGTCGACAACGACAACGTCGAGGGCGCCGCCACCGCCGTGCGGCATCTGCTGGAGCGAGGCAGGCGGCGCATCGCCACCATCGCGGGGCCGCTGGACATGATAGGCGGGCAGGACCGGCTGACCGGCTACCGCGAGGTGCTGCGCGACTCCGATCGCCGCTCGATCATCGCGGTCGGCGACTTCACCCGGGAGTCGGGGGCGGTCGCGATGCGGCAGCTGCTCGCCGACGACCCGGAGATCGACGCGGTCTTCGCCGCGAACGACCTGATGGCGATCGGCGCGATGCACGCGCTCCGCCAGGCGGGCCGGAGGATTCCCGACGAGGTCGCCATCGTGGGCTACGACGACATCGAGGCCGCCCGCTACACCGACCCGCCGCTGACGACCATCCACACGCCGCACGCCGAGCAGGCCGCGGCGATGGTCCGCCTGCTGCTCTCCCTCCTTGAGGGAGGCCCCGCCGAGTCGATGATCGTGTCCACGGATCTGGTCGTCCGGGCGTCCTCGTAGTCCCGGTTCGGAGCTCGGGCCGGAGCCCTGGCACCCGGCCGGGGCTCCGGATCCGTGCTCTTCGTCGGGTCTTGAGTTTCGCCCGCTCCCGTGGCCGGAGGGCGACCGGTCTCAGGACGCGGTGGACTCCCGGACGACCAGCTCGGTGGGGAGTGTCACCTGCGCCTTCTCCTCCAGGTCGAGGACCATGCGGGCGAGCCTCCGTCCCATCTCGACGGTCGGCTGCCTGACCGTGGTCAGCGGAGGCTCGGCGTAGGAGACGGCTGGGATGTCGTCGAAGCCGACCAGCGCGACGTCGTCGGGGACCCGTCGGCCCGCCTGGCGCAGGGCCGTCAGCGCGCCCAGCGCCATCAGGTCGTTCGCCACGAAGACCGCGTCGATCTCCGGGTCGTCGGCGAGCAGCTGCCGCATCGCGACCGTCCCCGACTCCCGGGTGAAGTCGCCGACCGCGACGATGGAGCGGCGGTCGGAGTCGCGCAGCACGGCGCGGTAGCCGTCGAGCCGGTCGATTCCGGCGATCATGTCCTGCGGCCCGGCGATGGTGGCGATGCGCCGCCTGCCCCGTTCCATCAGGTGCCGCACCGCGCGCTCGGCGCCGCCGGCGTTGTCCACGTCCACGTACGGCAGGCTGCTGGGCACGGTCGGCCTGCCGCTGCACACCACCGGCACCCCGCGCCTGGCGAGGATGGCCGGCAGCGGGTCGGTGCCGTGCATCGACGCGATGACCACGCCGTCCACGTGGCCGTTGGTGGCGTAGCGCTCGGCCCGCTGGTAGCCGCCCGTCGCGCCGATGAGCATCAGCACGAGCTGCTTGTCGGCCTCCTCGATCTCCAGGCTGACCCCGCGGATGATCCCGGCGAAGGTCGGGTCGTCGGAGAAGACCCGGGTCGCCGGCTCGGGGAAGACGAGCGCTATGGAGTCGGCCCGCTGGGTGACCAGGCTCCGCGCCGCCTGGTTGGGCACGTAGCCCAGCTCCTCCACGGCGCGGTTGACCGCGTCGCGGATCTGGGGTGCCACGCGCGTGGAGCCGTTGACCACGCGCGAGGCCGTCGCCCGGGACACACCCGCCCGGGCGGCCACCTTCTCCAGGGTCGGACGGGTCCTCACAGTCCGTTCCGGCGTACGACCTGGCTGTACCACAGGGCGCTGTCCTTGGGGATGCGGCGTTGCGTCGCGTAGTCGACGTGCACGACGCCGAACCGCTTGTCATACCCCTCGGCCCACTCGAAGTTGTCCAGCAGCGACCACACGAGGTATCCGCGCAGGTCGGCGCCGCCCTCGATCGCCGCGTGCGCCGCGCGCAGGTGGCCGTCGAGGTAGGACAGGCGGCCGACGTCGTGCACCTCGCCGTCCTCGACGACGTCGTCGAAGGCGGCACCGTTCTCGGTGATGATCAGAGGGGTGCCCGGATAGTCGCGCGAGAGCCGCAGGAGCAGGTCGGTGAGGCCGAACGGCTGCACCGGCCATCCCATCGCGGTCTGCGGCGCGTCGGCTCCGCCGAAGGCGATGCCCTCGCTGCCCGGATAGACCAGGTTGGCGGGCTCGCCGGCGCGGACGGTCACGGTCTGCGGGTGGTAGTAGTTCACGCCCAGCAGGTCGATCGGCTGACCGATGATCTCCAGGTCGCCGTCCTGGACGAAGGACCAGTCGGTGAAGCGGCGGGCACGCTCGACGACGTCGGCGGGATACTCCCCGCGCAGCACCGGGTCCAGGAAGATCCGGTTCTGCAGGCCGTCGACGAGCTCGACCGCGAGGGCGTCGTCGCCGATCACGGGGGAGAGGTTGAGCGTGACGCCGACCGTGGCGGCGCCCGAGGCGCGCAGCGCCTGGACGGCCAGGCCGTGGCCGAGCAGCAGGTGGTGGACGGCGGCGAAGCCCAGCGCGGGCTCGGCGAGGCCGGGGGCGTGGATGCCCGACGCGTAGCCGAGGAAGGACGAGCACCAGGGCTCGTTCAGGGTGGTCCACGTCTCGACCCGGTCACCCAGCCTGCCGTGCGCGATCGCGGCGTAGTCGGCGAAGTGCGCGGCGGTCTCCCTGCTGGTCCAGCCGCCGCGGTCCTCCAGGGTCTGCGGCAGGTCCCAGTGGTAGAGCGTCACGATGGGGGTGATGCCCTTTTCGAGGAGCTCGTCGACGAGGCGGTCGTAGAAGTCCAGGCCGCGCGGGTTGGCGGGCCCCGACCCGTCGGGCTGCACGCGGGGCCAGGAGATGGAGAACCGGTAGGAGTGCAGGCCGAGGTCGCGCATGAGCGCGACGTCCTCGGGATAGCGGTGGTAGTGGTCGCACGCGACGTCACCGGTGTGGCCCGCGTGAACCTTGCCGGGGGTGCGGGAGAACGTGTCCCAGATGGAGGGGCCCCTGCCGTCATCCCGGGTGGCGCCCTCGATCTGGTAGGCCGCGGTGGCGGCACCCCAGACGAAGCCCTCAGGGAATCTCAGCACGCCGGAGTCCTGAAGGTCGTAGGACTTTTCGGCGGACATGGTCATGTCCTCACCGCCCCATTCTGTTCGGCTGTTACGTGAGAGCGCTCTCTGGAGCATCACGGTACCGCACAGATCGTGTCAAGAATTCTGAGATGGTAACCGTAATATCACGGTTCTTGACTTTGCGTTGTGGGCAGACAACTCTTCCAGAGAGCGCTCTCACACTCCCCGGCAATTGTGTATTTGGAGGATGGTTCCATGTCGCTCCTCTCTCGGCCCCGGCGCACCGCCCTTGCGGCGGGCAGCATAGGGCTGGCGTTGGTCGTCACCGCCTGCGGATCCGCGGACCCCACGCCATCGGCGGGTGGCGACGACGCCGGCGCGTCCCCCGAATGTGCCGCCTTCAGTCAGTACGGCAAACACGAGGGCAAGACCGTCAGCATCTACTCGCCGATCCGTGACGCGGAGGCCGACCACTTCGAGAAGGCGTGGAAGCCGTTCGCCGACTGCGTCGGAATGAAGATCACCTATGAGGGCACCGGCGAGTTCGAGGCGCAGATCCAGGTCCGCGCGGACGGCGGCAACCCCCCCGACATCGCCTTCTTCCCCCAGCCGGGCCTTCTTGAGCGTTTCGCCAAGGCGGGAAAGCTCAAGCCCGCCTCCGAGGAGATCAAGAAGCTCACCGCCGAGGGCTGGTCGGAGGACTGGGCCAAGTACGCCACCGTCGACGGCGTCTTCTACGGCGCCCCGCTCGGCGCGAGCGTGAAGTCCTTCGTCTGGTACTCGCCGAAGATGTTCACCGAGAAGGGCTGGGCCGTCCCCAAGACCTGGGACGAGCTCATGACGCTCACCAACACGATCGCCGACTCCGGCGTGAAGCCGTGGTGCGCGGGCATCGAGTCCGGTGACGCGACCGGCTGGCCGGCGACCGACTGGATCGAGGACCTCATGCTCAGGGAGGCCGGTCCCGAGGGATACGACGACTGGGTGAGCCACAAGACCCCGTTCAACGACCCCAAGGTCACCGCGGCGGTCGACAAGGTCGGCGCGATCCTCAAGAACGAGAAGTTCGTCAACGGCGGCTACGGTCCGGTCAAGTCGATCGCCAGCACCGCCTTCCAGGAGGGCGGCGTCCCGATCACCGAGGGCAAGTGCGCCCTGCACCGCCAGGCGTCCTTCTACGCCAACTTCTGGCCCGAGGGGACCAAGGTCGCCGAGGACGGTGACGTGTTCGCCTTCTACCTGCCGGGCAACGACCCGGCCAAGAAGCCGGTGCTCGGCGCGGGCGAGTTCGTGGCGGCCTTCACCGACCGCCCCGAGGTCCAGGCCGTCCAGGCGTATCTCGCCTCCGCGGAGTTCCCCACCGCCCGCATGAAACTGGCGACCTACGTCACCGCGCGCAAGGGCGTCGACCCGGCCAACGCCCAGAACCCGATCGACAAGCTCTCCATGGAGATGCTCCAGGACCCGAGCACGATCTTCCGCTTCGACGGCTCGGACCTGATGCCCGCCGCGGTCGGCGCGGGCACGTTCTGGAAGGGCATGACCGACTGGATCAACGGCAAGGACACCAAGACGGTCCTCGACTACATCGAAGCCTCCTGGCCCAAGTCCTGATATATCCCGATGAGTCCGGTTCTGCGTGATGCGCGGGACCGGACCGTCGTCCTCCCGGGAGATTCTCCGATGGACTTCGACTTCGCCGCCGAACTGCCCAAACTCCTCCAACTGCTGATCGGCGTCGCCGCGTTCCTCGTGGTGGTGGCGGTGATCCTGGTGCTCCTCGACCGCGCCCCGATGCGGCGGCGCGCGTGGACCCACGCCACGATCCTGCTTCTGCCCGCCATCCTGCTCCTCGCCATCGGCCTGGTCGTACCGGCCGTGCGCACCACCCTGCTGTCGTTCATGAGCGGCGACGGCAAGGAGTGGGTCGGCATGTCCAACTACGCCTGGATGTTCACCCAGCCGGAGGCGGTGATCGTCCTCCGCAACACCCTTATCTGGGTGCTGCTCGTCCCGCTGCTGGTGACCTCGGTCGGGCTGGTCTACGCCGTCCTGGTCGACCGCACCCGTTTCGAGTCGCTCGCCAAGTCACTCGTCTTCCTGCCGATGGCGATCTCCTTCGTCGGGGCGGGCATCATCTGGCGCTTCGTCTACGCCTACCGCTCCGAGGAGCAGGACCAGATCGGCCTGCTCAACCAGATCACGGTCGCGTTCGGCGGCGAACCACAGCAGTGGCTCCAGGAGGCACCGCTCAACACACTGTTCCTCATCGTGGTCATGGTCTGGATCCAGGCGGGTTTCGCCACCGTGGTGCTCTCCGCCGCGATCAAGGGAATCCCCGCCGAGATCGTCGAGGCCGCCCGGCTGGACGGGGCGAGCCCGCTGCAGATGTTCTTCCGGGTGACGCTGCCGTCCATCCGATCGGCCGTGATCGTGGTGCTGGTCACGCAGTCGATCGGCACGCTCAAGCTGTTCGACATCGTCCGCACCATGACCGGCGGCCAGTTCGACACCAGCGTCATCGCCAACGAGATGTACAACCAGGCGTTCCGGTACGGCGAGACGGGCAAGGGCGCGGCCCTCGCGGTCTTCCTGTTCGTCCTGGTGACCCCGATCGTGATCTACCAGATCCGCCAGCGCAGAGAGGCCGTCAGGTGACCGGGCGAGCAGGCAGGCCCCGCGTCGCGAGTACGCGGACGGCGAAGGAGTCCACATGGCCACGTTGACCCAGACCATGGTGCGGCCCGAGGCGACGACGGCACCGCAGCGCGTACGGCGGAGACTGAGCGGCCGCGTCGCCGGCGCCGCGGCGATCGTCATCGCGGTCCTGTGGACCACCCCGACCTTCGGTCTGCTGCTGTCCTCGCTGCGCCCGGAGGACCAGATCAAGACCACCGGCTGGTGGACGTTCTTCTCCGACCCGCAGATCACCCTGGAGAACTACCAGCAGGTCCTGTTCGGAACCTCCTCGTCCTCCGGCCAGATGATGAGCTTCCTGATCAACTCGATCGTCATCACGATCCCGTCGGTGCTCTTCCCGCTCGCCCTCGCCACCTTCGCGGCGTACGCGCTCGCCTGGCTGCCGTTCCGCGGACGAGAGTGGATCTACATCGGCATCTTCGCGCTGCAGATCGTGCCGCTGCAGATGGCACTCGTGCCACTGCTCTCGTTCTTCTCCGAGGGCGTGTCCGTCTTCGGCCTCCAGTTGATGCCCGCCTGGGAGCTGGAGGGCCCCGCCCGGTTCATTCAGGTCTGGTTCGCCCACACCTGCTTCGCGCTACCGCTGGGCGTCTTCCTGCTGCACAACTTCATGTCCGAGCTTCCCGGCGAGTTGATGGAGGCGGCGAGGGTCGACGGGGCGAGCCACGGGAAGATCCTGCGCACGATCGTCCTCCCGCTGGTCGGGCCGGCGCTCGCCACCTTCGCGATCTTCCAGTTCCTCTGGGTCTGGAACGACCTGCTGGTGGCCCTGATCTTCGCCGGAGGCACCCCGGAGAGCGCTCCGATGACGGTACGGCTGGCGCAGATGGCCGGTACCAAGGGCAACGAGTGGCAGCGCCTGACCTCGGGAGCGTTCGTCTCGCTGATCATCCCGCTGGTCGTCTTCCTGTCGATGCAGCGCTACTTCGTCCGCGGCCTGCTCGCGGGCGGCGTCAAGGGCTGAGCACCCTCTTCCGCGTCCACCTGCCGGCGGGCGCCCCGGATCGGGGCGCCCGCCGGATGTTCTGTCGGGACTCTCTCACCAGGCGCACTCAGGAGTCGGGCCGCTCGGAGCCGGCCGACCGGACGGCGGGGCGGTCGGGAGAGGTCGGCTGCGCGGGGATCCGGTGCTCGGCGGTGCCGGGCCGCGCCGGCTCGGCACCCTCCTCGGCGTGCGACGGCGCGGGGGACGTGGGAGCCGGGTCGTCCGCGGGCGCGGGGTGGTCCGCGGTGGCCGGTCGCGCGGCGCGCCCGGGGATGACCGGCTGCGGCGGCAGGTCGGAGGTGACCGGACGGCCGGAGAGGTCGGGGGCGGACGGCTGCGGGGGGATGTCGGTGGCGAGCGTCTGTGCGGGGGTGGCGTGGGTGGGGGAGGTGGCCCCGGTGGCGGCCGGGTCGTACATGCCGGCGGACGGGGGAACCTCCACGACCATGGTGTCGGCGGGGCCGGGGGTCGACTCCAGGACGGCCCGCGCGTGGTCCAGGTGGGAGGCCGCGACCAGCACGTCGTAGCGGCCGGCGACGATCGCGCTGCGCGAGGCGAAGTCCCGCTTGCCGCCGGTGAAGAGGTGGTTGATGAACCCGAACGCGGCTCCCATCACGGCACCCCACAGGGCCGCCCAGAGCACGAGGACGAAGAACGACATCGTGGTCGAGGTGAACAGGCCGAGGAACATCCCCACGACGGCGCCGAAGGCCGCGCCGCTTCCGGCTCCGGTGAGCGCGGCCCGCCCGTTGGTCATCCTGCCGGTGACGGTCTCCTCGAGTTTCAGGTCGCTGCCGACGATCGCCACGTTCTCGACGGGGAAGCCCGCGTCGGAGAGTCCGTCCACGGTTCGCTGTGCCGCGAGGTAGTTGTCGTAGCCTGCCAGGACCCTCCGGTCCACGACGACCTGCGTGTCCAGGCCGGTGGGCGTTCCATTCATGTCCGCTCGCCTTTCGGTGGTGGAAGATGGCTCGACGAGCCGACTACCCCGTGGCGGTAGGAGGATGCGTGTCCTTTCCCGGGATCTCGCCGGCTACGGCGAGATCCCGGGAGAACGGTGGGACGGATCACCAACTCTGGTGGAGCGGCATTCCCTCGGTGTAGCCGGACGAGCTCTGGACGCCGATCACCGCGCGCTCGTGGAACTCCTCCAGGGTGGAGGCCCCCGCGTAGGTGCACGAGGAGCGCAGACCGGCCACGATGGCGTCGATCTGGTCCTCGACGCTGGGCATGGCCGGGTCGAGATACATCCTGGAGGTCGAGATGCCCTCCTCGAACAGGGCCTTGCGCGCCCGGTCGAAGGGGGAGTCCTCCGCCGTGCGCAGTCTCACCGCGCGGGCCGAGGCCATGCCGAAGTTCTCCTTGTACTTCCGCCCGTCGGCGGCGGTACGGGTGTCGCCCGGCGATTCGTAGGTGCCCGCGAACCACGAGCCGATCATCACGTTGGACGCCCCCGCGGCCAGGGCGAGGGCGACGTCGCGGGGATGGCGGACGCCGCCGTCGGCCCACACGTGGCGGCCCAGCCCGCGGGCCTCGGCGGAGCACTCCAGCACGGCGGAGAACTGCGGGCGGCCCACGCCGGTCATCATCCGGGTGGTGCACATCGCCCCGGGGCCGACGCCGACCTTCACGATGTCGGCCCCCGCCTCGACGAGATCCCGCACGCCCGCGGCGGTGACGACGTTGCCCGCCGCGACGGGCACGTCGGGGCCGAGCGCGCGGACCGCCCTCAGGGCGCTGATCATCTTCTCCTGGTGTCCGTGGGCGGTGTCCACGACCAGGCAGTCCACCCCGGCGTCGAGGATCTCCTTGGCCTTGGCGGCCACGTCGCCGTTGACTCCGACGGCCGCCGCGACGCGGAGCCTGCCCGAGTCGTCGACGGCGGGCCGGTACAGGGTGGCGCGCAGCGCGCCCGTCCTGGTCAGGATGCCGACCAGCCGGCCGTCCGCGTCCACGACGGGGGCGAGCCGGTGACGGCCCTCGTGGAGGCGGTCGAAGGCCTCGCGCGGGTCGAGCCCGGCGGGCAGCGTGAGCAGGTGGTCGGACATCACCTGGGAGAGCTGGGTGTACATGTCCACGCCCGAGCAGTCGCTCTCGGTGACCACGCCGGCCGGGCGGTTGTCCCAGTCGACGATGATGATCGCGCCGTGGGCCCGCTTGGGCAGCAGGTTGAGCGCCTCTCCGACGGTGTCGTGCGGGGTGAGCGTGAGCGGTGTGTCGTGGACGAGGTCGCGTTTCTTGACCCAGTCGACGACGTCGGCGACCACGTCGATCGGGATGTCCTGCGGGATCACGGTGATCCCGCCCCGCCGCGCGACGGTCTCCGCCATCCGCCGTCCCGCCACCGCCGTCATGTTGGCGACCACGATGGGGATGGTGGTTCCGGTGCCGTCCTGGCTGGAGAGGTCGACGGCGAGCCGCGAGCCGACGGAGGAGAGCGACGGAACCATGAAGACGTCGCTGTAGGTCAGGTCGTAGGCCGGTGCCATCTCATTGAGGAATCTCACGTTGCTCCACCTTATGCCGTGAATTGCCGGATATGAGCGTTCCCCTTTTCCCGGCCTTCGAAGAGGACTGGCAGCTCGGAGCGGGGACTAGGATCCGGTTTGCGTGAATAAGTGGATGGCCATGAGGAGGCATTGTGATCGTGGTTGATCGGCCGGAGATGCTCGTCGTAGGTCATGCCGTACGGACGTCGAACGCCGACGAGACGGAGCCCGGCCGGGGGAGGCTCGGCGCGCTCTGGGCGCGGGCGGGGTCCCCGGGGGCCTTCGCCCATGTGCCGGGACGGGTCGACGAGAACATCTACGCGGTGCTCACCGACTACGAGAGTGACCACCACGGCGCCTACACCCAGATCGTCGGGGTCGCCGTGCGCAGTGCCGCGGCGCTGCCCGAGGGGATGGTGGCGGTACGGGTGCCGGGAGTGCCGTCGCTGAAGGTCGAGGTCCGCGGGCCGATGCCGGGTGTCCTGCTGGAGGGGTGGCAGCAGCTGTGGAAGCACACCGAGTCGGGTGGCACCCCGCCGAGGGCCTTCACCACCGACCTGGAGGTGCACCACCCGGGGGGAGCCGACATCTACGCGGCGGTCCTGTCCCCGATGCGCTGAGTGCGGTCGGCCCCGGTCGGCTCGCGGTGACGCGTCCGACCGGGCGGCTCGGTGCCCTCGGTGTTCAGCCTTCCTGCCCCCACAGAGGCTCGGGGATCTCGAAGCCCACGTCCTGGCCCCACCGGTTGCGGTAGCTCACCTCGTGCGCGGGACGTCGGGGCGCGACACCCCAGCGCCCGGTGGGGTAGCCGAAGGTGACCGTGCAGGCCAGGGCCCAGCCCTTGCCCTCGGGCACGCCGAGCACCCGCAGCGTCTCCTCGGCGTGGAAGATGCCGAGCACGCTGGTCAGCGCGCTGCCCACTCCGTGGGCGCGGGCGGCGAGCTGCGCGCTCCACACCGAGGGGAAGATCGAGCCGCCGGACGGGTCGTTGCGGACGAACGCGAACAGCAGCAGCGGATAGCCCTCGAAGTGGTCGGCCAGGTACTGGGCCGACTTCAGGACGCTGAGCGTCCGGGTGTCGCCCTCGGCCTCGGCCTTCTCGCGCATCGGCCGGTAGTGGCCCTCGAAGAGCTGTCCGAGCGCGTCCCTGTAGAGGGGGCCGAGCCGTTCCTTCACCGCGAGGTCGTCGACGAGCAGGAAGCGCCAGCTCTGCACGTTGCCACCGCTGGGCGCGCGGACCGCGGCGTCCAGGATGCTTCGCTGGACCTCCTCGGGGATCGGGTCCGGCTTGACCCTGCGCATCGCCCTGGTGGTGTAGAGGGCCTCGAAGACGTCCATCAGGCCAGCACCCCCGCTTCGCGCAGCCGTGCCGCGGTCTCGTCGGCCAGGCCCCAGGAGGAGAGGTCGTCCAGCCGGGTGGAGGGGGAGAGGTCCTGCTCGGGCGCGCCGAGCAGGCGTGGCGTGGGCACGGGTTGTCTGATCCCGCCGATGTCGACGAACGTGCCCCTCGCCTTGTGGTGCGGGTGATCCGCGGCCTCGCCCATCTCCAGCACCGGGGAGACGCAGGCGTCCGTACCGTCGAAAAGCGCCTCCCACTCGGCGCGGGTCCTGGATCGGAACGCCTCGGCGAGCCGCTCGCGGAGCGCGGGCCACCGTGACCTGTCGTCTCGGTCGGGCAGGTCCTCCAGGCCCATCAGGGTGATCATCTCCGTCCAGAACTGCGGCTCAAGCGCGCCGACGGCCATGTATCCGCCGTCGGCCGTCTCGTAGGTGTCGTACATCGGCGCGCCGGTGTCCAGCAGGTTCGTGCCGCGCGGGCCCCAGCCGCCGGTCTGCACGCCGTGGTAGAACATCGCGAACAGCGTCGCCGCGCCGTCCACCATGGCGGCGTCGATCACCTGTCCCTCGCCGGTCCGCTCCCGCTCGATCAGCGCCAGCAGCACGCCGTACGCGAGCATGAGGCCGCCTCCGGCGAAGTCGCCGAGGATGTTGATCGGCGGGGTGGGGCGCTCGCCCGCACGGCCCAGCATCGACAGCGCGCCGGAGACGGCGATGTAGTCGATGTCGTGCCCCGCGGTCGGGGCGAGCGGGCCGTCCTGGCCCCAGCCGGTCATCCGGCCGTAGATGAGGCGCGGGTTGACCGCGTGCAGGTCGGCCGGGCCGATGCCGAGGCGCTCGGCGACCCCCGGCCGGAAGACGTCGACGACCACGTCGGCCCGGCGGGCCAGTTCCTTGAACGCGGCGACCCCCTCGGGGGACTTGAGATCCAGGCCGACCGTCCGCTTGCCCCGGTCCATCACGCCGGCGCGCGGCCTGTCCCCGGCCTTGGCGACGACGCTCACGCGATCGACGCGCAGCACCTCGGCCCCGTGGTCGGCCAGCATCATCCCGGCGAACGGTCCGGGGGCCAGTCCCGCCAGTTCGAGCACGCGGACTCCGGCCAGCGGGCCCTTCCTGGTCACGCGCTCCATCGACATTCTCCTCGGGTGTCGCCGGTTCTCTTCGGGTACGGCGTCAGCAAGCAATCACTTGGTCGTGACCACTGCCGTCTCCCGCCACAGTAGAACAACATTCGACTTTCGATGGCAAGACACATCGCCAGGAGCCACATGAGGCCCGCGCGTGTATGGGAAACTTGCGCCCTCTCCGAATGGTACCTAGGGGTCTTACGATGACATATCCGCACAGTGAACGGGTGGTCGCTGGGCGCTATCGGTTGCTGCGAGAGCTCGGCCGGGGCGGGATGGGCGTGGTGTGGGAAGGCCACGACACCCTCCTCGACCGCTCGGTCGCCGTCAAGGAGGTGCTCCTACCGCCCAACCTCTCCCCGGCCGAGCACCAGGTCCAGCTGACCCGCACCTCCCGCGAGGCCAGGACCGCGGCGAGGCTCAACCACCGGGGCATCGTGGCGATCTACGACGTGGCGGAGCAGGACGGCCGCCCCTGGATCGTGATGGAGCTGGTCAGGGCGCGCGGGCTGGACGAGGTCGGCCCGCTGCCGGTGCGCCAGATCGCCGACATCGGCCGCCAGGTCCTGTCGGCCCTGCGCGCGGCCCACGAGGCCGGGATCCTGCACCGCGACGTCAAGCCGAGCAACATCCTGCTGGACGCCGAGGGACGCGCGGTGCTCTCCGACTTCGGCATCGCCACCGTCGAGGGCGACACCTCGCTCACCCAGACGGGCATGGTGACGGGCTCGCCCAGCTTCCTGCCGCCCGAGCGCGCCACCGGCGTCGACGCCGGCCCCTGGTCGGACCTGTGGGCACTCGGCGCCACCCTTTACGCGGCCCTGGTCGGCCGGGGACCCTTCGAACGCCGCGACGCCATCTCCACCCTCAGTGCCCTCCTCACCGAGGAGCCCGACTTCGGTCCGGTACCCCCGGAGATGCGAGCGGTGCTCATCGGCATGCTCCAGCGGGAGCCCGCCCACCGGCTGACCGTGCGGCAGGCCGACGCGATGCTGGCGGAGGTGATCGACAACCCGTCGGCCGCGGCCCGCCGCACCGGGGAGACCGCCGTCCGCCCCGCACCGACAGGCCGGGGGCACCGTACGGAGGAGAGCTTCGGCCACACCGGCAGGACCGTTCAGCACAGGCACGAGACCGGGATCTCGGCCGCCTCCGGTCGTCGCGGGGGAGGGCGGCTCCCGCTGATCCTGGGTGCCGTGGTGGTCCTGGCCGCGGGTGGCGCCGCGGCGGCCGTGGCGATGTCGGGGTCCGACCAGCAGCCGGTGGCACGTTCCGTGCCCACGGTCGCCCAGACCGAGCCGACGCCGGTGGAGCAGAGCACGTCGCCGACGCCCACCCCGACCCCGACTCCCACCCCGACTCCGGCCCCGACCAGAACGACGGCGCCCGCCGGCGGGCTGAAGGCGTGGCGGGCACGTCCCCCGGAGAACTGGTCGATCGGCTACCCGGCCGGGTGGAGAGGCGACTATGCGGCCGAGACGGGATACACCCAGTGGCTGCGCCCCGACGGGGCGGCCCACATGTCGGTGGAGCTGCTGGAGGGAGACGCCGGCGAACTGGAGCGACTTCAGTGGCTCGTGAGGGAGAACGCGGTCCAGTGGAGTGAGATCCACTCCGATGACACGTTCAAGATCCCTCTCGCCTACGGGGCCGGGCTCCAGTGGGAGTTCACCTGGAGCATGAAGGACGGCGGGGGAGCACCCTGGGCCAAGTCCGGGGTGACCTATCACGAGGTGCGGCGGTTCATCGCGGTGGGCAACTCGGTGCTGGTGCTCAGCTGGACCACCCACGAGGCCGACTGGGACACCCAGCGTGCCCTCATGACCCGCGTGTTCAACAGCTTCCACCCCCGAGGCGGTGAGTGACATGCCCTGGAAGGTGCTCGCGCTGCCGCCGCTCCCCGAGGATGCGGTGCGCAACCTGCTCGGCTCGCTCGGCGACCGGGTCGCCGTCTCGGTTCCCGCGACCCGAGACAGAAAGTCGCTGCTCGCCGCACTCGGCGACGCCGAGATCGTGGTGGGCGACTGGAGCGGCGGGCTCACCCTGGACGCCGAGGCCGTCCGTGCCGCACCGGACCTGGCGTTCGTGCAACAGCCCTCCGTGGGGGTGGACGGCCACGATCTCGCCGCGCTCGCCGCGGCGGGCGTGCCGCTGGCCAACACCGCGGGGGTGAGCGCGATCGGGGTGGCCGAGTGGTGCCTCGCCGCCACTCTCGCACTGTCGCGGCGGCTGCTCGACGCCGACGCGGCGGTCCGCGCGGGGCGCTGGCCGCAGCTGGACCTCGGCCCCGCCGAGCTGTACGGATCACGCGTCGGCATCGTCGGGTTCGGCCCGATCGGCGAGGCCGCCGCCCGGATGTTCGCCGCCCACGGATGCGAGGTCTCCTACTGGACCCGGACGCCGCGCGAGGTGCCCTACACCTACCGAGAGCTCGGTGATCTCGTCGCGAGCTCCCAGGTGCTCGTTCTGGTCATCCCGCTGACGGAGGAGACCAGAGGGATGATCGACCCCTCCCTGATGCCCGCGGGCTCGCTGCTGGTGAACGCGGCGAGGGGACAGGTGGTCGACTCGACGGCGCTGCTGGAGGCCCTGGAGTCCGGGCACCTGGGGGGCGCCGCGCTCGACGTGTTCGACACCGAGCCGCTGCCGCAGGACGACCCGCTGCGCACCGCTCCCCGGGTCCTGCTCTCGCCGCACGTGGCCGGGGTGACCCCTCAGTCGACCGGCCGCCTGATCCGCTGCGTGCTGGACAACCTGGAGGCCGCGATCGAGGGCCGCCCGGTGACGAATGTGGTCAACGGGGTTGATGCGGTGGTCGGTCGAAGATCACTGGAAGAGCGGTCGTAGAGTTTTCTCGTGTTTAACGCGTCCCACCTGGTTCCGGAGACATCCGAGATATAGCGTGCCTAGGGGCGATCTTTCTGATGAGGTCATGGGGGTGATTACCGTGCGACAGACGACAGGGATGCCGGCGCACCGGCAGGCGGTGGAACAGATCAGGGCGTCTTACGCCGCCATCCCGCAGGACGCGGCGCCCCGGCTCTCCAAGGCCACCACGAACCTGTTCCGGTTCAGGGACGGCGCCCGCTCGGCGAAGCTGTCGGCCAAGGACCTGGACCAGGTGATCGAGGTCGACCCGGTGGCGATGACCGCCGAGGTCCAGGGGATGACCACCTACGAGAACCTGGTGGACGCCACGCTCGCCCACGGGTTCATGCCGCACGTCGTGCCACAGTTGAAGACGATCACACTGGGCGGGGCGGTGACGGGGCTCGGCATCGAGTCCACCAGCTTCAGGGACGGGCTGCCACACGAGTCGGTGGAGGAGCTGGAGATCCTCACCGGTGACGGACGGATCGTCGTGGCCCGTGACGACAACGAGCACCGCGACCTGTTCCGCGCGTTTCCCAACTCCTACGGCACGCTTGGCTACGCCCTGCGGATCCGGATCAAACTCAAGCGCGTCCAGCCCTACGTCAGGCTGACCCACATCCCGTTCGGCGACGCCGACAAGTGCATGCTCGCGATGCGGGAGATCTGTGAGCGCGGCGAGTACGAGGGCGAGCGCGTCGACTTCGTGGACGGCACGTTCTTCGAGCCCGGCGAGCTCTACATCACGGTGGGCCGCTTCGCCGACCGTGCCCCCTACCTCTCCGACTACACCGGGATGCGCATCTACTACCGGTCGATCCAGACCAGGACCCGTGACTGGCTCACCGTGCGCGACTACCTGTGGCGCTGGGACACCGACTGGTTCTGGTGCTCACGTGCCTTCGGCGTGCAGACCGCGCTGGTGCGGTCCCTGATGCCGCGCAAGTGGATGCGTTCGGACGTCTACCGCAGGCTCGTCGGTCTCGACCGCAAGTACGGGGTGATCGCCAGGGTCGACCGCTGGCGCGACCTGCCGGTACAGGAGTCGGTCATCCAGGACATCGAGGTGCCCGTCGAGCGCGGTGCCGAGTTCCTGGATTTCTTCCACACCAAGGTCGGGATGGCGCCGGTCTGGATGTGCCCGCTGAGGTCCACGGGCGAGTGGCCGCTCTACCCGTTGGAGCCGGGACGGCTTTACGTCAACTTCGGCTTCTGGGGAACGGTGCCGCTCCCCAGGGGGCAGTTCGACGGTTATCACAACCGTCTGATCGAGAACCGGGTCCACGAGCTGGAGGGGCATAAATCGCTGTACTCCACTTCGTTTTACCCAGAAGATGAATTCTGGCGGTTTTATAACGGAACCGCCTACTGGCCGGTCAAGCGGGCATACGACGGGGGTGGCCGGTTGCTCGACCTCTACGACAAGTGTGTTCGGGGGCGTTAGTAGGAGAGGTTGTTTCTGTGTCGCTCGCAGAGATCTTCGAGAAGGTCATGGGGCCCGAGGCGGACGTGCGCTTCGTCGCCTACGACGGAAGCAAGGCCGGACCGGACGGTGCCGACATCAGCGTCGAGGTGAAAACCCCGGCGGCCGTCGCCTACCTGGCGCAGGCACCCGGAGAGCTGGGTCTGGCGAGGGCGTACGTGTCAGGACATCTCGACGTCCACGGTGACATGTACACCCTGCTGTCCCGCATGTGGTCGCTCACCGTCAACGACATCCCGGTCGGGCAGAAACTCTCGGCCATTCGGGCCATCGGGGTCCGCCCGCTGCTGACACGAATGCCGCCGCCTCCGCAGGAGGTGCGGCGCAGCGTGCTCGCCCGGATGGGCAGCAGGCACGCCAAGCAGCGCGACGCCGAAGCCATCCACCACCACTACGACGTCTCCAACAAGTTCTACTCGTGGGTGCTCGGCCCTTCCATGG
This sequence comes from Streptosporangium sp. NPDC000095, assembly GCF_042899335.1. Taxonomy (NCBI): domain Bacteria; kingdom Bacillati; phylum Actinomycetota; class Actinomycetes; order Streptosporangiales; family Streptosporangiaceae; genus Streptosporangium; species Streptosporangium sp. NPDC000095. The sequence goes on from NZ_JBIAZS010000012.1 coordinate 65,116, forward strand.
CCTACACCTGCGCGGTCTTCCCCGAGCAGGACTCCACGCTGGAGGAGGCGCAGCGCGCCAAGTTCGAGCTCGTCGCCCGCAAACTGGCTCTCAAGCCCGGCATGAGGCTGCTGGACGTCGGCTGTGGCTGGGGCGGCATGGTCATCCACGCCGCCCGCGAGTACGGCGTGAAGGCGCTGGGTGTCACGCTCTCGCGTCAGCAGGCCGAGTGGGCGCAGAAGGCCATCGCCGAGGCCGGTCTCGGCGAGCTCGCCGAGGTCCGCCACATGGACTACCGCGACGTGTCGGAGACCGGCTTCGACGCCGTCAGCTCGATCGGCCTGACCGAGCACATCGGCAAGGACCAGTTGCCCTTCTACTTCCGTTTTCTTTACGACAAGCTCGTCCCCGGCGGACGGCTGCTCAACCACTGCATCACCCGCCCGACGGGCACGGAGAAGACGCTCAACGCCGGCGGGTTCATCAACCGCTACGTCTTCCCCGACGGAGAGCTGGAGTCGGTCGGCTACCTGGCCCGCCAGATCGAGGACACCGGCTTCGAGATCCGCCACGAGGAGAACCTGCGCGAGCACTACGCGCAGACCCTCCGCTTCTGGTGCGCCAACCTCGACGACCACTGGGACGAGGCGGTCCGGGAGGTCGGCGAGGGCACGGCACGGGTCTGGCGCCTCTACATGGCGGCCTGCGTGGTCGGCTTCGAACGCAACAAGATCCAGCTTCACCAGGTTCTCGGGGTGAAGCTCCACGACGACGGCAGGGCCGGCGTCCCGCTCCGCCCTTCGACCGACTGGCCCTGATCTCCGGGACACCCGCTCACGCGCGGGTTCCGGGAGGCACGTCGCGTGCCTCCCGGAACCGGCGGCGCCGCCGCCGTGCTCTCACCGGCCGCGGACCTCTCGTCGCTCAGCGGAGCTCGCGCTTGAGGATCTTCCCGGTCGCGGTCATCGGCAGGGTGTCACGGAACTCGATGATCCGCGGATACTTGTACGCGGCCATGTTCTCCCTGCTCCAGGCGACGAGCTCGTCCTCGGTGACCGTCGCGCCGGGGGTGCGGATGACGTACGCCTTGACCTCCTCGCCGTGCGAGTCGTGGGCGATCCCGACCACCGCCGCGAGGGAGACCTCGGGATGGGTGATCAGGACCTCCTCCAGCTCGCGCGGGTAGACGTTGAAGCCACCCCGAATGATCATGTCCTTCACCCGGTCGATGATGGCGTAGTAGCCGTCGGCGTCGCGGGTGGCGATGTCGCCGGTGCGGAACCAGCCGTCCCGCATGACCTCGGCGGTCGCCTCGGGCCGGTTGTAGTAGCCCTTCATGACGTTGTGACCGCGGATCGCGATCTCGCCGGGCCCCTCACCCTCGATCGTCTTCCAGTCGGCGTCGATCAGCTTCATCTCCACCCCCCAGATCGGGGTGCCGATCGAGCCGGGCTTGCTGGGCCTGCCCGGCTGGTTGAAGCTGGCCACCGGGGAGGTCTCCGACAGGCCGTAGCCCTCCAGGATCCCGATCCCGAAGGTCCTCTCGAAGTCCTTGAGCACCTCGACGGGGGAGGAGGCGCCACCGGCGGCCGCGACCTTGAGCGAGGTGGGCACCTCGTCGCCGTCCGCGTGGATCTTCGACAGCATGGCCCAGTACATGGTCGGCACACCCGCGAACAGCGTGACGTTCTCGGCGCGCATCAGCTCCAGGGCGGGGCCCGGCTCGAAGCGCGGCAGGAGCACGATGGTCGCCTGGCGCCGGAACCCGGCGTTCATGACGACGGTCTGCCCGAAGGAGTGGAACAGCGGCAGCACCGCGAGATAGGCGTCGCCGCCCTCGCTCCGAGGGAACATCTCATCGGCGACCATGGCGTTGAGCAGCATGTTCTGGTGGCTGAGCTCGGCGCCCTTGGGCTGGCCCGTCGTGCCGCTGGTGTACAGGATCACCGCGGTGTCGTCGGGTGAGGTCTGCACGGTCTCGAACTCGCCGGACACGCCGTCCAGCGCCGCCCACAACGTCTCCCCGTACTCGGACTCGGTGGCGAACGCGGTGGCGGGCAGGATGAGGAGGTGTTCCGCCGAGGACTCCTCGAAGCCCGCCCTCCCGCGCTCGCCCAGCGGCAACTCGGGGGTGCCCTCGAAGCAGAACAGCGCCTTGGCCTGTGAGTCCTCCAGGTGGTAGGCGATCTCTCTGGACTGCAGCAGCACGTTGAGCGGCACGACCGTCGCGCCGGCCTTGAGGATCCCGTAGTAGACGAAGGGGAAGTAGGGCAGGTTGGGGCAGGCCAGCGCCACCTTGTCGCCCTTACCGATCCCCCGGGAGACCAGTAGGTTGGCAACCTGGTTCGCGATGGTGTCGACCAGGGAGTACGGCAGCCGCAGGTCACCGAAGACCAGTGCGGTGCGGTCGGGGGCCTCCCGGGCGCTGTCCTCCAGGGCGATCGACAGGTTGAGCATCGTGCGTCCTCCTCCGAGCGGGCTCTGACTTGCTCATACTGGCAGCCAGAGATACCGACCGGTAGGTAGCGCGGCTACGAATTGACTGGCAAAGCGTGGGGGAGTAAGCAGATGAGAGCGCGCTTACGGGGAGACGGGCCGGTCGTCTGTGTGATGAGAGGTCATTGAGCGTGGAGTACGACTACGTCATCGTGGGTGCGGGGTCGGCCGGATGCGTGCTGGCCAACCGTCTTTCCGCCGACTCTCGCGTGAGGGTCGCCCTCATCGAGGCGGGTGGTTCCGACCGGAGACTCGAGGTCCGGATGCCCGCCGGTTTCGCCAAGCTCTTCAAGACCGAGTGCGACTGGGACTTCACCACCGTCGGGCAGCCCGAGCTGTCCGGCAGGGAACTCTACTGGCCGCGCGGCCGGATGCTCGGCGGGTCCTCCTCGATGAACGCCCAGATGTGGGTGCGCGGGCACCGCGCGGACTACGACGGATGGAACGTGCCAGGCTGGTCTTATGAGGAGGTCCTTCCGTACTTCCGCAGGGCCGAGCGTCGCACGGGCTCCAACCACGGAGACGTGTACGGCACGAAGGGCCCGATCCACATCTCGGAGCTGCGCTCCCCGAACCCCGCCACCGCGCTCTTCCTGCGGGCCTGCGAGGAGTTGGGCATCGCCCGCCTGGACGAGCTCAACGGCCCCTCCAACGAGGGCTGCTCGCCGACACCCGTCACCCAGCACAGGGGCCGCCGCTGGAGCTCCGTCGACGCCTACCTCGCCCCCGCGGCCGGGCGACCCAACCTCACCGTGCTGACCTCCTCGCGGGTACGCCGGGTGCTCGTCGAGGACGGACGGGCGACCGGGGTGGAGTACGGCGACGGCGACGGCGACGGCGACGCAGCGGTGGCCCGGGCGCGGGGAGAGGTCATCCTGTCGGCCGGGGCGATCGGCTCGCCGCACCTGCTCATGCTGTCGGGCATCGGCCCGGTGGACGAGTTGCTGGCCGCGGGCGTCGGGCCGGTCCACGAACTGCCCGAGGTCGGCGCCAACCTCCAGGACCATCTCGCCTCGGGCGTCTTCCTGCACTGTCTCAAGCCGATCACCCTCGCCGGTGCCGAGTCGCCCGGCAACCTGCTCCGCTTCCTGGCCGGAGGCCGGGGCATGCTCACCTCCAACGTCGGCGAGGCCGTGGCGTTCATCCGCACCTCGGACGAGGAGCCCGCCCCCGACATCGAGCTGATCTTCGCTCCCGGGTCGTTCATCGGCCACGGCCTCACCCCGCCGCCCGGCCATGGCCTGACCATCGCCTCGATCCTGCTCCGGCCGGAGAGCCGAGGCCGCCTCTCGCTGGACGGCGAGGACGTCGTGATCGACCCCGGCTACCTGACGGCGCGGGCCGACGTCCGCCGTCAGGTGGCCGGGCTGCGCAAGGCCGGGGAACTGTTCGCCACCGAGGCGCTCCGGCCCCTCGCGGGACCACCGATGGACCCGTACTGGGGTCCGAGGACCGAGGAGGGGCTCGTCCGCTGGATCCGCGAACGCAGCGAGACCCTCTACCATCCGGTCGGCACCTGCCGGATGGGTGAGGATCCCGGATCGGTGGTGGATCCCGCCCTGAGGGTGCGGGGGATCGCCGGTCTGAGGGTGGCCGACGCCTCGATCATGCCGGTCATTCCCCGGGGGCACACCCACGCGCCCACCGTAATGATCGCCGAAAGAGCCGCCGACCTCGTCGCCGAGGACTCGCCGAGGCGTTGAGGCGCGAGATGCCGGGACGTCGAGGTGCCCGGGTGTCGGGGTGCGGGGCGTTGTGACGTCGGTCACCGGGGAGTCTGCCGCGTACCGGTCGCGCGGGAGGACCGGCCTGGCCGGGCTCCGGCCTTCCTTTCGCGGGGTCGCAGGGGGGAGCATGTTCTCCAGGCCGGGCGCTTCCCACATCGGGAGTGCTCCGGGAAAGGCGACGACCTCGTTCTGCGCTGGTTGAGGTGAGGGTCCTGTGGCAGGATCCAAGAAACAGAACGCGGTTCTAGTGGAGGCTGGCGTGACGGTTTCACTCGCGGACATCGACCTGTCGGACATCTCCTTCTGGGAGCGGCCGATGGCGGAGCGGGAGGCCGCTTTCGCGGTGCTTCGCGCGCAGCCGGGCCCTGTCCTCTTCGCCGAGCCCGAGATCCCCTTCGCTCCGCCGGGTCCCGGCTACTACGCCCTCGTGCGGCACGCGGACATCATCGAGGCGAGCCGCCACCCCGACGTCTTCTCCTCCGGCCGGGGGGCGACGTCCATCCAGGACCTCGGCCCCGACTTCGGCGAGTACTTCGGCTCGATGATCAATATGGACGATCCCCGGCACGCGAGACTGCGCAGGATCGTCTCCCGGGCGTTCACGCCAAAGATGATCAAGCAGTTCGAGGTCGACGTCGAGGCCGCCGCCGTGCGGATCGTGGACGATCTGATCGCGAAGGGCCCCGGCTGCGACTTCGTGACCGAGGTGGCGGCGAAACTGCCCTTGAAGATCATCTGCGACATGATGGGCATCGGACCCGAGCACTACCAGGCGGTCTTCGACGCCACGAGCATCATCCTGTCGGGCGGAGACCCCGAGTTCATCGCCGACGTCAGCCGCGCCGCCGAACTGCTCCTCGGCGCGGGGCAAGGGCTCCAGGACCTCGTCGTCTCCCTGGCCGCCGAGGGCGGGGACAACCTCACCACCGCACTGACCAGCGCCAACATCGACGGCGAGAAACTGACGATGCAGGAGCTCGGCTCGTTCTTCATCCTGCTGGTGGTGGCGGGCAACGAGACCACCCGCAACGCCATCTCGCACGGTCTGCATCTGTTCAGCGAGAACCCCGACCAGCGAGCACTGCTGCTCGAAGACTTCGAAGGACGCCTGCCCGGTGCCGTCGAGGAGATCGTCCGCCTCGCCTCGCCCGTCGCCTGGATGCGCCGCAGCCTCACCCGCGACCACGAGATGAACGGCCACCTCTACCGCGAAGGCGAGAAGGTCCTGCTGTACTACTGGGCCGCCAACCGCGACGAGAGCGTCTTCACCGACCCGCACCGCTTCGACATCCAGCGCACCGAGGGCCCGCACATCGGCTTCGGCGGGCCAGGGCCGCACTTCTGCCTCGGCGCCCACCTGGCCCGCCGCGAGATCACCGTGATGTTCCGCGAGCTGTTCACCCGCCTGCCCGACATCCGTTCCGAGGGGGAGCCCGACCGTCTGCGCTCCAGCTTCATCAACGGCATCAAGCGGATGAGGTGCACCTTCTAGCCTTCCGTGACCTTCCGGTGCTCCTCGCCCCTCAGAACGGGAGCGGTGCTCACCGCTCCAGCGCGCGGATCGACTTGAAGACGGTGTTGATGTCGGGGAGCAACTCCTTCTTGCTGTCCGGCACCGACATGTAGACGATCGCGGGCAGGTCGGCGCCGGTGCTCACGGCGGCCACGACCATGGTCGTCTTCGAGTCGCCCGAGGTGATCTCATACGCGGCGAGCTGGCCGGGCAGGCCGTTCACCGACAGGGTCTGCTGGGCGGTCTTGCGGGCGGTGTTGCCCTCGGGGAAGAACTTGTTGCGCCCGCTGGAGGCGACCGCGTTGATCACCGGTGCGAGGTTCTCCGGCGAGGTGTACTTCGCCTTCAAACGCGGGGAGAGCGGACCCGACATCAGCTGGGCGAACTGGGTCTTGCCCGTGGAGTCCGGGCCCGCGGGGAGATACTGGCGGGTCGTGAAGCCGTAGCTGGCGGGCATGCCGGGACGCTGGTCCTGCCGCCAGGGGGCACCGAGCTGTGCCAGGGTGATCCCCGCCTGCTGGTCGGTGAGCGTACCGGCCACCGGTGAGGCGTCGCCGGTGAAGCGCGGCAGACGGCCGATGGCGGCGGGCTTGGTCGACTTCTGGGTCGCCGCGGGCTTGGGATCGGCGGGGATCTCCTCGTCGGCCGAGGCGAGCGGCCCGGCCAGGAAGGCCCAGAGCACCGCGCCGAGCAGCGCGATGACCACGGATCCGGCGAGCGCGAAGATCCAGACCGGTCGGCCCCGCTCCCCGTCCTCCTCGTCCTCGATGGCCTGATAGTTGTCGCCGAAGACCGTGTTCCACAACTCCTGCTGGCGCTCCGGCGGAGGTGTCTTCGGGCCGCTGATCTGACCCGCGGTGACGAACGGCTTGTTCGGGTCGGACGGGTCACGACTCAGATGATGGCCGGGCTGGCCAGGCTGGTTCACCTGACCAGGCTGAGGCTGGCCTGGCTGGGACTGCCCCTGCTGGGGTCCGCCCTGTCGCGGGTCGGTTCCGGGGTGAACAGGGGGTGCTCCCAGAGCCGAGGACGCGTTGGGGGCCGCCGCGTTCGCAGCGGCCAGGGCCCACATGGCGGGGTTGTCGGGCACGCCGTAACCGCGCCGGGCGTTTTCGCCGCCGGAGTCGCCGCCGTTCCGGGGACCGTTCGGGTGGCCGCCATCGGGTGAGCTGCCGCCGAAGGGGGTGGCGCCGGGTTGGGAACCCTGAGCGGTGCCGGGGAGGGCGCCGCCGGAGCGAGCGGCCGGAGCGTCACCGTTCGCCCAGGCGGGGGAGAACGTCGAGGTGGGGGCCTCGGCGAATCCCGCGTTTCCCGGGGTGGCCGGGGGCCAGGTGTCACCGCCCGCCGGAGAGGTGGGCGGCCACGCGGCGTTCTCCGCCTGAGCCGGCGGCCACGCGTTGTTCTCCGCCGAGGGGCGACCGGAGGGCTGCCCCGGTGCGGTGGCCTGCCACGTCTCACCCGCGGCGCCGGAACCCTGCCGCTGGGCGTTCCCCTGCGGGCTGGTCGCCTGTGCCCAGCTGTCGGCCTGCGGGTTTTGGGTGCGGTCGCTGTGGGGTGGGGTGGGGGGCCAGGTGTCGTCGGGAGTGGCTGCTTGGGGCCGGCCGCCGGGGGAGTCCGTCTGGGGGGCCTGGCGCTGGTCGCCGTTGTGGGACTGGGGGGAGGTGGGCTGCGGCCATCCGTTGCCGTTGCCGGGTGGGGTCTGGTGCCGGTTGTCGGTGCCCCGCGGGCCCGACGCCTGCGCCCAGCCGTCGGCCTGCGGAGTGGTCGCCTGTGCCCAGCCGTCGGCCTGTGAACCGGATGCCTGTGCCCAGCCGTCTGCTTGAGAAGCGGACCCCTGTGCCCAGCCGTCGTTGCTCTGGGGAGCCGAGGCCTGTGCCCAGCCGCCTGCCTGCGGGCTGGTCGCCTGTGCCCAGCTGTCGGCCTGCGGGTTTTGGGTGCGGTCGCTGTGGGGTGGGGTGGGGGGCCAGGTGTCGTCGGGAGTGGCTGCTTGGGGCCGGCCGCCGGGGGAGTCCGTCTGGGGGGCCTGGCGCTGGTCGCCGTTGTGGGACTGGGGGGAGGTGGGCTGCGGCCATCCGTTGCCGTTGCCGGGTGGGGTCTGGTGCCGGTTGTCGGTGCCCCGCGGGCCCGACGCCTGTGCCCAGCCGTCGGCCTGTGCGGCGGATCCTTGCGTCCAGCCGTCGTTGTTCTGCGGGGCCGAGGCTTGCGCCCAGCCGTCGGCCTGTGAACCGGATGCCTGTGCCCAGCTGTCGTTGTTCTGCGGGGCCGAGGCTTGCGCCCAGCCGTCGTTGCGCGGACTGAAGGCATCAGGCCAGCTGCTGACCTGAGGGTTGGTCGCCTGTGCCCAGCCGTCGTTGTTCTGCGGGGCCGAGGCTTGCGCCCAGCCGTCGGCCTGCGGGCTCTGCGGGCGGCCGTCGCTCTGGGGCGGGGTGCCCTGGGACCGGCCGCCGCCGGGGAGGTCGGCCTGGGATGTGGAGGCGCGCTGTCCTTCGCCGGGTGAGGTCTGCCAGGAGGGGCCGTTGCCGCTCTGCTGCTCGTCCTGCGGGAGGGGCAGCCGGGGTCCGGTGCCAAGCGAATCGTTCGACCACGAGGGCGACGGCTCGGCAGCCTCCGGCCATGCCGAAGGCAGGTGGGACTGGCTGGACTGCTCCGAGGCCATGCTTTCCTTACCTCCCGCGCGGGTGCCCGAATTAGGCGTATTGGGCATGGTCTCACGTGAGACGGGGGGGCTCGCAGGGAAACTGGAGAACGCCCCCCTGAACTGGAGCCCGGTGGGGTCGGTCGGCGGATCCTGCATGGGCAGGCCGACCTCCATCGGATCCGGGCCCTGCCCCGACTCTGCTGAATGTGCCACGGTTAGAAGAGTAAACGCGAGAGACATACGAGGTCACAACAGGCGTATAGCCATCGGGTCTCGTTGCCCCCGGGAGAACGGGAGCCTCCATTCTGCTGACCTGGCCGGATCCTGTCTCCTGTTTGCCGTTATCGGCCCTGTTCTCGCCGACCACGAATACGCCTTGCGGGCTGCGATAGTCTTGCCCTATGCGTGCCGCGACCCTGCTTATCGGGCCGCATCGGCCTTCCCGTCCCTGAGCGCCCTGCCGATGCGGCTGCCCTCCGCGTGAGCGGGGGGTTTTTGCATTGGGCCGGACGGGTCGGACCATCCACGCAGGCATACCCCGAGGAAGATCGACGTGAGCGAGCGAGCCGACATGCAGAGCGACGAGCAGCACTATGACCCGCAGGCCCTGCAGGTCAAGTGGCAGCGCAGGTGGGAGGAACTGGATCCCTTCCGGGCCTCCGACGACCCCGCCGACCCGCGCGAGCGGCGCTACATGCTCGACATGTTCTCCTATCCCTCGGGCGACCTGCACATGGGGCACGCCGAGGTGTTCGCCCTGGGCGACGTCATCTCCCGCTACTGGGTCCAGCGCGGCTACAACGTGCTGCACCCCGTCGGCTGGGACTCCTTCGGCCTGCCCGCCGAGAACGCCGCGATCAAGCACAACGCGCACCCGGCGGAGTGGACCTACGCCAACATCGAGACCCAGGCCAACTCCTACCGGCGCTACGCGATCTCCTTCGACTGGTCCCGCCGTCTGCACACCAGCGACACCTCGTACTACAAATGGACCCAGTGGCTCTTCAACCGCTTCTTCGAGCGTGGCCTGGCCTACCGCAAGGGTGGCCTGGTCAACTGGTGCCCGAACGACCAGACCGTGCTCGCCAACGAGCAGGTCAAGGACGGCAGGTGCGAGCGCTGTGGCGCCGAGATCGTCCGTCGCGAGCTGACCCAGTGGTATTTCAAGATCACTGATTACGCCGACCGGCTGCTGGACGACATGTCCCTGCTGGAAGGCGGCTGGTCCGAGCGCGTGCTGACGATGCAGCGCAACTGGATCGGCCGCTCCGAGGGTGCCGACGTCGACTTCGTGATCGAGGGCCGGGACGAGCCGGTGACCGTCTACACCACCCGTCCCGACACCCTGTACGGCGCCACCTTCTTCGTGGTCGCCCCGGACGCGCCGCTGGCCGAGGAGATCGTCACCGACGACCGGCGTGAGGCGTTCGAGGCATACCGGGTCGAGGTGTCCAAGCTGTCCGACATCGACCGGCTGTCCACCGAGAAGGAGAAGACCGGCGTCTTCCTGGGCCGGTACGCGATCAACCCGGTCAACGGTGAGCGCATGCCGGTCTGGGCGGCCGACTACGTGCTGTCCGACTACGGCCACGGCGCCATCATGGCCGTGCCCGCCCACGACCAGCGCGACCTGGACTTCGCCCGTACCTTCGACCTGCCGGTACGGGTGGTCGTGCACACCGGTCTGGCCGATCCCGGCGAGACCGGTGTCGCCACCACCGGTGACGGCGCAATGGTCAACTCCGGCCCGCTGGACGGCCTGGCCAAGGCCGAGGCGATCCGGAAGATCATCGAGGTGCTGAGCGAGCGGGGCACCGGTCACTTCACGGTCAACTTCCGGCTGCGCGACTGGCTGCTGTCCCGCCAGCGCTTCTGGGGCTGCCCGATCCCGATCATTCACTGCGCCGACTGCGGCGAGGTCCCCGTCCCCGACGACCAGCTGCCCGTCACCCTGCCCGACATGCGTGGCGAGGCCCTGGCGCCCAAGGGCATCTCCCCGCTCGCCTCGGCCGAAGACTGGGTCAACGTCTCCTGCCCCAAGTGCGGCGGCCCGGCGAAGCGCGACACCGACACGATGGACACCTTCGTCGACTCCTCGTGGTACTTCCTGCGCTACGTCGACCCGGCCTACGACGAGGGGCCGTTCGACGTCGAGCGCGTGCGCAGGTGGGGTCCGATCGACCAGTACATCGGCGGTGTCGAGCACGCCGTGCTGCACCTGCTGTACGCCAGGTTCTTCACCAAGGTCCTGCACGACATGGGAATGGTCGACTTCGTCGAGCCCTTCACCCGCCTGCTGAACCAGGGGCAGGTCATCAACCAGGGCAAGGCGATGTCCAAGTCGCTGGGCAACGGCGTCGACCTGGGCCAGCAGATCGACGCCTACGGTGTCGACGCGGTCAGGCTGACCGTCGTCTTCGCCGGACCGCCCGAGGACGACATCGACTGGTCCGACGTCTCTCCGGCGGCCTCGCAGAAGTTCCTCGCCCGCGCGTTCCGCGTGATGGCGGAGGCCGGCGCGGCCTCCGCGCCCGGCGTCGACGTCACCGCGGGAGACCTGAACCTGCGCAAGGTCGTCCACCACACCATCGACGAGGTCACCAAGCTGGTCGAGTCGCACCGCTTCAACGTCGCGGTGGCCCGCATGATGGAGCTGACGAGCGCGGCACGCAAGGCCATCGACTCCGGCCCCGGCGCCGCCGACCCGGCGGTCAGGGAGGCCGCCGAGACCCTCGCGGTCATGCTGTCTCTGGTCGCGCCGTACGCGGCGGAGGAGGGCTGGGAGCGGCTGGGACACGCCGCCTCGGTCGCCACCGCGGGCTGGCCGGTGGCCGACCCGGCGCTGCTGGTCCAGGAGTCGGTCACCTGCGTCGTCCAGGTCGCGGGCAAGGTGCGCGACCGGCTGGAGGTCTCCCCGGAGATCTCCGAGGCGGACCTGGAGTTGCTGGCCCTGCGGTCGGAGAAGGTTCAGCCCTTCCTGTCCGGCACGCCGCGCAAGGTGATCGTCCGCGCGCCCAAGCTGGTCAACATCGTGCCGTAGTCGTCCCGCGTGCCCTCGCCGCGGACGACGGACTGCTGAGTGACCGGCCGCGGACGTCTCGCGGGGTCGCTACGGACTCGGGGTGCCCTTGCGAGGGCATCCCGGGTGTCGCGCGTCAACTCGGCCGGCGTGTCCCCGTGACCACTTCGGGGGAGAACCCGTGCCGCTTCAAGCGGCGGGCCTCCATCTCGGCCTCGCCGGGTGGGTTTCCGTGCCCGCCGGCGAGAGATCTTCCCGGGGATATCCCATCACCTGAGAACGCCGGATGGGGCCCGACATCTGATGTCGGACCCCATCCGGCGTGTCGTTCTATGGCGTGTCGCACAGAAAGCCGGAGGCGCGTGATGCCGAGCTCGCGTAACCACGGTGTGGCTCGGTCCGGACCCGCGTGCCGGGTGACGCTCTCAGGCGGCGACGCCTCCACGGGCCGGAGCCCGTGGAGAGCGGTGAGGAGCCTGCGTGGGACGCTCGCGTCAGAGCTTGCGGAGGACCGCGACGACCTTGCCGAGCACGGTGGCCTCGTCGCCGGGGATCGGGTCGTAGTTGGGGTTGTGCGGGACCAGCCAGACGTGGCCGTCTCTGCGCTTGAAGGTCTTGACCGTGGCCTCGCCGTCGATCATCGCGGCGACCACGTCGCCGTTGTCGGCGACCGGCTGCTGGCGCACGACCACCCAGTCACCGTTGGCGATGGCGGCCTCGATCATCGAGTCGCCGGTCACCTGGAGGAGGAAGAGCGTACCCTCACCGACAAGCTGCCTGGGCAGGGCGAAGACGTCTTCGATGCTCTCCTCGGCGAGGATGGGGCCACCGGCGGCGATCTGACCGACGAGGGGCACATAGGCGGCGGTCGGACGGCTGACCGGAGTCTCGTCCTCACCGGAGTCGGGATCAACCCACAGCACGGGCTCGCCGGGAAGGCGGACCTCCAAGGCGCGGGGGCGGTGCGGATCACGCCGCAGGTAGCCCTTGCGCTGCAAAGCCGTCAACTGGTGCGACACGCTGGAGGTGCTGGTGAGCTGCACCGCTTCGCCGATCTCCCGCATGGACGGCGGATAGCCGCGCTGCTGCACGGAATCGCGGATCACCTCAAGGATCTTCCGCTGCCTGGGGGTGAGGCCAAGGGAGTCACGCCTTCGCACCGCCAGGTCGCTGGCGGCCGAACCGTTCTCGTTGTGCTGGCTCATACGAACTCCTCGCCTCCCGGTCTGTATTTAACACGTCGCACACAGCGACCATACCTCGGCCGAAGATCATACTCAAACAATTGTTCGAATGTCCTCGAAATCGGCGACGCCGTGGTGTACAACATCGTACGGGAGTTCGATCGACATCGTGTTCGATTCACCGATCTTTCTTCGACATGTGTTCGGCCAGGTCGAGGGGATGGGGGGCCACCGTGAAACCGACCGCGACGACACCACGATCCAGGATCGCGCCGAGGTCCCGGGCGGCGCAGCGATCACCGGGAGCGCCGCGCCTGCGGCTCGTGCCGCCCCCGAGACCGGAGCCGGAACCCGGTCCCGCGCCGGAGTCCGGGCGGAGATCCGAGGCGAAGCAGGGGTGGGAGGCCGTGTGGGACTCGGTGCCGGTGTCAGGACCGGTGCCGAGGGCACGCCTCGGCCGCGAGCCGGGGCGAAGGTCCGGCGGGGAGCCCGAGCGGGTCTTCGAGCGTGAGCCCGGGCGAGGATCCGGCCGTGAGGCCGCGCGAAGGTCCGGCCGCGAGATGAGACGGGAATCCGCTCGGGAGTCCGGGCGAAAGCGTGGGCGAGAGCCGGGGCGGGCCTCGCGTGAGTCCGAGCGAAAGCCCGGCGGGGCGTCCGGGCGTGAGCCTGGGCGGAGTCCTGGCCGCGAGGCGAGGCGGTCGCTCGGGCGTGGGCGGGGGTGGAGCCCCGGCCTTGGGCGGGGACGGTGGTCCGGGCGTGATCCGGAACGGGGAGCCGGACGCGGGGCCGGGCCGAGGAGGGCGCCGCGATCGGCGACGGCATCCTCGGTGGGCACCCGCCGGCCGGGTGTCGGCCGGAAGGGAGCGGTTCGGCGGCCCCTTCGACTCACCCGGCGTGGAAGGATCGTCGTGGTGGCGGTGCTCGCACTGTTCAGCCTGGCGGTGCTCTGGATCGGCGGACGCATCGACATGGTCGCGGCGGACGAGCGGGCGGGCCTTGAGGGGCTGCCGCGGATCACGGTGCACGCGGACGACACGCTGTGGGAGATCGCGGACGCGTTGACGAAGGAGGCGGACACCGGCTCGGCGGTCCGTCGCATCATGGACCTCAACGGGCTGTCCGGCTCGGAGGTCCGGCCGGGGACCCGGCTCTATCTCCCGGAGGGCCTCGTCTCCGTGAGGTGAGGCCGGTCCGGGCTCCGGCGATCGGGCCGGGGCTCGTGGGACCGCTGCGGCGCCCGGCCGGGCTCCGGCGGGGCGGCCGGCGAGAGGGGCGGGCCTCGTTCCGGCGGGGTGGGGCGGGTCGGCGGCGCGGGTGGGGCGAGGGGTGTGAGAGGGGATGCGAGGGACTCGTCCGACGGGTCGTCTGGGGCGACTGTGAGACGAGAGGCGTCCGGGGCGAGAGGGGTCTCGCATGGGTGGCGACACGCCGGGATGTGCGGGCTGATCAGCGACTTCGTGCCGCAAGGTCGTTTCAACTTGCGTTCATGGTCGAGCACTTCTACGGTTGGACCACAACATCTAGTGGCTGCATCGCAACACTTCACCACAGCTTGTGTTTCCATTACCGCATCTCGACTCTTCGAGATGTGTGCGCGGGCGTCTGGCCGTGCGTGTCGTGGGTAGGTGAGGTGGGTCGGCCGCTTCGGTAGGTCAAGGAGGCGACACGCGTGCATTGTCCGTTCTGTCGCCATCTAGACACGCGAGTCATCGACAGCCGGGCCACCGAGGACGGCGGGGCGATCCGCCGCAGGCGCACGTGCTCGGAATGCGGGCGCAGGTTCACCACGCAGGAGACCGTTCTGCTCATGGTGAGCAAGCGCAGCGGTGTGACGGAGCCGTTTTTCAGGGACAAGGTGATCGCCGGGGTCCGGCGGGCGTGCCAGGGGCGGTCCGTCAGTGAGGATTCCCTGGCGCAGCTGGGCCAGCGAGTCGAGGAGAGCATCCGGGCCACCGGATGCGCCGAGATCGCGGCCCACGAGGTCGGGCTGGCCATCCTGGGCCCGCTCCGCGAACTGGACGAGGTGGCGTACCTACGGTTCGCCTCCGTCTATCGCGGTTTCGAGACGCTGGCCGACTTCGAGGCGGAGATCGAGCGACTCCGGGCGGAGCGCTCCACCAAGCAGGACTGATACAGACCCCGGGCGCCGGGGGTGATGCGGCGCGTTGGTGTGGTCCGATTCGAGGGTTCCACGGAGCCCCAGGAGGGGGAAGTCATGACGGAGACCGCCGGTGCGGTGACACGTGGAGGCAAGAGGCCACGTAAGGGTCTGAAGATGAAGCGCATCTTCACCACGCCAGGCGTGCATCCCTATGACGAGCTGGTCTGGGAGCGCCGTGACGTCGTCATGACCAACTGGCGCGACGGCTCGATCAACTTCGAGCAGCGCGGTGTCGAGTTCCCCCGGTCGTGGTCGGTCAACGCCGCCAACATCGTGACCACCAAGTACTTCCGCGGCGCGGTCGGCACCCCGCAGCGGGAGTGGAGCCTCAAGCAGCTGATCGACCGGGTGGTGGGCGTCTACACGCGTACGGCGGTCGAGCACGGTTACTTCGCCACCGACGAGGACGCCGAGATCTTCGACCACGAGCTCAAGCACGCTCTGGCCAACCAGGTCTTCAGCTTCAACTCGCCCGTCTGGTTCAACGTCGGCACCGCCTCGCCGCAGCAGGTCAGCGCGTGCTTCATCCTGGCCGTCGACGACCAGATGGAGTCGATCCTCGACTGGTACAAGGAAGAGGGTGTGATCTTCAAGGGGGGGTCCGGCTCCGGCGTCAACCTCTCCAGGATCCGTTCCTCCAAGGAACTGCTCTCCAGCGGGGGCACCGCCAGCGGCCCGGTCTCCTTCATGCGCGGCGCGGACGCCTCCGCGGGCACCATCAAGTCCGGGGGCGCCACCCGCCGCGCCGCCAAGATGGTCGTCCTCGACGTCGACCACCCCGACATCGAGGAGTTCGTCGAGACCAAGGCGCGCGAGGAGGACAAGATCCGCGCCCTCCGTGACGCCGGGTTCGACATGGACCTGGGCGGCAAGGACATCGTCTCCGTCCAGTACCAGAACGCCAACAACTCGGTGCGCGTCTCCGACGAGTTCATGCGCGCGGTGGAGAACGGTGAGGAGTTCGGCCTGCGCGCCCGCCTCACCGGCGAGGTCATCGAGAAGATCGACGCCAGAGAGCTGTTCCGCAAGATGGGCAAGGCCGCCTGGGAGTGCGCCGACCCCGGGGTCCAGTACGACGACACGATCAACGACTGGCACACCAGCCCGGAGACGGGTCGCATCACCGCCAGCAACCCCTGCTCGGAATACCTGCACCTGGACAACTCCTCGTGCAACCTGGCGAGCATCAACCTGCTGAAGTTCCTGAAGGACGACGACACCTTCGACATCGCGAACTTCGTGAAGATCACCGAGCTGATCATCACCGCGATGGACGTCTCCATCACCTTCGCCGACTTCCCGACCGAGAAGATCGACCAGACCACCCGCGCCTACCGCCAGCTGGGCATCGGCTACGCCAACCTCGGCGCGCTGCTCATGGCCACCGGCCACGCCTACGACTCCGACGGCGGCCGGGCGGTCGCCGGGGCCATCACCTCGCTGATGACCGGCGTCTCCTACCGCCGCAGCGCCGAACTCGCCGCGGTCGTGGGCCCCTACGACGGCTACGCCCGCAACGCCGACGCGCACAAGCGGGTCATGCGCAAGCACAACGACGCGAACGAGGCCCTGCGCACGTTCGACGAGATCGACGGTGCCATCCACCGTGAGGCCTCCAGCCAGTGGAGCGAGTGCCTCAGGCTCGGTGAGAAGAACGGTTACCGCAACGCCCAGGCATCGCTCCTCGCCCCGACCGGGACCATCGGCCTGATGATGGACTGCGACACCACCGGCATCGAGCCCGACCTCGCCCTGGTCAAGTTCAAGAAGCTCGTCGGCGGCGGCTCCATGCAGATCGTCAACCAGACGATTCCCCGCGCGCTGCGGCGGCTCGGCTACCAGGAGGAGCAGGTCGAGGCGATCGTCGAGTTCATCGCCGAGCACGGTCATGTCGTCGACGCCCCCGGCCTGCGGCGCGAGCACTACGAGGTGTTCGACTGCGCGATGGGCGAGCGCGCGATCGCGCCCATGGGCCACGTGCGCATGATGGCCGCGGCCCAGCCGTTCCTGTCCGGAGCCATCTCCAAGACGGTCAACCTTCCCGAGTCCGCGACGATCGAGGACATCGAGCAGGTCTACATGGAGGGCTGGAAGCTCGGTCTGAAGGCCCTGGCGGTCTATCGCGACAACTGCAAGGTCGGCCAGCCCCTCTCGGCCTCGGGCAAGAAGACCGAGGAGAAGGAGGAGCCCGCCGAGCCGGCGATCCAGGTCGTGGAGATCAGCCGCCCGACCCGCCGCCGGATGCCCAACCAGCGCCCCAGCACCACCACCCGCTTCACCGTGGGAGGCGCCAAGGGCTACATGACCGCCTCGTCCTATCCCGACGACGGCCTCGGTGAGGTCTTCCTGAAGATGTCCAAGCAGGGGTCGACCCTCGCGGGCGTCATGGACGCGTTCTCGGTGGCCATCTCCATCGGCCTGCAGTACGGGGTGCCGCTGGAGACGTACGTCGGCAAGTTCGTCAACATGCGCTTCGACCCGGCCGGTATGACCGACGACCCGGACGTCCGTATCGCCGCCTCGGTGATGGACTACATCTTCCGCCGTCTGGCCCTGGACCACCTGCCCTACGACGACCGCGCCGCCCTCGGGATCTTCTCCGCCTCCGAGCGCGCCGCGCAGCAGCGCGGTGAGGACCCGGCCCCGATCCACAGCGACGAGGTCATCGCCGAGCTCGCCACCTCGGCTCCCATCGAGGAGCCGCAGTCCCGCCCCGAGGCGGCACCCGCGGAGACCCCGCGCCGCACCGGCTCCCTGGAATCCCACCAGGGCCGCACCGCCGACGCGCCTCTCTGCATGACCTGCGGCACCAAGATGCGTCCCGCCGGCAGCTGCTACGTCTGCGAGGGCTGCGGCTCCACCAGCGGTTGCAGCTGATTCGGAGCTGATTCAGAGCAGAAAAGCAGCGCTGGGTAAGAAAGCCGAACCCGCATAACGCTCGCCAGAAAAAGGGGGCCGGAATTGACTCCGGTCCCCTTCCGGTGTTTTCGGAAGGCCTTGGTGAAGAAAACAGGGGAAGGTGATGGCCGATGCGGACGGTTGGTGAGAAGTGCGGACGGTCGAGCAGGTGCGAGAATATCTGTTGACTCATATCAATTTTGCTCTTCGTCGGCCAGGTGTGTTCGGTGGAGAGATCGCCCTAAGAATTTACTTTGACGCGATGGCCTACACGGACGACCGTGAACAAGGCTGGAGTGAGGAACAAGATTTCCTTCGTGCTCGGAGGGCTTTTCTCTCCACGGGAGTTCGGGGAGCCTTCGAGTCTCTCTGGGGTGCCGGAACCGATGACATGGCCGCGTCCGTCTATGCCGAGTTCGCCCATCGTCACGGATGGCTCCGGCCGGACCGTATCCTGTCGCGGGACGGGTACGACAAGCTGATCGGTGCCAAGAAGGCTTGGTGTGAGCGCGATCGAACCCTCGAACAGACCCTCGGTATGTTCGGGCCGCCGTCTGTCTACTGCGGTGGCACGAGCCCATACTTTCCCAAGACCTTGGTATATGCGACGGGGCACCCTCAGGATTCTTTGCTCTGCTTCCATTTCTGGAACGAGTTCCTTCATTTGCGTACGGATCAGACCGCATTGTACGGCGAGCCCATGCTTCTGGCCGTCCGGGGAGAGGGTTCCGACTTCGCCGACAGTTTCACTTTCACGCCTGTCGGTACGAACCGGTGCCAGGGAGCCCGGAGGAGCGATCAGCTTTCCGAATAGGTGTCCTACGGTAGTCGTCGAGGAGGGCGACACGACATGAGACGGCTGTCCATGGCGTGTGCGGCCCGTCGATGTCCACGCTGTCCGGTCCAGCTATTTCGACAACCAGGATCGGTTCCCGCGAGGCAGCGCGAAGCTCGACTGCGCGCTGCTGATGCGCGAGGTGCCGGCAACATGGATCCCGGTGCAGCCAATGCGGGTTACGACGCCGGACCGCAGGCACGCCGGAAACACCGAACCTTCCGAATAAGCGCACTCCCTCAGTACCCTCGGCGCTGCCGAGGAATGAAATACCTGGTCAAACGGGACCTGTTGGGTTCCACTCCTGGCTTCGGCCGATATGACCTCCCATTGTTAATGTGATTGATGCAGCTGGTGCTTGCCTGGTGAAATCGGCAGATGATCGGAAAGACGCTGTGGGAGCGGCAGCTTCATCAGAGGGGGTCCGCTTCGGCGTTGGCGGTGACGGAAGACCGCGTCGTTCTCCATGAGCGCCACACTCGGCTTGTCTGCCTGGACCGCCACGACTGCTCGGTCCGCTGGGACGTCCCGATAGGAACCTGGCCGCGTGCCGTCGTGGTCGCCGGTGATCGTTGCCTGGTTCTGCCACAGGACACCGATCAACTGTTCTGTCTCGATCTCACTACGGGATCTGTGGTGTGGCGCGCCGGGTTGCCGCAATACTCGGGGCATGTCGTGGCTACCGCGGAGACGGTCGTCGTCGGCGGCTGGCGTGGTTACACGCCCATGTCTGCTTTCGACCTGAAGGACGGACGGCCTCTGTGGCGGACACGGCGGCGCATGGCCACGGTGCTTCCTCTGCCCTGGGATGGCGGCGTGCTGTTGGGAGACGGCTCGGAAGCGTGGCTGATCGATCCACGAGATGGCAGGGAACTGGACCGCTGGCGGTTGCCGGAGCCGCTGGTCGAAACCGACGGTCATCCGGCGTTCACCATGATCGGCCCTGACCGTTGCCTGGTGCCGTGCGGCCCACGATCCGTTGTAAGCATTCGATTGTCATCGGGTCTCGTCGAGCGCTTCTTCCGTCACGATGCCGACCTCTCGTCCTCGGCCGCCCAGTTCACCGGTGGTGTGGTGTGGTTGCGAGAACGAGGGGCCGGTTATCTCGCCATCGACCCCGAAGACGGATCGGTGTTGTGGAACGTGGACGTCAGGCAGCCACTCGTCGGTGAGGTGGTCCGAGACGGCGAGGGGTTCGTAGTGGCCGGCGCGGGCGGCCTGCTCTTCCGCCTGCGGTCTGATGGGCACGTCCTGGAGCGGTCCTCATCGGTTACCAGGGTGGCTGCACTGCGAGACCTTGGAGCAGGGGAGATGCTCATGGTGACCAAGGGAACCTTGAGGATGATCACCATCGACCCGTACCGGCGAGGTGAATGACGCAGGAATACCGCAGCCCACGAATAAGTGCTCTGCCCCAATATTCAGGGCTGATTCAGAGCAGAAAAGCAGCGCTGGGTACGAAAGCCGAACCCGCGTAACGCCCACCGGAAAAGGGGGGCCGGAGTCGACTCCGGCCCCCCTTCTCTGTTCCCGGACGCTCTGGGACTGTGCAGTGAGAACACCGTGATCGCCCGTCGTTTTCCCGGCCGGTAGGGTCGCCGGGGACATCTTCGGGTTGAAGGGAACGTCTCATCGTGGATGCGGGCATCATCGGGCAGGCGGTGGGATTGTTCGCTGTAACCAACATCGACGACATTTTGATCTTGGCGTTGTTCTTCGCCCAGGGCGCCGGACGCCGCGGAGCCGCCGCGCGGGTGGTGGCCGGTCAGTATCTCGGCTTCCTGGGCATCTTGGCCGTGGCGGTGGCCGCGGCTTTCGGTGCCACCTTCCTCCCCGAGCCGGTCCTGCCCTACCTGGGCCTGCTCCCGCTGGTCTTGGGCGTCAAGGCGGGTCGGCAGGCGTGGAAGGCCCACCGCGATGGGCGCGACGGAGCCGGGGAGACGGCGGAGGAGCATGCCGGTGGGCCGAAGGTCCTGGAGGTGGCCGCGGTCACCTTCGCGAACGGCGGCGACAACATCGGGGTGTACGTCCCCGTCTTCGCCACCGCGGGCGTCGGCTCGATGGCCGTCTACGTCACCGTCTTTCTGACCTTGGTGGCCGTGTGGTGCCTTGCCGGGCGGTTCTTCGCCACTCGACCGATCGTCGCCAGGGCACTGAGCCGGTGGGGACACATTCTGCTGCCGGTCGTGCTGGTCGGGATCGGCCTGCTCATCCTGATCGAGGGCGGTGCCTTCGGCCTGTAGGGCTTCGTCACGAAGCGGCGTACTCCGACGACACGGACCAGGGGCGGCCGGTAGCGCGTACGTCTGAGTCGGGTGCTCACCGCCGACGGCCGGGTGATGACATCGGCCTTCACTCCCGGCTGCCTCTCACAGGCGGTAGACCCGGCGGGCGGTGGCGGCGAACACGTTCTGGACGGTCTGGGGGGACCGGCGGGCGAGGACCTCCTGCCAGGTGGAGACCAGGGTGGGAAGGTCGGTCCAGATCTTCTCGATCGGGAAGTTGCTGCCCCACATGCAGCGGTGGGAGCCGAAGGCCTCCAGGCAGGTGTCCGCGACCATCTCGATCAGCGAGCGGTCCACGCGGTGCACGAACGTGCCCTGGCCGGTGAGCTTCACCACGACGTTGGGGCGCTCGGCCAGCAGCCTCAGGCCACGTTTCCACTCCGCCACCCGGGACGCCCCGGACTCTTCGAGCATCCCCGCGTGGACCAGCACGAACGTGACATCGGGGAAGTCGTCCACGAAACTCGCGGCGTCGGCCATCTGGTCGGTGAACACCTGGAGTTCGAACAGCCAGCCGAGATCGGCGAGCGAGGCGATGTTGCGCCGGAAGACGGGATCCTTCATGCGGTCGGGGGCGGAGGCGAAACGGAACTCGGGCCGCTCGTGCCAGTGCAGTTGCAGACGGGTTCCCCTCATGAGCGGGGTGAGCGCGGCCTGGCGGCGCATCACGTCGGCCGCGCCCTCGTCGAAGAGGTCCGCCGAGCCGATCACGGCCATCGGCCAGCCGGTCTCCGCATGGGTGTCGCGCAACCAGCGCACCTCGTCCAGGCAGCGGTCGAGAGACCAGTTGGCCTGGACGTAGACCGAGGAGGTGATACCGCAGCCGGTGGCCTCCTCGACGTACTCCGACACCGGGTAGTCGCGGCGGATCGGCTCGTAGGGGCCGAAGATGCGCGGGATCATCTCCCCCTGGAGCCAGGGCAGGTCGGCGGCGCGCCAGATGTGGTGGTGCGCGTCGACGATCCCGGCGAGAGCCGGACTGGCGGTGGTGTCGTTCATCGAATACCTCCGGCGTGGGGACCTCCGGCTTCGGCCCCGGGGAGGGGACGCGGGACCGTGAGGCATGTCATGGACGGGTTCCCGTGGGTCGTGGGATGGGCCACCGCCTGGCCGCCGCGCCCCGAGGGCCGGACAGGACCGCGGGGAGGCGGCGGACCTCCGCGAGGGCGGTGGGCAGGTCGCGCACGCCGCCGAGGTGGTCCAGGTGGGGGAGCTGGGCGGCCATGGCGCGCGTGACCGGGATGTAGTCGGGGGAGCACGCCAGCGGTGACCACCAGACGAGCCGGTGGCCCAGGCGGGACAGGCGGGCGGTCGCGCGGACCATGGGGACGTGGTCGCCGCGTTCGAGCCCGTCGGAGAGCACGATCACGAGCGCGCCCCTCGCGAGCGCCACGAACCGGGGGACTCCCAGGAACTCGTGCAGCGCCGCCCCGATCGCGGTGCCGCCGTCGGCGTCGGTGACCAGCTCGGACACCGCGCGCAGCGCCCGGCCGGGGTGGGGGTGTGACAGCACGGAGGTGATCCGGGTGAGCCGGGTGCCGAAGGTGAAGACCTCGGTACGGGCCGGCGCCGCGCGCAGGGCCGTGTGCGCCAGACGGAGCAGGTCGGGGGTGTGTCGCCGCAGCGAGCCCGAGACGTCGACCAGGATGAGCAGGCGGCGCGGGCGCGGGGGGCGGGCACGCAGGCGCAGCTCGATGATCTCCCCGTCGTGGCGGCGCGCCCGACGCCAGGTGTGCCGCATGTCCAGCCGGTCGCCGGAACGCGCCGGGCGCCGCCGCCTGGACGGGGTCGGGGGCAGTGCGGCGGGCCAGGCTGCCTCCAGTGCGCGGACGACCGAGCGCCACCGGTCGTCGGCCGCGTCGAAGTCCCGCCTGCCGTACGTGCTGAGTGTGCTGGCCTCGACGCCGTCACCGGGCAGCACCTCTCGCGGGGCGGGGTCGTCCTCGCCCGGCCCCTGGGGGGAGGGGGACTCGCTCTCCCCCGCCGGGGGTGGCGGTACGGCGTCAGGAGGGCCGCCCTGCCGGAACCACGCGGTGAAGACCCGGTCGAAGGCGGCGAGCTCGCCGATGTCGTGCAGCAGGGTGATCCGGGCGTACCAGTACAGGGCGGTCAGGTCACGCGGTGGTGACGCGCCGACAATCCGCAGCAGGTCGGCCTGTTTCGGCAGCGCGGTGGTCACGCCGGCGGCGCGCAGCGAGGACAGGAATCCCCACAGATGACGCGCGGCGAGGGCGCCGGGCTCGGAATCGTCGTACGGCTCCCTCGCCGGGACGGCGGCTGTGGGGAGAACGGCTTCGGAGCCGGGGGGCGGGCTTCCCGCGACGGCGGCGGGATCAGACATCGCCGAACAGCTCCTCCGCGTGCCCGGCGAGCAGCCGGGTGTCCTCCTCGTCCTTGATGAGCAGGCCGAGGGCACGGCGCAGCGCCACGGGCCACGGGCTGCCGCCCTCGGCGAGGGTCACCGCCCCCCTGGCCCACTCCACGGACTCGGCGATACCGGGCCGTTTGAGCAGAGGCAGCCCGCGCACCCGCTGGACGGCGCGTACCAGCCCTTCAGCCGCCGTCTCCTCCAGGCCGGGTACGGCCGCGCGCAGGATCGCCCGCTCGCGGTCGACCTCGGGGAAGGCGATCCAGTGGTAGAGGCATCGCCGTTTGAGGGCGTCGTGCAGCTCGCGGGTCCGGTTGGAGGTGAGCACCACGATCGGGGGCGTGCGCGCCCGGATGGTTCCCAGCTCGGGGACGGTGATCTGGAAGTCGCCCAGGAACTCCAGCAGGAACGCCTCGAACTCACTGTCGGCGCGGTCGATCTCGTCGATGAGCAGGACCGCGCCGCGATCCGACTCCAGGGCGCGCAGCAGTGGCCGTCGCAACAGGAACTCCTCGCGGTAGAGGTCGCCGACCTCCTGGCCGCGACTCTCCGCCACCCGGACATGCAGGAGTTGCTTGGGATAGTCCCATTCGTACAGCGCCTGTCCGGCGTCCAGTCCCTCGAAGCACTGAAGCCGGATGAGTTCCCGGCCGACGACGCGCGAGAGCACCGCGGCGACCTCGGTCTTCCCGACTCCCGGTTCTCCCTCGAGCAGTAGCGGCCGGTCCAGCCGTAGCGCAAGGTGGACGGCGGTGCGAAGACCCTCGTCGGCGAAGTACCCCTCCCGTTCGAGCGCGGCGGCGAGCGCGTGCTCGTCCGGCGGGCAGGCCGCTGCCCCTCCGCCATCCGTCGCCGCTCCGCCGTCCGCCGCCCTTCCGTCCGCTGTCCCTCCGCCGAGCGCCACCCCTCCGCCGGCCGCCGGGGAGGACCCGGCCGCCGAGGAGGACTTGTCGGCGGGGAAGGCCCCGTCGGCCACCGGGAAGGACCCATCGGGCGCGGAGGGGAACCCGCCGGACACCGGGGACGCCCCGCCGGGCGTCACAGCTGGGCGTGCTCGGTCGTGAGCAGGTGGACCCGCTGGGTGGTGTGCGCGGCGGCGTCGGCCGCGGCGGCCTTGCCGTGCTCGGAGCCGAACGCGGCGGCGCGGGCGTCCTCGTCGTCGAAGTAGAGCTCGTTCACCGAGTCGAACGGCGCGTCATCGCCGTTGCTGACGCTCACCGTGTACTTGCGCAGCCCGGGAAGCTTCTTGGCGAACTCGACGTGGTCCTCCACGACCCACTTCGCGAACTCCTCGTGGGACATGTTCTCCGCGCGCTTGAGCAGCGAGACGACTTTCAGCATGGTTATCGGTTCCTTCGGATCGGGTGGGTGTTCCGGGTGTTCAGGCGCCCTCGTGCGAGGGCACCTCGTGCGTGGCGTCTCGCGCGAGGGCGTCCAGCCCGCGCAGGACGCGTTCGGGGGTGAAGGGCATCGCCGTGATACGCACGCCGCAGGCGTCGTAGATGGCGTTGGCGATGGCGGGGATCGGCGCGTTGGCGGTCATCTCGCCGATGCCCTTGGCGCCGTAGGGGCCGTTGCCGGCGGGACGTTCCAGGAACAGGCTGTGCTGTACGGGGATGTCGGCCGGGCCCGGCATGAGGTAGTCGGCGAAGTCGCGGGGCCCGTGGTCGCGCCGCGGGTAGTAGGGCTCGGTGGTCTCGAACAGGGCGTGCGACACGCCCATCCAGGCACCGCCCTCGACCTGCTGGGTCGCCATGGCCGGGTTGAGCGCGCGGCCGATCTCGTAGGCGTTGTACAACTCCAGCACCTCGACCACCCCGGTCTCGTCGTCCACCTCGACGACGGCGACCGTGCACGCGTGCGCCTGGCACGAGTCGGGGTCCATCTCTCCCGTCTCGGGCACCGGCACGCTCGGCTCCTTGAGGAAGATGCCGCGCCCGGAGATCGTACGGCCGTGCTTGAAGTGCGCGGCCATGGCCAGCTCGGTGATGTGGATGCTCGGCTCGTCGGAGCCCTTGAGCTTGATGACGCCGGTGCCGTCGGTCTCCAGGTCTCCGGCGTCGACCTCCAGCTCCTCGGCGGCGACCTCCAGCATCACGCCGCGCGCCTCGGCCGCCGCCATGATGACGGCGTTGCCGACGCGGTGGGTGCCCCGGCTGGCGAAGGTGCCCATGCAGTGCGGGCCCGTGTCGGTGTCGGCGGTGTTGACCAGGACGTTCTCGATCGGCAGGCCGAGCGTCTCGGCCGCGCACTGCGCGGCGATCGTCTTGATGCCCTGGCCGAGGTCCACCGAGGAGAGCGTGATCACGAAGGTGCCCGTGGTCGTGGAGTGGATCAGCGCCTGTGAGGGGTCGCCGCCGAGGTTCATGCCGGTCGGGTAGTTCACCGACGCGTATCCGCGCCCGCGCAGCCTGGCCATGGCCTACAGCCCTTCTCGTGTCGTCGAGGACATCCGGCGGTACGCCTCGGGCAGTTCGTGCCCGGACATCTCCGCGGCCTTCTGGATCACTTCGACCAGCGCCGTGCCCTCGGCGACCTTGCGGTGGGCCTTGAGGTCGCCGTCGCGGTAGGCGTTGAGCAGCCGCAGCCGCAGCGGGTCCATCGAAAGGGCCCTCGCGATCCGGTCCATCTGCGACTCCAGTGCGAAGTCGCCGATGGTCACGCCGAACCCGCGCATCGCGCTGGAGGGCGTGCGGTTGGTGAACACGCAGTGGCAGTCGGCCCACACGTTCGGGATCGAGTACGGTCCCGGCAGGTGGGCCGCGGCCTTGGTGGTGCCGTACGGGGTGTGCCGCGCGTAGGCGCCCGAGTCGACGTACAACGTGACCTTGCGGCCGATGATCCGGCCGTCGCCCATCACGGCGTCCTTGATGTAGATGCGTTCGGCGGCGCGCGGCGAGGAGACCTGCATCTCCTCGTACCTGCCGTAGACGAACTTGACCGGGCGGCCGGTCGTCATGGCGGCCACACACGCGACCGGTTCGACGACGACGTCGACCTTGCCGCCGAAGCCTCCGCCGACCGTCCCGCCGACGATGCGCAGCTTGTTGAACGGGGTCTGGAGGATGAGCGCGGTGTTGTCGAGGGTGAAGAAGCACGCCTGGGTGTCGGAGTGGATGCGCAGCCGGCCGTCGGCCTGCGGGACCACCACGCAGCCGGTGGTCTCGGTGGGAGCCTGCTCGATCGGCGCGGACTCGTAGCGCCACTCGAAGATGTGGTCGGCCTGCGCGAACGCCTTCTCCACGTCGCCGAACCGGATCCGCCGGCAGTGGTGTCCCTCGTACGTGAAGAAGTTGCGGCCGTGGTACTCGTTGACCAGTGGCGCCCCCTCCGCCAGAGCCTCCTCGACGTCGAAGACCGCGGGCAGGTCCTCGTAGTCGACCCTGATCCTGGCCACCCCCTCCAGGGCCGCGGCCTCGGACTCGGCGATCACCGCGCAGATCGGCTCGCCCAGGTAGCGAACCTTGTCCACGGCGAGGATCGGCTCGTCGTCCGGCCCGACGCCGATCAGCTTCAGCGGGGTGTAGAGGTTGTTCGGGATGTCGGCGTGGGTGAGGATCCGGGTGACGCCGGGCACCTCGAGGGCGGCGGTCAGGTCGACGCCCCTGATCCTGGCGTGGTGGCGGGCCGAACGGTGCATCTTCAGGTGCAGCATCCCCGGCGGGGCGACGTCCTCGAAGAACTCGGTCCTGCCGGTGACGTGCCCCAGCGCGTCGGAGCGCTGGACGACCGAGCCGATGACGGTGAAGTCGTCCTCGCGCTCGGCGGCGAACGAGTCCTTGTCGATGGGGGCGAGCCGGTAGGTCATCGCGACACCGTCTCTTCCCGCGACACCGTCTCTTCCGAGGCCGGCACCGGCTTGGGGGATTCTCCGCGCCTGCGCCTGGCCGCGTCCAGGATGGCGATCATGATGGGCTGGTAGCCGGTGCACCGGCAGACGTTGCCCGAGATCGCCTCGGCCACGTCCTCCTGACTCGGATTCGGATCGCGGTCCAGCAGGGCCTCGGCGACCATGATCATGCCCGCCGTGCAGAAGCCGCACTGGGTGGCGAAGTTGTCGACGAAGGCGCTCTGCACCTCGTCGAGGTCTCCGCCCGCGGCCACTCCCTCAAGGGTGCGGACCGAGGCCCCCGAGACCGTTTCCACGGCGATCAGGCACGCCGTCACGGGCCGGTCGTCGACGAGCACGGTGCAGGTGCCGCAGCTTCCCTGCGCGCAGCCCCGCTTGGCCGCGGTGAGCCCCAGCGAGTCGCGCAGGACCGCCAGGAGTGTGGTGCCCGGTTTGGCGATGAACTCCCGGGGCTCGCCGTTGACGACGAGCGAGACGATCTGTGACGACATTGTCCGGCCCTTTCTGGGGGTGGGCGGGCTTTTCATGAGGTGAGGGGTGTCTGGTGGACGCGGCGGGACCGCTAGCCGGTGAAGGCCCGGCGCAGGTGCACGGGCAGGACACGCGCCCGGTACCAGGCGCTGGCGTAGGCGTCGTCGAAGGGCGCCGCGTCGGAGCGGGCGGCCTCTCCGGCCTCGGTCAGGACCTCGGGGCTCAGCGGGCGGCCCAGCAGCAGCCGCTCGGCCGAGACCGCGCGTACCGGGCGCGGGGCGACGCCGCCGAGGGCGATCACGGTCGAGGTCACCACGCCGTCCTCGGTCCGCGTCACGGACGCGACGGTCACGATGGAGGCCGAGTTCAGTCTGCGGCGCATGGCCTTGTGGTAGTACCAGGTTCCCGGTTCCGGCAGTGCGGTCACCACCGCCGTGACGAACTCGCCGTGGTCGACTCCCGAGGCGAGCACGTCGGCCACCGGGGCCTCGCGCCGCCCGCCGGGACCCGCGATCTCGCACACCGCGCCGAGGGCGAGCAGGCAGACGGCGAGGTCGCCGTACGGCTGCTCGACGAACAGGTTGCCGCCCACGGTCGCCAGGTTGCGGATCGTGGGGGAGGCGATGCTGCGCATCGCCGGGCGCAGGAAACCGAGGCCGGGATGCTCCTCGACGGAGGACAGGGGGGCCGCCGCGCCGATCCTGGCCTGGCCGTCGCGGACCTCGATCCCCGAGAGCCCGGCCCGGCGCAGGCTGATCAGCTCGCCTCCGGGCGCGGCTCCGCCGGTGACCAGCGGCATCACCACGGTGCCGCCGCCCATGATCTGGCCGCCCCTCGCCGAGTGGACCGCCACGGCCTCCGCGGACTCGGGCACGTGGACTGCCTGGATCATCATGTCCGGCCCCCTGCGTTACGAATGGGTTAATTATCGATAATTGATTATCGGCACCGTAAGCTGGGTGTCACCCCGGAGTCAAGAGGAGATCGATGAGCGAGAATCGATGCTCGGTAAGATGCGCTCCATGACCGAGGAGCCCTCCAAGCTGCCGAGGCTGACGTTGTCGCGGCAGATCCGCGACTCACTGGTCAGCCGGATCATCTCCGGCCGGCTCGGACCCGGTGAGCGCCTGGTGGAGACGCGTCTCGCGGCGACGTACGGCACGAGCCAGGCCCCCGTCCGCGAGGCGCTGCGCGAGCTGGAGGTCATGCGGCTGGTGGAGACCCAGCCACGCAGGGGCACCTTCGTGCGCCCCTTCGTCCACGAGACGCTCAGGGAGAGCTACGTCGTGCGGGCCGCGCTGGAGGAGACGGCGATCCGCCTGGCCCTGCTCGCCGGGACCGTCCCGCTGGAGGCGCTCGCATCGGACGTGGAGGCGATGCGCGTCGCCGCCGCGGAAGGCGACGGCGAGGCGTCCACGCGAGCGAGCGTGTCCTTCCACCGGCGCATCGTCGAGGCCGCCCGCAACGAGCTGCTCAGGCTCTCCTGGGAAGGGCTGCAGATCGAGGCGCGCACCTCGGTCACGATGCTCGCGACCGGCGTGAACCTCGACGAGATCGCCCGCGACCACGCCGAACTGCTCGCGGTGATCGAGCGCGGCGACCTGGAGACGGCCTGCAAGCACGCCCGCGACCACCAGTGGCACTACGCCGACCTCCCGCACGACGCCCACGGCCGGGTCCGCGACACCGCCGCCGGTTGAGTCACCGAGCGGGTGGACACGCGGGGAAAGCCCTCGTCCGGGGCGAAGGTACCGACCGGTCCGAACGGGGGAAACGAAGAAAGACCCGCCGTGGCGGGTCTTTCGCGAGGAGGCCGGACGTGGGGTCGTCCGACGGTGACGGGGGTCAGGCGGCGGACGTGGGACCGCTCGTCCGTGGAAAACGCAGGACGTTGCGGCCCGTGTAGGCGCTGAGGTCGACGACCTTGGCATCACCGGTCGCGCCACGGCGTGTCACGGAACGAATGTCCCTGATCTTCAGCCGCGCGACATATGGTGGCACGACCACAAGTCTCTTCATTGAGCCCCCCGGCGTGATGGTTCCGTTATGAGAAGTATCTACAGATCGCCGCATAAGGCTGCCGTAAAGACCAGGTCAACAGGGGTGCCCTGAGGGAGGCCGCGGATCCAGGCCCGGGGTGCGGGCGGGGCGGCACCGGATGATCCGAGTGGGTCGACGCATGATCCGCCCCCTTCCCCGGCTCGCCGTGCTCCGCGTCCTGTGACACCGATCCGCCGGACGCTCGCGCGTCCGGCTCGCACGGGCAACCGTGCGAGCCAAACCTAGTGCGCCTCGCCCCTCCCGATCAACCGTTTTGGCTACGCAGGGTCCCTGGAACCACACGTGTGGTGACGACGATCCGGTTCCACGCGTTGATCGTCGAGATCGTCACGACCAGCGCGGCCAGCACCTCGGGCTCGTAGTGCCTGGCGGCCTCCTCCCACACCGCGTCCGGCACCCTCTCACCGTGGACGGCGAGAAGGGTGGCCTCCTCGGCCAGGGCGAGGGCCGCCCGCTCGGCGTCACTGAAGAAGGGCGCCTCCCGCCAGGCCACCACGGAGAACAGCCGCTCGTCACTCTCCCCGGCCGCCTTCGCGTCATGGGCGTGCATGTCGACGCAGAAGGCACAGCCGTTGATCTGGCTGACCCGTATCTTGACCAGTTCCCTCGTGGTGTGGGGCAGCCCGCTGCCGGCCAGGTATTTCTCCAGCCCCTGCATGGCCCGGTAGGCCTCGGGGGCGAGTTCGCCGATGTTCATCCGCTGCTTCATCGGACACTCCTTAGTTTCTCCGGGTTTCTCACGATGTCGATCCCGGTGATCCGGCCCTCGGAGACGGTCAGCCCGTAGACGGAGAGCCCGTCTCCCGACGTTCGCAACAGCCCGGCCCGGCCGTTGACCGTGGTCACGGCCAGCCGGTCGGCGCGGCCGATCCTCCTGGCGATGCCGAGCAGGAAGCGGGCGACCCGCTCGGAGCCGTGGACAGGACGCCTCGCCGCCCCCACCACCCCGCCGCCGTCGCTGCGCAGCACCACGTCGGGATCGAGCAGCGCCATCAGCGCGTCGATGTCGCCGTCGCCGTCCCCGCCTCGGATGACCCGCGCGAACGCCTCGACCACCCTGCGGTGCTCGGCCTCGTCGACCTCGAAGCGGGGCGCCCGCGCCGCGACGTGCCCGCGGGCACGGGCGGCGAGCTGCCGGCACGCGGCGGCCGAGCGCCCGACCGCGCGCGCGACCTCCCCGAACGGCAGCCCGAACACGTCGTGCAGGACGAAGGCGGTGCGTTCGGCGGGGCTGAGCGACTCCAGCACCACCAGCATCGCCATGCTCATCGACTCGTCCAGGGTCACCCTGTCGGCGGGGTCGCCCTCGCCGACCACCGGCTCCGGCAGCCACGGCCCGACATACTCCTCGCGCCGCACGCGCGCCGAACGCAGTACGTCCAGCGCGAGTCTCGATACTGTGACCACCAGCCAGCCCGTCACGTCGCCGATCTCCGAACGCTCCGCCCTGCCCAGCCGGAACCAGGCGTCCTGGACCACGTCCTCGGCCTCGTCGACGCTGCCGAGCAGGCCGTAGGCCACGCCGACCAGCCGTGGCCGGATGGCATCGAACTCTGCCGCGAGAGCTTCGTCACCGTTCACGTAAGGAGGACGAGACATGTCCCGAGTCTGTGACATCGCCCGAACCTCACCGTCCTCCGGGGCGTCCAATCCACCGGAGAACGGAGCGTGAGTTGAGTACGGCACTTATCGATGGTGATCCACAGCGGCTGGGCGGCTACTGGCTGGCCGGGCGGCTGGGCGCGGGCGGCCAGGGCGTGGTCTACGAGGCGTACGACGCCGAGGGCACGCGCGTCGCGGTGAAGGTCCTGCACGGTGATGCGGGGACCGACCCCGAGCTGCGCGACCGGTTCGGCCGCGAGGCCGCCGCCGCCCGCCGGGTGGCCTCCTTCTGCACGGCGGGCGTGCTGGACGCCGATCTCGACGGGCCCAGGCCGTACATCGTCAGCGAGTACGTGGAGGGGCCCAGCCTGCGCAGGGCCGTCGCCGAGGGGCGCCGCTTCACCGGGGGTGACCTGCACCGTCTCGCGGCCGCGATCGCCACCGCGCTCACCGCCGTCCACGAGGCGGGGGTCGTCCACCGCGACCTGAAACCCGACAACGTGCTGCTCGGCCCGGACGGCCCGCGGGTGATCGACTTCGGTGTCGCCCGCACCGAGGACATGTCACTGACCGCGACCGGCATGGTGGCGGGTACCCCGACCTACATGGCCCCCGAGATCTTCATGGGCCTGCGCGCGACCGCGGCCGTCGACGTCTTCGCCTGGGGCGGGATCATGGTCTTCGCCGCGACGGGCGCCGACCCGTTCCGGGCGGAGAGCCTGGGCGGGGTCATGCACCGCGTGCTGTCGGTGCAACCCCAGCTGGACATGCTTCCCGAGCACCTGCGGCCGTTGGTCGCGGCCTCGCTCGCCAAGGACCCCGAGTCCAGGCCGACCGCGAGGGACCTGCTGCTCGCCCTGGTCAGCGGCGGCAGGACCTTCGACACCCCGAGGCTGCTCGCGGTGGGCAGCGACGCCGGGTCCCAGGTCCGCGCGACCTCGACGGACCCCGCGCTCGGCACCCTTGCCGAGGACGCCTACGCCGCGCTCGGCCCCGCCGAGCGGGAGCTCGCCCCCGAGATCTTCCTGCGGCTGGTCACCGTGACCGACGACGACCAGCTCGTCGTACGCCGTGCGCAGTGGGGCGAGCTCCTCGACGGGCGAGGGGAGGGGGAGGCCGCCGCCGTACGGCGCCTGATGGAGGTCTTCGCGTACCTGCTGGCTCACGACGACCGGGAGGTGTGGCTGTCGCGGCCCGCGCTGCCGCGGGCCTGGCCCAGGCTGCGCGGGTGGGTCCAGGCCAACCTGGACGGCCTGGCCGTGCACCGGGGTATCCTCACCGCCGCGCGGCGCTGGCAGGTCCAGGGGCGCAGGGACGGAGACCTGTTCCAGGGCGGCAGCCTGGAGAACGCGATGCGCTGGGCGGCCACCGGGCGCCGCAACATCACGCTCAGCCCGGTCGAGCGTGACTTCCTGGAGGCCGGTGCCGCTCTCACCCGGCGCCGGGCGCGCAGGGGCAGGGTGCTCTCCGGCACGCTGGCCGTGCTGCTCGTCGTCGCGCTGGCCGCCGGGGCGTTCGCCGTGTGGCAGGGCAGGGTGGCCGACGCGCGCAGCGCCGTCATCGCCTCCCAGCGCGACCAGGCGACGGCCGCCAGGCTCGCCGCGACGGCGGAGACGCTCCGCAGCTCGGAGCCGGTCACGGCGATGCTGCTCAGCGTGGCCGCCTGGCGGCTGGCGCCGGTGACCGAGGCGAGGGCGAGCCTGACCGGTTCGCTGGCCCAGCGGGAGTCCGCCGCCTTCCACGACCCGGCCACGGGGATACAGACCCTCAGGGCGCTGAGCGCCGACGGGCGCATGCTCGTCAGCGTGAGCGACGGCGAGGTGCGTGTCTGGGACGTGCGGACCGGCAGGCGCACCGGGGGCTTCACCGGGATCGGCGGAGACCTGCGCTGGATCGCGTTGAGCCCGCGAGGCGGCCGGCTCGCCGTGATCAGCGGCCTGAGGCTGAGGATCTGGGACATGCGGACCGGCAGGCCGACGGGCGCCGCCATGGAGGTCCAGGGCAGGAACGCGGGCGGCGACACCACCGCGTCCTTCGGGCAGTCGGAGGACTGGCTCATGGTCGGGCAGGGGGAGGGGTTCATCGTCTGGAACGTCGTGACCGGCCAGAGGCACTCCCCGGTCGTGGGAGCCATCGGCAGCGACATCTCGGCGGACGGGCGCGGGTTCGCGACCGCCGACCTCAACGGCGATGTGTCGGCCTTCACCCTCGACGGTCTGCGCAAGGTTCCGCTGGGGAGCCGCTGCAACGTCTGCGGGCGGAGGAGTTTGGCCTACAGCCCCGACGGCGCGACCATCGCCGTCGCCAGGGGCCGGATCGTCGAGCTACGCGACGCGTCCACCGGGGGAAAGCTGGACAGGCTCTTCGAGGAGGGGGCGACCGGCGAAATCGTCTTCAGTCCCGACGGGCGCTTCCTGGCCACGGCGGTCGACACGGCCCTGCGGCTCTGGCGGGTCGAGGACGGCAGGCTGCTGCTCACCCAGCGGATCGACGCCTTCGACCCCGTCGTGGCCTTCGACCCGGACGGGCGCACCCTGCGCTACCTCGCGGAGGACTCGGTGACGAGCCTCGACGTCTCCGCGCTGACCAGGCCCGTCACGCTGAAGGGCCCGGGGACCCGCTGGGCGGCATTCAGCCCAGGCGGGCGGCTCCTCGCCTCCAGGGAGGGCGAGGCGGGCGAGGTCGTGATCCGAGACGTCCGCCGTCGCGCACGCGTGGGCTCGCTGAAGATCGGGCCCGGCGGCGCGGACAGGTACTTCGCGATGGTCTTCAGCGCCGACGGCGGGCGGCTGGTGGTCAACAACGGCGCGGAGAGCTCCCGGCTGACCGTCTGGGACACCTCCACCTTCAAGCGGATCACCACCGTCACCCCCGCCCGCGCCGGCCAGGTGCCCGCCGTGGCGATCAGCGCCGACGGCACCGCCGTGGCCTCGTACACCCTTTACTACGACTCCGGGGTGGAGCCTGAAGGGGAGATCCACGTCTGGGACGTGCCCAGCGGCCGGCTCCGCTGGTCGCGGCCCCAGGGCATCGCCGACGGGTTGGTGTTCACCCCGGACGGCAGGGCGCTCGCGGTCGTGGGCGGTGAGCACCGGTTGCTGGACGCGGGCACCGGCGAGCCGTTCGGAGACACCTACGGCTCGCCCACCGCGAGCATCCCGGCGATCGCGCTCGCCTTCGACCGGAAGGGTGACCGCTTCGCCGTCGCCGACCAGGTGGGGCGGATCTCGGTGCTGGAGACCCGGGACAGGAAGCGGGTGGGCGCCGTGATCCGGGGCGGAGCGGGAACAGGGGCCAACCTGACATACTCCCCCCGCGGTGACCTCATCGCCGCGGCCGTGACCGCGCGGTCGGTGGGGATATGGGACGTCGAGACCGGGCGCCGCCTCGGCCAGCCGATCGTCGCCCAGACCGGCGACCTGCGGGCGCTGACGTTCAGCCCCGACGGTGCCCGGCTGATCGCCGTCGACGAGGCCGGCACCCTGAGCGAGTATCCGGTCGCGCCCGAGGCGGTGGCGCGGGCGGTCTGCGAGCGTGCGGGCCGCACCCTGTCGCGCGAGGAGTGGCGCACCTACCTGGGGGATCTGGCCTACCGGGACGTCTGCCCCGCCTGAAGCCTGAAGAGGGTCTCCTCAGGGCGCGTCGCGGACCGTACGAGATCGGTAGGAAGCCGGTCGTGGGCCCGGGGCGGTCGGTGCGAAGGTTTCGGCCATGCCTGTCACGCCCGTGGTGTCCACCTCGCCCGCGAGGGCGGTCGCGACGACACGGGTTGTCTGACCTGCGGATACCTGGGTAGGACCCTCACCGGAAAAGCCACGAGTTTTCGGGGGGAAACATGGCGACCTGTGAAATGTGCGGAAACGACTATGACATGAGCTTCGAGGTGCACGCCCAGGGCACGGTGCACGTCTTCGACAGCTTCGAGTGCGCGATCCAGCGGATGGCGCCGATCTGCGAGCACTGCGGGGTCCGCATCGTCGGGCACGGCGTCGAGGCCGACCGGCGCTGGTTCTGCTGCGCGCACTGCGCGCGCAAGGAGGGGGCGGACAGGATCGTCGACAGGGTCGGCGCGCAGGTGTGAGTCGCGAGAGGTCGGCGGCGCGTCCCCCCGGCCGACGAGGCGACGATGTGTGACGGCGCGTGGCGCCACGCGGTGCCGGTGCCGTCGCGGCTCGGGTTCGACGCGCGGTGACGGTGGGCCGCGCCGCGCCGCGCCGCGGTCCCGGTCCGGCGCGCGGTGACGGCGCGTACCGCTCCGCGGACGCTGGGGATATTACGGCCGTGTGGCGGTGTGAGGCGGTATTAACGAGACTGCCACGATCTGGTATTCCGTGAGTCTGGCTGAGACCGTCTCCTGCCTGCACACTGGGGCCTATGAGGGATTTTGATGTCCTTGTTCTTGGTTCCGGACCGGGTGGACAGAAAGCCGCGATCGCCGCGGCGAAACTCGAACGGCGTGTCGCGCTCGTCGAGCGGCGCAACATGCTCGGCGGGGTGTGCATCAACACCGGCACCATCCCCTCCAAGACGCTGCGCGAGGCCGTACTGCACCTGACCGGTCTCAACCAGCGGGGTATGTACGGCCAGAGCTACCGGGTGAAGGACGAGATCACCGCGGCGGACCTGGGGATCCGCACCCAGCACGTGATCGGCCGGGAGATCGACGTGATCCGCAGCCAGCTGTCGCGCAACCACGTGACGACGCTCAACGGGCACGGCCACTTCGTGGATCCGCACACGGTCGGCGTCGTCGACGAGCACGGCCACGAGACCAAGGTCACCGCAGACAAGATCGTCATCGCCACGGGCACCAGGCCCGCCCGGCCCGACACCGTGGAGTTCGACGGCCACACCATCATCGACTCGGACGGCATCCTTCAACTGCAGGACATCCCGGACTCGATGGTGGTCGTGGGAGCCGGGGTGATCGGCATCGAGTACGCCTCCATGTTCGCCGCCCTGGGCACCAAGGTGACCGTGGTCGAGCGCCGCGACCGGATGCTCGACTTCTGCGACCTGGAGATCGTCGAGGCACTCAAATACCACCTGCGCGACCTGGCGGTGACCTTCCGCTTCGGCGAGACCGTCGCCGCCGTCGAGCGCCGCTCCCGGGGCGCGCTGACCGTGCTGGAGAGCGGCAAGCGGATCCCCGCCGAGACGGTGATGTACTCGGCCGGACGCCACGGCATGACCGACGAGCTCGCCCTGGAGGCCGCGGAACTGGCCGCCGACGCCCGGGGACGCATCCAGGTCGACGAGCACTACCGCACCGTCGTGCCGCACATCTACGCGGTCGGCGACGTCATCGGCTTTCCCTCGCTCGCGGCCACCTCCATGGAGCAGGGCCGCATCGCCGCCCACCACGCCTGCGGCGAGCCGCTGGGCGGCATCCACCACCTGCAGCCGATCGGCATCTACACCATCCCCGAGATCAGCTTCATCGGCCCCACCGAGGACGAGCTGACCGCCTCCCACGTCCCCTTCGAGGTCGGCATCGCCCGTTACCGCGAGCTGGCCAGGGGCCAGATCATCGGCGACACGTACGGCATGCTGAAGCTCCTGGTCTCCCCGGAGACCCGCGCTCTGCTCGGGGTGCACGTCTTCGGCACCGGCGCCACCGAGCTCATCCACATCGGCCAGGCCGTCATGGGCTGCGGTGGCACCATCGACTACCTGGTCGACGCCGTCTTCAACTACCCCACCCTCGCCGAGTCCTACAAGGTCGCCGCGCTGGACGCCATGAACAAACTCCGCCGCGTGGCCCGCTTCGAACTCTGACCGAGGGACATCGCGGCCGGTACGGGAGGGGTCGCGATGTCCCGCGGCTTCTCCACGGTGCCGTTCTCGCGGGCCGGGAACCACGGTCCGCGAACGGCGGCCTCGCCGCGGTCACCCGGGTCACGACCTGTGGATCCGCCCTGGGGGGTCAGCCCCGATCGCCGAAGGCGTACCTCAGCGGTGGCAGCACCGCTCGGGCGTCCGCGCCGCCGACCCACAGACCGATCATGAACGCCGCGGTCGCCTCCAGCAGGCCCGCGCGTTCCAGGCCGCCGCCGTCGACGGGCTCGCACCCGAGATCGGTGACGAGGGAGCGTACGGCGGCCAGCGCGGCGGGGTCGTCGCCGCAGAGGGGCACCGCCAGCGGGACGCCGTCGAAGGCTGGCGGCGTCATCCGCCATACGTCCTCGTGGCAGAGGTTGAACGCCTTGACGACGTGTGCCCCGGTGCTTTCCGCGACGCGCCGCGCCATCGAGGGGCCACCCTCGGTGGCGAGGGTGAAGCGTCCCTGGACGACCGGATTGACGCAGTCGGCGAGCACCCGTCCGTCCAGCGTCCCCCGGCCGCCTCCCGCGGCCGCCAGGACCTCGGTCACGGCGTGGTCGCGGACGGCGAGCAGCGTCACCTCGCCGAAGACCGCCGCCTCCTCCCAGGTGCCCGCCCGTGCGGCGGGCCCGAGCCTGGCCGCGAGGGCGGCGGCCTTGGCCGGGTTCCGGCCGCTCACCGTCAGTTCGTGGCCCGCGCGGGCCCAGTGCGTTCCGAGCGCGTCCGCCATGCGGCCCGCGCCGAGGATGCCGATGCGCATCCGTCCTCCCCTGCTCGACTGCTGCTGTGGGACGAAGGTAGAGAATTCATCGGGCACCGTTCGGTGCGTGACGTCTCGGAGAGACTGGAGGACCCGGCGTGTTCCTCGCCGACTGCCGCGCCCGGCTCGCGTTCGACCTGATCGGCAACACCTGGAACGCCGTCGTCGTCTGGGCACTGCGCGCCGGTCCCCGGCGTCCCGGCGAGCTGCGCGAGGAGATCGGCGGGATCAGTGCGAAGGTGCTCACCGAGACCCTGCGCAGGCTGGAGTACAACGGCCTCGTCTCCCGCCGGGCCTACGCCGAGGCGCCGCCCAGGGTCGAGTACGGGCTCACCGACCTGGGCCGGACGCTGGTGCCGCTGATCGGGGCGTTCGGCGAGTGGGCCTTCGACCACGGTGACGAGGTCCTCGACGCCCAGGACCGTGCCGAAGGGCTCACCGGGTGAGGTCGTGGCGGTCCGCGCGGGGGCCGGCGGGGGCCGGGCATGACCGCGGGGAGCGCCCGCAGCCGATCGAGGACCCCCGGCCTTGGCGGCCCGGCCGGATGACCGGGCGCCGGGGTTGTTCAGCTCCCCGAGGAGGGGCGCTCCTTCTTCCCGGCCACGAGGGTGTCGGAGGTCTTGCCGGGCGCGGGAGGCCCGACCGGTGTGGGCGCGGTCGCGGGGGTCGCCGGGGGTGTGGACGTCGCGGCGCCGGACGGAGGCTTGCGGGTGCGCGTACGAGGACGGGGGGCGGCGGGGAACTCCGCGGTGTCCGTGGTGCTCTCCGAGGCGGATCCTTCCGGCTCTGAGGTGGGCGGGGACGCCTCGTCGGGCTTCTTCCCCGAGGTGGGACGGGCGAGGGCGGGCGCCGCGTGGGTCTCGGGCTCGCGCAGCGAGGCGATGACGTCGTGGGCCTCGTTCTCGGCGGCGAAGTCCTCGGCGGCCTCGGCCTCACGGCGCTTGATCACCACCATGTGGTCGACCGAGAGGCGGCCCGCGCCGCCGACCGCGAGCAGGATGGAGGCCGCGCCAAGGGCCACGATCAGCTTGGCGTCGCCACCGGTGAGCGGCAGGCCCACCTCGCCGCTGGCCAGGATGAACACGGCGAGAGCCTCGGCGAACAGCAGCAGCCCGCAGGCGGACACGGCGAGCCCCGCGACCAGCAGCGCGCCGCCGATGAGTTCCGTGAGCATGGTGGTCGCGGCCCACACGTAGGGCCCGGAGGCGCCCAGGCTCGTGAACTGCTCGGCTGTGGCGTTCAGGCCCGCTTCGAGCTTGTGCCAGCCGTTGGCGAAGAAGATCCCGCCCACGCCAAGTCTGGCGGCCAGGGAAGCAAGATCATGAAGGGTTTGTCGCACGGTTCCTCATTCTGGTTAGATTCCCCGTTCCTGCCCATGCTTGACCGATAGATGACCGAGCGGGGGCCGTCCAAACCCTCGGCGACCCTCGGCGACCCTCGGTGCCCCTTGGTGACCCTCGCGACCCGTCACGAACCTCCACGAGGGGCGTCCCTCTCTTCGCCGACGGGGCGGCGGGGCACCAGGAGTGTCACGGCCAGAGCGGTGGCGGCGAGCAGGAACACGCTCACCGCCACCGTCGTGTGCAGACCGGAGACGAACGCGACGCGGGCCGCGTCGAGCAGGGCGTCTCCCACGCCGCCGCCGATCTCCCGCGCCACGTGGGCGGCGGAGGCGAGCGACTGGCGGGCCTGCTCCATCATCGCGGGCGCGACACCGTGGACCGGGGGCAGCGAGGGGGCGTACACGGCCGTGGTGATCGTGCCGAGCACCGCGACGCCGAGTCCGGCGCCCAGTTCGTAGGCGGTCTCCTCGATCGCGGCGGCGCCGCCCGCGTGGGACTCGGGGGCGGAGGACATGATCGTGTCGGAGGCGGCGAGCAGAGTGACCTGGATGCCGAAGCCGATGCCGATGAAACAGAGCGCGAGGGCCACCGGATGTCCCTCGGTGTGCCAGGTCAGGGTGGGCGCGAGGGAGAGGGCGGTCAACGCCAGCCCGCCGCCCATCGTGGCGCGCAGCCCGAACCAGCGCAGCAGCCGCGCCCCGGCCAGACCGCCCACGATCGCGGCGATCATGAGGGGGAGCATCCGTACGGCCGCCTGGATCGGGCTGTGACCCAGGACCAGTTGGAGATACTGGGCGAGCATGAGCTGCAGCCCGACCAGGGCGAAGACCGTGAGCAGCACGCCGCCCACCCCCGCGCAGAAGGCCCGCCTCCGGAACAGGCTCAGGTCCAGCAAGGGGACGGCGAGTGAGCGCTGCCTGCGGACGAACCACACCAGCAGCCAGACCCCGCCCAGGAACGCCACCACCCCGCCCGGATGCCCGGCCCCCGCCTCCTTCAGGCCGAAGGCCACCCCGAGGATGCCCAGCACCGACAGCGCCGCGCTGAGCGCGTCCCACGGCTGACCGGTGCGCCTGCGGGACTCGGGCAGGACCCTGGCCGCGGCGGGCATCAGGACCAGCAGGATGGGGACGTTGATCAGGAAGACGGCGCCCCACCAGAAGTGTTCGACGAGCACCCCGCCGATGATCGGGCCGACCGCGGCCCCGGCCGCGGCCACCGCGCTCCACACACCCAGCGCGATCGCCCGCTCGTGCCGGTCGGTGAAGACCTGCCGGATGATGGAGAGCGTGGCGGGCATGATCATCGCTCCGCCGAGACCGAGCAGTGCGCGTGCGGAGATCAGCGCGAGCGGGGTCGGCGCGAACGCCGCCGCGGCCGAGGCGACGCCGAAGACCAGGTATCCGGCGAGCACCAGGCGCTTGCGCCCGTAGCGGTCACCGAGCGTGCCGAAGGTGAGCAGCAGCGGCGCGACCATCAGCGAGTAGACGTCGATGATCCACAACAGCTCCACGGAGGACGGCTCAAGGGCGGCCGTCAGCGCCGGTACCGCGATGTGCAGCACCGTGGCGTCCACCGTGATCAGCAGCAGACTGAAGCAGAGGACGGCGAGGACCGACCACCGGCCGGCCCCGGATGCCCGTGGGTCGCCGGCCGCGCGTCTGGCCATGACGGTGGTCATGAGCCGCTCAGGATCTGTCGGCCTGGACGAACATGCGTCGCAGCTTAGGCGAAGCCGGGCAGTGCCCGGGGCTGCATTGGGTGATTGATTCACAGGGGAATGTCCGTTTTATGCCCCGAGCAGGGCGGTGTTCGGCGGTTCTCGGGCCGCTGCGAGCGACCTCTCTAGAGAGATACAGGCATATACCGACATCTAGGCAAAAGGTGATCTCGCACCGACCATGGCGATCGTGGGGAGCCAGCGCGAGGCCCGTGAGCCGCCGTGGTGAGCGGGTCCGGCGGGGATGACCCCGCCTCGATCCCGCCACCGCGGGACCCTGTCGATTCCCGGTCCGGGAACGCCCTCGGCCGGGTCACCGCGTCGCCGCGGGACCTCCCTGGTTCCCGGTCAGGGAACGACCTCGCCTCGGGGCCCGTGCCGCCGCCGCGGGACCCCGCCGACCCCCGGCAGTGGTGCGCGGTGGCCGCCGCGTGGCTGGCCCGTGACCGGCCCGAGGCCGCGCTGGAGGCCGCACGCAAGGCGCTGGACCTCGACCCCCGGTCCGAGTCCGGCGCCGACTGGGGATACCGCCTCGCGAGCCTCGCGTTCGAGCGGCTCGGCCGCGACGCGGAGGCCGTGGCCGCGGCCGAGGAGGCCGTACGCCTCGCACCGGGTTCCTGGGCCGCGCGAATGCGGCTGGGGGCCGCGCTGCGCAGGGTGCCGGGACGCTGGCGCGAGTCGCGGGCGCAGGCGGCGAGGGCCGTGCGCTACGCGCCGGAGGAGCCGGACCCGCACGTTCTCGCCGGTGACCTCGCGCTGCTGCGGGGTGAGTACGCCGCTGCGGAGGCCGCCTACCGCGAGGCGCTGCGCCTGCTGCCCGGCCACCCGGGCGCGAGGGTGAACCTCGGCCTGGCCCGGCTGCGCTGGGAGCGCCCGCGCGCCCACCACGACCCCGCCTGGCCGGTCGACCCCCGCGAGACCGGCCGGGCCAGACGTGCCCTGGCGACATGGTCGCGGCAGATCCGGATCCTGCTCGCCGTCGCCCTCGTCGCGGTCTGCGCGACCGAGTTCGGGTTCGGCCTGGCCTCCGTGGCGAGGATCGGCGGCGGCCTGGTGTTGCTCGCCGTCCTGGCGATCACCCTCAGGCGGGCGCAGCGGGTCAGGCTCTGGTCGTACGTGCCGGGCATGCTCGCCCGCGACCTGTGGCTCAGCACGTCGGTCTCGATCACCCTGGTCGCCGTGGCCGCGTACGTCGCGGTCGTCGCCATCCTCCCCGCGGAGATCCCACCACCCCCCTCCGGCCCGGTGCCGGGTGCGCTCTGGGCGAGTCTCGCCGGACTGGTGCTCCTCAACGGGATGGTGCTGCTCGTCCTGCGCGTCCTCGTCGAGGCATGGCGCGGGCGGCCGGTCAGCGCGCTGGCCGAGTTCGCCGCCGCGGGCGACGATCGCACGGCCAGGCGCGACGTGAACGTGACGCTCTGGCTCGTCGCGGTCAGGGTCTGGTCGGTACCGGCGGCGGTCACGGTGGCGGTGGTCGTCCTGGACGAGCGGAGCTGGGCACTGGCCGCCCTCGCCGTACCGCTCGCGCTCGGCCGGCTGCGAGTCCGGGTGGGTCCGCCCCTCGGGCTCGCCCGCGCGTCGGCCTCCGACCGCGCGCTGGTGGCGGTCCTGGCGCTGTCCGCCTCGGCGTCGATCCTGCTCGGCGTGGCCGGGGCGGCACCGGCTCTCGGGCTCGACCCGCCGGGAGAGTGGGCCTGGTGGGCGGGAATCGCGCTGCTCGCCGTACCGGTGGCGGTATTCGCCACGAGGTCGGTGCGGGCGTGGTGGCACGGCGCGCCGGGGCCGTGGCGGGCCTCGCTGGTCATGTGCGACGGCTGCGGAAGCCGCCTCCCCGGCGACGCGGGAGCGCCGGTGGGTCTCAGCGGGGAGGTGCGCGCGGCCTTCACCTACGCGCGGGGGGTGGTGCTCGCGTACGCCGATCCCAGCGGTCCGCGCGCGCTCGCCGTCGGCGCGGTCAGCTCGGTCGGCCCGAGCGGCGAGCTGCGCCTGATCGCCGCCTCCGACGCCTGGGAGGCCGCCGAACGCGACCCCAGGGTGGCGGTCTTCGTCGCCGACCCGCTCGACCGCCGGTTCTGGGCCGAGGTACGGGGCGTCGCCGTCGG
This sequence comes from Streptosporangium sp. NPDC000095, assembly GCF_042899335.1. Classification (NCBI taxonomy): domain Bacteria; kingdom Bacillati; phylum Actinomycetota; class Actinomycetes; order Streptosporangiales; family Streptosporangiaceae; genus Streptosporangium; species Streptosporangium sp. NPDC000095. The sequence goes on from NZ_JBIAZS010000012.1 coordinate 107,951, forward strand.
CGACACCGAGGCCGACCTGCTGAGAATCACCCCCAAGGAGGTCGTGGTCGGCGAGTATCCCGGCCGCCACCAGGGCCGCGCCCGCCGCGGCTGAGGGGTCCTCCCCGGAGCGCGGGACCGTCCTGCGGTGCGTGACGCGGTACGTGCCGGGATCCGGTTCTCCCCGGAGCGCGGGACCGTCCTGCGGTGCGTGACGCGGTACGTGCCGGGATCCGGTTCTCCCCGGAGCGCGGGACGCCCTCGCCCGGAACGCGACCCGCCCGGGGAGCCATGCCGGGACCGGGGCGTCCAAGGGCCGCGTGACCCGCGGGGCGCGGAGCCGTGGACCGTCTTGCCGGGCGGTGACATTTCCCTGCCCGCGACGCCCGCGACCCGGCATGGCTCCCCGGGCGGGCGAACGGCGGGGGCGGCCGGGACCGGGCCGTACCGCCTCGGGGGAACGCGGGCGAGGGTCGCCGCGCGCGGGGCGCGGGGGCGGCACAGGGAGAGGCGTGGCCGGAGGGACCGCGCGGAAAGAGCTTGCTACCTCGAACGTTGGTTTCATCCGCTCTCATCCGGATATCTGATCCTGCCCACACGACGGCGTGGCGCGACCCTCAGGCACGCGCAAACGCCCCCTTGTTGCGGTATAACCAGGGGCGGACCGGGGAGGCGTGATGCGGGAATCCAGCAGGGCCCGTCCGGCGGGGCGCGCGGCGGCACGGGATCTGTTCGAGCAGGTTCGACTGGGCTACTTTCGGCTCTCGCCGCCCCTGCGCAGGCTGATCTACGTCGCGGTGCTGGTCGGAGCGGTCGCGCTGGCGTTCGGACTCGGCTGGTCGGTCCTCAACACGTTCTTCTCCACCCTGGTGCTGCTCGGCTTCGCGGCGTTGACCCTGAGCTTCCCCCGCGCCGCGGCGACCCTGCTCGTGGTGCTCGGCTGGCTGGGGGTAGTCCTGATCTTCCGGGCCGTCCTCTTCGGCCTGCACTCGCCGGTCCCGTCGGCGCTGATGCTCCTCGGACTCCTGGTCGCGGGGGCCGCCCACCTCATCCGCTGGGTCCCACCGTGGATGACCACGGTCATGGCACTGGTGCCCGCGGGACTGACGGCCGTCCTGCTCGACGTGGTCATCACGGGGTTCGTGCCCGCCGTCGCCGTCTGGGCCGCGTACGCCGTGGCGGCCGGGGTGCTGGTCCACCGGTTCCTGCAGGCCCGCCGGGTGCGGGCCGCGCTGGAGGCGGGGGAGCGGCTCCCGAGCGGGCTCCGGGTCCGCGAGGGCGGCCACCCCGCCCCCGCCCAGAGCGCCGGCGAGCGCGACGACCCCCCGCCCATCTCGGTGGAGGAGGCGCTCGGCGAGCTGGACGCCATGATCGGCCTCGCCCCGGTGAAGGAGCAGGTCCGCTCGATCGCCGCCTCGATCGAGGCGGCCAGGCTGCGCAGGGAGGCCGGATACTCCACCGAGCCGCCGATGCGGCACTTCGTGTTCGTCGGCCCTCCCGGCACCGGCAAGACCAGCGTGGCCAGGACCGTCGCGAAGATCTTCTACTCCTTCGGCCTGCTGGAGACCCCCTACGTGGTGGAGGCCCAGCGGGCCGACCTGGTGGGGGAGTTTCTCGGCGCCACCGCGATCAAGACGAACGAGCTGGTCGACCGGGCGCTCGGCGGGGTGCTGTTCGTCGACGAGGCGTACAGCCTGATCAACTCCGGTGACGGCCAGCCCGACAGGTTCGGCACCGAGGCCGTGCAGACGCTGCTCAAGCGGGCCGAGGACGACCGCGACCGGCTGATCGTCATCCTGGCCGGATACGAGAAGGAGATGGGCACCTTCCTGTCGTCCAACCCCGGCCTGTCCAGCCGGTTCTCCAGCAGGGTCCGCTTTCCCAGCTACGCCCCCGACGAGCTGCTCCGGATCACCGAGCTGCTGCAGCGGCGCAGGGGCGACCGGATGGCGCCCGAGGCCGCGTCCGCCCTGCTCGCCCGCTTCGAGGACATCCACCGGCGCGCGATCGTCGACGACCTGGGCAACGCCCGGTTCGTCCGCAGCCTCGTGGAGGCCGTCGCGCAGGCCAGGGACGTGCGCGTGGTGGGAGCGGGCGGCGCGCCCACCACCGAGGACCTGGTCACCACGATCGAGGCCGACGCCGTCAAGGCCTTCGACGAGCTCACCGCCCGCTACCGGGGCTACCAGGCCGCCCCCTCCCTTGAGGAGGCGCTCGCCGACCTCGACCGCATGGCGGGGCTGGAGCCGGTCAAGCGGCAGGTGCACGCGATCGCCGCGCAGCTCAGGGTGGCCAAGATGCGCGAGGAGCGCGGGCTGCCGACCCCGCCGCAGATGCGGCACTTCGTCTTCGCCGGACCGCCGGGAACCGGTAAGACCAGCGTGGCCCGCATCCTGGGCCGCATCTTCGCCGCGCTCGGCCTGCTCACCCAGCCCGACGTGGTGGAGGCGCAGCGGGCCGACCTGGTCGGCCAGCACCTCGGCGCCACCGCGATCAAGACGAACGAGCTGGTCGACCGGGCGCTCGGCGGGGTGCTGTTCGTCGACGAGGCGTACAGCCTGGTCAACTCCGGCTACAGCGGGGGCGACGCCTTCGGCACCGAGGCCGTGCAGACGCTGCTCAAGCGGGCCGAGGACGACCGCGACCGGCTGGTGATCATCCTGGCCGGATACGAGCGGGAGATGAACGCCTTCCTGGCCTCCAACCCGGGCCTGGGCAGCAGGTTCAACCAGCGGGTGCAGTTTCCCTCGTACTCGCCGGGGGAGCTCACCGAGATCGCGGTGCTGCTCGCCGACGAGTCGGGAGACCGGTTCGACGACGACGCCCGCCGCGACCTGGCCGAGGTCTTCACCTGGGTCTGCGACGAGGGCCTGATCGACGGGCTCGGCAACGGCAGGTTCGCGCGCTCGCTCTTCGAGCGCGCCGCGATGCGCAGGGACGTCCGCCTCGCCGCCCTCGGCGGAACCACCGCGAGCGCCGCCGACCTGACCACCATCACCGGTGCCGACCTGCGCGCGGCCGTCGACGAGCTCGCGGGGAAGTGACCTCGGCTCCGCCATCTCCCATCGAGATCCCTCCGACTCGGTACGCTGTGCAGTCCGTCGGTCGCCGAGTGTAGCAAGATGGTCACCGACAGCGGCGGGGCTCCGGAGGAGGAAAGATGGCGGGATTCCTTACCCGCAGGCTGCTCAACTATCTGGTGCTGATCGTCGTGGCCACCAGCCTGGCCTACATGCTCGCCGCCTCCGCGCTCAACCCGCGATCCAACTACGAGGGCCGCAACCCCCCGCTCCCGTCGGCCGTCGTCGACGCGCACCTCACCGACCTCAACCTGAACGACCGCACCCCGCTCTTCGAGCGCTACCTGACCTGGGCGGGAGGCGTCGTGCGCGGAGACTTCGGCAAGACGGTGGGCGGAGGGTCGGTCAACGACGACCTCGGGCGCCGCGTCGGCGTCACCCTGCGCCTGATCACGATCGGACTCGTCCTCGGCAGCGTCGGAGGTGTGCTCATCGGAGCCTACGCCGCGGTCAGGCAGTACGGCCTCTTCGACCGATCGGCGACCGTCCTGTCCTTCGTCGTGCTCGCGATCCCCACGGTGGTGCTGGCCAACATGCTGATCATCGCCGCCATCCGGCTCAACGAGGCGGCCGGCACCCAGATCGTCCTCGTCAGCGGAGAGGCGACCCCCGGCCTTGAGGGAGGGCTCGCCGCCGCCGTGTTCGACAGGATCAGGCACCTGGTCCTGCCCACGCTGTCGCTCTCGCTCGGACTGGTCGCCGTCTACAGCCGTTACCAGCGCAACATGATGCTCGACGTGCTCGGCGCCGACTTCGTCCGTACGGCCATGGCCAAGGGGCTGAGCCGCAGGGCCGCGCTGACCCGGCACGCGCTGCGCACCGCGCTCATCCCGGCGGTCACCTACTTCGCCTTCACCTTCGGGGCGCTGCTGGTCGGCACCACCTTCACCGAGAAGATCTTCGGCTGGCACGGCCTGGGGGAGCAGCTGGTCGACTCGATCTCCACCAACGACGTCAACACCGTCGCGGCGATCAGCTGCTTCGCCGCGCTGGCCGTGTTGCTGGCCGCGCTCGCCTCCGACATGCTCCACGCCGTCCTCGACCCCCGTGTCCGGGTGGGGTGAGCCGGAGATGGCCATCGCCGACGAGGAGCTCGCCGAGCAGCAGTCGTCCGTCGACAGGATCAAGGCACCCTCGCGGCTGCGGGTGGTCGCGGGCCGCCTCCTGCGCTCGGGGCGGGGCAGGATCGGCCTCGCCCTGCTTGTGCTGATCTTCCTGCTTGCCTTCGCCGGGCCGCACCTCACCCGCTGGACGTACGTTTCGAAGGACTACACGGCCTTTCTCGCGCCTCCCTCCGCCGAGCACTGGTGGGGGACCCTGCAGACCGGCGCCGACGTGTACGCGGTCACGTTGCGCGGCCTGCGCAGGTCCCTGATCGTGGGCCTGCTCGCCGCGGTGGTCGGCACCGCGCTCGCGGCCGTGGTGGGCGCCTTCGCCGGATACTTCGGAGGCTGGACCGACCGGGCGCTGACCTGGCTGACCGACCTGCTGCTCGTGCTCCCGGCCTTCCTCATCCTGGCGATCATGTCCCCGCTCTTCGCCGGGAGGCAGTGGCCGGTGTTCGTGCTGGTGCTGGCGCTCTTCCTCTGGATGGTCACCTCGAAGATCGTCCGGAGCATGACCATCTCCCTCAGGGAGCGGGAGTTCATCCACGCGGCCAGGTTCATGGGCGTGCCCCCGACGAGGATCGTCTTCCGGCACGTGATCCCCAACATGTCCTCGCTGCTGGTCGTCGACGCCACGCTCAACGTCAGCGCCGCGATCCTCACCGAGACGTCCCTGTCCTACTTCGGTTTCGGCATCCAGCCGCCCGACGTCTCGCTGGGCAGCCTCATCGCCGACGGCGCGCGGACGGCCCTGTACGCCCCCTGGACGTTCTGGTTCTGCGCGGGTCTGCTGATCGTCACCGTGCTCGCGGTGAACCTGGTCGGCGACGCCCTGCGCGACGCCTTCGACCCCACGTCCCACGGGGCGGGTGACCGATGACGGGCGAGCGATTCCCGGGTACGACGTCCAGGGCCGGCGAGCGCGAGCCGGTGCCCGACCCGATCGCCCCCGTGCTCGAGGTGCGTGACCTCGACGTCACCTTCGGCTCGGGGCCGGGGGCGGTCCGCGCGGTCAGGGGCATGGGTTACGCGGTCCGTCCCGGCGAGGTGCTCGGTGTCGTCGGGGAGTCCGGCTCCGGCAAGTCGGTCACCTCGCTCGCCGTGATGGGCCTGCTCCCGGCGCACGCCCGCGTCACCGGCTCGGTCCGGCTGCTCGGGCAGGAGATCCTGGGCGCCCCGGAGAGGACGCTCACCGCGTTCCGCGGCAAGACCGTCTCCATGGTCTTCCAGGATCCGCTCTCCGCGCTCACCCCCGTGTACCGGGTCGGCGACCAGGTCGCCGAGGCGATCCGCGTCCACCAGCGGGTGGGCGCCGCCCAGGCGGCCAGGCGTGCGGTCGAACTGCTCGACCTGGTCGGCATCCCCGACGCCGCGCGGCGGGCCAGGGCGTTCCCGCACGAGTTCTCCGGTGGCATGCGCCAGCGCGCGGTGATCGCGATGGCGATCGCGAACGACCCCGACGTGATCCTCTGCGACGAGCCCACCACCGCGCTCGACGTGACCATCCAGGCGCAGGTGCTGGAGGTGCTGAAGACGGCGCAGCGTGAGACCGGCGCGGCGATCGTCGTCATCACCCACGACCTGGGGGTGGTGGCGGGGTTCGCCGACCGGGTCCTCGTCATGTACGCCGGGCGCCCCGTCGAGGTCGGCTCGGTGGACGAGGTCTACTACCGCAGTCGCATGCCGTACACCATGGGACTGCTCGGCTCGGTCCCGCGCCTCGACCGCGGCAGGGGGCGCCCGCTGGTGCCCATCGAGGGCGGCCCGCCGTCACCGGCGGCGCTGCCGCCGGGCTGCCCCTTCGAGCCGCGCTGCCCGATCGCCGTCCCGGCGTGCTCCGAGACCGAGCCGGAGCCGGAGCCCGTGGACTCGCCGGGCCACCTCGCGGCGTGCGTGCGCTCCGGCGAGATCGAGGCGGCGGGATGGTCGCCGGACCAGGTCTACGGTATGCGCGGACCGGCCACGGGCACCGCCACACGTGCCGCCGCCGCTCCCGCCCGGCGTCCCGCGAGCCCTGTGAGCCCCACCGACTCCACTGCCTCCATCGACTCCACCGGCCTCGCCGCTCCCGGCGTCGAGGAGCCGCCGCGCCCGCGCGAGGAGCGCGCCGTGGTCCTGCGGGTCGAGGGCCTGGTCAAGCACTACCCCCTGGTCGCCGGGACGCTCCTGCGGCGGAGGGTCGGCACGGTCCGCGCGGTGGACGGCGTCGGCTTCGACGTCCGCGAGGGCGAGACGCTCGGCCTGGTCGGCGAGTCGGGCTGCGGTAAGACCACCACCCTGATGGAGATCCTCGAACTGGCCGCACCGCAGCGCGGCAGGATCACGGTGCTGGGCCACGACACCTCAAGGATGAGCGCCCGCGACCGGATGGCCGTGCGGCGCGACATGCAGGTCGTCTTCCAGGATCCGCTCGCCTCGCTGGATCCGAGGATGACCGTCTACGACATTCTCGCCGAACCGCTGCGCGCGCACGGCGAACGGGACCCGGGGCCGAGGATCGGCGAGTTGCTCGACCTCGTCGGCCTGGAACCCGGCCACGCCGCCCGCTACCCGCAGGACTTCTCCGGGGGCCAGCGTCAGCGCATCGGCATCGCCCGTGCCCTCGCCCCGCGGCCCCGGCTGGTCGTGCTGGACGAGCCGGTCTCGGCGCTCGACGTGTCCATCCAGGCGGGGGTGCTCAACCTGCTGGAGGGGCTGAGGAGCCGCCTGGGCCTGTCGTACCTCATCGTCGCGCACGACCTGGCCGTGGTCCGGCACATCGCCGACCGGGTCGCGGTCATGTATCTGGGGAGGATCGCGGAGATCGGCCGGGTCGGCGCCGTCTACGACACCCCGCTGCATCCCTACACTCGGGCCCTGCTGTCGGCGGTCCCGCTTCCCGACCCGCTGCTGGAACGCTCCAGGAAGCGCGTCCTGCTGGAGGGGGACCTGCCGAGTCCCGCCGCCCCTCCCTCCGGGTGCCGTTTCCGGACCCGCTGCCCCCTGTTCAAAACCCTCGGCGAGACCGACCGGCGACGCTGCGTGGACGAGGAGCCCTTGATACGGCAGGTCGGGGACGACCACGGCGTCTCATGCCACTTCGCCGAGAGGTCCGACGCCGGATGACCCAGCCGTATGCACCGGGAGGAACACCGTGATACCAATCCGGCGCGTGGGCGCGCTCGCCGCCGCGCTGGCCGTGGCCTTGGCCGTCGCACCGGGTCTCGCCGGATGCGGGGGAGGGGGGAGGCCGGGCGGGCCGGTCTCCGTGATCAAGGCCTACGACGTCAACCCGGTGCCTCGCGAGCGGGTCGCGGACGGGGGCGTGCTCCGGTGGGGGATCAACGAGTATCCGTCCAACTGGAACCTCAACCACATCGACGGCAACCTGGCGACGGTCAAGAGGGTCATGGACGCCCTCATGCCCGCCCCCTTCCGCTCCGACGCCAAGGGGACGATCTCCCCGAACACCGACTACCTGTCCGAGGGCAGGGTCACCGCGCACGAGCCGGAGCAGGTCGTCACGCTGACCCTCAACCCGCGTGCCAGGTGGTCCGACGGCACCCCGATCACCTGGGAGGACTACCGTGCCCAGTGGCAGGCTTTGAGCGGCCGCGACGCCGGCTACCGGGTGGCGAGCACCACCGGTTACCGAAATATCGAGAAGGTCGACAGGGGCAGGGACGACCACCAGGTCGTGGTGACCTTCGCCAAACCCTTCGGCGACTGGCAGTCGCTGTTCGCGCCGCTGTATCCCCGGAGCACGAACGCCACCCCCGAGGCGTTCAACACCGCATGGCTGAACCGCGTCCCGGTGACCGCGGGCCCGTTCGAATTCGTGGCGTTCGACCCGACCGCCAAGACCGTCACGATCGCGCGGGACGAGCGCTGGTGGGGTGATCGGGCCAAGCTCGACCGGATCATCTACCGATCCCTGGAGAGCGACGCGCTGGTCGGGGCCTTCAGCAACGGCGAGCTCGACACCTTCGACGTCGGCCCGTCCGCGCCCGACTACGCGCGGGCCAGGAGCACCCCGGACGCGATCGTGCGGCAGGCGGCGGGCCCCGACTTCCGGCACATCACGATGAACGGCGAGAGCGCCCTGCTGTCCGACCAGAAGGTCCGCAGGGCCGTCGCGATGGGCATCGACCGTCAGGTCATCGCCCAGTCGGACCTCCAGGGCCTCGACTGGCCGATCGTGCTGCTCAACAACCACTTCTTCATGAACACCCAGGAGGGATACCAGGACAACGCCGGTGAGATCGGCACGTACGACCCGGTCAGGGCGGGGAGGGAGCTGGACGCCGCGGGCTGGAAACTGGAGGGCCGGACCCGCAGGAAGGCGGGGAGGGAGCTGAACCTGCGGTTCGTCCTGCCGTCGGGCCTGCAGCTCACCAAATCCGAGGCCGAGCTCGTCCAGGACATGCTCGGCCGCATCGGGGTCGGGGTCACCCTCCAGTCGGTACCGACGGACGACTACTTCACCAAATACATAATTCCCGGCAATTACGACATCACCGCGTTCGCGTACGTGGGCACGCCCTTTCCCGTCTCCAGCTCCTACGGCCAGTACGCCGACGCCGTCAGGCTCCCCGACGGCACCAGGCAGTGGAACGCCAACCTCGGCCGCATCGGATCCCGGCGGATCGACGCCGCCATGAACAAGGCGACCGCCGACCTCGACCACGCGAGGGCCGTCGCCGACACCAACACCGCGGACAAGCTCATCTGGCAGGCGGTCAACGTGGTGACGCTCTACCAGCGACCGCAGATCGTCGCGGTCAAGAGCGATCTCGCCAACTTCGGGGCCCGAGGCTTCTATGACCTGAAATATCAGGACATCGGCTTTGTTCGTTGACGCTCGTTCCACCCCGAAGGCCGGTCGACGCCCGTCTCGCCCCGCAGGACGGAGACGCCCGGGTACGGCGATCGGACGACGGAGTCACGAAGGCCGGAGCGTCGGCGCTCGTTCCCGTGACCACGGGCGGGTCGCGTTCTGTCGGGGAGGACGTGTAGAAGTCGGTCATGGCTATCTCGGTGACCTGGCCCCAGGTGCTCGCCTGGCGGCTGAAGCGGCAGTTCGTCGATCCGGCGGACGGACCCGACGCGGTGTCCGTCGTGCGCAGGCTCACCGGGGTGCAGGCGCAGGTGGCCTCCTCGGCCGAGCTGGCGGTGGCCGTGCGCAGCGCGCGGCCCGATCGCGGTGAGATCGACCGCGCCCTGTGGCGAGATCGCACCCTGGTCAAGACCTGGACGGCGCGCGGCACCCTCCACCTCGTCCCCGGCGACGAGCTCGCCTCCTACGCCGCGGTCCTCGGCTCGTTCCGCAACTGGGACAAAGGCTCCTGGCAGCGCGGTCACGGCGTCACCGCCGCCGAGGTCGCCGCCATCCTCGACGCCGTCCCCAAGGCGCTCGCGGGGCGCGTCCTCACCCGCGAGGAGCTGGTCGACGGCGTGATCGAGGTCACCGGCGACGCACATCTGAGGGAGGCTCTCACCTCCGGCTGGGGCGCCCTGCTCAAGCCGCTGAGCTTCCTCGGCGAGCTCTGCCACGGTCCGCCGCGCGGGGGCCGGGTGACCTTCGCCCGCCCTCGCGACCAGGTGCCCGGCTGGCCCGACGTGCTCCCCTCCGCGGAAGAGGCCGGGGTGCGCCTGCTCCGTTCCTTCCTCGGTGCCCACGGCCCCGGCGCCCCCGAGACGTTCGACGGCTGGCTCTACCGGGGAGCCGCCCGCAAGGCGACGCTGCGCGGCTGGTTCCGCGACCTCACGCCCGAGCTGGCCGAGATCGAGGTGGAGGGCCGGCCGATGGTCGTGCTCGCCGAGCACCTCGGCGACCTGGCCACGACCCGGCCCGCGACCGGGGTTCACCTCCTGCCCGGCTTCGACCAGTACATCTTGGGAGCGCCCCGCGACCTGGAGCCCCTCCTGCCCGCCGAGGCGAAGTCGAAGGTGAGCCGGGCCGCCGGCTGGATCTCCCCGGTCGTCGTCCACCAGGGCCGGGTGGCCGGGGTCTGGGAGGCGAAGGACGGGAAGATCACCGTCGACCTCCTGGAGGAGGTCCCCGCCGCCGCCCTCGCCGCCGAGATCGAACGGGTCTCCGCTCTCCTTCGCTGACCACGGGGAGGTGGACGAACTCCTCCCGGCGAGGTCAGGCTCATCGTCTGACCGCCCCGGGGTGAGCCCTACAGGGGTTTCGCGAACTCCCAGCCCCGCTCCGGTGACACGTACGCTCGCCGCGGCCTGTGACGGCCGGATCGCCGTGGGCGGGTCAGTCGCGGCGGAATCGTACCCGGTCGCCGGGGCGGAGCTGGGCGGCCCGGGCGAGGCTCGCCGAGGTCAGGACGGCGATGACCGGGTAGCCGCCGGTCGGCGGGTGGTCGGCGAGGAACACGATCGGCTGGCCGCTGGGCGGCACCTGGACGGCCCCCGCCACCATGCCCTCACTCGGCAGTTCCCCGCTCCTGGCCCGTTCCAGATGGGCGCCGCGCATTCGCACGCCCACCCGGTTGCTGTCCTGGCTGACCTCGTACGGCCCCGCGCACAGGGTGGCGAGGGCTCCGGGGACGAACCAGTCGTCGCGAGGACCGGGAAGAACCCGCAGGACGCCCCTCCCGAGCTCCGGCGAGGGCGCCGCGTCCACGGTGATCGGCGGCAGGTCTCCGGTCGGCCCCACGGGCAGTACCGTCCCGGTGCGCAGCGGGGGAGGCCCCAGCCCGGACAGGGAGTCGGCGGACCGGCTTCCCATCGTGATGGGAACGTCGACGCCGCCCCGGACGGCGACGTAGGTGCGCAGACCGGCCCTGGGCGTCCCCAGGCGCAGTTCGCCCCCCGGGGGAACCCAGAAGGGCGCGCACATCGCCTGCGGCACCGTCACTCGCCGGATCCTCCCTTGTGGAGAGGCCTCGCCGGCGGAGATCCCGCTCGCGGGCGTCCCCGCGGGGGAGGATCGGCTCGTGGACGCCGGAGCTCCGCCCGGAGAGACCGGGCCCGTCCCGCCGGGCGCCGTCTCGTACGGTCGCACGAGGTCCAGTGGGCAGGCGGCGCCGGCGACGGCGGTCCAGGCCCCGGTGGTGAAGCGAAGCCGGGCCCCGCCGAAGGTCAGCTCGATCCCCGCGGCGTTCTGCGGGTTGCCGACCAGACGGTTGGCCAGTCGCAGGCTCGGCTCGTCCGCCGCACCCGAGCGGGGCACCCCGAGGTGGGCGTACCCCGGCCGGCCGAGGTCCTGCACGGTGGCGTAAGGGCCGGGCGCGACCACCTCGATCATGACTCGCCGACCGCGAGGAAGCGCACCCGCGTCCCCGGCGTGAGCAGGGCGGGCGGGTCGGCGGCCACGTCCCACACCGCGGTCGCCGAGCGGCCGAGCAGCCGCCAGCCACCGGGTGAGGCCGAGGGATAGACCGCCGAGTAGGGGCCGGCGACGGCCACCGCCCCGGCGGGCACCGAGGTCCGCGGGGTGTCCAGCCGGGGGACGTGCAGAGCCGGGTCCAGCCCCGTGAGGTAGGCGAAACCGGGGGCGAAGCCCAGCCAGCCCACCACCAGTTCCCGCCCGGTGTGCCGCTCGACCACCTCCTGCGGGGAGAGGCCGCTCAGCGCGGCGACCTCGTGGAGGTCGGCGCCGTCGTACACGACGGGGAGGGTCACCTCCTGCGTGCCCGCGGTCACCGCGGCGTCCGCGGTGGCCACCGCGGCGAGCAGGCGGAGGAGCTCGTCCCGCAGACGAGCGGGATCGGCCCCCGGCGCGGTGACGAGGACCGTGACGGGGCCGGGCACGATCTCGACCACCCCTCGGGGCCGGTCGGCCCGCAGCAGCGCGTCCAGCCGGTGGGAGATCTCCAGCGAGCCGGTCTCCACCAGCAGCGCGTGCTCCCCGGCCCGCCGGACGCTCACGCGAAGGACCTCAGCGTCACTCCCGCCTCCACCAGGCCGTCGCGCACGGCACGGGCCATCAGCACGGCGCCGGGGGTGTCGCCGTGCACGCAGATCGAGCGCGCCTCGACGGGCACCCGCGAACCGTCCACCGCCTCGACCACCCACTCGGTCGCCATCCGCACGGCCCGGTCCGCGACCGTGCCCGGGTCGTGCAGCACCGCGCCGGGGGAGCGGCGGGAGACCAGCGCTCCCGTGCCGGTGTACGCGCGGTCGGCGAAGGCCTCGACGACGGTGGTGACCCCCTCCCCGGCGGCGATCTCGTGAACCACGGAGCCGGGCAGGGTGAGCAGGGGCAGATCCCGGTCGTAGTCGGCGACCGCCGCCACGACGGCCCCGGCCTGCTCGGGATCGCGGCAGATCCGGTTGTACAGCGCGCCGTGCGGTTTGACGTAGGAGACCCGGCCGCCCATCGCCCTCGCGATGCCGTCCACCGCTCCCAGCTGGTAGAGCACCTCGGCGCAGAGCTCCTCGGGATCGACGTCCATCTCGCGGCGGCCGAACCCGGCCAGGTCCCGGTAGGAGACCTGGGCACCGATCGTCACTCCGCGGTCGACCGCCGCCGCGCACGTGCGCCGGATGTTCAACGGGTCGCCCGCGTGAAACCCGCAGGCGATGTTGGCGCTGGTCACGACGTCGAGGAGGGCCTCGTCGTCGCCCAGCCTCCAGATCCCGAAGCTCTCACCCAGATCGGCGTTGAGATCGATCACCATGGCTCACCTACACCGGAGGTTCGTCGGGAATGTCCGCGATGTCATCGAGGGCGATGGCCAGTTCCTCGGGGTCGTCCCCGATGCGCTCGGCGATCTCGATCAGCACGTGCAGCACGTCGTGCCGGTCGTGACCCAGGTCGAGCAGCCGCTGCGCCGCCTCCCACAGCTGCGGAGGATCGCCCTCCCAGAGCCTGGCGGCGATCTCCTCGTGCCAGGCGAGGTGCTCGTCGTAGTCGCGCCGGTCGAGCTCTCCCGCGTGGTCGATGCCCAGCAGGATCCGCCGGTCGGTGTCGTCGGCGGGGTTGAGCAGGCTGAGCTTGATCTCACCGTGCGTACCCTGCAGGAAGGGGAACGCGAACACCCGCCTGGCCAGCGCCGACAGGTCGCCGTCCGGCAACAGCCGGTCGAGCAGGTCGCGGTCGAGCCCGAAGGTCGTCGGGTCGCGGTAGGACTCCGCGAACTTGCCCGTCGCCTCCCAGATCGCGTCGAGCGTGGCCCGCAGCCCCTCGTCGGGCAGTCCGGTCCTGCCCGCGGCGAACCGCGCCCACGCGCCCAGCACGTGCGGCACCGCCTCCTGCTCGGCGGTGCTGAGCATCACCTTGCGCGGCAGCCAGTCGAGGAGGAACGTCTCGCACTTGGTCGGGCTCACCCGGAGCGGGCGGCCGAAATCCTGGTCGCAGCCGTAGTCGATGATGTGGTCGGCGCACCGGGAGGCCGCCGAGGGGTCGGACAGGTGCTCGGCCGCGTCCGAGGAGAGGAACTCGGCCGCCAGCATCGCCCGGCGGTCGCGGCTGTAGGGGGCCTCGCTGTGCAGCGGGGCCGGCCGCTTCCTGCCTGGCGGCAGAGCCTTGATCCGGGACCTGGCGAAGGCGTGGTAGGCGCTGTAGCTGTCGCTGACCGGCACGGTCGTCCTGCGCTGGCCGTACTCGGCGGTGGCCTTCATGGCCGATTCGAGCAGCGCCCTGGCCTGCTGAGGTTCGATCTCCCCGAACCTGAGCATCGGGTTGCCCTCGGCCTCGGCCCTGGCCTGCTCCAGCAGTTTGTCGACGTGCGAGGAGACCCAGGCGTCACGGGCGATGCCGCGCATGTTGTAGTCGACGATCACCACCAGCGCGTGCCGCTCCTCGACGCTGTCGGCGCCCCGGTAGCCGAAGGTGCACACCACGGTGTCCTGGTCGCCGTACGCGTCGCGGGAGACGAAGCAGCCGGTCGTCTTGACCACGCCCAGCCGGTCGGCCCAGCGCGGCCTGGCCACGTCGCGCTCCATGAGCGCCAGCGCGGCGCCCTCGGCCTTGGCGGCCTGGCGGGCCGTGCCGAGGTAGGCGAGCGCGATCAGCAGGGTGAGCGCGGCGGGCGAGCCCGCCTTGGCCGCGTAGTCGACCAGGCCCTCGCCGAGGACCTGCTCGGCGTCTCCTCGGCGCAGCCGGCGCCCCCACCAGGCTCCGATCATGTCGGAGACCATGAGCTCGGCGTCCAGCGGGCTGCGTACGGCCAGTAGCTCGCGAGCGGCGAGCAACATCTCGGCGAAGACCGCCTCGGGGGACTGGCTCTCCCTGAGGTCTCGACGATGTCGCCGGCTCAAGCAGCCTCCCCCGTCGGGCGATTCAGCCCATCACAGGCGCCGCCGCCGCGTCGATCGGCCCGCTCGCTTCCCTCGCTCACGTCCCAACCTTCTCGCATTCCCGGGCCAAACGGTGCGTAGAAGACGGCCGGGTGCTCCCGATGTTACCGGGGACCGCGGGATGGCGGCGCGGAGTTGACAAGGGCGAGCAGATGCTCGCGGGCGACGCGCTCGACGATCTCGGCCGTCGGCTCGATGCCGAGATGCTCGGCGCAGGCGCGGACCTCGGCCACGCACCTGTCGACGGTGTCGAGGGAGATCGTCGGGAACTCGGCGGCCAGGTGAGAGGTGACCGGCTCGTGGAGGGTCGCCTCGGGCACAGAGGACGCCGGGGACGCCGAGGGCGCCGAGGGCGCGGCGAGGGTCGTCACGGAAGGCCCGCCGAGGCGGGTGGCAAGAACGGGCATGGAAGTCGCATTCCTCCGGAGTTTCCCGGGGGCATCCCCCGGATGTGTCGGCGAGGACGTGCGTTTTCATTTCACAACTTATCTCGGGACTGTCAACCCTTGGCGCCGTGATATGGGAAGCTGACCCCGTGTCTTGACTGAATCCTGCAACAGTCGAGTAAGCGAGTGTTACCGAACAGGGAGCCGAATTGACGGCGAGTCAGTAGCCTGATCTCGCCTGCAAGCCCTACGGAGATGAGGTGGGCAGTTGCCGGGACGGTCCGGCCCGATCCTGCTATGGTCCTGGCCGCAAACGTTCGGAGACGCGGTGCCGCCCGGTCGGCGCCCGTGTGGAAGCCCCCTCGCATCGGCGCGAGGGTTCCGGTCGTCGGAGCGGCGGCGTTCCCAGGGTGCGCTGACCGCATCCTGGGCGGGGCTTCCGTCCACACCTGCCCATCGCCGATGATGTACTCCAGGATCCGGTCCCCCGGAGCCGCGCTACGCCAATTCGCAAGTTTGGAGATGTGCCTCGTGGGAGACCCTGGCACGCGACGGAGGTGCCGACCATGAGCGCCGAAACCTCCGTGCCCCGTCCCCGGGAGTCG
Organism: Streptosporangium sp. NPDC000095; assembly: GCF_042899335.1. NCBI lineage: Bacteria > Bacillati > Actinomycetota > Actinomycetes > Streptosporangiales > Streptosporangiaceae > Streptosporangium > Streptosporangium sp. NPDC000095. The sequence continues at coordinate 123,346 of NZ_JBIAZS010000012.1, forward strand.
GGTGTGGACATCTCAGACTCCGGCCTGCTGCAGGGCCTGCTGTCGCAGTCGCCGTTCGCCTTCGCGTTCTTCGACCCCGACGGCCGTTTCGAGCGCGTCGACGAGGTCTTCGCCGACGTGGTCGGCCTGCCCGCCGAGCGCCTGGTCGGCCGCCTCCCCGGTGATCTGCTCTCCGCCGACCTGACCGCCCTGATCCAGGGCTCGGTCCGCGGCATCGTGGCGGGGGCCGAGGTCGAGGGCGACCAGCGGATCCGGGTGCGCACCGCCGACGGCGCGACCCACCACTGGTCGCTGACCTTCTCCCCGATCCACGACGACAAGGGCACGCTCCAGGCGATCTGCCTGGTCGGCGTCGACATCACCGACAGCAGGCAGGTCGAGGAGAAGCTCAGGCGCAGCGAGGAGCGCTATCGCTCGCTGGTCGAGGCCCAGTCCCAGCTCGTGTGGATCACCGCGCCCACCGGCGTCGTGGAGGAGGACGCGCCGCAGTGGCGGGCCATCACCGGTCAGAGGATCGATGAATACCTCGCCCACGGCTGGCTGGAGGCCGTCCACCCCGACGACCGCCCGCACACCGAGGAGGCGTGGCGTGAGGCGCTGCGCGGCCGGACCATGTTCGAGTGGAGTTACCGGGTCCGCACCCGGGCCAGCGGCTACCGGCACTTCGAGGTGCGCGCCGTGCCGATCATTCGGCACAATCGGGTCGTCGAGTGGGTGGGCGCCAACACCGACGTCACCCCGCAGCGCGAGGCCGAGGAGATGCGCGGCCGCCTGACCGACCAGCTCGGCGCCGCGGCTCTGCGGACCGCGCGCCTGCAGGGCGCCACGGCGATACTCGCCGAGGCGCTCACCGTCGAGCAGGTGGTCCAGGTGATCATCGACGTGGGTCGTACGGCCCTGGCGGCCGACCGCTCGGCCGTGGCGCTGCTCGATGTCGACCGGGCCGCGCTGAAGCTGGTCAACAGCGGAGGCATCCCCGACGTCCCCGGCGCGCCCGGCGAGGAGATCCCGCTTTCGCACTCCAGCGTGATGACGATGGCGGTCAACAGCCGGCGCCCGGTCTTCGCCGAGTCGCCGGAGAGCCTGAGGGCCCAGCTGGTCGACGCGGGTGGCGACAGCGAGGAGATCACCGGGTTCATCGACCACAGCGACGAGCGGGCCTGGGTGGGGCTGCCGCTGCTGGCCGCGGGGCGGGCGCTCGGCGCGCTGAGGTTCTCCTTCACCCGCCCGCAGAAGATCTCCCAGGAGGACGGGGTGTTCCTGGAGGCGCTCGCGGGTCAGTGCGCCCTCGCCGTCGAGCGAGCCACCCTGTTCGAGCGCGAGCACCGCACCGCCGAGACGCTCCAGCGCAGCCTGCTGCCCGACCGTCTGCCGGTGGTCCGGGGCCTGGTCCTCGCCCAGCGGTTCCGCTCGGGAAGCCGCCACGTGCAGGTCGGCGGCGACTGGTACGACGCGTTCGTCCTCCAGGACGGCCGGGTCGCGGCGGTGGTCGGCGACGTCATGGGCAAGGGCGTCAAGGCCGCGGCGGGAATGGGGCGCATCCGCAACGCCATGCGGGCCCTGGCGCTGACCAACCCGCCGCCCGCCGCGGTGCTCACAGGGCTCGACAGGGTCTTCGAGGCCACCGAGGAGGAGGAGCAGGTCACGACCCTCGCCTACATGGTCGTCGAGCCGGGCACCGGGGAGGGCACGCTCGCGCTCGCCGGTCACCCGCCTCCGCTGCTGGTCTCCCCGCAGGGCGTGCCGCTGCTGTGCGACGGCGAGCCAGGCACCCCGCTGGGCTGGCCCACGAGCCGCCGGCAGTTCAGGTTCTGTGTCCCGCCGGGCCACACCGCTGTCCTGTATTCGGATGGTCTGGTGGAGAATCGCAAGCGTGGCCTCGATGCCGGGCTTGCCGATCTTTGTTCTGTTGTGAACGAAGCGCCCGCCGAAGTGGTGGGAAGCCCGCACATGTTGCTAGATTTTCTTGTCGATCGCATGCTGTCCGGATATGAGCAGGATGACGACGTCACGGTGCTCGCGATCCACGTTCCCCTCGCCACGAAGAGTGACTGAATGAAACAGTCATAACGGTTGCTTTCGGGTATCGGTGCCTCGCTTCCGTACGCACTACTCTCTTGGTCGGCCTAGGGTGGAGGGCAACCGCCAGGAGGCGGCCGTATGGATCACGGTGTCATGCCACAATGCTGGACAGGTGCGTCGCGGTTAGCGCGGCCTCGCTAATCACAACTAGAGGCATAACTGCCCCTGGTTGGGCATCTGGGTCCATTCTCGTCACGCTTTCCTTCGAGAGGTGTTCGTGTCGCCTGCAAGTTCGACTCGCTCGAAGCCATCCGAGCTGAACGAGCCCGTCATTCAGCAGCTGATGGAGCGGGGGCGCTCGCAGGGGTTCCTCGAGTCCGAGGATGTCCGCAAGGCCGTCGAGGAAGCGGACATTCCGATGGCGCAGGTCGCTGGAATCCTGCGAAGCCTTAGCAAAGAGGGCATCACAGTACGGCTGACCGCCGAGGACTCCGCGGCTCCCAAGAAGCCCCGCACTCCCGCCAAACGCCGCACCGCCCCGGCCACGCCCGCCGCCGTCAAGAAGACCAAGACCGCGGCGGCGGCCAAGGAGCAGCCGGAGACCGTCACCGCGGTCGTCAGCGGCTCCGAGCCCGCCGCGGCCGCGGCCAAGAAGCCGGCGGCCCCGGTGAAGGCGGCTTCGGCCAAGACGGCTCCGGGCAAGAAGGTCGCCCCGGCCGCCAAGAAGCCGGTTCCCGCCCCGCCGCCGAAGAAGGCCGGTCCCGCAGCCGCGGTCCCGGCTCCCGCGTCCGCGCCGAAGCCGGTCACCGGTGACGACGACGAGGTCATCGACCTCGAGGACGTCGAGATCGAGGACTTCGACCTGGAGGCCGTGGCCGAGGTCGAGGTCGAAGTCGAAGTCGAGGTGGAAGCCGAGGCCGAGACCGAGGAGGAGCCCAAGGTCGAGGTCGTCGAGGTGAACGAGGACGAGGTCCTCATCCTCACCGACGACGACGATGACGCCCCGGTGCCTCAGGTCGCCGCCGCCGGTGCCACCGCCGACCCGGTCAAGGACTATCTCAAGCAGATCGGTAAGGTCCCCCTGCTCAACGCCGAGCAGGAGGTCGAGCTCGCCAAGCGCATCGAGGCCGGTCTGTTCGCCGAGGAGCAGCTCGGCAGCGACGGCGAGAAGCTCCCGGTCGACGTCCGCGCCGAGCTGGAGTGGATCGCCGAGGACGGCCGCCGGGCCAAGAACCACCTGCTGGAGGCGAACCTCCGCCTCGTGGTCTCGCTGGCCAAGCGCTACACGGGACGCGGAATGCTCTTCCTGGACCTGATCCAGGAGGGCAACCTGGGCCTGATCCGCGCGGTCGAGAAGTTCGACTACACCAAGGGCTACAAGTTCTCCACCTACGCCACGTGGTGGATCCGGCAGGCGATCACCCGCGCCATGGCCGACCAGGCGCGGACCATCCGCATCCCGGTCCACATGGTCGAAGTGATCAACAAGCTGGCCCGTGTCCAGCGGCAGATGCTCCAGGACCTCGGGCGCGAGCCCACCCCGGAGGAGCTGGCCCGCGAGCTCGACATGACCCCCGAGAAGGTCGTCGAGGTCCAGAAGTACGGTCGCGAGCCGATCTCCCTGCACACCCCGCTGGGTGAGGAGGGAGACAGCGAGTTCGGTGACCTCATCGAGGACTCCGAGGCCATCGTTCCTGCGGACGCGGTCAGTTTCACGCTTCTGCAGGAGCAGCTCCACTCCGTTCTGGACACGCTGTCCGAGCGCGAGGCGGGCGTGGTCTCGATGCGCTTCGGCCTGACCGACGGTCAGCCGAAGACGCTGGACGAGATCGGCAAGGTCTACGGGGTGACGCGCGAGCGCATCCGGCAGATCGAGTCCAAGACGATGTCCAAGCTCCGCCACCCGTCCCGGTCCCAGGTCCTGCGCGACTACCTCGACTGAGACTTCCTGACAGGGGGGCCGTGCCATATGGTGCGGCCCCTCCTGTCGTTAACGAGGGCGTAACAGATCGGTAGCACGTCATGTGAAGCAGCCTCCTAGGCTGCCGCCTCATGGGTGTGGCCGAAGTCGACAGAGTTCGCGCACGAGGACTGCGGTTGATCGTCGATCGTCCGTGGGCGGACGCGATGCTCGATGAGGCGGTCGTCGCGGTGCGCCGGAAGATCTTCGAAGCCGGTACGGTCGCGATCGGCGCGGCCCGCGGCGATCCGGAGGGCCGTGCGCTGAGGATCGAGGCGCTGGCCAAGGCGGCCGTCGGTCACAGCCGTGCCATAGAGACGTTGGCGGCCCGTGACCGGGCCAACCCCGACCTCTGGCTCTGGCTCGGGCGCACCCGCATCGAGGAAGCCTGGACGATCAAGCCGGATGTCAAGGCGCGGGCCGTGCAGGCGCAGCGCACACAGGCGTTCCAGGGAGCGATGGAGTCGGCCAGGATGCCGCTTTTCGCCGCGGTCTCGCTCGCGCCGTCCGATCCGGTGCCCTGGGAATCGATCATGTGGCTCTATCTCGGTCTCGACCGGCCGCGTCAGGAGAAGGACGCGGTCTGGTACGAGGCCGTTCGGCGTTATCCGACGCTGTTCCCGGCCCACGTGGCCCGGCTCATGACGTTGTCCCCCGCCTGGGGCGGTAGTGCCCAGGAGATGCTGGAGTTCGCCAGGCAGGCCGTCTCGCGGGCACCCGACGGGGATCCGATGGCGTCCCTGGTGCCGCTGGCCCACTTCGAGCAGGTGGCCGCGGGGCGGTCGCCGATGTCGCGCGGCGGCTGGTTCTCCGACGGGGCGCTGCGGGAGGTCGTCTCGCATTCGGGGCGCTGGCTGGGAAATGACAGCCACCCCCGATCGATCGAGGCGCACAACCTGTTCGGGGCCGCCTTCTATCTGGCAGACCTTCGGCGGCCCGCGCGCGGGCACCTGATGCGGACGAAAGGCAGGGGGAGCACACTGCCCTGGTCCTATCTCGGAGATCCCGCCCAGCAGTTTCAGCGGGCCTGCGGGCGGCTGCACCTCGTCGCGGCGTGAACCCGGGGCCCCTCCCGCGCGGGGCTCCCGCCCGTCCACCGGCTCGATCACCGGCTGGTCGTCCCGGTGCCCTCCCGCGCGGGGCTCCCGCCCGCCACGTCCTCGTCACGGCCCGGGGAAAGGAGCCCACGGCGCGTCATGTCACGATGTCGAGTGTCCACGAACGGTTCCCCGTGGGCGGGGCGTGGAGGACGACGGAGTGGCCGAGGTGATCCAGAACCTTGACGAGCTCCTCGGGGCTCTCCGGATCGGCTCCGCTTTCCAGCAGGGAGCGGGCGATCAGGCCGCGGGTGGCCTTGGCCATGTGGCTGACCACCTTCCCGTCCCTGAGCACCCGTACCGCCACCGCCCGGCCGCCTGGCCGCCACGCGGCCGCGTACGTGCTGGAGCGCAGGTCCACGACGAGGCCGGGTTCGGCGTCGAGCAGGGGGGCGACCGATCGGCGCCAGAAGGCGCCCAGGCCGCCGAGCGGCGGCAGCCGCACCCCCATCGACAGCCGGTAGGGCGGTACGCGGTCGCCGACCCGCAGCAGGCCCCAGAGGCCGGAGAAGATCAGCAGGCTCTCCGAGGCCCGCGCCGCCGCCTGAGGGGAGAGCGAGGCCAGGCCGAGGTTGTCGTAGAGCACGCCGGTGTACAGGTCGGCCGCGGCCAGTGCCGGCGCGGTCCGCAGAATCAGATTTCCGCCGACCTCACCGGCCTGTCCCGGCGACAGGCCGAGCACATCCCGCGCGGCCGGTCCCCGGCACAGCGCGATGAGCGCTTCCAGGACGAGTTCCCTGGGCGGGCCGAGGGCGGGAAAACTCAACCGGGACAGGTCGAGGGCGGGGCCGTCGCCCCGCGCGGCCTTTCCCTCGGATGGAGGCAGCAGAATCAGCACAGTCGCCGAGCGTAGTGGGGCGATCGGGGAGTTAGGATCCTTCAGCATGATCGATGAGGCCTTTGACCGGCTGGTCGACCAGGCATGGCCGGCGCTCCAACGGGTGGAGGCCGGGTGCTGGACGCTGCGCGCCGCGAACGGGGTGACCAAGCGGGCCAACTCCGTGCTGCCGCTGGGCGAGCCCGAGGACCTGGAGGCGGCCATCGAGGGGGCCGAGAAGTTCTATGCCGACCGAGGGCTGCCCTGCGTCTTCTCCGTGGGAGGCGGGGCCACGCCGGGTCTGGACGCGTCGCTGGAGGCGCGCGGCTACGGGGTGGTGGATCCCACACTGGTCATGACGGCGCGCCTCGGGCCCGGGGGAGGGTCCGAAGAGGGGGTCGAGCTCGCTGAGATGCCCTCACAGGCGTGGTTGGACGCCTGGTGGAGCGTGGACGGGAGGTTCGGTGGCGACGGTCTGCCGACGGCCGCGCGAATCCTCACCGGCGTGCCCGCGGTATACGCCTCGCTCGGCGGAGATGCCGTCGGGCGGGGTGTGGTCCAGGGGGAGTGGTTCGGGATCTACTCCATGGCTGTGATGCCGCACGCGCGGCGCAGGGGCCATGGACGGAAGGTGTTGCGTGCCCTGCTCTCGCATGCGCGGGCGCAGGGCACACAGCGGGCATATTTAGTCGTCGTGGAGTCGAACACCGCTGCCAGGACGCTCTACGAGCGGCAGGGCTTCACGGTGGCGGCCCGATATCACTATCGGGTCCGATGATGGCTCCATTCGTCTGGTTATCGTTCGTCGTTGCCTGCCGTTGCCGGGGTGTCGCTGAGACGAGCGGACTCGTCCTGGATGATGGCGCCCTTGTCTCTCAGCACGGCCACGTGCTGCCGCCCGTGGTGGGCGCAGAACAGCAGCTCCCCGCCCACGGGCAGGGTCGCGCGGATGTAAGCCTGGGCGCCGCACCGGTCACAGCGGTCAGCAGCTGTGAGCTGCTTGGCGGGGGCGAGGGTTCCAGTCACGTATCGCCTTTCAGGTCATCCCCTGAGGTGGAGGATCTGGCGTCAGTCACTTGAGAGAACATCTAACCCGATACGAACGTTCCCAACCGACCCCCTGCTACGCCCAGAGCGGAAAGTGTCCGAAAGTAACGATGATCACACCGGATGTAACGTACGAACCCACCGGATGGCAAGCTTGTACCCGTCGCGGTGGGAAGAACGGTAAGCTGCGCACACGTGTTCGACAGAGTGGGAGTGGGCGTGACCGCAGTTAGCGCGGAGACGGGCTATACGGCCCGCCACCTGTCGGTGCTGGAGGGTCTCGAAGCCGTCCGCAAGCGTCCAGGCATGTATATCGGGTCGACCGACAGCCGCGGTCTCATGCACTGCCTCTGGGAGATCGTGGACAACGGGGTCGACGAGGCCCTGGCCGGTTACTGCGATCGCATCGAGGTCGAGCTTCACCCCGACGGCTCCATCGAGGTCCGCGACAACGGCCGGGGCATCCCGGTCGACGTCGAGCCCAAGAGCGGCCTGGCGGGCGTGGAGCTCGTCTACACCAAGCTCCACGCGGGCGGGAAGTTCGGCGGCGGCTCCTACGGCGCCTCGGGCGGTCTGCACGGCGTCGGCGCCTCCGTCGTCAACGCCCTGTCCTCGCGGCTGGACGTGGAGGTCGACCGTGAGGGCCGGATCCACGAGATCAGCTTCCGCAGGGGCGTCCCTGGTGTCTTCGACGGCGACGGCCCCAAGGCCAAGTTCAAGAAGAAGTCCGGGCTGCGCGACGGCGGCAGCGTGGCGAAGAAGGTCACCGGCACCCGCGTGCGCTTCTGGGTCGACCACCAGATCTTCCTCCCCGAGGCCGAGGTCTCCCTCGACGAGATCCACGTCCGCCTCCGCCAGACCGCGTTCCTGGTCCCCGGCCTGACCCTGGCCGTGCGCGACAGCCGCGGAGAGGAGGTCGCCGAGGAGGAGTTCCACTTCGACGGCGGCATCTCGGAGTTCACCGAGTTCCTCGCCCGCGACGAGGCCGTCTGCGACGTGCTGCGCCTGCAGGGCGCCGGTCACTTCCGCGAGACCGTCCCGGTCCTCGACGACCTGGGGCACATGACCCCGACCGAGGTCCAGCGGGAGCTCACCGTCGACGTGGCGGTGCGCTGGGGCAAGGGCTACGACAGCACCGTCCGTTCCTTCGTCAACGTGATCGCCACCCCCAAGGGCGGCACCCACGTCAACGGCTTCGAGCGCGCTCTCGTCCGCACCCTGAACGAGCAGCTGCGCGAGACCCGCCTGCTCAAGAACGGCGACGCCCCCGTGACCCGCGAGGACATCATGGAGGGGCTCACCGCCGTGGTGACCGTCCGGGTGCCCGAGCCGCAGTTCGAGGGGCAGACCAAGGAGGTCCTGGGCACCTCGGCGGCCTCCAGGATCGTCGCCCACGTCGTCTCACGAGACCTCAAGGAGCTGCTCGCCAACCCGCCGCGCAACGCCAAGGCGCAGCTCCGCGCGGTCCTGGAGAAGATCGTCGCGGCGGCCAAGGCCCGCATCGCCGCTCGGGAGCACCGCGACAACCAGCGCCGCAAGACCGCTCTGGAGAACTCGGCGCTCCCCGCCAAGCTGGTCGACTGCCGCAGTGACGAGGTCGACCGCAGCGAGCTGTTCATCGTCGAGGGCGACTCGGCGCTGGGTACCGCCCGCGCGGCCAGAAACTCGGAGTTCCAGGCGCTGCTGCCGATCCGGGGCAAGATCTTGAACGTGCAGAAGGCGTCCGTCGCCGACATGCTCAAGAACGCCGAGTGCGCAGCGATCATCCAGGTCATCGGCGCGGGTTCCGGCCGATCCTTCGACATCGAGGCCGCCCGCTACGGCAAGGTCATCCTGATGGCCGACGCCGACGTCGACGGGGCGCACATCCGCTGCCTCCTGCTGACGCTGTTCCACCGCTACATGAAGCCGATGGTCGAGGCCGGGCGCGTCTTCGCCGCCGTGCCGCCGTTGCATCGCATCGAGGTCATCAACCCCACACGCGGTCACGGCAAGTACGTCTACTGCTACTCCGACGCCGAGTTGCACCGGGTGCTGCGCGACCTGGAGCGCCGGGGCAAGCGCTGGAAGGACCCGGTCCAGCGCTACAAGGGCCTGGGCGAGATGGACGCCGACCAGCTGGCCGAGACGACGATGGAGCCCCGCCACCGCACCCTGCGCCGGGTCCGCATCGAGGACATCGAGGAGGCCGAGCGCATCTTCGCCCTCCTGATGGGCAGCGACGTGGCACCGCGCCGGGAGTTCATCGTGAGCAGCGCGGCCGAGATCGACCGCGACCACATCGACGCGTGATCATCGCCGAGGGGTGATTCCCGGGGTGAACGTCCGGGCGGGGGCCCGGATCCACACCGGTCGGGTGATCGGTCCCCCCGTCGGCAGGACGCGCCGGCGGTAGGCCGATCGTGCCCCGGGTCTTCGAGCGGCCGCGGACGGGGCGGAATCGCGAAACCGGCATCAGGCCCCGGCACGGGAACCGGCCGGGGCCTGATGTCGACGTGTCGATCCGGGCCGGCGACGGCTTCCCGCGCCGGGGCCGGATCAGGAGGGCCTGACCCCGGCCCTCAGATGTCGACCGGCATCAGCTTGCCGGTGCGCACGTCGTAGACGGCTCCGCCGACCGGCATCCCCACGGGCAGGAACGGGCTCGTCCTGATCCGTACGAGATCATGGCGGAGCGCCGCGTCCTGGTCGGGGACGGTGTGGAAGTCCAGGCTGCGGGTGTCGACGCCGCGCCGGGCGGCGATCGCGTGCACCTCGTCGTCGGTGACCTTGGTCATGCCGCAGTCGGTATGCGGCATGACCAGCACCCGCTCCACCCCCAGCAGGTTGACCGCCAGGACGAGCGTGCGCAGGACGTCGTCGGTCACTCTCGCCCCGGCGTTGCGGAGGATCTTGGCGTCCCCCGGCTTCAGGCCGAAGAGCCCCAGCGGATCGATCCGCGAGTCCATGCAGGTGACCACGGCGAGACCGCGGGCGGCCCTACCGGTCAGCTCGGTGTCGGTGAAGGCGGCGGAGAACTCCTCGTTGGCGGTCAGCAGGTCGTCAAAAGCACTCACGTACGCACCCCTCGGTTGGCGCAGTCAACGGACTAATGATGCTTCATGCCCGTTTCCTGAGCGTTGCCGGGGCCGCACCGGGTGAGGACTTCACCAAGATCCCACCACTGTCGCTCACACTCGGTCATGATGTCGTCACCCGAAGTCCGGATGTGTGGGGAGGGCGAATGAGCAGGATCGAATCCCTGGCCGACTATCTTCGTGACCAGGGCAGGCGAAAGCTGGACCGGGTCGAGGTGAGGGACGGGGGGCGCAACGCGCGCTCGGCGTTGTCCCTGCTCGACGCGGCGGTTTACACCCGATCACTGAAGGACGACGACCCGTTCGTGGCCGTCCTCGTGGAGGCGGGGTGTTTCGGCCCGGAGGGGACCGGTGAGTTCGAGCCGACGGATCGGGTGGCCAAGGTCGTCCGCTTCTGGGAATCGGGTGAACCCTGGCAGTTGCTGATGGCGATCCGGTTCGCGCTCCAGGGAGCGCTCATCTGAGGTGCCGGGTTTCGGTCCGCCTGTGGAGGAAAGACGGAGCGGGCCCGAGGTGCGGGACACCGGGCCGGTGTCCCGCACCTCGGGCCAGGTCGGCACGAAACGCACTTGAAGCCTCCGATGAGACCGCCATAAGGTCTTCGCCGGTGTCAAGATCGGGAGGAATCATGGGAATCGCGCAGCTGAGGTCGATCGTTCTCGACTGTCCAGATCCCAGGCGGCTGGCCGACTTCTACAGTGCCCTTCTGGGCTGGAAGGTCACCGGAGTCGAGGACGACTGGGTGGTGGTCACCGGGGACGGGCCGGGACGGCTCTGCTTCCAGCGGGTCCCCGACTATCGGCCACCGGAGTGGCCCACCGCCGAACGGCCCCAGCAGTTTCACATCGATGTGACGGTCGAGGACTTCGACGAGGCGGAAAAGGGGGTGCTGGCGCTCGGCGCGTCCAAACACCCCTACCAGCCGGGCGAGGACGAGGGTTTCCGGGTCTTTCTCGACCCCGCCGGGCACCCGTTCTGCCTGTGCGTCGACTGACCGTCCTGAGCGATCTCAGGGCCTCCGCGCCGATCGTGTCTCCTGCGGAAGGCCCCCGCGCCACTGCTCTCGCGTGACGCGGGGGCTTTTCGCGGGGGGAGACCTCGTCGGCCGCCTCGTGGGATCACGCGGAATCCCCGGAGCCCTCCGCCAGGCGGGGGCTCCGGGGCCTTTTCGCGGGCGGGGGTCACTCCTGCGGGGGAGTCGCCCCGGAGCCCTCCTCGCCGCCTTCGGAGCCGAGAGCGCCGCCCACGGCCGACACGGTGTGGGTGAGCCGTACGCCGGAGCCGTCACGGCGGCCCAGCTCCTCGGGGAGCGGCACGGGCTTGCCGACGGCCGAGACCGCGCGGGCCGGGCCGGGACCGGCCCAGGCGAGCAGCAGGATGTCTTCGCCCTTGAGGAAACGCTGGACGCGGACCCCGCCGGTGCCCCTGCCCTTCGGCGGGTATTCGGCGAAGTCGGAGATCTTGGCGCCGCCGATCTGGGTGCCCGGAAGCGCCGTGGAGGAACCGGCGATCGTCACGACCTGTGACTCGCGGGCGGGATCGACCGCGCCGAACCAGATCACCACGGCGTCACCGTCCAGCCGTACACCGGCCATGCCGCCCGCGGGGCGGCCCTGCGGGCGGACGACGGAGGCGGAGTAGCGCAACAGCTGGGCCTCGGAGGTGATGAAGACGAGATCGTGGTTCTCGCTCTCCAGCTCCACCGCGCCCACCACGGTGTCACCCTCCTTGAGGGTGATCACCTCGAAGTCGTCGCGATTGGCCGGGTAGTCGGGGACGACCCGCTTGACCACCCCCTGCGCCGTGCCCAGCGCCAGGCCGGGCCCCTCGGGATCGAGCGAGCCGATGCCGACGACCGTCTCGCCCGGATTGAAGGTGACGTACTCCGCGACCGGGTGGCCGCCCGACAGCGACGGCGGGTTGTTCGAACGGGGCAGCGTGGGCAGGTCGACCACCTGGACCCGGATCATCCGCCCCTGGTTGGTGACCACGCCCACCTCGCCTCTGACCGTGCTCCGCACGACGGAGACCAGCACGTCGTGGGCCGAGCGGTCGCCGTCACCGGCCAGCGGCGAGGCGTCGGACGTGCGGGCCAGCAGGCCGGTGGAGGAGAACAGCACCAGGCAGGGGTCGTCGGCCACCTCCAGGGGGGCCGAGACGTTTCTCGCGATCCCCGAGGACTCCAGCAGCACCGTGCGGCGCGGGGTGCCGAAGGTCTTGGAGACCTGGGCGAGCTCGTCGGAGACGACCTTGCGGAGCCTGTCGTCGGAGGACAGGATCGCGGTCAGCTCGGCGATCTCGTCGCGCAGGGTCTGGCTCTCGCGGTCGAGCTCCAGCTTGTCGTAGCGGGTCAGGCGGCGCAGCGGGGTGTCGAGGATGTAGTTGGCCTGGATCTCCGACAGCTCGAAGATCTCCGTCAGGCGCTCGCGGGCCTGGGCGGAGTTGTCGGAGGAGCGGATGACCTGGATGACCTCGTCGATGTTGAGCAGGGCGACGATGAGGCCCTCGACGAGGTGCAGGCGCTCCTCGCGCTTGCGCCGGCGGTGCAGCGAGCGTCGGCGGACCACGTCGATGCGGTGGTCGACGTAGACCTGGAGCAGCTCGCGTAGGCCCAGCGTGCGCGGCTCGCCGTCGACGAGGGCGACGTTGTTGATGCCGAAGGTCTCCTCCATCGGCGTGAGCCGGTAGAGCTCCTCCAGCACGGCCTCGGGAATGAAGCCGTTCTTGATCTCGATGACCAGGCTGAGGCCCTTGTGCCGGTCGCTGAGGTCCTTGAGGTCGGAGATGCCCTGGAGCTTCTTGGCGGTGACCAGCTCCCTGATCTTGGTGACCACCCGCTCGGGACCGACGTTGAAGGGCAACTCGGTGACGACGATGCCCTTGCGGCGGGGGCTGACCTGCTCGATGGCGCACTTGGCGCGCATCCGGAAGGTGCCCCTGCCCTTGGCGTACGCGTCGCGGATGCCGTCGAGACCGATGATCGTGCCGCCGGTGGGCAGGTCGGGGCCGGGGACGAACCGCATCAGGTCGTCGAGCGTCGCGTCCGGCTTCTTGATCAGGTGGCGGGCGGCGGCGACGACCTCCACGAGGTTGTGCGGAGCCATGTTGGTGGCCATGCCGACCGCGATGCCGGTGGCACCGTTGACCAGCAGGTTGGGGAAGGCCGACGGCATGACCGTGGGCTCGGTCTCCTGGCCGTCGTAGTTGGGCTTGAAATCGACCGTGTCCTCGTCGATCGACTGGACCACGGCCATCGCCGCCGAGGCGAGCCGGGCCTCGGTGTAGCGCATCGCGGCGGGCAGGTCGTCGGGGGAGCCGAAGTTGCCGTGCCCGTCGATGAGGGGCAGGCGCATCGAGAACGGCTGGGCCATGCGGACCAGCGCGTCGTAGATGGCGGTGTCGCCGTGCGGGTGCAGCTTGCCCATCACGTCGCCGACGACGCGCGAGGACTTGACGTGGCCCCGGTCGGGCCGCAGGCCCATCTCGCTCATCGAGTAGAGGATGCGGCGCTGGACCGGCTTGAGGCCGTCTCTGGCGTCCGGCAGCGCACGCTGGTAGATGACCGAGTATGCGTATTCGAGGAAGCTGGTGCGCATCTCGGTGGAAACGTCGATGTCGACGATCCGCTCCTCGAAGCCCTCGTCTGTCGGGGGTGTGGTCGTCCGTCGAGCCATCTGATTTCCTGCGCGCGCGCCCCGGCCGTCAGGCGGGGGGAGGCGCATCCTCCTTCTGTCTTCGTGGTCCAACCGTTGGCGCCGGCTCCCCGGGGAGCCTTGACCGGGATGTCCGGCGGGAGACCGGTGACGGGGGCGACCGGGTATCGTACCGGGACTCGATACGATACCCAGCCCATCCGACACTTCCGGGCCTTGCGGCCTGCCCGCGGGTGTCAGAGTTGTTCCGGCCGGTCCGCCCGTAGGTGCTGGGGCCGTCCCGGCGGGTTGCCGAGGGCGGCGGGAAGAGCGCGGGTCCGAGGACCGGCTCCCGGCCAGGGACCGGGGGTCTCGCCCTCGTGTTCGTCGCCGGGCACGTTCACCCTGGTGTCGTAGACCCTGAAACCGCGCGCCCGATAGTTCGCGAGAGCCACCGGGCTGTCAAGTGAGCAGGTGTGCAGCCACACCCGCCGGGTCGGCTCCCGCTCCGGCTGCCGGTCGGCCAGGTCCCAGGCCCTGGCCGTGCCGACCTCCAGCAGGTGACCGCCGATGCCCTGGCCGATCGCCCACGCCAGGAGGCCGAAGGAGGTGATCTCGACCGCCGCGTCGTCCTGGGGGGCGAGTTCGACGAAGCCCGCGGGGGTGCCGCGATGGTAGGCCACCCAGGTCTCCACGCCCCCGGCGAGCCAGTCGGCCCACTCGTCCCAGGTCCACGGAAGCTTGTTGGTCCAGTGCCAGTCTCCGCCGACGGCCGTGGTGAGGAACCGGCTGAACTCGGGCGAGGGCAGCTCGGCGCGGACGATGTCGACCTCGACCGACGGAGGTTTGGCGGGCAGCAGGTCCGAGCGGGAGGTCTGTTCGAGATACCAGGTGGTGACGTCCATAGTGGATGCATCAAATCACGGCGCGGAGCCCCTCAGGTCCCCAGCTCCCGACCTCGCGCGACGGCACGCGTGTGCCGTACCGGGGGAAAACAGTCGGCGAGACCTGGTACGAATGACCGGGTGAGCGAAGAGCTGATGCTGCGCGAAGAGGCCGAGGAGCGGCTGCGGGCGCTCGCCGGGGAGCACGCCCGGCTGCGCGAGGACCAGTGGGCGGCGATCAAGGCGCTGGTGATGGACCGGCGCCGGGTGCTCGTGGTGCAGCGCACCGGCTGGGGCAAGTCGGCGGTCTACTTCATCGCCACCGCGCTCCTGCGCGAGCTGGGCGAGGGGCCGACCGTCATCGTCTCACCGCTGCTGGCCCTGATGCGCAACCAGATCGCCGCCGCCGAGCGTGCCGGGATCACCGCGGTCACGGTCAACTCCGCCAACCCCGAGGAGTGGGAGCAGGTCTACAACCAGGTCGCCGAGGGGGCGGTCGACGTGCTGCTCGTCAGCCCCGAGCGGCTCAACAACCCCGACTTCCGCGACCACGTGCTGCCCGAGCTGGCCGAGAGCGCGGGCCTGATCGTGGTCGACGAGGCCCACTGCATCTCCGACTGGGGTCACGACTTCCGTCCCGACTACCGGCGGTTGCGCACGCTGTTCGAGGAGCTCACCGAGGGCGTGCCGATCCTCGCGACCACCGCCACGGCCAACGCCAGGGTCACCCGCGACGTCGCGGAGCAGATGGGCGAGGAGACGCTCGTGCTGCGCGGCGCGCTGGAGCGCGACAGCCTCCACCTGGGGGTCGTGCGCCTGCGCGGCGCCGAGCAGCGTCTGGCCTGGCTCGCCCAGACGCTGCACGAGCTCCCGGGCTCCGGCATCGTCTACACGCTCACCGTGGCCGCCGCCCAGGAGATCGCCGCCTACCTGCGTGAGCAGGGCCATGAGGTGATCGCCTATTCGGGGCAGACCGAGCAGGCCGAGCGGCTCGCCGCCGAGCAGGCGCTGCTGGACAACAAGATCAAGGCGCTGGTCGCGACCTCCGCGCTCGGCATGGGCTACGACAAGCCCGACCTCGGCTTCGTCGTGCACGTCGGCGCACCGCAGTCCCCGGTGGCCTACTACCAGCAGGTCGGCCGTGCGGGCCGAGGGGTCGAGCGCGCCGAGGTGATCCTGCTGCCCGGCGCGGAGGACCGCGACATCTGGGCGTATTTCGCCTCGCTGGCCTTTCCCCCCGAGCCCGTGGTGCGCGCCGTGCTGGCCGCGCTCGAGGAGGGCGGCGTGATGTCCACGGCCGCCCTGGAGAACCGGGTGGACCTCAGCAGGAGCCGCCTGGAGACGATGCTGAAGGTCCTCGACGTCGACGGCGCGGTGCGCCGGGTCAAGGGCGGCTGGGAGTCCACCGGCGAGCCCTGGGCGTACGACGCCCCCCGCTACGCCAGGGTCGCCGCCGAGCGGGAGGCCGAGCAGCGGGCCATGCTCGAATACCTCGACACCACCGGCTGCCGGGAGGAGTTCCTGCGCCGCCGTCTCGACGACGACACCGCCTCCCCCTGCGGACGCTGCGACAACTGCACCGGCGGCCACCGCTCGCCAGAGGTGGACGAGCGGGCCGTACGGTCGGCCGCCGACCGGCTCCAGCGGCCCGGAGTGGACATCGAGGCCCGCAGGCAGTGGCCGACCGGGCTGGCCGACCTCAAGGGCAGGATCAAGCCGGAGCTGGGTGCCGAGCCGGGCAGGGGGCTGGGCAGGCTCACCGACATCGGCTGGGGCAACCGCCTGCGCGGTCTCCTCGCCGACGGCGCCCCCGACGGGCCGATCCCCGACGACGTCTTCGCCGCCGTGATCAAGGTGCTCTCGTCCTGGGAGTGGGCACAGCGACCGGTCGGCGTCGTCGCGGTGCCCTCGGGAAGCCGTCCCCAGCTCGTCCGCAGCCTGGCCGAGCGGCTCGCCCAGGTGGGGCGCCTGTCCTACCTGGGCGACCTCGGTTATCGGTCGGGCTCGCCTGGACGGCAGTTCAACAGCGCGCAGCGCGTCCAGGCGATCCGGGGCACCCTCGCCATGCCCGCCGCCCTGGGAGCGGCCGTCGCCGGGGCCGGAGGCCCGATCCTGCTCGTCGACGACCTGGTCGACACCGGATGGACGATGACGCTGGGAGCCGCGATGCTCCGTCACGCCGGAGCCCCCGCCGTGCTGCCCCTCGCCCTCGCGGTCACCAGCTAGACGAGTGAGTCCGGTCCGGTGGACGGCCGTGTCGCGCTGTCAGCCGTGGTGGCCGCGTTCCTCGGCGAGGCGGTGCGGCACCCGCGCCAGCCGCAGGAAGGTCACCAGCCCGACACCGCCGACGAGGTTGCCCATGACGGCCCAGCCCAACGCCGCCAGCCAGTCCAGGTAACCGAACGGAGCCTGGCCGGTGATCAGGGCGGTGAACATCAGGATCGAGTCCAGCACGCTGTGGAACAGCTGACCGCCGGCCAGCAGAGCGCCGAACAACACGGCGGGCACCAACCGGACCCCGAGATCGTCGGTGGCGTGCTGCATCCGGGTCATCAACGTGATCACCATGCCGGCCAGCACCGCGAGAGAGAACGAACGCAGGTTCGTCCCCAGATCCGCGAAGTGGGTGCCGGCCTCCACGGCGGTCGGATGCAGCCCGGGAAAGGCCTGCATGATCAACCAGGCGATTCCCCACCCACCGGCCAGGTTGGCCACCAGTGACACCGCCCACAACCTGGCCAGTGCCCCCACAGATCCGTGGCGGGCCGCGACCGCAGCCACCGGTACCAGGAAGTTTTCGGTGAACAACTCGCTACGGGCCAGCAACAGCGCGACGAAACCGATGCTGAACGCCAGCCCGGCCAGAATCGCCGACCCGGTCGCCTCCTTGACCAGCAGGTACGCCAGCACCCCGGTACCGACGTCGATCCCGCCCAGCAGGCCGGTCACCACCAGTGTCGGCCACGGCCGGGCCAGCCGCGCGGAACCCTCGTTGACCAGACGGTCGAAGGCGTCCTCAAGCTCGGGCTCCGGCTCCACCGGAGGCTGCGTCAGCCCGTCGTCATGGCGATGACCGGACTCCGAAGGCTCGCTCATCGAGACGGCATGCCCCGTGCGCCAGTCGCCACTCCGACCTCGGAGAACAATGGAACAGCCAATAACGGCGGGTGGTCGTGAGCCCGGTCAAGGATCCTTCGAATCCGACGTTCCGATCCGTGATGGTGAGCGCCTGCCGCGTCGTCGCGCTTCGGCGGCGCTGTCCGATCGGTGCGGCTGACGGGCGCCTCGGGGTGGGCCGGGGCATATGCGGAACGCGGGACCGGGGCCGCCGCACGTCCGAGATCGGTGAACCCGCGCGGGACGGGTCAGAGGCGAGGGCGGGCGCCGAGGTGCGAGATGGCCCGGGAGGCGAGGTGGCAGCCGGAGGCGAGGGCCTCGGCCGGGGGCTTGCCGCCCAGCCATGCCGGGAGGAAGCCCGCGGTGAAGGCGTCACCGGCACCGGTGCCGTCGACCACGCGCTCGATGGCCTCGGCGGGGACCTGGATCGGTTCGGGGCGGTTGTTGGCGTACCAGAGCGCGCCCTCGTCGCGGAGCTTGACGACGACCTGCGGGAACCAGGCGGTGAGGACCTTGGCGGCCGCGGAGGGGTCGTCGCGGCCGGTCAGGACCTTCGCCTGGTCGGCGTTGGCGAACAGCAGCTTGGCGCTCTGCGTCCACTCCAGGAAGGGCTCGGCGCCGGTGCGCTCCAGGGGAGCGGAGGAGGAGCAGTCGACCGAGACGGACATCCCCGCACGGCGGGCCATCTCCAGGGCGGCCCTGCCCGCGTCGCGGGAGCCCTCGTTGATCAGGGTGTATCCGGACAGGTGCAGGTGCCCGCCCTGGGAGAACAGGTCGCGGGGCAGGTCCTCGGGCGACAGCGCCGCGTTCGCGCCGGGGTCGGACAGCATGGTGCGCTCGCCCTTGTGGGTGACGAGCACCACGCAGGTGCCGGTCGGGCGCTCGGGATCCATGACGAGACGGGCGTCGACGCCGTACCCCATCAGCTCCATGTCGCGGTTACGGCCCGTGATGTCGGCGCCGCGCCGCCCGATGAAGGCGACCTCGGTGCCCTCGACGGCGAGCCAGGAGGCGATGTTGGCACCCGAACCACCGCCGTGCATGGTGACGATCGCCGGTGTGTCACTGGCCCGGGCCAGCGGGTAGCGAGCCCGCGCGACCGCGTCGGTCATGAGATCGCCCACCACGACCACCCGCGTCATGATGTCACCACCTTGCTGCCTTCGATGCCGACCTGCCTCTAGACATGCTTCAAGCCATACCTCTGGCTGTGCCTGTAACCGCGAAAAACTTAACAGCTTCCGGCCAGCGTATGGGGCCTTGACCGGACACCGCACCACAGTCGATGCACAAGCGTTGCGCGAATTCGCCCGAGTGGTCTGTTATGTGAGATTCACGTCTACTCTCGGGACTGTGGAGGCTGCTCAGTATCCCGCTCACTGGGAGGCGGACGTCGTTCTGTCGGACGGTGGAACCGCCCACGTACGCCCGATTCGGCCCGCCGACGCCGACCGGTTGCGTTCCTTCTACGGTCGGTTGTCCGACGAGTCGATCTACTTCCGCTTCTTCGGCCCCCGGCCGCGGCTGTCGGAGCGGGAGATCACCTGGTTCACCAACGTCGACTACGACAGCCGGGTGGCGTTGATCGCCACGATCGGCACCGAGATGGTGGCGGTCATCCGCTACGACCGGATCGAGCCCGGTGAGGCGGAGGTCGCCTTCCTCGTCGAGGACGCCCACCAGGGCCGAGGAGTCGCCTCCGTGCTCCTGGAACACCTGGCCGCCACCGCGAGGGAGAAGGGGATCGCCCGCTTCGTCGCCGACGTGCTGCCCGCCAACCAGAAGATGATGGCCGTGCTCAAACAGGTCGGCTACACCGCGCAGAGCCGCTTCGCAGACGGCGTGGTGAGGATGACCCTCGACCTCACCCCGACCGAGACCGCCCAGGAGGTGACCGCCTCCCGCGAGCACCGTGCCGAGTCCCGTTCCATCGAGCGGTTGCTCTCACCCGGTTCGGTGGCGGTCGTGGGAGCGGGCCGGGAACCGGGCGGCGTCGGCCAGACCGTGCTGCGCAACCTGCTCGGCGCCGACTTCACCGGCCCGGTCTACCCCGTGCACCGCGAGGCGCGGGCCGTCGCGGGGGTGCGGGCCTATCCGAGCGTGACGGCCATCGACGGCGAGGTGGACCTCGCCGTGCTCGCGGTGCCCGCCGACGGGGTGATCGACGTGGTCAAGGAGTGCGCGGAGAAGAGCGTACGCGGGCTGATCGTGGTCTCCTCCGGATTCGGGGAGACCGGTCGGGAAGGCCGGGCGAGGCAGGACGAGCTGGCGCGCATCGCCCGCGCGTACGGCCTGCGGGTCGTCGGTCCCAACTGCCTCGGCATCGCCAACACCGACCCCGCGATACGGCTGAACGCCACGCTCGCCGCCACCCTCCCCGGCCTCGGGCGGGTCGGGTTCTTCAGCCAGTCGGGCGCCCTGGGCACCGCGCTGCTGCAGCGGGTGGCCCAGCGCGGCATGGGCATCTCCTCGTTCGTCTCGGCGGGCAACCGCGCCGACGTGTCGGGCAACGACCTGCTGCAGTACTGGGAGGAGGACCCGCGGACCGACGTGATCCTGCTCTACCTGGAGTCGCTGGGAAATCCTCGCAAGTTCGCCCGCCTCGCGCGGCGCATCTCGCGCCGCAAGCCGATCGTGGTCGTCAAAAGCGGTGGTACCACCCAGAACGTGCCCACCGGCCACGCGGCACCCGTGCTCGGCCTGCCGGACACCGCGCTCAGCGCGCTGTTCGAGCAGGCGGGGGTGATCAGGGTCGACGACCTGATCCAGCAGTTCGACGTGGCGCAGCTGCTCGCCTACCAGCCGCTGCCCGCCGGGCCCAGGGTGGGACTGGTCAGCAACTCCGACGCGATGGCGCTCCTCGCGGCCGACGCCTGCGTGCGGGTGGGCCTGGAGCCCCGCCCGCCGGTCAACCTCGGCGCGCGGGCCTGCGCGGAGGAGTTCGGCACGGCGCTCACCTCGGTGATCCCGGACGTGGACGCCGTGGTCGCGATCTACATGCCGCCCATCCCCGGCGACGGGGCGGAGGTCGCCGCCGAGTTGCTGCGCGCCTCCCGCGACTGCGGCAAACCGGTGCTCGCCACCTTCGAGGGCAGGATCGGCATGCTCGACGAGCTGCGGGTCGGCACCGCACCCGGCAGGGGCTCCATCCCCTCGTACGCCGCACCGGAGGAGGCGGTCCGAGCGCTCGCCCACGTCGTGCGGCACGCGCGCTGGCTGGAGCAGCCCGCGGGACTGCCCGAGGAGATCGAGGGCATCGACTCCGGCGCCGCGCGGGACCTCGTGCTCGCGACGCTCGCGGACGCCCGTGCCGAGATCGACGCGTCGGAACTGCTCGCCTGCTACGGGGTGGAGGTCTGGCCGTCGCAGACAGTGAGGTCGCCGCGGGAGGCGGTCAAGGTGGCGTCGAAGCTCGGCTGGCCGGTCGTGCTGAAGGCCGCGGGTCCCGAGGCGGCCAAGCGTGCCGGGACCGTACGCCTCGGGCTGTCCGGTCCCGACGGGGTGCGTGACGCCTACGCCGACCTGAAGCGCCAGCTCGAACCCGGTGCCGTGCTCGCGGTGCAGCGTATGGCCCCGCAGCCCGCGGTGCCGACCGTGGCCGGCGTGATGGACGACCCCGCCTTCGGCGCGGTGGTCTCCTTCGGGCTCGGCGAGATCACCGCGCGGCTGCTGCGCGACGAGGCCTACCGTCTGGCCCCGCTGACCAGGGAGGACGCCGCGGCGCTGGTGAGGTCGCCACGCGCCGCGCCCCTTCTTCTGGGCGAGTACGGCTACCCGCCGGTCGCCGTCGAGGCACTGGAGGGCCTGCTGGTCCGGCTCGGACGGCTGGCGGACGATCTTCCCGAGGTGGCGCGGCTCACCCTGGACCCGGTGCTGGTGGGAGAGTCGGAGGTGATCGTGCTGGGTGCCCGTGCCGTGCTCCGCAGTCACGAGGGCCCGCGCCCGGACGGCGGTCCCCGGCGCCTCGGCTAGCGCACCTGCCGCTTCGTCGCCGCTCGGCGGTCACATCCGATCCGGCGCGAGGGCCGGGGCACGTACGGAACGCGGGGCTAACCCGTCCGCCGGGTCGCGGGGATGATCTGGACCGTGCTGGCGACGGTGGCGGGCGCGGGACCGGTCTCCATGAGGTTGCCCGTGCCGGGATCGACCATGTCCATGCCGTCCTGGGCGGCATTGGCGGCATTGGCGGTATGGGCGGCTCTGCCGGACGCGGTGAGCGTTCCCGAGGCGTTCCGCGACACGGCCACGCCGACCGTGATCCGGGGGAGCTGGAATCCGGGTGCCACCAGGTCGCGCGTGTCGCAGTCGACGATTCCCGCCGTGATCCGGCATCTCCAGCCCGCACCCGAGGCGCGCACCGGGGTCAGGCCCGTGGGGAAGTAGTAGGTGACCCTGGTCGGCCGGGTGATCCCGGCGGAGTCGGGTCTCGCGGTGACGTCGATGGAGAAGGTGCCGCTGTCACCCGCCTCGAACGGGCCGTCGTGGACCGTGGTGAGGATCAGGTCGCCGGGGAAGCCCGCCCCGGAGAGGGACGGGCCGACGGTGGTCGCCGCCGCGGTCGTCATGACGGCCGTCACGACGGTCACCGGGACGGCCGCGACGAGGCGCGAGAGGCCGCTACGCCATGCCGGTCGGGTCAGACCCCGCGAGGTCGGCCGGCACGGCCGGGTCCGGCTCGGCGGGTCGGGCGGCGCCGGGACGGACCGTCCTGCTGAGTCCTGACCTTCTCCGGCCATGTTCTCTCGCCCCCTGTTCCGGTAGGGATTCACCGTTTCCCATTCCGGAGTGATGAAAAAATCCCAGATATATGAACAAAGTGGGAAATGTGCAGAATCGCCCATTGTTGCTGCTCAGGACGCCGCGCACCCCCGCCCGCTACCGCTCCCGGTAACCCGGAAAGGGTCGCGTCAAACCGGGCGGAGGGGAAAGTCGCGGCCGGCAACGGAGACCCGGCGGCTCCGGGATCACCCCCCGATGACGCTTTCACGGCCGGAAAAAGGTGAGGGCGAATCGCATCACGATTTGCACCGCGGGCCGAAGCTCACGTACTCCCGGTGAAAGCGCCGCCCCGGACAGGGCAGGATGGACCCATGAGGGAAACCCGACTCTCGTCCGCCGGCCTGCGCGACGCCATCGACCGCAGTGGCTACTATCCCGACCTGGTCGCCGACGCGGTCGAGTCCGCGCTCGGCAAGGAGCAGGTGGGCGCCTACGTCGTGCACCACGAGGCCACCTTCGACCCGGCCATGGAGGTGCGCAGGCACGTCACCGTGCTGGTGCTCTCGCCCACCCGGCTGCTCGTCTGCCACACCGACGAGCATCCCGCGGTGGAGGGGGTCTCGGCCTCCCACGCCTCCACGACCACCGAGGCCGTGCGCCTCAGCCGAATCCAGTCGGTCGCGGTCACCCGGGTCGTCCCCGACCCCGCCTCCTACGTGCCGGGGGTGCCGCCCACGGAGGTCACGCTCACCATCGGCTGGGGAGCCATCTCCCACGTCGATCTGGAGCCGGCCACCTGCGGCGACGAGAACTGCGAGTCCGACCACGGATACACCGGCGCCATCACGGCCGACGATCTCTCCCTGCGGGTGAGCGAGGCGGCGGACGGGCCGGAGGCCGTCTCCCACGTGCTGGCCTTCGCCAAGGCACTGTCGGAGGCCACCGCTCGCACCGCCTCGTGAACCCCCTGGTCCCCGCGTACGGGACGGCCTCGCTCGCGGACCTGTCCGCCTCGCTGCTCGCCGCGGTCGGGGTGGGCGGCGACAACCCGCTGGACCTCGCCCCCGCCGAGCGGGTCCTGCTGTTCCTCGTCGACGGGATGGGCGCCGAGCTGCTCCGCGCCCATCCCGGCGTCGCGCCGTTCCTGTCGTCCATGTCCGGCGGGGTGCTCACCGCGGGCTTCCCCGCCACCACCGTGACCAGCCTGAGCACCCTCGGCACCGGCCTGCCGCCGGGCGGGCACGGCATGCTCGGCTACCAGCTCGCCGTCCCCGGCGCCGGTTACCTGCTCAACTGCCTGCGCTGGACCGCCCCCGGCCCTCTCGTCGAGCCCGGCGCATGGCAGCCGACCCCCACCGTCTACGAGCGCGCGGCGGCGGCCGGCGTCCGGGTCAGCTATGTCGGGCCTGCCAGGTTCGAGACCACCGGTTTCAACAGGGCCATCTATCGGGGCGTACGCTTCGTCGGGGCCGACGAGGTCGACGACCGGATCGCCGGGGTTCGCCACGCTCTGGCCGAGCCCCGGGCCCACGTCTCGGTCTACTACGGCGATCTCGACTCCACCGGCCACGTCGCCGGCTGGGGCTCCCCGGCCTGGCTCGACCAGCTCGCCCGGGTCGACCGGATGGCCGAGCGGCTGGCGGAAACGCTCCCACCGGGCTCGGCGATGTACGTCACCGCCGACCACGGCATGATCAACGTCGCCGATCGCGTCGACGTCGACACCCTTCCCGCGCTGCGCGAGGGCGTCGCCATGCTCGGCGGGGAGAGCAGGGCCCGCCATCTCTACACCGACCCCGGCGCCTCGGCGGCGGTCCTCGACACCTGGCGCGAGGTCCTCGCGGGAAAGGCATGGGTGGCCTCCCGGCAGGAGGCGGTCGAGTCCGGCTGGTTCGGGCCCGACGTCCGCCGCGAATGGCTGCCCAGGATCGGTGACGTCCTCGCCGTTCCCTACACCGACTGCGCCATCGTCGCCTCGGTCGCGGAGCCGCACGAGGCGAAATTCCTCGGCTGTCACGGCTCGCTGACCCCCGCCGAGCAGTACGTTCCCCTTCTGGAGACGAGCACCCGCTGAATCCGCCCCGCGGCTGAATTCGGGGTCCGCACGCTGGAGGCATTTTCGATGAATCCGTTGATCACCACCGCCGAGCTGGCGGACCTGGCCGAGGTGAGCGTCCTCGACGTGCGCTGGAAGCTCGCCGTCTCGCCCACCGGGCCGGCCGGGATCGACTCCTACCGCGAGGGGCACATCCCCGGCGCCGTCTTCTGCGACCTGGAGACCGACCTGACGGCCCATCCCGGGCAGGAGGGTCCGGCATGGGGGGGTGGCCGTCATCCGCTGCCCTCCGCCGAGGCCTTCCAGGAGGCGATGCGCCGACTCGGCGTGTCCGGCTCCCGGACCGTCGTCGTCTACGACGGAGCCGACTCCACCGCGGCCGCCGCCCGCGCCTGGTGGCTCCTGCGCTACTTCGGCCACCCCGACGTGCGGGTCCTCGACGGCGGCCTGCGCGCCTGGATCTCCGAGGGCCTGCCGGTCTCCACCGAGGAGAGCGGTCCCGAAACCGGCGACTTCGAGGCGCGGCCGGGCGGGATGCCGCTGCTCGACGCCACGGAGGCCGGCGCACTCGCCGCCGACGGGGTGCTGCTCGACGCCCGTGCCGCCGAGCGCTACCGGGGCGAGGTCGAGCCGATCGACCCGGTCGCCGGGCACATCCCGGGCGCGGTCAGCGCCCCCACCGGTGAGAACGTCGACGCCTCCGGCCGCTTCCACCTGCCGGAATTCCTGCGCGAACGTTTCAACACCCTGGGCGCGGTCCCCGGGGTCGCGGTCGGCGCCTACTGCGGGTCCGGCGTGACGGCGGCGCACGAGGTGCTGGCCCTGGAGGTGGCCGGCGTCCCGGCCGCGCTCTACGTCGGGTCGTGGTCGGACTGGGTGACCGACCCCTCCCGGCCGGTCGCCACCGGCTGACCGTCACCGGCCTTGCGGGGCCTGTCATCACCGGGTGACCACTGCGGGCACCTTGAGGCTCTGGCATAAAGATCGTGACGTGGTCACGCTGAGCGAGATCCGGTTTCTGATCGGAGACCCAGGTGTCAACGATCAACGTCAGTTGCACACATCTCGGTCGTGTTCGCCCTCGTCGCGAACAGGTGGTCCACGCCGGTTGTCTCCACCCAGGCGCAGTGAGACGAGGGCGATGTCACTCACGCGCGGAGTCGTCGATCTGCACCGGGTATCCGGCGTTCAACGCGGCGACGGTCGAGGGCGGGGTGATGACGTCGGCCGGTCCCCGTACGGGCCGTGGGTGGCGGGTCCGGTAGCCCTCGAACGTCCATTCGACCAACCGGGGGCCGACGACAACGGCGGGGGTGGTGCCGAACCGGACGAAGGTGCCGTCGGGCAGGTAGGCCCAGGGCACCTCGTGGACACGCCTCTGGCGCGTGCCCCGGACGAGCCGCTCGTCGTGCAACCGCCGATTCATCGCCCGGCCGGACGGCACGTCGACCCCCGCACCCTCGGCCCAGGCGAAGCGGTAGGCGTTGTAGCTGTCCCTGCGGCATTCCGCGCACGGGCGATGCCCGGCCGCCAACGAGACGGCCTCGTCATGGAAATACAGAAAGGTGTAGTGATCGGGGCGCCACTGCTCCTGCCGCCGCCCCTTGAAGCTGAGCGCACAGGTGATCCACAGGTCACCCGCGTGGAAGCGGACGATGCGCTCGCCCGAATGGACGATGCCGCGGTTACCCGTCCAGGCGCCGCGCAGCGAGATCGCCACGATGTCCCCCATGGGGGTGACCCGGTTACAGGAAGGCGCCACGTGGTGTCCTTTCACCAGAGCCCGTGAGAGTCCGGCATACCGGTCGGGCCTCACCATCATGGCCGTGGTCGAGGCCGCGTGTCCTGATCGATCACGACACCGCACAACGTTTGGAGGGCTGCTGAAGATCTTGTTCCTGTGGTGGTGCTCTCGGCCGGTCGGGGAAGCGGGTCCGCGCTGCTCAGAGCGGATCTGCTCCGGGCAGATCGTGTCGACGCCGATCCTGGCGGCCCCACATGATGGGCGCATGAGTGAACAATCGAAACCCCCGCTGTTCGACGCGCGGGTGAGAGGCCAGCTTTACGAGCGGCGTGTTCTCGTTCTCGACGGGCCTCTCGACGACGACAACGGCACGTTGCTCGCCACGCAGTTGATAGCACTCGCCACGCAGGACGCGTCGACCGATATCGCACTGTGGATCCACTCCCCGGGCGGTTCGGTTCCGTCGATGCTCGCGATCCGTGACGTCATCCGGCTCATCCCCTGTGACGTGTCGACCCTCGTGCTGGGCATCGCCTACAGCGCCGGGCAGTTCCTGCTGTCCTCGGGCGCCCGAGGGAAACGCCGCGCCCTGCCGCACTCACGTGTCCTGATGCACCAGGGTTCGGCCGGGATCGGCGGCACCGCGGTCGACATCGAGCTGCAGGCAGGCGACCTGCGGCACACCCGCGACACGGTGCTCGGTCTCATCGCCGAGGACACGGGCCAGCCTGTGGAGCGCGTATTCGAGGACTCACTGCATGATCGCTGGTACACGGCGCAAGAAGCGCTGGACTACGGCTTCATAGACACGATCGTCCAGAGCTTCGAGGAAATCGCGCCGCACGATCGCCCGCGGCTCGGATTCGGCGTCACCGAAGGAGCCGCCCGGTGACCACGTACACGATCCCCAACGTCATCGCCCGGGATTCTCGCGGCGAGCGGATCATGGATGTCTACTCGCACCTGCTCACCGAGCGAATCGTCTATCTGGGAACCGCGATCGACGCGGGTGTCGCGAACGCGCTCATCGCGCAGCTCATTTTCCTGGAGTCGGACAACCCTGACGCCCCCATACAGTTCTATATCAACTGTGAGGGCGGGGATCCGAGCGCGATGCTCGCGATATACGACACCATGCGCTATATCCGCCCGCGGGTCGAGACGACATGCATTGGGCAGGCCATCGCGGTGGGCGCCGTCCTTCTCGCTGCGGGCGCCGAAGGAAAACGTGCCGCCCTCCCGCACGCACGGGTGATCTTGCATCAACCGGCAGCTCAGGGGCGCGGAACGATCCCCGATCTCATCCTGCAGGCCGACGAGGTCGTACGTGTGCGGGCGGACATCGAGCGCATACTGTCGCGGCACACGGGCCAGACCATCGAGACCCTGCGTGCCGACACCGATCATGACCGGGTGTTCACCGCGACGGCGGCCCTGGAATACGGGCTCCTCGATCAGATCATCGAGGAGAATTCACCGGGTCGTGCGTGATTCCGGAGGCCACGTCAGGCGGCCAGGGCGTACGCCGCCGAGCAGGTGGCACCTCTCGGTGTGCTGCTCTGAGCGGGCCGCAGGCTCTCGGCGACGGCAAGGGTCAGATCGAACAGGGTGACGTCCAGCGCGCCGGCGACCGCGGCGATCATTTCGCTCGACGGCTCCTTGACGCCCCGTTCCATCTCGGAGAGATACTGCGGTGAGACGCCGGCGCGATGCGCCGTCTCGCTCAACTTCTCGCGCCGCTCGTGACGAAGATCTCTGAGACGCTCGCCGAGCGCGTGCCGCCACAGCGGTTCGCGAGCCGGAGACGGCTTGGGATCGGTCCGATCGATCGCCGGAGACGGCGGCGGGACAGAGGAGGCCATGTCTCACCATAAATAGACGACGCGTTCGAGTTCTGCCGGCTTCGCGCAGAGCGGAACGGGTGAAAACCGTGACCCGTCTGGTTTTGCCGTCCTCTGCCTGCCGCTCCCCACGGGAAGACCTACAGCTCTTCGCCGGTCGCCGCGGACGGGCGATCCCTCCCGACCGGCCAAGGCGGCTCATCCCCGCGGCCGAAGCAGACGAAGCCCGCCACACCGGTCTTCCCTCCCGCGACGGCCAGCGCCCGCGCGGGCGGGTCGCCGGCGGCGAGCGCCTCGTGGAAGGCGGTCATCAGCGCGAGCGTCTCCTCGTCGCGCACCGGCACCAGGCTCGCCACCACGCACCGCGTCCCCAGCGACAGGAACGTACCCGCGAGCCCCAGGGGCGCCCCGTCCGCGGGGGCGTGCGCCATTCCCGCGTCACACGCCGACAGCACCACCAGAGCGGGCGGGGTGCGCAGCCGCAGCAGGTCGTACGCCATCAGCGGGCCGTCGTCGAGGTCGATGCTCGACAGCAGCGGGCTGCGCGGGGAGAACATCCCGTGCGCTGCCAGGTGGGCCACGTCGGCCCGCTCCAGCGCCGCCATCACCTCCGCCCGCCGCGCCGCCACCCGCTCCGTGCCTCGATGGCACTCGCCGACCATGCGGGCCTCGGCCTCCGCGTACCGCAGTCCCGGTCCGGCCACCGCCATCGGCACCGCCTCCTCCCTCCCGTCCCGTACGGACGGCACACGCCGCCCTGCCAGCCAGGCGGCGGCGCTGGCCGCCACGGTCACCGGCCGATCGGCGTTCATCGGCAGCAGCGGCCAGGGCAGGGTGTGCAGCGTCCCCGTCGGCACGACCACCAGTGGCCGGTCGGCCAGCCGATCACGCAGCGGGCCGAAGAGGAGCCGCTCCAGCTCCGTGGCCTCCGCGCCGGGCTCGGGGGCCCTCCCGTCGAGCAGGTGTGTCCTGCGCAGCCCGTACCGGAGGCGGACGGTGGCCTCGGCGACGGCGGAGAACGGGCCGAGACGGCGCAGCGTCATCCGGTCCCGGGTGACCACGACGGCGGCCAGGTCGCTCTCGTGGCGGACGAACTCCACCAGGACCGACTCCCCGAGCGCGGCCCGCAGCGCGGCCGGTCGGGGCGCGAGCGGCCGGCCGGCGCCCCCGGTGACCGCCCGCCACCGTTCGGCCCAGGCCAGGACCGTGTGGCCCCGCCCGGTCCGCATGGCGAGGGCGAGCCCGAAGCGGGCCAGCGGCTCACCCGCCCTGGCGGCGTGCGCGCGTACCACCGGATCCTCGAACGTCCTCGTCTCGGCGCCCACCTCCGCCAGACCGGCCAGCACCGCGGCGAACGCTCCCCGCCGGTCTCCCGCCAGGGCACGTAGCAGCGCCGTCGCGTGCAGGGCGACCATCCCGCGGCCCGGGCGGGAGAGCAGGGCGAGCTGGTGCTCGGCGGAGGGCCGGTCGCCCAGTCCGAGGGAGACCTCGGCGACGGTGAGCCTGAGCGCCTCCGAGGTGTCTCGGTGCCCGGCGGCGTCGAGGGCGTCGGCACACGAGAGCATCGTCGCCGCCAGTTCCGCCGTGGGCGACTCCAGCGCGAGCCGGGCCCGCAGGAGGATCTCCTCGGCGACCGGCACCAGGATCGTCCGCCCCTGCGCGGTCAGCTCGCGGGCGGCCAGGTCCGCACTCTCCCTCGCACGATGCGGATCACCGGTGCGCAACTCGACCCTGGCGAGCAGCAGGAGGGCCTCGGCCAGCGCCGTCCCGGCGCCCGCCGCGGCCAGCTCTGGAACCGCCGCCTCCAGCAGGACCCGTGCCTCGCCGGGCAGATGGGCGGAGATCAGGGCCTCGGCCAGGTCACAGCGCACCGTCGCCAGCCGCTCCGGGTAGCCGACCAGGACGCTCTCCGCGCGCCGGTAGGCGCCGAACGCGGCGGGCAGGTCGCCGCGCCGTGCGGCCAGGAACGGCAGGTTGCCCTCGGCGAGCGCGAGAACGTGTTCCAGACCCGCGCCCCTCGCCAGCTCCGCGCACCGGCTCAGGTCGGCCTCCGCCGCCCCCAGCTCTCCGAGGAACACCCGGGCGAGCCCGCGGTTCAGCATCGCCCCGGCCAGGAACCTGACATCGCCGCCGAGGACCCGCACGGCCCGGTCGCAGTGGTCGACGGCCTCGCGGTAGCGGCCGAGCCGCGCCAGGGCCACGGCCCGGTGCACGTCGAGCTTGCCCACCTCCGCCGGGGTGAGCCCGGGCTCGGCGTCGGAGGCGAGGGCGAGCGCCTGCTCCGGATGACCCAGCTCGGTACGGACGTGGACCAGTGACAGCCGCGCCTGGGCCGCCCGGTGCGGCAGCCCCGCCGAGAGCGCGATCCGCACCGCCCGGCGCAGGTGCTCCTCGGCGAACGGCAGGTCGCCCAGCTCGCGCGCCGCGACCGCCGCCGCCCTGTGCGCCACCGCCTCCGTCTCGCAGTGCCCGCACCCCGCGAGGCGCTTCGCGGGCCCGCCCTCCGGCCCCTCGTCCTGTGACGCGCCGATCTCCGGCTCTCCGCTCCTCGTCGCGCCGCCCTCCGCCGCGTCGCCGGCCGGGGTGTCCGCCCGGCAGGACGCGGCAAGCGAGGTGAGCACGCTGCGGGCGAGAGCGAGGGCGCGGGCCGGGTCGCTGCCCGAGAGGTCGAGCGCGTGCTCGGCGTCGGTGAGCGCTTCCTGGAAGGTCACCTACGGGCGGATCCGGGTCCAGGTGGTGACCACGGGGGAGCACTCGGGCCGGTGGCACACCACGCTGAACCAGCCCGGCGGCAGACCGGTGACGGCGAACTGGCCCGTCGGGGACAGCACACGCGACTCCGTGAGGTGCAGGGTACGGATCTCGACCAGCGTGCCCGCCTCGGGGCAGGGAGAGATCTGGCCCGCGAGGTCGACCAGGCCGTCCAGGGAGGTGACCTCCAGCTCCACCGTGAGTTCGGCCGCGGTGAACCTCAGCAGCCGTGTTTCCTCGGTGGACCGGACGCCTCGCGGCACGGGCGTGACCACGGGACGGGCCTGGACGGCGCCGGGCAGCCGCAGGCCGAAGGCCGCGTGGGCCGCGGCCGTCACCCGCGCGGGCACCGGGTCACTTCCCGACGCCAGGCGCAGCGCGGCTATCAGGGACTCGTCGTCGATCGCCGCCGGATGTCGCGTCACGATGTCGCCTCCCGGGCGATGAGCATGGTGCGGAGTCGGTTCAGGCAGCGGCCCCTGGTGGGGCCGTAGCTGCCGCTGGGCATGCCCAGACGCCCGGCCAGCTGGTGGACACCCGCGTCGGGGGCCGTCGCCATCAGCCGGAACAGCGACCGGCACGGCTCGTGCATCTCGTCGACGGCCTGCCACAGACGGCGGCCCTCGTCGGCGCTCAGCACGGCGAGCGCGGGATCGGCGTGGGTGGCGCCCGCCGGGGCGGACCACGCGTGTTCGCCGTCGGAGAGGTCGGCGACCAGCCGCTCGCCCCGGCGCCGGCGGCTCAGGAGGGACGCCTCACGCTTGGCCGTGGTGAACAGCCAGGAGCCGATCCTGTCGGGGTCGCGGATGGTGTGCAGGCTCTCCAGCAGCCGCAGCCAGGTGCCCTGCACCGCGTCGGCGGCGTCCGCCGGGCTGAGGTCGTAGGCGCGCACGGCCGACCACAGCAGGCCCGTGAAACGGGTGACCAGCGCGTCCCAGGCCGCCTGGTCGTCCACCGGCACGGCGTCGATCGCGCGCTGGTCGCTCACCGGCACCTCCGGAATCACGGAGAACACTTTACGTGTCCGAGCGAATGCTCTGGGTGAGACTTTAGCCGGGCGTGGGCACCGCGACTCCCAAATCGGGGATCCGCCTGGTCTTCGCCGGGTCGAGGACGTGCTTCACGGCCTCCTGCGCGGACCGGTCCGCGCACGCGGCGGCGATCGCCCCGCTCACCAGGGCGGTGGCGAAGGAGGTCCCGCTCCAGCGCGCGTAGCCGTTGAACGCCCCGTGTTCGAGGAAGGTGCTGGACAGCCACTCACCGCGGGCACACGCGTCCACCCACGCTCCGTACGCCGAGAACGGGGCCCTCGCCCCGCCGTCCGGATCCAGTGCCCCGACGGCGATCACCCCGGGTGACGCGGCGGGCCAGAAAGGGCGGTCGGAGGCGGTGTTGCCCGCGCAGGCCACCGTGACCGTACCGGTGAGTGCTTCCAGGGCGGCCTCCACGAGCGGGGAGGGGCGGTCGTCGAAGGTGTGCCCGCCGAAGGACAGGTTGAGCACCTGCGGCGGGTCGGCCCGCAGCCGCTCCAAAAGGTGCAGCAGCCCGGCCTCGTCCCCGACGCCGTGGCCGTCCAGCACCCGGATCGGCCGCAGCCGCGCCGACGGGGCCGACCGCAGGATCAGCCCGGCGATGAACGTGCCGTGCCCCGCCTGGAGGTCCAGTTCGCCGTCGCCGTCGGAGTCGGGCACCTCGTCGGCCTCCCGGCCCCGCTCCAGGAACCACGGGCTCCCCTGCCACCACGGGTGCTCGGCCAGGCCGGTGTCGGCGAGCACCACCGTCACGGCGCCCGCCGCGCGCCCGGTAGGGGCGGGGTCGGGCGCCGGGAGGGCGGCGCTGGGGAAGGGGCGGGAGGCGGGGCCCCCGAAGTAGAGCGGCTGGCCCGTCAGGATGTGGTTGGGAGAGGCGCGCACGCCCCGCGCCCGTACCGACGCCACCAGGTCGCAGACGTCCACGCCCGGAGACAGGCGCACCCGGTGGATTCCCCCGATCTCGGTGACGGCGTCGGCCCAGCGGGCGGTGGCCGCGAGGCCCGCGGCGTCGGTCAGCAGTTGACCTTTTCTGATCAGGGCGGGCGAACCGGGGATGGGTTCGACCCGTTCTATGCCGGTATTCATCTGGTCCTCCGGGGGGCGATCACCAGGTGATGGGGTTTTCTTCATTCCCGAGGATGCCCTGGCCAAGTGCCCACGGCACAACATCTCGGTATGACCCCCCTCTGGTGCGACGTCACGACCGACGGTAGTCTCTCCTTCAGTCACTTGTGATCATCCTGGTATGAGGCCGTTGGGGAAGGCGCACCTCGTACGAAACGGGAGGTCCGGTGTCTGCTCGTGGCGTGCTTTACGTCCACTCAGCTCAGCCTGCGCTGTGCCCTCATATTGAATGGGCGGTCGCAGGTGTCCTTGGCGTGCCCGTAGACCTGACCTGGACTCCGCAGCCCGCCGCGCCCGGTCACGTGCGCGCGCAGGCCGAGTGGGAGGCCCGTGTCGGTACCGCGGCGGCCATCACCTCGTCGCTGATGGGCTGGCAGCGGATCCGCTTCGAGATCACCGAGGACGCCTCACCGGGTGCCGACGGGACCCGGCACGCCTACACCCCCTCCCTCGGCGCCTTCACGGCCGTGGTCGGGGCCAACGGCGACATCCTGATCCCGGAGGACCGGCTGCGCTCCGCCATGCTGATGGCCCGTCAGGGCCGCGTGGTGCTGGAGGAGGAGCTCGATCGCCTGCTGGGCAAGCAGTGGGACGCCGAGCTCGAGTCGTTCCGCTACGCGGGTGAGGGCGCTCCGGTCCGCTGGCTGCACGCCGCCGTCTGAGCGGGCACGCCCCCACGGGGGCACGTTCACTCTCGCGCGGCGGACGACCGTCCCGGACACGGGTTTGGAACGTGCCCTGCGCCTCCTCCCTGCGCGGGGAAGGGCGCAGGGAAGACGGGCGAGCCCCCACCGGCGGGACCGGCGGGGGCTCGTCGAACGACCGTCAGAGGGGGATGTTGCCGTGGGCGCCCCTGGCGGGGGTCGCCTGGGCCAGGACCCTGGCGATGGCGCCCCTGGTCTCCTCGGGCTTGATCACCTCGTCGATCACGCCGAGCTCGATGGCCCGGTCCAGGCCGCCCGCGAGGATCTCGTGCTCCTCGGCGAGCCTGGCCTCCAGGGCGGCGCGCTCCTCCTCGGGGGCGGCGGCGAGCTCGCGGCGTTTGAGGACGCGGACCGCGGCGATCGCGCCCATGACCGCGATCTGGGTCGTCGGCCAGCCGAACACCTTGGTCGCGCCCAGCGAGCGGGAGTTCATCGCGATGTAGGCGCCGCCGTAGGCCTTCCTGGTCACCAGGGTGATCCGCGGCACGGATGCCTCGGCGAAGGCGTGCAGGAGCTTGGCGCCACGGCGGACCACGCCGTCGTGCTCCTGCCCGACGCCGGGCAGATAGCCCGGAACGTCCACCAGGACGATCAGCGGCACCCCGAAGGCATCACACATCCGGACGAACCGGGCCGCCTTCTCCGCGGAGGCGGAGTCGAGGCAGCCGCCCAGACGCATCGGGTTGTTGGCCACCACGCCCACGGTCCGGCCCCCGAGGCGGCCCAGGGTGGTGACGATGTTGGGTGCCCACTTGGCGTGCAGCTCCACGCCGGGCTCATCCAGCAGGCCCGTGACGAGCGGCTTCACGTCGTAGGCGCGGCGCACGTTGTCGGGCAGCAGGCCGGAGAAGTCGATCTCCTCGACCCCGGTGCGCACCCGGCCCTGGTGGCCGAGCAGCACCGCCAGGCGGCGGGCCCGCAGGTAGGCGTCGGTCTCGGTCTTGGTGACCACGTGGACGACACCGCTGCGCTTGCTGTGCGGCTCGGGGCCGCCCAGGGCGGCCATGTCGATCTGCTCGCCGGTGACGCTGCGGACCACGTCGGGACCGGTGACGAAGATGCGGCCCTCGTCGGCCAGGATCACGATGTCGGTCAGCGCCGGGCCGTACGCGGCGCCGCCCGCCGCGGGACCGACGACCACGGACAGCTGCGGGACCACGCCGGAGGCGCGGGTCATCGCGGCGAAGACGCGGCCGACCGCGTGCAGCGACTCCACGCCCTCGGCCAGGCGGGCGCCGCCGGAATGCCAGACGCCGATGACGGGAACCCGCTCGCGGACCGCGACGTCGTAGGCGTGCACGATGTGCTCGCACCCCTCGCTGCCCATCGCGCCGCCCTGGACGCGGGCGTCACTGACGAACACGACGACCGGCACACCCTCCACGCGGCCCGTCGCGGCGAGCACGCCGCTGCGGTCGACCGGTGAGATCAGCCGGATCGAGCCCTCGTCGAGCAGAGCGGAGAGACGCACCTGAGGGTCACGGGGATCGAGAGGCTCCAGTGTCGTGTCCTCGCTGCTCTCGCCGTCCTTGCTGTCCTCGCTCACCAGCCCTTTGTCGAGCACAGTCATCACGAGCCCCTGTCAGACGCTGGTGAAGGCCACGGCGACGTCGTGCCCGCCGAACCCGAAGGAGTTGTTGATCGCGGCGATCTGACCGTCCGGCAGGGCGCGCGGCTCTCCGCGCACGATGTCGACCTCGATGCCGTCGTCGAGGTCGTCCACGTTGATGGTTCCGGGCGCGCGCCGCTCGTGCAGCGCGAGGACGGTGAAAACGGACTCGATACCGCCGGCGCCGCCGAGCAGGTGACCGGTCATCGACTTGGTGCCGCTGACCAGCGGGTGACCGCCGATGACCTCCTTGATGGCCATCGTCTCCACCACGTCACCCGCGGGGGTGGAGGTGGCGTGCGCGTTCACGTGCTTGATGTCGGCGCCGGTGAGACCGGCGTCCTCCAGGACGCGGCGCATGGCCAGCATGACCCCGGCGCCGGTCGGCTCCGGCTGCGCGATGTGGTGGGCGTCGGCCGAGTAGCCGACCCCGGCGGCCACGGCGTAGATCGTGGCGCCGCGGGCGAGGGCGTGCTCCTCGGACTCCAGGACGAGAATGCCGGCGCCCTCGCCGAGGACGAAGCCGTCACGGCCCTTGTCCCACGGCCTGGAGGCGCGCTGCGGCTCGTCGTTGCGGGTGGACATGGCGCGCATGGCCGCGAAGGACCCGATGTTCAGCGGGTGGATGGCCGCCTCGGTGCCGCCGGCCACGACCACGTCGGCCCGGCCGGAGCGGATCATCTCGATGGCGTACCCGATCGACTCGGCGCCGGTGGCGCAGGCACTCACCGTGGCGTGGACGCCGGCGCGCGCGCCGACCTCGATGCCGATCCAGCCCGCCGAGCCGTTCGGCATCAGCATGGGAACGGTGAACGGCGAGAGCCGCGTCCAGCCCCTCTCCTTGAAGGTGTCGTAGGCGGCGAGGATCGTGGTGATGCCCCCGATGCCGCTACCCACGACGACGCCGAGCCGCTCGGGGTCGACCTTGTCGATCGCGGCGTGCGCCCACGCCTCGCGGGCCGCGACGAGTGCGAACTGCTCGGCACGGTCCAGCCGCCTCGACTCCGGCCGGGGCAGAACCTCGGTCGGGTCGACGGCGGAGAAGGCGGCGAACTTCACCGGGACGGAGTCCACCCAGTCGGCGGTGATACCGCTCACGCCCGACTGACCGGCGAGGAGCGCCGACCAGGTCGAGGCGACGTCTCCACCGAGGGGCGTGGTCGCGCCGAGCCCGGTGACGACGACACGTACCTGGTCTGTACTCACTGCTGCGCTCCTTGTGAATCGCTGGTCAATCTGGGCTGGGGGATAAGCGGGAACGTCTCAGTTCTGGATGAAGTTGATGACGTCCTTGACGGTCTTGAGGTGCTTGAGCTGGTCGTCCGGGATCTCGACGCCGAACTCGTCCTGAGCGGCGACGGCGATCTCGACCATGGACAGCGAGTCGATGTCGAGGTCGTCGACGAAGCTCTTCTCCGGGGTGACCTCGGTGGCCGGGATCCCGGTGATCTCGTTGATGATCTTGCCGATGCCGGCGAGGATCTCCTGCTCGGTCAGAGCCATGTCGCGTGTTCTCCTTGGAATCGTGGTTCTTCTGGTTTCCCGTGCGGCGGGGCCGCGCGGAAGCTCTAGGGGATCTCGATGATCTGGCCCGCGTAGGTCAGGCCCGCGCCGAAGCCGAGCAGCAGGGCGAGCCCGCCCGCCTGGACCTCGCCGCGCTCGATCATCCGGGACAGGGCGAGCGGGATCGAGGCGGCGGAGGTGTTGCCCGCCAGGACGATGTCCTTGGCGATGACGGCGTTGTCCGCGCCGAGCTTGCGGGCGATCGCCTCGATGATGCGGAGGTTGGCCTGATGGGGTACGAAGGCCGCGAGGTCGGCCGGATCCACCCCGGAACGCTCGCAGATCTCCTTGGCGACGGGGTGAAGCGCGGTGGTCGCCCAGCGGAACACGGTCTGGCCCTCCTGGTGCAGGAAGGAGTCGCGGTCCTTGATGATGATCGCGTCGAACTTGTCGCCGGCGCTGCCCCACACCACGGGGCCGATGCCCGGGGTGTCGGAGGGGCCGACGACCGCGGCGCCCGCGCCGTCGGCGAAGATCACCGCAGTGGCCCGGTCGGTCCAGTCGATCCACTGGGAGAGCTTCTCGGTGCCGACGACGAGCACGTGGGTCGCCGATCCCGCGCGGATCGCGTCGTTGGCGACCGCGAGCGCGTAACAGAAGCCCGAGCAGGCGGTGTTGACGTCAAAGGCGCCGGGGGCGTCGATGCCCAGCCGGGTGGCCACCCGGCCGGCGGCGTTGGGGATCTGCGTCTCCAGCGTGCAGGTGGCGACGATCACCAGGTCGATGTCGGAGGCCGCCAGGCCGCTCGCGGCGAGGGCCTTGCCGCCCGCCTGCACGGCCAGGTCGATCTCGGACTCGTTGTCCGGGGCGATCCGGCGCTCCTTGATGCCGACGCGGCTCTGGATCCAGGCGTCGTTGGTCTCCATGGTCGCCGACAGGTCGTCGTTGGTCACCACGTTGGAAGGCTGGTAGTGGCCGAAGGCGAGGATCTTCGCGCCGGGCGCGCCCTGTGAGGTCTTCATTCCTCGGTCACCGCTCCTTGTTCGACTCAAGGGCGGCTCGCGCGGCCTCCAGGTCGTCGGGGGTCTTCAGGGCGACGGTCGTCACCCCGTGCAGAGCACGCTTGGCCAGGCCGGTGAGCGTGCCGCCGGGGACGAGCTCGATCATCGTGGTGACGCCGAGCTCTGTCATCGTGGCCATGCAGGCGTCCCAGCGCACCGGGTTGGCGACCTGGGTGACCAGGCGCTCCATGAACTCGGCGCCGCTCGTGACCGCCGACCCGTCGCTGTTGGACAGCAGCGTGACGGCGGGATCGGCCGGTGTGACGTCCGCGGCGGCCTCGCGCAGACGGCCGACCGCGGAGGCCATGTGGACGGTGTGGAACGCGCCGGCGACCGAGAGTTCCCTCACCCTCGCCCGCGCGGGCGGCTCGGCCTTGAAGGCCGCCAGCTGCTCCAGCGTGCCGCCGACCACGATCTGCCCGGCGCCGTTGATGTTGGCGGGGGTGAGTCCCTTGTCGGCGATGGCGGCGAGGACCTCCTCCTCGACGCCGCCGAGGACGGCGGACATGCCGGTCTCGGTGATCGTCGCGGCCTTCGCCATGGCCTGGCCGCGCTCGCGGACGAGGCCGACGGCCTGCTCGGGGGTGATCACCCCGGCCAGCGCGGCGGCGGTGAACTCGCCCACGCTGTGCCCGGCGACGATGTCGGGGGAGGCCCCCAGCACCTCGGCGACGGCGAGCCCGGCGGCTACGAGGAGTGGTTGCGCGACGGCCGTGTCACGGATCTCGTCCGCGTCCGCGGTGGTCCCGTAGGCGATCAAATCGAGGCCGGCCAGCTCCGACCAAGCGGTCAGCCGATCGGCCACGCCCGGTAGTTCGAGCCATGGACCGAGAAAGCCTGGAGTCTGGGCACCCTGGCCCGGAGCGACGATGACGAGCACAAAATCCAGCCTGCCCTGTAGAAGTTCAATACATGGATGGAGATCCAGACGAACTTTGTCCCCACTTCTTTGTAGGGAACCTACAGCGGGAGTTTCGCGGAGATTAAGTAAAGGATTCTAGGTTACCGGCGTCTCCGACAGGCGCCCGAGAATCAGTCCCACCTGGAGGGTGAAGGCGGATCGCCCCTCGGTCGGCTGATAGCCGGTCAGTTCCGTGATCTTACGCAGACGGTAGCGCACCGTGTTCGGATGGACGAAAAGCAGGCGGGCCGTCGCTTCCAGGGACGTGCCCTGTTCCAGGTAGGTCGCGAGGGTGTCGAGGAGCGGTGTGCCGATCAGCGGCAGATAGACGTTCTCGATCAGCTGTGCCCTGGCGTCGCCGTCGCCGTCGATGGCCCGTTCGGCCAGCAGGTCCTCAGCGTGAACCGGCCTGGGCGCGTCCGGCCATCCCGCGGCGGCTCGCAGCCCGGCCATCGCCGCCCGCGCCGAACTCGCGGCCGAGTGCAGGTCGGCGACCTCGGGCCCGATCACGATCGGACCGGCGCCGAAACGCGGCACCACGTGCCTGGCCGCCGCGGCGACGCTGTCCGCCCCACCCACGATCACGATCAACCGGTCGCCCTGCACCCCGGCCAGCATGTCCAGGCCCGACCTGCGGCCCCGGTCGCGCAGCGCGTCGATGACCGCCTGCGGGTCGTCGTCGGGGGTCTGCCCGGCCAGCACCACGACGGGGGCGGAGGTCCAGCCGAGCGCGGCGGCCCACGAGTGCAGGCCGTCGTCGACCTCGCCCCTGACCAGGGCGTCCACGATCAGCGCCTCCAGCCGTGCGTCCCAGGCCCCGCGAGCCTCGGCCTCACGCGCGTACACCTGCGCGGCGGCGAAGGCGACGTCGCGGGTGTAGCGGAGCATCGCCTGCTGGAGCTGGTGCTCCCCGCCGGGCGCCGCCAGCTCTCCGGTCTGCGCCTCGACCACCTCGACCACGACCCGCACGATGTCGACGGTCTGCTGCAGCGAGATGGACCGCTTCAGCTCCCTGGGCGCGGTGCCGAAGAACTCGATGCTGGGCGTCGGGCGGCCCTCACCGGCGTGCTGGAACCACTCCACGAACGCGGCGATCCCGGCCTGGGCGACCAGCCCGACCCAGGACCTGTCCTCCGCCGACAGGGCGCGAAACCACATCAGCCGGTCGTCCATGCGGGACATGGCGGCCGTGCCCAGCGTGCCCATGGCCCGCTCCAGCCGGCGCGTGGTGTCCTCCCGGATCCGGTCGGAGTCGGGATCCCTCCCGTCCTCCCCGGTCACGACGTCGCTGTGCCTGAACGTTCGCTCGTTCCGCTCCCTCACGCCACTAAGAGTGCCAGGTCGCGGGAGATGCGCCAGCCGCGGCTCCGGACAGCGTACGCTCCCCGATCTTGTACGTCCCGCACGACCAGGGCGCGAGCGTACGCCACGATCCCGTTCCGCGCGCCCGTGGTCACCCTCTCGGAGCCGGGCGTCGTCATCGTCTCCTGTTCCGCGCGCCCGTGTCCCGTACGCCCACCGGGATGTGAACGTACGGAGGGTGGGCGGGTCGGACGAGGGCTCAGACGACCGCGACGGCGGTGATCAGGCCGATGGCGAGGTGGGTGACCGCGAGCAGCCGGGCGCCCGGCTGAAGCTCCGGCTCGGTGACCAGCTCGCGCACCGAGATGCCCGC
The DNA here is from genome assembly GCF_042899335.1 of Streptosporangium sp. NPDC000095. Taxonomy (NCBI): domain Bacteria; kingdom Bacillati; phylum Actinomycetota; class Actinomycetes; order Streptosporangiales; family Streptosporangiaceae; genus Streptosporangium; species Streptosporangium sp. NPDC000095. Next base: position 163,719 of record NZ_JBIAZS010000012.1, read on the forward strand.
CACCTTGTCGAACGCGACCATCGCCACGGTCTGCACGGCGATGCCGACCAGGCCGAAGACCAGCGTCGCGAGCAGGCCCTCCTGCAGGGCGCCGCCCGAGGACCAGATGGAGGCCGCCACGATCAGCCCGACGGCCGCCAGCCCTGAGCCGGCGAGCAGGGTGGCGTTGGGATTGCGCCCCTCCTTGATGAGCTTGCCGAGCCTGCCGGGGGTGACCATGTCGATCACGTAGAAACCGACGATGAGCAGGATCACGCCGAGCGCGGCGTACGAGACGATCGCGAGCGCGCCGCGCCCGAGGACCTCGGCGAGCGAGAGCGCCTCGGCACCGGGCACGACGGGGACGGGTGGCACGGGGGTGGGACTCATGTGTGGTTTCTCTTTCCGGGACTCAGAGTTCGATGCGGTGCGGGACGAATGACGACGTGTCGTCGGTGATGAACCCCGAGGTCTCGCGGATGCCGGCACCCGCCGCCTCGTCGTGGACGACCCAGGCGCCGAGGACGGGACGCCAGCCCTCGAAGACGGGCAGCGCCTGGAACTCCTGGTAGACGTACCCCTCGGCGCCGTAGCCGCCGAGGGTCTCGACGTGCTCGCCGGGGGTGACGATCCGCATGTTGGCGCCCTCGCGGCCGAGCAGCGGCTTGACGATGTAGGAGGACATGTCGCGGGGGCCGTCGAGGTAGGCGGGCAGCAGGTTCGGGTGTCCCGGGTACAGCTCCCAGAGCACCGCGAGCAGCGCCTTGTTGGACAGCAGCATCTTCCACAGCGGTTCGATCCAGGTCGTCGAGACCTGCTGGCGCACCGCCCGCGTCCCGAACGGGTCGGCGACCGCCCACTCCCACGGGTACAGCTTGCAGAGCGAGCGGATCACCCTGCGCTCCATGTCGACGAAGCGGAGGTTGAGGTCGTCCCAGCCGATGTCCTCCATCGCGACCGCGACGGTCTTGAGCCCGGCCTGGTCGGCGGTCTCCTGCAGATAGGCGAGGGTCATCACCTCCTCGCCCGAGGTGTCCATGTTGGTCCAGGCGAAGTGCGTGGGCCCGGTGGGCAGGCCGGTCGAGATCTGCTGCCACCTGGCGATCAGCCGCTCGTGGATGGAGTTCCACTGGTCGTCGTCCGGGTAGCGGTCGCGCAGCCAGAACCACTGCACCACCGAACTCTCCAGGAGGCTGGTGGGGGTGTCGGCGTTGTACTCCAGCAGCTTGGCGGGGCCGGTCCCGTCGTAGCGCAGGTCGAAGCGGCCGAACAGGTGCGGGTCGTTACGCTCCCAGGAGGCGGCGATCTCGGGGGCCACCCACGGCGGGATCGCGAACTCGGCGTAGCGGCCCTTGGCGATGACGTGCTCCACGGCGTTCAGGCACATCCGGTGCAGGTCCTCGACCTGGTTCTCCAGGTCGAGGACCTCGTCCATGGAGAAGACGTACTGGACGGTCTCGTCCCAGTACGGACGGTCAAGGCCCTCGGGATGGGCCGAGCGGTGGTAGGCCAGGCCGTGGCCCTCGATGACGCTCTCCCAGTCGTCGCGAGGGAGGGAGGTCTCGCGTCTCATCTCCTGCTCACCTGTCGCTCACCTGTGGTTCGTCGGCTTGCTCATCGGCGCCGGATCAGCTCCCGCCACCCGATCCGCTTCGGCCACCGAAACCACCCCGCTGGATCACCGTGCCCTTGCGGCTGGTGATCTGGACGTCCGAGGGACGCACGGTGGTGCCCTGCCGGATGTGGGAGCCGGACCTGACGCCTCCGTAGTACCAGCCGTAGGCGCCCCGCGATCCGTGGTAGCGCCTGTCGTCGTCGCAGAGGTCCTCGTCCACGATCGCGTAGCTGCCGTCCGGCTGGCGGTTGTTGAGGTCGACGCACTCGGCGCCCACCTCCTCGTAGTCCGACGTGGAGCAGGAGGAGACGAGAAGCATCGAGACGACACCGATTCCGGTGATGGCGATCGCTCTGGAGGCCTTGAAGCCCGAGGGCTTGGAAGGCGTCTTGCCATGGGGACCTGGTGGTGTGGCCCGTGGGGGTTGTGGTCGCGCGGCCATCGAGCTCCAATGAGATGCGTCGCCACAGGGTATCGATGTGCTTTTGTCTGTTCAACCGATCTCTGGTTCTTTCGGGGGAATCGCCGCCCCCCGCGCGGGGGGCGAGGTGAGCCGCACCGGCCCTGACGAGACAGCCGATCATCGCCCGTCCGGGTGTGTAATGTTCTGGCAAAGCGCGGTGGACGAGGGGTGCGCGGTGCCGGAGATCAGACCGTTGCGGCCGGGGGATCCGCCGCGACTGGGCAGGTACGAGCTCAAGGGCAGACTGGGGGAGGGCGGGCAGGGGGTCGTCTATCTCGGCGAGTCCGAGGACGGTGAGCGGGTGGCCGTCAAGCTGTTGCACGTGCGCTTCACCGAGGAGGCCCACGCGCGCTCCCGTTTCGCCCGCGAGCTGGCGGCGGCCGGCCGGGTGGCCGCCTTCTGCACCGCCCGGGTGCTCGCCGCCGACCTCGACGGTGAGACGCCCTACATCGCGAGCGAGCTGATCGAGGGGCCCTCGCTGCGCCAGGTGGTCGAACGCGAGGGACCGCTGACCGGGGAGGCTCTCGAACGCCTCGCGATCGGCACCGCCACCGCGCTGACCGCGATCCACCACGCGGGCATCGCGCACCGCGACTTCAAGCCCGACAACGTCATGCTCGCCACCGACGGCCCCAGGGTCGTCGACTTCGGCATCGCGAAGATCATCGATGAGAGCGGGACGATCACCACCCGCGCGGTCGGCACCCCCGCCTACATGGCCCCCGAGCAGATCGCCGGTGAGCGGGTGGGTTTTCCCGCCGACGTGTTCGCCTGGGGCTCGACCATCGTCTTCACCGCCACCGGGAAGGCTCCCTTCGGGAGCGACACGATCGTGGCGACGCTCAACCGGGTGATCAACCACGAGGCCGACCTGAACGGCCTGCCCGACGGGCTACGCGACGTCGTCGCGGCCTGCCTGAACAAGGATCAGCGGCTCAGGCCCACCTCGGACGTGCTGCTGAAGCGCCTGCTCGGCCACCCGGTGGACGAGGCGGAGACCCCGGAGGCCTCGGAGGAGGAGCTGGCCGAGGGCGCGCAGGCCGCCACCGGGGACCTGACCCGGCCCGAAGAGCCCGCCGCGCCCACGCGGCGCCGCCCGGTGGTCCTCGGCGCGATCGCCGTCGGGGTCGCCGTCCTCGGCGTGGCGGGTGCCCTGCTGGGCCTCCCGTTCGGGAGCACGCCGCCCGGCCAGGCCGAACCCTCCCGCCCACCGGCGGCCGGCCCTGCGACGGCGACCCCGCGGGTCTCCACCGGCTCGCCCCTGCTCGACCGCATCGGGGAGACCCGCAGGCTCCGCGTGGGGTTCAGGGAGGGCCTGCCGGGCATCTCGCTGGGCAGGCCGCCCCGGGGATTCGAGGCCGACCTGGCCGCCCACATCGCGAAAGAGCTGAAGGTGCCCGACGACGGGCTCAGGTTCGTGTCGGTGGTGGGGTACGACGGTCGTGAGGAGGCGGTGGAGAAGGGCAGGGCCGACCTCGTGATCGCCAACTTCTCGATCGACAACGCCGATCGCCGCCGCGTCGCCTTCGCGGGCCCGTACTATCTCGCCCACCGCGACGCGCTGGTGCGTACCGGCGCGAGGATCGACGGTCTCAAGGACCTGCGCGGCAGGAGGATCTGCCTGTCACCTGGTCAGACCACGGGCACGATGATCCGCGACAGGGGCGTCGACTTCGTCGCGGTACGGGCGGATGACCCCGCGCAGTGCGCGTCCCAGGTGGCCGACGGCCGAGCCGACGCCATGGTCGGGGACGACCTGCTGATCGCCGGCTTCGGTGCCCGCCTGCGTGACGTCAAGGTCGAGATCGCCGGGATCAGGCTCACCTCGGAGAGGTACGGCGTCGCGCTCAGGCGTGGCGACCCGGTGGCCTGCCGGAAGATCAACGAAGTGATCGCGTCGATGTACGAGGACGGGACGATGAAGCGTCTGCTCGAAAAGCACCTGGGCCGGGTCGGTTTCCGCTTCGAGACCGCCCGGCCCCGTCCGGAGACCTGCTGAACCGTCCGCCTTCGACCGCAGTCCTCTCCCCGAGCCCCGCCGAGCCCGTTCGCCTCCGACCGCGCTCCTCACCGCCGCCCTGTCTCCCGCGAGGGCGAGCGACGTCTCCGCGAGGGCGGGCGATGTCTCCGCGAGGGCGGGCGATGTCTCCCGCGAGGGCGGGCGACGCGCGGGAAGGCGTGACCGCGCGGCCCGCCCGCGGGCCCGCCGCGTCACGAACCGTCGCAGACGGTCCCCCTGGCAGGGACCTTCCCGTCGATGAGGTAGGCGTCGGTCAGCTTCTTGACGCAGGTGTCACCGGACAGGTAGGCGCCGTGCCCCTCGCCCCTGTAGGTCACCAGCACCCCCGTCCGAAGCTCCCCCGTCAGCTTCGGAGCCCACTCGTACGGCGTGGCGGGGTCGCCGGTGCCGCCGATGACCAGGATCGGCGCCGAGCCCGTGGCGTTGATCCGCCTCGCCTCGTCGTTGCCGGGAACCGGCCACATCGAGCAGATCAGGCCCATCCCCGCGCCGCCGAACAGCGGGGAGACCTTCATCGTCTCGTCCTCCAGCGCGTTCAGCTGCTCGGGGGTGGGGCGTTCTGCGGTGTCCACGCAGCTGATCGCGGGGAAGCTGCTCATGAGCGTCGTGTAGCTCCCGTCGGGCTGACGGCCGTTGTAGCTGTCGGCCAGGGCCAGCAGGATCCGACCGTCACCCTTCATCGCCTGGCCCAGCGCCTGGTCCAGCAGCGGCCAGGTCAGCTTCGAGTACAGCGCGGCGGCGATGCCGACGCCCGCCAGCCCCTGGGTCAGGAGACGCTTGCCGACCTTGAGCGGTTTGTCGTTCAGCTCGTCCATGAGCTTCGTCACGTTCTTGTTCGCGATGGTCGCGTCGCTGCCGATCTCACACTCGCGGGGCTGCTTCACACAGTCCTTCAGGAAGGCGTCATAGGCGTGCTGGAACCCCTTCGTCTGGACCATCGTGCGCGTCGCCATGGAGACGCTCGGATCCAGCGGGGCGTCCAGCACGAACCGTCCCACGTTCTGCGGGAATTTCGTCGCGTAGACCGCGCCGAGCTGCGTCCCGTACGAGATGCCGAAGTAGTCCAGTTGCTTCTCGCCCAGGGCCGCGCGGAGACGGTCCATGTCCGCGGCGGCGTTCACCGTGCCGATGTAGGGCAGCAGCCTGCCCGAGGTCTGCTGACAGGCCGTCACGAACTCCTTGGTGATCTCCCGGCTCCTGGCGCGCTCCTCCTCGTTGGCGGGCAGGGTGTCCATCGAGGTGAACCTGTCCATCACCGCGCTGTCGCCGCACCGGACACCTGAGCTTTCGCCGACGCCTCGCGGGTCGAAGCTGACCAGGTCGAAGCGGCTGTTCAGGGTGGTGAACGCCTTGGCGGCCTGGGCCATGGTCTCGACACCCGAGGCGCCGGGGCCGCCGAAGTTGAAGACCAGCGAGCCGATCCGCCTGCCGGGGTCGGTGGCCCTGACACGGATGACGGCCATCTCGATGGAGTCGCCGTCCGGGTTGGCGTAGTCGAGCGGGACCCTGAGTTTCCCGCACTGCTGCGCGGAGTTGGGCTGGGGGGTCTCACCGCCAGGCCGCCTGAGCCCGGTGCACGGACCCCAGGTGATCGCCTCCGCGGGGGCGGAGGTGGCGGTCGGGTCGGACGTGCCCGAGACGACCTCGCCTCCGACGAGCCCGCCCGGGAGGGAACCGTCCCCGCCGGGTCCGCCACCGCAGGCGGAGAGCACGGTTGACAGGGCCGTGACCGTCGCGGCCGCCCTAAGGATTGTTGCCATGAAACGCTCTCCCCTGGAATCGTTCGCCGGGGGGAGCGTTCAACACTAACCGGGCGGGCCCTCCATGGAAAAGGAGAACCCGCCCGGGAACGATCAAACTCCCATGGACTGGGTGTCGTTGCTCTCGGCGCCCGCGGCCTCGGTCACGCCGTTCTTCAGGTGATACATGGAGATGGCGTCGCCCAGCACCTCCTGGTCGAGCTCACCCCTGTTGACCAGCTGGGTGAGCACGGCCAGGGTGATCGAGGCCGCGTCCACGTGGAAGTGGCGGCGCAGCGCCGACCGGGTGTCCGACAGGCCGAAGCCGTCGGTGCCGAGCGAGCTCCAGTCGCCGGGAACCCACTGGGCGATCTGGTCCTGGACCGCCCGCATGTAGTCGCTCACGCCCACGAACGGCCCCTGCGCCGACGACAGCGCCTGCGTGACGTACGGCACGCGCTTGTCGGAGTCGGGGTTGAGCAGGTTGTGCTCCTCGGCGGCGAGCGCGTCGCGGCGCAGCTCCGCCCAGGAGGTGGCCGACCAGACCTCGGCCGCCACGCCCCAGTCCTCGGCCAGCATCCGCTGGGCCTCCATCGCCCACGGCCCGGCCACGCCGGACGCGAGGATGTTGGCCTTCGGCCCGGACACGGCCGGAGCCGGGGCGAACCTGTACAGACCCTTGAGCAGACCCGCCACGTCCAGGTCCGAGGGCTCGGCGGGCTGGGGGTAGGGCTCGTTGTAGACGGTGAGGTAGTAGAAGACGTTCTCCGGCTCCTCGCCGTACATCCTCCGCAGGCCGTCCTTGACGATGTGGGCCACCTCGAACCCCCACGAGGGGTCGTACGAGACCGCGGCCGGGTTCGTCGAGGCGATCAGCGGGGTGTGGCCGTCCTCGTGCTGCAGGCCCTCGCCGTTCAGCGTGGTGCGGCCGGCGGTGGCGCCGAGCAGGAAGCCCCGGCCCATCTGGTCGGCGAGCTGCCACATCTGGTCGGCGGTGCGCTGCCAGCCGAACATCGAGTAGAAGATGTAGATCGGGATCATGTGCTCGCCGTGCGTGGCGTACGACGAGCCGACCGCGATCGTGGAGGCCATCGAGCCCGACTCGCTGATGCCCTCGTGCAGGATCTGACCCTCGGTCGACTCCTTGTACGACAGCAGCAGCTCGCGGTCGACCGCCTCGTACATCTGGCCGTGCGGTGAGTAGATCTTCGCTGTCGGGAAGATCGCGTCAAGACCGAAGGTGCGCGCCTCGTCCGGGATGATCGGCACGAACCTGTTGCCGATCTCCTTGTCGCGCATCAGGTCCTTGAGCAGGCGGACGAACGCCATGGTGGTGGCGACGTTCTGCTTGCCGGAACCCTTCTTCAGCTGCGCGTACGCGGCGTCGCCGGGAAGCGTGACCGGCTTGGCGCGCATCACGCGCTTGGGCAGGAAACCGCCCAGGGCCGCGCGGCGCTCCTTCATGTACTGGATCTCCGGGTCGTTCTCGCCCGGGTGGAAGTAGGGCGGGAGGTCGCCCTCGAGAGCGGAGTCGGGGATCGGCAGGTAGAGCCGGTCGCGGAACTCCTTCAGGTCGCTCTTGGACATCTTCTTCATCTGGTGCGTCGCGTTGCGCGCCTCGAAGTCCTTGCCGAGAGTCCAGCCCTTGATGGTCTGGGCGAGGATGACCGTCGGCTGGCCGACGTGCTCACGAGCCGCCTTGTAGGCCGCGTACACCTTGCGGTAGTCGTGGCCGCCGCGCGACAGCTTGCGGATGTCCTCGTCCGACAGGTGCTCGACCATCTTGCGCAGGCGCGGGTCGTCGCCGAAGAAGTTTTCCCTGATGTATCCGCCGGTCTCGACGGAGTATGTCTGGAACTGGCCGTCGGGGACGGTGTTCATCTTGTTGACCAGCACACCGTCGACGTCCGCCGCGAGCAGCGGGTCCCAGTCGCGACCCCAGACGACCTTGATGACGTTCCAGCCGGCGCCCCTGAAGTAGGACTCCAGCTCCTGGATGATCTTTCCGTTGCCGCGTACCGGGCCGTCGAGGCGCTGCAGGTTGCAGTTGATGACGAAGGTGAGGTTGTCGAGCTCCTCACGGGCCGCCACGCCGATCGCGCCGAGCGACTCGGGCTCGTCCATCTCGCCGTCGCCGAGGTAACACCAGACGTGACTCCGGCTGGTGTCCTTGATCTTCCGGTTCAGCAGGTAGCGGTTGAACCGGGCCTGGTAGATCGCCCCGATCGGGCCGAGACCCATGGAGACCGTGGGGAACTCCCAGAAGTCGGGCATCAGGCGGGGGTGAGGATAGGAGGGCAGCCCCCTGAACCCGTGCGAGAGCTCCTGGCGGAAGGCGTCGAGCTGTGCCTCGTTGAGGCGGCCCTCCAGGAAGGCGCGGGCGTAGATGCCCGGCGCGGCGTGGCCCTGGAAGAAGACCTGGTCTCCGGACTCGCCGTGGTCCTTGCCGCGGAAGAAGTGGTTGAAGCCCACCTCGTAGAGCGACGCGGCGGAGGCGTAGGTGGCGATGTGCCCGCCGACGTTGGTGCGGGCGTTGGCCCGGGTCACCATCACGGCCGCGTTCCAGCGTGTGTAGGCGCGGATCCGGCGCTCGACGTACTCGTCGCCGGGGAACCAGGGCTCGCGCTCCGGCGGGATGGTGTTGATGTAGTCGGTGCTGCGCAGGCCGGGCACCCCGACCTGGTGTTCACGGGCGCGCTCCAAGAGCCGGAGCATCAGATAGCGGGCCCGAGTGCGACCTTCCGTCTTGATGACGTTGTCGAGCGACTCGAGCCACTCCTGGGTCTCGCTGGGGTCGACATCAGGAAGCTGGCTGGGTAGGCCGTCGCTGATGATCGAGAAACGCTGGCGTCCGGAAGCCACTGGGTCTCGCCTTCCGAGGATGGACTTTTGTCTGGAGTAGGTCGTCTTCCATCCTGGTCGCTTACCCCGGAAAGTGCATCTCTACTTCCCGGTAACCAGGAGATCCCTGCTGGCAGTGATACGAAAGTGGCCTAGACCACCGATGGTAGGACGAATTGCCACCAAAGGTTACATCGGGGTTGCCCCTTTTTTACAGGTTCCCTCCCTGGGAATCTGGGACCCGCTGTCTGGCCTGCCTTCGTGCCCCTCGCCGGAGCCTTCCGAGCCCCTCCGCGGGGGCCCTTCGACGGTCTTCGGGGGATCGTCGAAGATCCCCCGAGGGTCTTGGAGGGACCCCGGAAGGGGAGGGTGCCCTCCTCGCCGCCGCGCGATGTGCCCGGGCGTCGTGATCGGGACCCTCACCGTATACAACGCATGATCCCCCCTGAAGGTGCCCTAACGGACGCCTCGCGTATCGTCTTTCGCTCTTTTTCCCACCATCTTTCGCATCGCCTCCTTCATAGAGCCCTGTCATGCGCCTCTCTCGCGGGGGAGACGGGCCGCGGCCCGTGAGGCTCCGTGCCGAAGTGGTAACGATTCGCGCGCCAACCGTGAGCGGTGCCGCGGCCGCCGTCGCTGTCCGGAAACGCCGCATCCGGCAGGCGTATCCCGAGCCGCCGCTCTCGTCCCGGCCCCCGCCCTGCCCGGCTCCTCCCGGTAGGGAACGGTCCATACGGGGACATTCCAGAAACCGGACACACCGCCCCCGTCCCCGTACCGACGAAGATCGGGCGGCGGCGAGGGCCGCACCTGGTCTTCCGGAGCGGGTGCGGTCGTCATCGCAGCTCACGATGGATCGTAGGATCGGTATGTGAGATCTCAGACGATCGAGGTGATAACGGGTTCCCGAGAGCGGGTGCACGACATCACCTCCGAGTGCGAGAGCTTCGTCCGGTCAAGTGGGGGCGACGGTCTGTTACACGTCTTCGTGCCCCACGCGACCGCGGGGGTCGCGCTGCTGGAGCTGGGCTCGGGCAGCGACGACGATCTGCTCGCGGCTCTGGAGAATCTGCTTCCGGCCGACGACAGATGGAGGCATGCGCACGGATCACGGGGGCATGGACGGTCGCATGTCATGCCTGCCCTCATTCCGCCGTACGCCACCGTCCCGGTTCTCGCCGGACGGCTCGCGCTGGGAACCTGGCAGTCCATCGCCATCGTGGATCTCAACGTCGACAATCTGGAACGCCAGGTCCGTTTGTCATTTTTGTCGGACTAATTCATACGTAGCCCAGTCGTTGCCGTGGCGACCGTTGACGACTGAGGGTCACAGCGTGTGGACTGTGCCGAAGCACTCTGAGCACCGTGTGATTGCGGGGCCATTCAAGCAGGAGGGACAAACGTGAGCGCGACCGCGGGTCAGGCGCAGGGCGAACGCGGCCTGGCCGAACGACTCGGCCTCAAGCCGGGTCAGGTGGTGCAGGAGGTCGGATGGGATGAGGACACCGACGACGATCTGCGCGACTCCATCGAGGAGCTGACCGGTAACGAGCTGGTCGATGAAGACTTCGAGGACGTCGTCGACGTCGTGCTGCTGTGGTGGCGTGACGGCGACGGTGATCTGTTCGACGCCCTGAGCAGCGTGGTGACCAACCTCACCGACGGTGGCCAGATCTGGCTGCTCACTCCCAAAGCCGGCCGGGACGGGCACGTGGAGCCGAGCGACATCGGGGAAGACGCCACCACTGCGGGTCTCTCGCAGACCAGCAGCATCAGTGCCGCCCCCGACTGGTCGGGGACGCGTCTGGCGACGCCCAAGGCGCGCCGCTAAGGGTCCGCCCTGCCGTACGGCTCGCGCGGGCCGTACGGCAGGATGATGACGCCTGCCGTCAGCCGAGGAAAGGAACCCCGATCATGGCGATCGAGGTGGGTGACCAGGCTCCCGACTTCGAGTTGAGGGACCAGCACGGCACCCCGGTCAAGCTTTCCGGACACCGGGGCAAAAAGATCGTGCTGATCTTCTACCCTCTGGCGTTCAGCGGCGTCTGCGGCAACGAGCTCGACGTCATCCGCGACGAGCTCATCGCCGACATGCCCGAGGACGTTAAAATTCTCACCGTCTCGGTTGACTCGACCTTCGCCCACCGCGCGTGGGCGGATCAGAAGGGCTACACCTTCTCGCTGCTCTCCGACTTTTGGCCACATGGGCAGGTCGCGCGGGCGTACGGTGTATTCGACAACGAGAAGGGCTGCGCGGAGCGCGGGACCTTCATCATCGACGGCGAGGGCGTGGTTCGCTGGCGCGTCGTGAACCCGATCTCACGGGCCCGCGACATCGCCGAGTACCGCAAGGCGCTCGCCGACCTTCCCTAAGCGGTGATCCGGCGGACGCCCGCTCACGAGTGCCCCGCCGGTCCGACCTCTCGGAGGCGATCATGCCCTGCTTCTCCTGCGGGGCCAGGCAGACCGACCCGATCCGTGGCTCCAGCCCGTGGACGCGCGGAGTGCGCCACGAGACGCAGGTGCTGATCTGCCCGGACTGCCGGCGCACCCACCAAGTCGACCTCGACACATGCCTCTCGTGCGGCTCCGTCGCGCTCATCTGCCGGTTGGGCGAGGTGGAGTGCCGATCCTGCGGCGCGGTACGCCTCGCGCGGGGCGACGACCGGCCGGCCGCCTCCCACGCCTGCGCGCCCGGCCTGGCCGATGAGGTAGAGGCCGCCCTGGCCAGGGTCCTGCGCCGGGTCCCCTGAGAACGCCCTGGCCGTTCCAGGGGCCATGGGACCGGGCGTTTCCCGGCCATATCGGGAGGTTCCTCCGAGCAACGCGCTTGGCCGTATGGGGGAGATCCCGCCATTCCGGCGCGCCCGGCGTGCGCTAAGGTCGGGCTCGGTCCCGCCCCTTCGACCCGCTGGATGGGTGCATGAGCTCCTTCGTTGTTGCCCTTGACGTCGGTGGAACGTCGATGAAGGGCGGCCTCGTCACCCGTTCCGGCGAGATCATCCGCACCGACCGCCGTGCCACCCCGCGCGACAGGGGCCCGGCGGCGGTCATCGCGACGATCCGGTCCTTCATCGACGACCTTGCCGCCGCGGAGGGCGGCACCCTCGAGGGGGTCGGACTCGCCGTACCGGGCCTGGTCACCGCCGAGGCGGCCCTGTACTCCGCCAACATCGGCTGGCGCGACGTCCCGGCCGGGGACCTCGTCCCGCTGGACGTCCCCGTCATGCTCGGGCACGACGTCCGCACGGGCGGTCTGGCCGAGAGCGTCCTCGGAGCCGGCCGTGAGCTCTCCGACTTCCTGTTCCTGCCCATCGGCACCGGCATCGCGGGCGCCACGATCCTGGGTGGCGAGCCGTACGGCGGGAGCGGCGGCTGGGCCGGCGAGATCGGCCACACCCCGGTCCACCCCGAGGGGGAACCGTGCGCCTGCGGCCAGATCGGCTGCCTGGAGACCTACGCCTCCGCCTCCGCCGTGGCCCGCCGCTACTCCACCCGCGCCGCCGCATCCCCGCCTTCCGCCCCCGCTTCCTCCTCTTTCGCTCCGGAGCCCTCCTCCACCCCTGCCTCGCCCCTCCTTGCCTCCTCTCCGCCGTCCACCTCATCCGCCACCGTCGTCCCACCCGCCTCGGTCAGCGCCGAGCGGGTCGCCGCCCTGACCGCCTCCGGTGATCCTCTCGCCGTGGAGATCTGGGACGACGCGATCGAGGCGCTCTCTCTCGCCCTGGCCACCTACACGCTTCTTCTCGACCCCTCCGCCATCGTCCTCGGCGGAGGCCTCGCGGAAGCGGGCCCCCTCCTGTCCGACCCCCTGGCCGAACGGCTCGGCAAACGCCTCGCCTTCCGCGACGCCCCGCCCCTGCGTCATGCCGCCCTGGGCATGTCCGCCGGCATGCTCGGCGCGGCCCTCCTCGGCTGGCGCGCCGCCGGCTTCACCGACGCGGGAACCACGTGGTCTCTCGATGTGCTGAAGTCCCCCCACGTGGCGTAAAGTGTTGTCCCGTCTGTCCGACGGGATTTCCCGGGCGCTTAGCTCAGCGGTAGAGCGCTCGCCTTACAAGCGAGATGTCACTGGTTCGAACCCAGTAGTGCCCACCAGCCAAAACGCCCCGTATCCGATCTTCGGAACGGGGCGTGAGTGACTAACCGGGTGACCAACTCCTGAAGATGTCGTCCATCGCCTCCGCTCCCTGCATGAGAGCGCCGGCCGGATCTGCTTCCGATAGACCGTCTCCGTGACCACCGTGTTCCGATGGCCGACGAGCCGGGAGATGTCCTCGATCGGGATGCCGGAGTCCGACAGCAGCGACACGGAGCTGTGCCGCATCTCGCAGGTGCCCACACGTTGCGGCTCTCGTCGAAGGCGACCACATGTGACCAGAGAAGCGCACACAACTCCTCAGTACGGGCACCGATCAGCAGCGAGAGCACCACGTACGCCCGCATGCGGAGCGCGGCCTGCTCCGCCAGGGCGACGATGAAACCAGCCTGCGCGAGCGTAAGCGTCTTACTCGGCTCGCAACGAGAGCGTCTCCGCCGGGTACACCAACTACTTCCTGTGGCTGGAACACCCAACCTCGCCAAGGTCCTCAAGTGCAAGGCCGAGCAGGGGTGCAAGATCCGCTTTCTCATTGGGGACTCGGACAGCGAGGTCACCCGCCGTCGTGAGGAGGTGGAGAACGTCCCGCTGACCGTCTCCACCCGCATCCGGATCACCCTCTCGGAGATCGAGCAGGTTCGGGACGTACCCGGCATCGAGGCGAGGTTCGGAGACGAGCACATCGCGATGAGCGTCTTCCGTTTCGATTCGGAGATGCTCGTGACCCCGCACCTGGCCAAGCTCGTCGGCCACGGCTCGCCGATGATGCACCTGCACCGCTATCAGGACGACGGCCTGTTCGACCGGTTCGGCTACCACGCCTCCGGGCTGTGGAACAACGGCCGGGACGTCTGGGCGGACGACCCGCGGGAGCGCACAGAGAACACGAATTCTCCAGCTCGGTAACCCTCTATGCGAATCAAGCGATCAAAGGGAGAGCATGTTCGTACGAGAGGAACAACGTGCGTGTCGAGGACCTGTCTGACGCCGAGCGTCGGGTGTGGGAGGCATTCCCACATGGGGAAGAGGTCGATTTTACAACCGGGAAACCGGATGAGGACAATCCGGCGGTGGGTGCGGTTTGGGGGACGGAACGGACGATTCGCGCTCGGGTGATCGCCACGCTGTTGATGAGCGAGGAGGTGCCACAGTCGCACCGAATCCCGGCTCTCCGAATCAAGGGAGCCCGAATCACCGAACGGATGAATCTAGCCTATTCCACCATCTGCCACTCGGCGCGCTTCCTCTCCTGCTTCTTTGAGCAGGAGCCGGGCCTTTATTGGGCGCGATGCCAGCAGATGAGTTTCAAAGGCTCTCACCTGCCGGGCCTGTCTGCCTCCAACGTGCACATGGACGGGCACTTGCGACTGGACGGTTGCGTAGCCACCGGCCTGCTGGAACTTCGCGGAGCCCAGCTTGCGGGAAGCCTCACGATGAACCGTGCGCGGATCTCCGCCCCCGACATGGCGATCGACTGTGATCGGCTCCAGACCGGCCGAGGCCTGTCCGCGAAAGGTCTCCAGGCTACAGGCCAGGTCCGGCTGTCCAGCGCGCGGGTAATCGGCGCGATGATTCTGGATGGGGCCCGCCTTACCGATGCAAGGGGGTTGCCGCTAGACATGGACGGGCTGGTCGCCGATGGGAGCGTCCTGTGCCGGGGAATGGCCGTCGCTGGGATGGTGAGCCTGCGCAACGCCCGCGTGACTGGACCGTTCAGCTTCACCGGAACCACAATTGACTATCCCGGCAAGATGGCTTTTCGCGGTTCCCGGATTACCGCCGAGGGTGGCCTGTACCTGAGTGACGGGTTCACCGCGACCGGCACGGTGCGGTTGGCCGACTCGCGGATCGACCGGGAGCTTAGCCTGAAAGATGCCCATCTGGCCTATTCGGGTGGTCGCGCGCTCCAGGCAGCGGAGCTCCAGGTCGAGGGAAGTATCGACGCGCGCGGGCTCATCGCCGAAGGGCGGGTGAACCTCACCCAAGCCCGCATCGCGGGATCACTGAACCTGGCCGGTGCGAGCCTGTCTGTCACGAATCCCGACGCGTCCACTAAAACCGCCCTCGACGCCGACGGGGTGAACATCGGCGGCAGGCTGTCATGCACCGAAGGTTTCCGCGCCGACGGTGCGCTTCGTCTCGCTGACGCGAGGATCGGTACGTTCGCTGATTTCAATGGCGCCCGCCTCAGCAATTCCGATGGGCGGGCACTCGACCTTTCTAGGACGAGCGTCGGCGGTGGGCTGGAATGCGGGCGCGGCTTCACCGCCGAAGGTGAGCTCACCTTGGTCGGAGCCCGTCTCGGTCGGCATCTGGACCTCACCGACGCGACCCTGTCCGCGCCCGGCGCTCAGGCATTGGTCGCCCGGCAACTGGAGGCCCGCGAGCTGTACCTGCGCCCGAAGCAGACGCTCGAAGGTGTTGTCGATCTGCGACACGCCCGAATCGGCGTCATCTACGACGACCCCGCCACCTGGTCGCCACGCCACCAGAACGGCCTCGTCTACGACGCCCTGGAACCGATGTTGTCCGTCACCCAACGCTTGACATGGCTGAAGGACGACCTCGACGGATACGTGCCGCAGCCGTATGAACAGCTCGCCACCACCTATCGGCGACTGGGTCACGACGTCGACGCCCGTACCGTCCTGCTGGTCAAGCAGCAGCGGCAGCGGCGACAGCACCCCAGGCTCCCGTGGCACGCCCGCGCCTGGGGATGGCTGCAGGACGTCACAGTCGGGTATGGCTACCGCCCCATCCGCGCCGCCCTGTGGTTCCTGATACTGCTCATTGCCGGCGCCGTCGTTTTCACTCTGAACAACCCGCCTCGTGCTGAACCTGGCAAGGGCCCTGCGTTCAACGCCTTTGTCTACGTTTTGGATCTTCTGTTCCCGCTGATCGACTTCGGGCAGGAAAAGGCATACCAACCCACTGGCGGTGGTCAGTGGGTCGCCTACGGCCTCGTCATCGCGGGCTGGGTGCTGGCCACCACCATCGCCACCGGCATCACTCGCGCTCTCTCACGTCAGTGACCCTAAGACGACCCGCCTGGTATCAGGACGACGGGCTGTTCGACCGGTTCGGCTACCACGCCTCAGAGCTGTGGAGCAACGGCCGGGATGTCTGGGCGGACGCCACGCGGGAGAGCACGAGTTCTAGGTGACGAATTAGACGGCAGTCACCCTGAGTGGCACTCGAGGTTTCCGGCGCTCTGTGCTTATCGGGGTCCATGGATAGGATTCGAGTGGATCATGAGATGCCTTGATCGATCCTGGTTGGAGTTGTAGTGACTCTGCAAGAGCAGTTCCCGAGAAGTTCGATCGGCGCACCGGGGCTGCCTCTGATCGGCTCGCTGACGGTCCTGGGCCTCTTACTCCTGTACGCGGGGAGTTTTCCTGGTACCGGCCCTCTGTGGATACTGCCCGTTCTTCTTGCGTTTTTCGTGCTTGGCGTGGTCTGGTTCGTGCGCCTCGCTGTGGAACTCTCCGCTCCGGAGCGGCGATCGGGAGTCAGGCGAAACCTGCTGCGCTGGATGGCGCCACTGATCATCGTGATCCCGCTGTTGGCGCTGGGTAGCCAGGGAGAGCCGGAGAGATCCAGGTTCGCGTTGTCCGAGGGGAGTTTCGAGAAGGTCGCACGGTCGGTGTTGGCGGGAGGCGCAGACTGGAAGATGGGGCCTGGAAGGCTAGGGCTGTTCGATGTCTCCTGGGCCGAACGGCATGGGAACACCGTGCGCTTCGCACTGGCCGGTGGGTGGGACGGCATCTATGAGCGTGGCGTCATATGGAGCCCGCAGGGGGAGCCCCGGTTACCCGAGGAGGAAGAATACGAGGCCGACGTCGAGCACTACCGAGGTTCCTGGTATCTGTGGAACGAGAACTTCTGAATCGATGAGTGACCAACTGGGTGATGACGGCCACGGATCGGCAGACCCTTTTGCTGATCGCTGCGGCCTTGGATCGGGTTGCTGAGGAAGGTCCCAGTCTGGGACGTCCCTTGGTGGACACACTTCAAGGGTCGACGATCCGTAACCTCAAGGAGCTGAGACCTGGATCCAGCGGGCGGAGCGAGGTGCGAATGCTCTTCGTCTTCGCCCCTTGGCGTCAAGCTGTGTTCCTGGTCGCCGGAGACAAGTCCGGCGACTGGAGCGGTTGGTATGACGTGGCGATCAAAGCGGCAGAGCTGCGTTTTGCCCGATACCTTGAGAAGAGGGAGTAGTGAGCGATCAGGCGGTGACATGGGAGGAACTGCGCGCTGAGCTCGTCCAGCCCGGTGATGAGCAGGAGGTTGCCCGACTCCGCGATGGGCTCGTGGCTCGTCAGCGCGCCTACCAACTCGCTGAAGCCAGACGCAAGCTTGGCCTGCGGCAGGAGGATGTCGCTCAGGCGATGGGCGTGTCACAGGCCCGCATCTCGCAGATCGAAAGTGGAGTGATCAGCGAAGTTGCCACCCTGGCCGCTCACGTAACGGCGCTCGGAGGTCAGCTCAAGATCGTGGCCGACTTTGGCGACTCAGCCATGGTGCTCGACACGCCTCGCGGTCGTCGTACCGGGTGATCGTGTCCACGATGGACGTCGTGGTTCTCGTGTTCTTCGCCCTGTGTGGACTTTCGCGTTACTGCCGCATCGTCTGGCCGCAGGTCGTACTTGAGTGACCGACTGGGTGACAACGATGTGGGGCGGAGTTGGGTCGCTTCAATGTCTCAAATCCGCTGTTATGTGCGGGTCAGCCGGTAGCCGTCCCGGTGGAACTCGTGGAGGGCGGCGAGGTTCTCCACCGATTCGGGCGAGACCAGCTGATTACCGCTCAGGTCGAGGACGGTGAGGGCGGTTAGGTCGCCCAGCCACTCGGGCAGGGCGGTCAGCGCGTTGTTGCTCAGATAGAGCGTGTTCAGGTGAGTGAGGCCGCCCAGCCACTCAGGGAGCGCGGTCAGCCGGTTGCTGTCCAGGAGGAGTTCTCGGAGGACGGTGAGGTTGCGGAGCGACTCAGGCAGCGCGGTCAGCTGGTTGTGGCTCAGGTTGAGCCAGACGAGGGCGGTGAGGTCGCCCAGCCACTCGGGCAGGACGGTCAGTCCGTTGCTGCTCAGATAGAGCTCGTTCAGGCGGGTGAGGTTGCCCAGCCACTCGGGAAGCGTCCCCAGGCGGAGATCGCTCAGGTCGAGGTAGGTGAGGTTGGTGAGATCGCCCAGGGTCTCGGGCAGAGCGGTCAGCTCGTTGCAGCGCAGCTCCAGGTAGGTGAGGTTGGTGAGGCCGCCCAGCCAGTCGGGCAGAGTGGTCAGTTCGTTGCACCCCAGGTCGAGCCAGGTGAGGGTAGTGAGGTCGCCCAGCCATTCGGGCAGGACGGTCAGCTCGATACCGCCCAGCTGGAGTGTGGTGAGGTTGGTGAGACCGCCCAGCCATTCGGGGAGGGCGGTCAGCTCGTTGCAGTTCAGGTCGAGGTCGGTCAGGTGAGTGAGGTCGCCCAGCCATTCGGGTAGCGAGGTCAGCTCGTTGCCGCTCAGATTGAGCTTGCTCAGGTGAGTGAGGTCGCCGAGCGACTCGGGAACCGTCTCCAGGTGGAGATCGCTCAGGTCGAGTCTGGGCCATCCGAACCGTAGGCAGTTGCTGATCCGCTCGGCGGCTATCGACTGGCCGTCTTCGGGCCTGACCATGTCTCTCCTCGTCGTTGCCGATGTCTTCGAGCTCGGCTCTGTCGTGCCAGATGCGAGAGCCGGTGACGAGGCTAGGGACCGGTACTGGGAAACGGCTTGTAGATCACTTCAACACGTTGAGGAGGAGGCCGGATCGGGCTGGGCCCCGGCCTTGAGTGGATATCGCGACGGTGGATGACGGCAACCCTGCCCGTGCCGGCTTGTTGACGCGTTGTCGCTCAGAGGGCGGAGCGATTGGCTGTGACCAGCGCTGTCGCACCAGACCTTGCTGCTGACGGGCAGAAGACAGATGGAAGGCCTCAAGTTCGGACGGATCTGGGCTGTCGGCCCTCCGCGCTCTCAGCCGGTGTGGAGGATCCGAAAGTGATCGGGTTCCGCCGGATCTCGATCAACGACTTGGACCGGCGGCCAGGCCCACTGCCAAACGCCGATGCCCGGCGTGCGGGAGAACCGGATCTGCCCGCGGGTGCCTTCGACCGCAACGCGCGGCCAGGATCCGGCGGTGCGCGCCCGGTCCGCGCCGTGAGAACGCAGTACCTGGGCGAGGACGGTGACCGTGTCGTAGCCCTCGAAAGCCACGAAAGACGGCGCTTCGCCCAGTCGCCGGCGGAGGGCCGTCTCGACTCGTGCGCCCAGTGGGCTGAGACGCTCGGGCAGGTAGCGCAGGAAGGGGATCTCGGCGCCGTCGCCGCCCAGCGACGCCGCCCATTCGGCGAACTCCGGTTGCCCGGCGGGAGCACCGATCATGATCCCGGCGAGACGCCGGTCGTGGCGGACAGCCTTGACGATCGACACCGCCGGTTCCGGGTGGCCGACCAGGAGAAGGAGGGCTGTCGCGCGACTGTCGAGGAGTTCGTCGCACACGGCCGTAGGGGTGAGCGTGCGCAGGTCGAGTTCGATGACGGTTCCGCCGCGGGAAGCGAGGTGGTCCCGCAGAATACGGGTGCCGGATGCCCAGTAGACACTCGACTCGGCCGCTACGGCGATCCGACTGTGGCCCGCGCCGAGGAGGAAGTCCGTATAGATCCGCCAGCCGTGGGACTGTGCCGGAGCGAGGCGTGCGACCCATTCCGTCGGCTGTTCGGTGAGTGCGTCGAGAACCGCCGACGAGCAGAGGAACGGCAGGCCGAGGGCGTCGGCCCTGGCGGCGGCGGCGCGAGCGACGACGCTGTGATATTCCCCCGCCAAGGCGGCCACGCCCAGGCGAGCCAATTCGTCCACGGCCGCCGCGGCCTTCCGCGGATCAGCCGCGGTGTCTCGGACCACCAGTTCGAGGGTTCTTCCGGTGACCCCTCCGGCCTCGTTGACCTCGTGAACGGCCAATTCGAGCCCGGCGAGCAGGTGTTGGCCCGCCTTCACCCAACCAGGCCGGGTGAGCGGAACGAGAGCACCGATCTGGACGGCTGGTCCTTCAGCTCGTTCCGCTCCGGGTGGCGATGGTGGCGTACTCATGCGTCGGCATCCCCTATGCGATGATTTGGCGCAGTTTGTGTGGATCGCAGAGTATTGCCCGCCGGTAGCGACGCTTCCGCTCGCTCCCGCTGGTCGTTCGTCAGATCACCACGCCCCCGAGGCCGCGATCATCTATCACCTTGATCCACTTTCGCACCAGACTCTAGTCGCGGTATGCGGTGGCGAGGTCCTTTCTCCGCGACCATCGTGACGCGGGCGGGGCTCCTGTCATGAAGAGATGGATCGACGACGCCGGGGGGAAGGGACGGCGGCATCTGGCCGTGATGCTCACAGCGCGCCGAACGGGTGTCAGGGGCGACTGCTGCAGGCGAGGGAGGGGGACGACGGCGTACCACCGGCCAGGAAGCCGAAGGTGGTCGTGCCGGAGGCCGGGATCGAGCCGTTGTAGGAGGCGTTCGTCACCGTTATCGCGGAGCCGTTGGCGGCCAGGGTGCCGTTCCATACCTGGCTGACCGACTGGCCGCTGCCCAGGGTCCATCTGACGGTCCAACCGCTGACCGCCGAGCCGCCCGCCGTCACCGTGACCTCGCCCTGGTAGCCGCCCGGCCACGAGTTCGTGGTGCGGTAGCTCGCGGTGCAGGCGCCCGAGGAGGGGGAGGGCGACGGGGTGGCCGAAGGTGAGGGTGACGGGGTGACCGAAGGCGAAGGGGTGACCGAGGGCGAGGGCGAGGGTGACGAGCCGCCCGGCGGCACGTACGGGCACTTGCTGCGGTACATCGAGATGCCGGTGGAGTCCATCAACGGACACAGGAACTGGGTGTACCGGGTGTCGTTGTCAACGAAGATCTTCAGCCACGGGATCAGCGTCCGCATCTCGGTCGTGTTCGCCCTCGTCGCGAACAGGTGGTCCACGCCGGTTATCTCCACCCAGGCGCTCTGTGCCGAGGCCGGGAGAGTGCTGTACAACCCGTTGAGGTAGGACTGCGTGACCACCGTGTCCCTCTGCCCGGAGATGAACATCAAGGGCACCCGGTTGTCGGCCAGGCTCAGGTTTCCCGTGGGGGAGCCGGGTGCGAGCCCGACCACGGCCTTCAGTGAGGGCCGCCGGAGCGCCGCGGTGAGGGCGCCGGCGCCACCCGCGGAGTGGCCGACGACCGACAACCGGCTGGGGTCGACGCGGTCACGCACCGAACTCCGCTGGGTGAGGTAGTCCAGCGCGGCGAGCAGTTGGGTCGCTCGGGCGTCGGCGCCGTCGGTACGGCTGTTGGTCTCGATTCCGATGACGACGAAGCCGAAGGACGCGAGCCAGGGACCCATCCAGGCCTCTTCGTCGGCGAACCGGGCGGAGTAGCCGGGCACGATCGCGACCGCGCCGAAAGTCCCCTGGCCGGTGTCCGTCGGATAGTAGATCACCCCACCGCCGAAGCCGTTCCCGGCCGGCAGACTGACCTGCGCGGTGGCGAAGGTGCCCCTGGTGGCGGCCACGCCGGCCAGGGTGGGATCGGGGCCTCGCTGATAGGGGTTGTCGGCGGCCGATGCCGGCCGAGTCACGACGATCATCGCGAGCAGCCCGAGGACGACGACCGCCGCGGCCATCGCACGCTTCCGCCACCCGCTCTGTGGCCCGGGCTCCGATCGGACACTCGGGGCGGCACAAGGCTCCGGAGTCTCACTCACACGTCGTCGCACTGTGGTGTTCCTTCTCTTCGGGTGAGCCCCTCATCGGGATCAGTACGTGACGGCCATCGCCGAGTGGCCTTCGGTGCGGCGGCTCCGCACCGTATCGGTCGCCTCCTCGTCCCGGCGCCGAAGCGCGTACGACAGGGGCATCGTGATCGGCGGCCTCTTCATCGCCGACCGGCAGCGGAGACCGCTCCGGGGACTCAGTGTGGAAACATCTGTGAAACGTGTCAAGATCCGTGTAAAGCCGTCGATGATCCGCTTTGGGGGTACACGCGCCTTATGGTGTGTCGGCATAAGACGTCGGCGAATGAAAGCACCTGAAACTTTCATCGCGATCTTGGGGTGGTCGGGGTGTGGGCCGTTGTCCGCAGAAGGCGTGCGGGGCGAGCGGAGTGCCGCGAACCAGCGGATCGTAAGGAATCCGTCTCGGGTGAAGGTCGTCGTCTGGTCGCGCACTCCTCGGCGTCGCCTCGATTGTGCAACATAAGGTTGCGGGTTGGTGGTGAGGCCGTTAGAGTTATGTGCAACCGATGGTTGCCTACTGGGGGTCTGCAATGGAGTTCGGAAAGCTGGAGCGCGAGATCCGTATCGACGCGGCACCGGAGATCGTCTTCGATGTGGTGAGCCGTCCCGAGCACATCAAGATGTGGTGGTCCGAAGACGCGTCGTTCGAGCCTGAGCCGGGCGCGGTCGGCGAACTGGTGTGGGACGAGCGCGCCGTGGTCGAACCGATCACGGTGGTCACCGTGGATCCGCCCCGTACGTTCGCGTTCCACTGGATCGCTCCCGGTGGTCGGCTGCCCGACGCGGACAACTCTCTCCTGGTCACCTTCGAGCTCGAACCCTCCGGCGACGGCACGATTCTGCGCGTGACCGAGAGCGGTTGGCGGGAGAAGGGCTGGGAGGCCGCCGTGCTTGAGGCGGCCTTCCACGACCACGAGCGCGGCTGGGACTTGTTCCTGCCCAGGCTGCGGGACTACGCCCCTTCCGTGGTGGCGCGATGACCGTCGCCGTCGACGACGAACTCTGGTCGGCGATCGGCGATCCGATCAGGCGCCGCCTGATCGACCTGCTGCTCGCGGAAGGAGTCGGTACGCCGACCAGCCTGAGCGATCGTCTCCCGATCTCACGCCAGGCGGTCACCAAGCATCTGGCCGTCCTCGATCGCGCGGGACTCGTGCACGCGACACCGATGGGCCGCGAGCGGCGCTACGAAGTCGACGAGGCGCAGCTCGCCCGCGCCGTCCGGCAGTTGAACGAGGTCGGCAGGACCTGGGATACGCGACTGAACCGCATCAAGCGCATCGCGGAACAGATCCAGCGTCAGAAAAACGACTGACCGGCAGGCCGCTGGGCGAGATCTCCGGCGACCTCCTCGACGCGGTCGAGCTCGGCCCGGCCTGAGTGGACGGCTGTCGTCCTCGCCGCAGGTCTTCGCGGCCGATGTGGGCCTCGAGGTGAGTTCCCATGCCGGTGGCATGGCGATCGGCGCCTTCACCGCCTCGTCTGCGGCGATCTCCATGTCGGACGCCTGGGCCGCAGGCTTCCTGAAGCCTGCGGTAACCGCGGCCGCGACAGAACTCGCGGCGGCGGTGTGACCATCGAGCCCGCGTAATCGTTCGAAAGAATCGATCACCCCAGGGGGACGCATATGAATGCATTGCTACTCGAAGGCAAGAACGCTGTGATCTATGGGGGCGGCGGCGCGATCGGCGGCGCGGTCGCACGGGTGTTCGCCAGGGAAGGCGCGAGGGTCTTCATCGCCGGGCGGACGCGGGCGAAGCTCGACGCCGTGGCCCGTGACATCGCCGTCACGGGCGGAAAAGTCGAGACCGCGCACGTCGACGTTCTCGATCAACAGGCGGTCGAAAAGCACGCCGACGCGGTCGCGGAGACGGCCGGTGGCATCGACATCGCCCTCAACGCCGTGAGCGTCATGCACGACCAGGGGACTTCGCTGGTGGACCTCTCGCTGGAGGAGTTCATGCGGCCGATCGACGGTTTTCTGCGGACACTGTTCATCACCAGTAAGGCCGTGGCACGGCACATGGGTCGCGAGCGCCCCGGCGTCATCCTGACCTTGTCCGAGCCGGGTTCCAAAATGGCGGTGGGCGGCATCTTGGGGCACAGCGTGAGCGCGGCCGGCAAGGAGGCGTTCTCGCGGGTCCTGGCCGCGGAGCTGGCACCCGGCAACATCCGGGTGATCGGCATCCGTCCCCACGCGGTCGCCGACGCGCCGGCGGCGGGTTCCTATACCAAGGACCTCTTCGAGCAGACCGCGGCGGCGGCCGGACAGTCGGTCCAGGAAATGCTCGAAGGTGGGGGAATGGTGCAGGGAACGCTTCTGAAAAGGCTGCCCATGCTCTCCGATGTGGCGGAGACGGCGGCGTTCCTCGCCTCGGACCGAAGTGGAGCCATGACCGGAGCGATCGTCAATCTGTCCGCCGGCGCACTTGTCGACTGAGACCGCTGTGCCCGATCAGGCCGACGAGACCAAGCTGCCTCGTTTTCTGCACATCCCGGGCCCCGCTGGTGTCGTCGAACGCCTGGGATGTGGAGCACCGAGTCGGAGGGGAAGGGCGCAATATGTTTTCGGAACCGATCTTTTCTCGCACACGTCTGATGACGTGTGCGAATCCTATATAGATTTACATGGTTGAGTGCGGCCCTGGCACTTGCCCTTCAGGTCGCGGTGACGGCTTGTTCGGCTCCAGAGTCGCCCGCGCGGCCTGAACATCTCCCGGCGTTGCCGGTTCTGGATTCTGTCAAGGATATCTGGCCGGAGGCTGTGGGTTCCGCTCCAAGAAAGCTGAAGGGCGGAGGCACCTTACTGCCGGTGGCGATGCTCGGCAAGCATGAAATGCTCATGAGGGATTGGGCGAAGCGCCCTACCTTCTTCAACGTCAACACTCGGAACGGCCGTCATCGCCAGCTGTCCACAGCGCCGAAGTGGGCGGAGTGTGGAGGGTGCTTTGAAATCGAGCACACGGCTTTGAGTGCTACACAGGTGGCGTGGCTTGTCAGCGGCTATGCGCCGGGGGCGACCTATGGCGGCCAGCGTCATGTCGAGCTGTGGGCCATGCCCTTGGTCGGTGGTTCCATGCGCATGGTGACACGCCTGCCAATAAACAAAGATCAACAAATCTTCGGTTTCCAGATCACGGAAGACACTGCGGCGTGGTGGGGCTATGAGGGTGACGTCTGGAAGGTCTCGATGTCCGGAGGCCGTCCGGAGCCGGTTCGGCCTGACAGAAAACTCAGGGTCACCAACTGGCCGTGGGCTTGGGATGTGAGCGAACGTACTGTGATCAATCTCGCCACCGGCGAGGAAAGACGTGTCACCGCTGGAAGGGATCTTCGTGAATTGACCTGCGGGCCTGTCTGGTGCGTCGGTCAAGCCGAGAGCGTGCCCTATGAAGTGCGTAAGGCTGTCATCATGCGATTGGGCGGCGCCGAGCGGACGGAGCTTCCGGGAGACGCCAACCTCAGGACGGCGCCGTTTCGTGAGAGGGTCTTTCTTCTCGGCCTCCCGACAATTCGCGGTGATGATTCCCGTGAGATCACTTGGGGTGCGGCCCAACTCGGACCTCTTGTCCAGCTCTATGATCGCTGCACGAAGCGGACCGCTGTGATTGGTTCATCTGCTCTGCGGAAACGTGGAATGCCATGGCATGAGATCAAGGTGGGGGCGACCTCGCCCGAGGGGTCAACCTTGTTCTGGGTAGGCAATCGTGAGCGCTACACCGTCCTGGACCTGGCTCGTATCGCCGAGCCGTCTTGCGTGCGATGAGTTCGACGAACCGGAACCTCGCTCAGGGCCGGCAGTCGATAGGTCGGTGAATCAACGATCTCTCGTCGGAAGTATTCGACTGCCCCGCTTGCCCCGCCGAGAGCGGCGGGGCAAGGACTTCTCCCGAGATATCGGACAGGCGGCGCGTTTCCTTGTCGTCGACGGCCCCGTGCTCCACGACAAGTCACCACACCACCGATATCCTCATCCAGAGATTTTCCGCACAAGCTCTATTTGCTGCTCACGACTCCAGGAAAGAGCATGTGCGGAGACACATTCGGGTAGCGAGCTGTTTGTCGGGCCCGGCCGGTATTGATGTCGATCGCATAGCTGCTGCGCGATCCTCCGTTGTGCAGGTAAAAAAGGGTGACCTCGGCCCTGTTCCGCCAGAGGGAGGTGTCGAGGACGCCGCCGGCCTTCGGCAGGCCGCGGATGACCACCTTCCGGATGGTCCGCCCGGTCTTGGCGTCGAGAAGGGTGAGCGAGTGCCTCTCCAGGCCTCGCTTCCCGAACTCGAAGGCGGCCACCGTCCGGCCGTCCGGGGAGAGCTCACTGAACATGATGAACACGCCGTCGAAGCGCACCGGTGCGCCTCCACCGGTGACGGGCATCAGCCACAGGTCGGTCTTGCGGTAACGGACCAGTTGGGCGACGCCGTCCTTGATGCCGATCGCCTCGTACTCGCCGGGTATCGACACCGTTTTGCCGGTGCGCATGTCGATCAACAGTCCGGGGTCCTTGCTCCCCTCACGCGGGTCGAAGACCACGTGGCGGCCGTCGTCGGAGACCACGAGCATGGAGCCCACGCCGATCCGCTCCTCCTTCACCGTGACAGAGGAGGTCACCGTGGAGCCGCTCACCAGGTCACGGACCACATGCGCCTGGGCCTGACGGCTGTAGTAGGCGAGCATGCGCCCGTCCCGGCTGATCGAGACGGGGACGCGAAACGCCTTGGCCGTTTCGGTGAGTGCCTGCGGCACCCGGTAGGTCGTGCCGGTGCGGGTGACCACCCGCCACTCGACGGCGCCGCAGTCGACGTGCCGCCTCTTCTTGTCGACCTTGCAGGGTGTCTGGTACGCGTAGCCGAGCGGTTCCACCTTGCCGTCGGGTAGCTCTGGCAGCGTGTCCGCACGCTGCGGCGTGACCGTGTAGTCGCCGTAGTCGCCGTAGTCGCCACGCGACCCCACCAGCGTCATGCCCGCGGTTCCCACGCCCAGTGCCACGACCGCTGCGACAGCGGCCAGCGTCAGGGTGGCGCGCCGCCTGCGCCGGTGACTCGCGACGGCCCGGTCGGCCAGGTCGGACAGACTCACCGGTGGAGCCTCGTCGGCGATGTCGCCCAGCGTCTTACGCAGGCTCGTCATCGGACCACCTCCGTGAGCTCGGAATCGGAGAGCAGATGGGCCAGTTCGGGGGCGACCGTGCGCAGGCGGGTCAGCGCGTGATGGGCCTGGCTCTTGACGGTGCCGACCGAGCAGCCGAGCACCTCGGCCGTCTGCGTCTCGGTGAGGTCCTCCCAGAAGCGCAGCACGATCACGGCGCGCTGCTTGGGCGTCAACTTGGCCAGCGCCTGCCGGAGCACGATCCGGTCGAGCGCGGCCCCGTCGTAGGAGGCACCGCGTTCAGGCGGGTCGGCGCTCGGTAACTCAAGATGTGGCCGACGACGCCAGGAGATGTACTGGTTGACCAGCGCCTTGCGCGTATACGCCTCGGGATTACCGCTCCTGGACAGCTTGGGCCAGTGCCCCACGATCTTGATCAGGACGCTCTGCAGCAGGTCTTCGGCGAGATGGGCGTCTCCCGTCAGCAGGTACGCGGTCCGCATCAGCGTCTGCTGGCGGGCGAGCACGAACTCGCGGAAGCCGTCATAACGATCCACTGTGATCTCCTCTCGCCCGTTCCCAACGCGACTCATCGGGCGAAAGGTTGCACTTTTCTCTACGCCTTTCTCTATGGCGAAAGCGACCCGCCACGGCGGATCGTGGCACAGGCACTGTTCACAGCCGGATGTGTTTCTCCGGTAAGGCGTGGCGAGATCGGGACGGACCTGTGTACGGGCGGGGGAGCCGAGCTCTGGGGCGGTCGACCGGGTGACGACCCCCACGCCTTCGGTGACGTGTACAGCCTGTCGTACGACCTGAGGTGGGGGCCGACCCGTGAGAGCGGCCCCCCGTCCCATGGTTACGGCAGGGCGCAGATGACCGCGTCGCGCCAGTCGTAGTTCATCCAGTCGTAGTCCGGACGGTGACCGCCGGTGACGCCGGCGAGCTCGTTCTCGTCGAGCTCACGGGCGGTGGCTGTGAAGTCGTTCATCTTCAACACTCCTTTTGGATGGCGAACCTTGTGAGGGAATGCTCCCAAGGCGGTCTTGCCTTCCACTTGGGGATGACTTTGCTGATCTTCGCTCCCCGCTCCGCGGCAGGCCCGCCTACCGACCGCCGCCTGTGGTTCACCTTTCGGCCGTCGCCGGTATGTGTCGGTGTCATTTGATCCATGGACCTTGATCAAGCGCCGGTTCCGTGGTGCCGTAAAAGCGCGAGGCGTGCTCACATCGGCGTGGAGAACACCGCCGACGCCCTGGCACGCCGAAGCGCCGTCAGGTCATGAAGTCAGTTCTTCGAGAAGGCGGAAGAATGCGAAAGCTGTCGTCATTCACGTCCACCGCGAGGGCATCGAAGTCAACGACCACGTCAGAGAGGAGCACATCCTCCCCCACCTTCTTCACGCGCAGGCGTTCGCGGCTCGGGATCGTGTTCGGCGTCGCCGTGCTGGGGGTCGTGATCCCCGCGTCGGCGGCCCATGCCGCTCCGCCCGGCAATCTGCCTCAGTCGGCAGGAGGGTACGAATCCTCGTTCTCGCCGGCCTACGACTACGACGGCGACGGCTGCTACGCCACCCCCGCCATCGGGCCGGACGGAACCCTCGCCGGGGGGCTGAACCCGACCGGCGCGGTGAACGGCAACTGCCGTGACCAGTCGGACCTGGACAACTCGCAGACCTACGCCCGTTCCAAGTGCAACAGCGGGTGGTGCGCCATCGTGTACGCCAGCTACTTCGAGAAGGACCAGGCGCTGCCCGGCATCAGCCTCGGCGGCCACCGGCACGACTGGGAACACGTCATCTCCTGGGTCAACCAGGCGTCCAACCAGGTGGAGTATCTCTCGACCACGCAACACAGCAGCGTGGTGACCTATCCGCGCTCGCAGGTGCGCTTCGACGGGTCGCATCCCAAGGTCGTCTATCACAAGGACGGGTTGTCCACGCACTTCTTCCGGCTCGCCAACGGCAACGACGAGCCCCCGGAGAACCACTACCACAACTGGCGCTACCCCCCGCTCGTGGACTGGAACGGCTGGCCCAGCACCTCGCTGCGCGACAGGCTGATGAACGCGGACTTCGGGGCCGCGACGATCAAGATCAATGACGGCAGGTTCGGGGACCTCCTCTCGCGGGCCAAGCCGAGCGGCATCCCCTTCGACCCCTGGGCCTGACGAGTCCGTCTGCCGAGCCACCGGCGGCTCGACCTGACCGGTGAAACGGGGGTGATGACCGGTCGTCACCCCCGTCGGCCGCGGCCGACGTCAGGCGGCCACGGTACGTACGCGCCGGATGGCTGTTCACGTGCCCTGGACGCGGGACGAAGGCCGTGGCCGGTGGATCCGGCCGCGGGGGCATGAGCTTCACTGAGTCTCATCCGTGCAGGTCGGCAGGGGTGAGACCGGAGCGGATACCCTCGTCCCATGGACCAGTCACACCTTGCCAACCTCGCGCACCTGCGCAGGGCGCGGGATCTGATCGACCGGGAGTACGCACGTCCGCTTGACGTCCCGACGATGGCCCGCCACGCGCTGATGTCGCCGGGGCACTTCTCCCGGGCGTTTCGAGCGGCCTACGGTGAGACGCCGTACAGCTACCTCATGACCCGGCGGGTCGAGCGGGCGATGGCGCTGCTGAGAGGGGGTATGAGCGTGACCGACGCGTGCATGGCGGTCGGCTGTACCTCCCTCGGCTCGTTCAGCTCGCGCTTCACCGAGCTCGTGAAGATGACGCCGAGCGCGTACCGGGCCCAGGAGCACCGTGCGGTGCGGGCGATGCCCGCCTGCGTGGCCAAGGTGCAGACCCGGCCGACGAGGAACCAACAGGTCAGGATCGGAGAAGTGGTCCGCGCCACCGCCATCTAGCGTTGACCACATGACCGTTTCTCTTCAGTACTGCCACGTCACCGTCAACGACCTGGACGGATCGCTCGCCTTCTACCGCGACGCGCTCGGTCTTGAGGTGCGCAACGATGTCGCCTCGGGCGGGTTCCGCTGGGTCACCCTCGGCAGCGCCTCCCAGCCGGATCTTGAGATCGTGCTCTCCGAGCCGCACGCCGGCCGGTCCCAGGCCGACGGCGACGCCCTGCAGGAGCTGCTGACCAAAGGGGTCCTGCCCATGACCGTGTTCCGCACCGACGATGTCGACGCGACCTTCGAGAGGGTGCGCGACTTCGGCGCCGAGGTGCTGCAGGAGCCCATCGACCAGCCCTGGGGCCCGCGCGACTGCGCCTTCCGCGACCCCTCCGGCAACATGGTGCGCATCTCGCAGGCGCCCAAGGCGTAACCACCGCGAGCGCTCGGCGATTCCCGAGCGGGAATCCGCACCGTATCCTCACGCCCTCCGCATCCTCACACCCTCCGCGCGAACAACGGCCTTCCCGACGGCGCCGGTTCCGATTCACGGACGGAGCGGCTGCCAGGACGCCAGCGCCGCCGCCACCGTGTCCGGGGAGGCGGCCAGCAGCGGCAGCCGTACGGCGGGAGTGGGGATGTCGCCCCGCGCGTGCAGCACGGCTTTGATCACCGTGGGGTTCGGCTCCGCGAACAGCCGGAGCGAGAGCGGCGCCAGACGGTGTCCGAGGGCGCGCGCCTCGGACACGTCGCCGGCCCGCCACGCGGTGACGAGCCGCGCGAAGTCGGCGGTGGCGACCAGCGCCGAGGCCAGAATGCCGCCGTGCGCGCCGAGTGCCAGCATCGGCGAGATGTGCGGATCGTCGCCGCCGAGGATCGCGAACCCGGGAGGCGGGTCGGCCAGCAGTTCGATGCTGTCGTCGGTGATCGCACCGGGCGCGGACTTCAACCCCGCGACGCCGGGGAGCGCGGCGAGCCTCCGCAGTGTCCCGGCCGACAGGTGCTGGCCCGTGCGACGTGGCACGTCGTAGACGATGAGCGGCACCGGGCTCAGCTCGGCGAGGTGCGCGAAATGCGCGAGAACGCCCTCCTCGCCGGGGCGTACGAACGGGGGAACCACCGTGAGCGCGGCGACGACCTCCGGGTGGTCGCCCAGCCGCCGCAACGCCTCGGCCGTGGCGGCGCCCACCACGAGCGGTGCCGACCGCTCCCGGCAGACCCGGGCCGTCACCTCGACCACGGCGCGCTTCTC
Organism: Streptosporangium sp. NPDC000095; assembly: GCF_042899335.1. Classification (NCBI taxonomy): domain Bacteria; kingdom Bacillati; phylum Actinomycetota; class Actinomycetes; order Streptosporangiales; family Streptosporangiaceae; genus Streptosporangium; species Streptosporangium sp. NPDC000095. Next base: position 194,432 of record NZ_JBIAZS010000012.1, read on the forward strand.
CGCGTCCGTGAGCGCGCCGGATTCCCCCGTGGTGCCGAGCGCGACCAGACCCGTCGCGCCGTCGTCGAGCAGCCGCCGCGCGAGCAGCTCCAGTGCGCCGAGGGCCACCTCGCCGGAGGTCTCGAACGGAGTGATCAATGGGACGTAGAGACCGTTGAGCGTCATGGGGCCATCGTCGCGCGATCAAATATGAAGAACCAGTTCCGATTCATAAAGGCATACGTAAGCTGATCTTATGCTTGACGTTCGCAGACTGCGGCTGCTCCGCGACCTGGCCAGACTCGGCACCATCGCCGCGGTGGCCCAGGTTCACACCTATACGCCGTCGGCCGTCTCCCAGCAGCTCGCGGCGTTGCAACGGGAGGCGGGGGTGGCACTGCTGGAACGGACCGGTCGCCGGGTCACCCTCACCCCGGCGGGCGTCGCGCTGGTCGAGCACACCGAGACCGTGCTCGCCGAACTGGAGGCGGCCTCGGCGACCCTCGCCGCCGCCCGGTCCGGCCTGATCGGGACCATGCGCATCGGAGCCTTCCCCACCGCCGTGCACACCCTGCTACCGGCGGCCCTCGTCGCGCTGGGCCGCGACCATCCGGGGCTCGCCCTCATGGTCACCGAACTCGACCCGGCCGCCGCCCCCGACGCGCTGCGGGAACGGCACCTCGACGTGGCCCTGCTGCACGACTACGACCTGGCACCCGTCGAGCCCGACCCAACGCTCGACTCGACACCCCTGCTGGAGGAGACGGTCTTCCTCGCGGTTCCCTGTGGCGCGGCGCTCGAGACGACGTCGCGGCCGGATGAGACGATCCTGCCCGGGCTTCCCGGCGCAGCGGAGACCACGGCACTCACCGATCCGGTCGGCGCCTGGAGATCCGCGTGTTCGGCCGGCGCGACGGCAGGCGCGTGTTCAGCCGATACGGAGGGCGCCGTGGCGGCCGCGGATCCGGTCGGCGGCTTCCGTGACGCCGACTGGGTCGTGGCCTCACCGGGCACCCTCTGCCACACCGTGGCCGTACGCGCCTGCCAGGCGGCGGGATTCGCGCCGAGGGTACGCCACCACGTGGACGATTTCGCCGCCGTGCTCATCCTGGTCGCCGCAGGCCAGGGGGTCGCCCTGGTGCCGCGACTCGGCGTCGGCCGCCTTCCGGACGGCGTGCGCCTCCTGCCGCTGCGAGTACGGCGCAGGACCCGGATCGCCTACCGCCGGGGAGCCGCCGAGCACCCCGCGGTCGCCGCGTGCGTCCACGCCATCCGTGCCGCGACCGAGGACCACCTGGGAAAGGCCCGGGCCGGCGGGCGGCCGGAGGCGCCGGAAGCTGTTTGAACGGGTATCCGGCGCGGGGCACAGCTGTCCGCGGCCGGTGAGGGAACAGACGCCGGCGTCAGCGGGTCGCAACGGCCATGCGCAGCCAGGGACGATGAGAACGGTGCCGCCGACGGCCTCCAAGCGGCGGCGGATCGTGGGCCGACAGCTTCTTCCCCGGCTGCCGGGGTCGGCGTCCGGGGGGCCGGACCGGGGGTCAGGCAGGCGGCGCCCCGGACGAACCCGGATGCGGTCAGGTCAGTCCTCCACGAGCTGGGGTACGGCGGGTTGGCGGCCGCACGGGGTGCTCCTGATCTCCTGCGACCAGGCGAGGGTGACGCCGAGGGTGTCGGTGAGCGTCCGCTGGAAGTCGGCGAGCCGGGCCGGGTCGGCGCGGATCTTGCGCGGCGGCAGGTCGGTGGTGAGGGCCTGGACGGCGAGCGCGCCCACGGCCTCGCCGATGCTCCACTCGACGGGGTGGAGCCGGTAGCAGCCATTGGTGACGTGGGTGGTGCCGATGTTCTTGTTGGCGGGCAGCAGGTTGTCGACGCGCTGGGGCAGCAGCGCGCCGAGCGGGATCTGGAAGGGGTAGCAGTCGACGTCCACGTAGGTGCGGCCGGACGTGCTGGGGTGCAGGTCGATCCGGTAGGAGCCGAGCCCGACCGAGTCGGCGAACACCTCGGACCCGCCGCGTGGGCCGCGCGCCTCCACCCCGACGTGCTGTTCCAGCACGGTGAACTCGGCCTTGATCCGCCGCGACTCCCGGACGTACACCGCCTTGGCCAGGCCGTCCTCGGTTCCGACGAGATCGGGACGCAGCCGCAGGCCCGGGTATCCGGCCTCGGTCTGCATCCAGTACAGGAACGACAGCGACAGGTCGCGGGCGCCCGCGAGTGTGCCCTCCCGGTCCGCGCCGGGACCGATCAGCGGCTGGTCCCAGTAGTCGATCTGCGGCCAGTTGACCAGGGTGACGTCGTTCGAGATGGTGCCGGGCTCGTACTGCTCCGCGGCCACGATCCGGCGGAAGTGCCACAGGTCATGCTTTCCGGGGATGTGCCCGTTGTCGTGGAACAGGCCGCGCGAGCGTACGGACAGGTCGATGGGCTCCACATCCGTCCACGACAGCTGGGACCCCGGCCAGAACGGGGCCCGCCGGGTGCTCCAGTAGTCGTAGCCCGCTGGGCGGTCGATCGTGTGGTCCTCGCCCGGCCGGTACTCCAGCGGGAAGCACCAGCTGACGGCCTGCTGGTCGAGGGGGGCCGCCACGGGGGCCGCGTGAAGCTCTCCGGTGTCGGCGACGCCCTCCGCGCCCACCACGTGCTCGACCCCGGCCAACGGGAGCAGGTCGCCGAGCTCGGTGGCGTCCACGATGTAGTCGGCCGCCACGACCAGCTCCGTCCCGTCGGGCCGGATGAAGGTGACCGCCTCGACCCGGTCGCCCGTCACCTCGACCGCCACGGGCGTGTGCCGCAGCAGGACGGTGACCAGCCCGGCGGTCCGGTACGGCGCGAGCATCTCCTCGATGACGGCCAGCGCCGCCCGAGGTTCGTGGCACAGCCCGCTCACCACGCCGAGCCCCGGATTGAGCAGGCGCTGCGCGGCCACCGAGGCGCGGAGCGGGTAGTTGCGGCGGTAGTACTCGCGGACGCCCTGACGCAGCCTGCGGTAGCTCGGCGAGGCGTACCGTGACTCGATCCACGGGTTCTCGTCTGGCGGTACCGCCTGGCTGGTCAGCTGGCCGCCCAGCCAGTCGGTCTCCTCGGTGAGCACCACCCGCCGGCCGAGCCTCGCGGCGGTCAGCGTCGCGGCGACACCGCCGAGACCCCCTCCGACCACCAGCACGGGCGTGTGCGTCTCCTGCATGATCATCCCTTCACGCCGCCCTCGGACAGGCCGGCGACGAAACTGCGTTGGTTGAAGACGAAGACGGCCAGGATCGGCAGCAGCACCAGTACCGAGCCGGCCATGGCGGGACCGTAGGCGACGTTTCCGCCGGTCAGGAACTTGCTCAGCGCCAGCTGGACGGTCTGCGTCTCGGGGGAGCTCGTCACGACGAGCGGCCAGAGGAAGTCGTCCCAGACGGCGGTGAAGGCGAACACCGCGACGGTCGCGACCAGCGGCCTCGCCAGCGGCAGGTAGATCTTCCAGAAGAGCCTGAACTCGCTCGCGCCGTCGACCCGGGCGGCCTCGCCCAGCTCGTCGGGGAGCCCGAGGAAGTACTGCCGGGCGAGGAAGACGTTGAGCGGCCCGATCAGGTGCGGCAGGGTCAGCCCTCCCAGCGAGTCGAGCAACCCGGAACCGCCCTGCCCGGTGATGTCGTTCCCACCCGTCAGCGGGATCCCCTTCGCGATCAGGAACAGCGGGATGAGGGTCACCGCCACCGGCACCATCGTGGTCGCGACGATCGTCAGGAAGATCGCGTTGCTTCCCCGGTAGGGGAGCTTGGCGAAGGCGTATCCGGCCAGCAGCGCGAAAACGCAGTTGGCGACGACGACCAGCAGGGCGACGATCAGCGAGTTCGTCATCGCCGTGCCGAGGTTGCCCGCGTCCAGGGCGGTCGAGAAGTTGTCGAACACCGGGTTCTGCGGCAGCAGCCGCGGCTCGGCGGAGAACACCTCGGACTCGGGCTTGAAGGCGATCGAGACCATCCACCAGAACGGCACGAGCACCAGCAGCGTGGCGATGACCAGCGCGAGGATCGATCCTGGTCTGCGCATCACTTCCGCCCGTTCCCGCGCATCGCGACGAGCGCGAAGGCGAAGATCACCGCGAACAGGACGAAGGCCATGGCGCTGGCGGAGCCGAACCGGTTGTTCTGGAACGCCTCCTGGTAGATCAGGTAGTTGGTGGTCGTCGTCGAGCCGAGCGGCCCGCCGCCGGTGAGGATGAAGATCTCGGCGAACGACTGCGACAGGTAGACGATGTTGATCGTGATCACGTAGACCATGACCGGCCGCAGACCGGGCAGCGTCACGTGCCGGAACCTGGCCCAGGCGCCCGCGCCGTCCATCTTCGCGGCCTCGTACAGGGTGACCGGGATGGCCTGGAGCCCGGCCAGGAACAGCACCATGTTGCCTCCGAGGGCCTTCCACACCCGCATGATCGCGACCGAGTGCAGGGCGGTGTCCTCGTCGAGGAGCCAGTCGCGCGGATCGAGGCCGAGGGAGCCCGCGAGGTCGTTGAACCAGCCGTCGGGGGAGTACATCCACAGCCACACCAGGCTGACGGCCGTCAGCGGGACGATACGGGGCAGGAACAATCCTGCACGGAACAGCCCGATGCCGGGCATCTTCCGGTTGGCCAGCAGCGCGAGCCCGAGCGCGATGCCGACCGCGAACGGCAGCACCTCCGCGACGAACTGGGCGGTCACCCGCAGGGACTTCAGGAAGTCGGCCGAGCCGAGCAGCGCCACGTAGTTGTCGGCGCCGACCAGCCGGGGCGCGCCACGGTCGAGCGGGCTGTAGCCGGTGAAGCTCAGGTAGAACCCGTACAGCACCGGGAACAGCTGGAAGATCGCCAGGTAGGCCAGGACCGGGGCGGTGAAGGCGAGCCCGACGAGCTTGCGGCGACCGGTCGGGCCCCTGCCGCTCCCGCGGGTCCCGGGCCGGGGCGCTGCCGCGGACCGGTTCCCGCCGTGCCTGGTGAGAAGGGGCATCACTGGGCCGCGAGCAGCGGCCCGGCCTCGGCCGCCGCGTCGTCCAGCGCCTGCTTCGCGGTCGCCTTCCCGGCGAGCGCCTCCTCCAGGTGCTTGTCGAGCACGTCGCGGACCTGCACCCAGGCCGGGACGTTCGGGCTGCCCACGTAGGCGGGGGCGGCGTCGATGAACGGCTTCAGCAGCGGCTGCCCGGTGACGTAGGAGCCCTGGACGGCCGAGGCGCGCACCGGCAGCCCGCCGACGGTCTCGGCGTACCGCTCGTTCACGCCCTTGGAGACCATGAACTCGACGAACTTCCAGGCGAGGTCCTTCTTCGCCGAGTCGGCGTTGACGAACAGGCCGGTGGTCGCACCGCCGAAGGTCTTGGCGTCGACGGCCTTCAGCGGGGGCAGTACCCCGATCTTCGAGGAGAGGTCGGGCACGGCCTTGACCATCTGCAGTATCTGCCCGGTGGTCGCGGTGACCATCGCCGCCTTGCCGGTGGCGAGCGGGTTCTGCCCGGCGGGCTGGTTGGCGAAGTCGAGGCCGAGCTGGTCGCTGACCTTGCCGTCGCCGCTGTAGAGCCCGGCGAAGTACTCCAGCGCCTTCACGCCCTCGGGCGAGTTCCAGGTGACCTCCTTGCCGTCGGCAGACAGCAGCTCGCCGCCCTCGGAGCCGATCAGCCCCTGGAAGCTCTGCACCCGCTGGATCTTGGCGGACTGGAGCATCAGGCCCGCCTGTTGGATCGCTCCACCGTCGCGGACGGTCAGCTTCCTCGCCGCCTCGGCGGCCTCCTTCCAGGTGGTCGGCTCGGTGACACCGGCCTTGTCGAGCAGGTCCTTGCGGTAGGCGACGAGGACGCCGCTGCCGCCCAGCGGGATCAGGTACTGCCCGCCGGCCACCTGGCCGCTCGCCAGGTAGGGTGCGAGGTCGGTCCTGTCGGCCTCGGGCAGGGCGGCGATCCGGGCGTCGAGCGGCTCGATCCGCTTGGCCGCGGCGAAGCCGGCGGCGGCGGCCGGACCGTGACCGAACACGTCGGGGGCGTTGTTGCCGGCGAAACCGGCGTTGAGCTTGGGTGACATCTGGGCCCAGTCGACGAAGGTCACCTGGACCTTCGTCTTGTTGGCGGACTCGAACTCCGGCACCAGCTTCTTGGTGACGAGCTCGATCTCCGGGGCGGAGTTGCCGGGGAACCAGACGGTCAGCGTGTCGGCCGTGCCGCCGCTCCCGCTGCCTCCGCCGCCCGTTCCGCAGGCCGTCGCGGCGAGAAGAAGGCCCGCGCCGACGGCGGCGGCGAGGAATCCGCGCCTGCTGACGGCTGTCCGCCTGTTAGTGATCATGGTTTTCTCCTGTTTCGGAGTGCGGGGGGCTCGGAGTGTGAGAGGTCTGCTCCCGGCGCTGGACCGCCGGGAGCTGGGACCGTTCAACTGTGGGCAGGTTCCGGGGCCGGTTGTGTGATCGTCGGAGAGGCTCCGGAGGGGCCGATCGGGTGATGTGCGGTCAGGCCCTGGGAGGGCCGATCATGTGGTCCTCGGGGAGGCCACAGGGCAGTAACTGCTGGTGGTCGCCGGGATCGTCCGAACCGGCCAGGATCCGGGTGAGCATTTTCACCGCGCCCCGGCCCATCTCGTTGCGGGGGATCCGCAGGCTGCTCCAGCCGCTCTCGGCCATCGTCACCAGGACGACCACCGACATGTCCGCGGGAGCGGTCAGACCGCGTTCGCCCAACGCGGCGACGAGCTGCCTGGCCAGGGGCTCGTTCTCGGCCAGGACGGCGGTGACGCCACCGGCGTGCGCGGCGTCGACCCAAGCCGGGTCGAGCTGCGAGGTGACGTACATCAGCTCGGGCAGCCCCACGTCGGCGCAGCCGGCCCGGTAGCCGGCCTCCTTGTCGAGGAAGACCTCCATCCGGTCCGGTCCGGTGACGTAGGCGATGCGCCGGTGGCCCAGCGCGGCGAGCCTGCCGACGGTGTCCCTGGTGGCGCTGGCGTAGTCGGCGCCGACCCAGGCCACCTCGGTGCCGGGCACGGTCCTACGCCCTATGTGGACGAAGGGGTATCCCTCGGCGGCGAGCCTGGCCAGCTCGGTGGAGCCGGGCTCGACGCCGAGCAGCACGCTGCCGTCCGCGAGCGCGAGCCGGTTCACCCCGTCGCTGTAGACCCGGCGGCGGCCGTCGAGATCCTCGGTGGAGGCGAACAGCACCAGGTCGTAGCCGTCGGCGACGGCCTGCTGCTCGATGCCGACCAGGAACTCGTGGTAGAAGTCCAGCTGGTCGAGCGGGAAGATCGACTCGAAGGTGTAGACGCCGAGCAGCCGGTTGCGCTTCCCGCGCAGGCTGCGGGCCGCCGGGTTGGCGACGTAGCCGAGCTGGCGCACCGCCTCCAGGACGCGCTGGACGGTCTGCTCCGGGATCCCGGCCTCCGGGCCCCGGCCGTTGATGACCGCGGAGACCGTCGCCTGGGAGACACCCGCGAGTTTGGCCACGTCGGCCTGGCGGGCCCGGCGCCGAACTCCGTCCATCGCGATCTCCTGATTCGTATCAGTGGTGGGGGAACAGCCAAGAGAGAGCGACTGGCTGATTCGTATTGGCGAAACCGTTGCAAGCCGAGCGGGGAGCTGTCAACACTCTCGGCGAAAGAATCTTGAAACATGCCGGAAATCCGCTCTTGACGGCTCCGAAGATCGCGGATTATCTTCCCGTTACGAATCGGGGGCGCGGATATTTCCGCAGGTCAGATATTACTAATACGAATCAGAGGTATCAGTGTGGGGCTTCCCAATGCCTCGGCCGTCCTGGCGCTCGCCGCCGTCCTGCTCCTGCCCCAGCCCGCCCACGCGACCGTGACCGTCCACAGCGCCTCCGCCGCCGTCGGGACCGTCCACGGCGCCGATGTCAACGTCGCCGGGACCGTTCGCGCCGCCGGGACCACCTACTACGTCGACGCGACCGGCGGCTCCGACAGCGCGGCCGGGACCTCGCCCTCGGCCGCCTGGAAGACGCTCGGCAAGGTCAACGCCCAGACCTTCGGCCCGGGCGACAGCATCCTGCTCAAGTCCGGCGAGGTCTGGAGCGGCCAGTACCTCGACCTGCACGGTTCGGGTGCGGCAGGTGCGCCGATCGTCCTCGGCCGGTACGGCACCGGCGCGAAGCCCCGCATCGACTTCGCCGACACGGCCGTCGGCGGCGAGGGCTTCGGGGTGCGGCTGAAGAACGTCTCGTACTGGGAGATCGGCGAGCTTGAGATCACCAGCGGGCAGCAGCCCACCGACCGGCGGCGCAGCGGCGTCCTCGTCGTCGGCGAGGGCTCCGGCGCGGGGGACTTCACCCACATCCACGTCAAGAACACCTACGTCCACGACGTGTTCGGCACCGACCGCCGGACCGGCGGGATCAACTTCCACGCCCGCGGGACCTCCACCGGGCCCGAGAGCACCTGGACGGACGTGCTCATCGAGGGCAACACCGTCGACAACGTCGCCGACACCGGCATCCAGACCATGACCGACGCGCTGCTCAACACCACGTGGGCGCATGACTTCGACGCCTTCAAGAACCTGGTGATCCGCGGCAACACCGTCACCCGGATCCACCGCGACGGGATCCTCGTCCGGTCCGGCCGGGCCCCGCTCGTCGAGCACAACACCACCGACAGGATCGGTGAGTCCACCACCTCGACCCTGCCCTACCTGGACGACATCGCGGTCGTCGCCGCGCAGTGGATGTACGCCACGACCGACGCGGTCTTCCAGTTCAACCAGGCCTTCCGCACCCGCAGGCTCGACGGCGACGGCCAGCCCTGGGACTTCGACCAGATGGTCTACCGCAGCGTCTACCAGTACAACTACAGCCAGGACAACGAGGGCGGCACGCTGCTCGTCATGGACCAGACCGACGACAACGTGTTCCGCTACAACATCTCCCAGAACGACCTGGACCGCAGTGTCGGGGTGTTCCACCTGGTCAGCGGGTCGGGTGACCTGAAGGTCCACAACAACGTCTTCTACCGCTCGGCCGGGCAGACCGGCCAGATGACCGGGACGTCGACCGGCCAGGTGGCCTACGCGAACAACATCTTCGTGAACCAGGGGAGCGGCGCCTACAGCATCAGCGGCAGCGTCACCTACGACCACAACCTCTACTCGGGCGCCAACGCCAACCAGCCGAACGACCCGAACAAGATCATCGCCAATCCGCGGTTCGTCGCGGCGGGCGGCGCGTCGGGGCTCGCCTCCGCGGGCGCCTACAGACTCCAGCCGGGATCGCCCGGGATCGACAGCGGCGTCGCGGTCCCCTCGCCCGGCGCCCAGGACTTCTTCGGGACCGCGCTCTACCAGGGCTCTCCCGACCGGGGCGCGCACGAGTCGGCCGCGGCCCCCGTCACCACCCTGCTGTCGGACGACTTCGGCGACGGCGACGCGACGGGCTGGACGAGCAGCGGCGGTTCGTGGTCGGTCGCGAACGGCGCGTACTCCCAGACCTCCACCGCCGCCGCGGAGAGCATCGCCGTCACCGGCTCCGCGACCTGGACCGACTACACCGTCCAGGGGCGGGTCCGGCTGGACAACGCGAGCGCCAACGCGGGCCTGGTCTTCCGGTACGCCGACGCCGCCGACTTCTACCTGTTCCGCCTCAACGACGGAACCGACACCGCCGACCTGTACAGGAAGGTCGGCGGCACGCTGACCCGGGTCGCCGGCGCCTCCGTCCCGATCACTCCCGGGGTGTTCCGCACGCTCAAGGCGACCGTGTCCGGCTCGACCGTCACCGGCTTCGTCGACGGGAACCAGGTGCTCACCTGGACCGCCCCCGCCGCCGAGCTGACGGCCGGCAAGGTCGGCCTCCGCATGCACTCGAGCACCGCGACCTTCGACGACCTGCGGGTCACGGCGCCGTAGCCGTACTGACCACAAAGGTTGAGTACACCTGGTGACGCCTTCGTGAGCGGTCCGTTACGCCGGTGCCCGGGCGATCAGGGCCCGGATGAACCAGCCGAGCACCGGCGTGAGGCTCTCCGGCGCGGGCCAGCCGTTGATCACCGCGAGCAGCCGGAGGTATGTCTCCCTGCGGGGGGCGTTCGCGCTCTCCAGCCGGACCAGCAACCGGCGCCGGAGGTCGGCGTCGTCGGGACGGCCGACGACGAAGGCGGGCAGGGACGCGACGAGATCCATGAGCCGATCCTGCTCGCGTCCCTCGCTCCCGCTCACCCCTTTTCCCGGCGTGGGAATCCTCTGTGCCCGGATCGGTTTCGGGCCGCGGGGACCCGTCGGCCTCGGGGTGTCCGGATCCACCGGCTCGGGCTCTCTGCCCGGCCGGACCCTCCGAACCGCCGCACCGGACCGGAGGCCGGTCCGCAGCCGTCCGGAATGATCTGGATCGCGAGCTAGGTTGTATATCTAACTAGCTTGCTTTACCTTCTAGATAGCGAAGCATCTAAGGAGGTTCCGATGTCGTTCACCCCCCTGGCGCTCGTCCTGTCGGCCGTCCTCGTCGGCTATCTGGCCGTCGTCAGTCCCCTGCTCGGCAAGCGCGCGTACGACAGGCTGGCCCGCACGCGGGACCTGGACCCGACGGCCTATCGCCGGATGTTCGCGTTCTGGTGCGCGGAGCTGTGGGTGCTGGCCGCGGTGGCGCTGCTTATCGTCGCGGTGGAGCCGGGGCTCGACGCCGCGGGCATCGGCCTGGTGGTCAAGGAGCCGCCGAGCGAGATCATCGGGATGATCATCGGCTTCCTGGTCGCCGCCACGTTCAGCGTGCTCGTGTTCAGACGGTCGGCGGCCAGAGGCGGGGCCGCCCCCGGACTGGAGGCCGTCGTCCACCTGCTGCCGCGTACCACGGCCGAGCGCTGGTACGCGGCGGGCCTGTCGGTGACCGCCGGTGTCACCGAGGAGATCGTCTACCGAGGGCTGCTCATCGCGGTCGGCACGGGCGCGCTCGGCCTGAGCGAGGAGGTCGCCGCCCTCGCCGCTCTGACGGTGTTCGTCGCGGGACACTTCTACCAGGGGTGGCGCGGCATGTTCACGGTCACCTTGATCGGATTCGCCCTGACCGCGCTCTACCTGAGGACCGGCAGCCTGCTCCTGCCGATCCTGCTGCACGCCCTGATCGACCTTCGCGGCCTGCTGCTGTCCCCGAACCCACGGCGTGAACCGGCCGGAGAGCCCGTCGTGAACCCGGCAGGAACCAGGTGAGGCCAGTTGGGAGCGCCGTCTAAGTAGGATCACCACCATGACGAGCGACCGACGCGCGAGCTGGCTCAAGGGCGTGCTCGACCTGCTGGTCCTCGCGGGCCTGACGGGCGGCGAGAACTACGGCTACGAGATCGTCAAGGACCTCGCCGAGTCGGGCCTCGGCCAGATCAAGGGCGGCACCCTCTACCCGGTGCTCAACCGGCTGGAGGAGGCGGGGCTGGTCACCGCGGAGTTCCGGGTGACCGAGCGCGGGCCCGGCCGCCGCTACTACCAGCTCACCGACCAGGGCAGGCAGACACTCGCCGAGCAGGGCGGGCTCTGGCTGAGCTTCGACGAGTCGGTGCGCGCCGCGCTGGTCAGGGGCGGTGTCGTGGCGCCCGTCCCCACGACCTCGCGCGAACGCGAACGCGACGCCCAGGACAGCCAGGACGCCCGGGACCACGATCAGAAGCAGGAACGAGAACGTGAAGGGGAGCTCCGATGAACCCCGCCTCCGATTCCGGCCCCGCCCCCGGGTCCAGCCCTGCCCCCGGCTCCGGCCCCGCTCCTGGTTCCGCCCCCGGCCCCGACAGCGGCATCGGCCCTGACGCCGCCCCTGACGCCAGACCTGACTCCGGCATCGGCCCTGGCCCCGGTATCGGCATCGACGAGACGGCCCGCGCCTACTTCGACGACCTCGCCGTACTCCTCGCCGAGGCGGGTATGCCGGCCGACCGGGTCGGCGCCATGGTCGCCGAGCTCGCCGGTTACCTCGCCGAGAGCGGCGGCGACCCCGAGGAGGAGTTCGGGCTGGCGGCCGAGCTCGCCGGGGAGCTGACCGGCACCTCCGCCCCGCCCGCCGAGCCCGCCGTGGACGCACGCACCTGGAGCTGGACCGCCGACCTGTTCCACGACGTCACGATGCTCAACGAGTACGGCGCGCAGGGCTGGGAGGTCGACAGGGTCGACGCGAGGGGCCTGTTCGTCTGTGCCCGCGACCCCGAGCACCCGCAGCAGTGGGAGTACCGCAGGGAACTGGTCGCGGGCGGTCGCCGCCGGAGCGTGCTCGACCGGCTCGCCCCGGACGGCTGGGAACCGTGCGGCACCTGGGTGGGCCTCGGATACTTCAAGCGCCCCCGGGCCGCCAGCCTGGGACCCGCCGCGGAACTGACCGCTCCTCCCGGGGCTCCCGACCGGGGCATCTTCCTCAGCCCCAGGTTCTACGCCTTCGTCGCCGGACTCCTCGTCGTGCTCGCGCTGGCGGTGGCGGCCCTGCTCCGGTTCGGCGAGCTGGACGGAGACCTGAGCACCGTCCTGGGCCTGCTCACCGGCGCGGCCGTGGGCGCGCTCGTCCCGATGACGCTGTTGTGGATCGCCCAGCGGCGCGGCAGAAGGTCCTGAACCTCATCCCGGACCTCCCCTCCGGCGTGGCCGGGGCGATCCGGCGGGACCGGCCGCGGCGCACCAAACCCCCGACCGGCCGCGGGCCTGGTGCGCCGCGGCCGGTCGGGGGCGTGTCATGATGTCCGGCCATCGTCCGGCATGTCCGGCTCGTCCGGGGTGTGTCCGGCAATGCTCGGGCGAATAAGCCCCTCAGAGGTCCTTCAGTCGCTCATCAGCGGCCCCTCGGTGCCCCAGCGGTCCCTCAGCCCGTCACCACGAACCGGCCGGTGAGCGGGCCCAGCTCCACGGTGTACGTACCCGCGTCGCTCCGGCGCGCGTCGAACGAGAGCCGCACCGCCTTGTCGGCGCGGACCTGGACGGCCTGCCGCTGTTCGACCTCGCCGTTGATCCGCAGGACGGCGTCGTACCCGCCCGTCTTCTCGCCCACGTTCTTCACCTGCGCGGTGATCCGCACCGGGAGGCCCGGACGGACGGTGGACGGGCTGACGTCGAGATCGGTCAGGGCGAAGCGGGGCTCGGGGCCCGGGGTCCGGTCGTGGACGAAGATGTCGGACTTCCGGTTGGTGTCGTCACCGACGAGGTTGGCGGAGGTGCTCTCGAAGGCGACGTACCGCCCGTCCCCGCTGATCGACGGTATGCCGGACGAGCCGTCACCCTCGACGTCCTTGGGAGCGCCGGAGACCCGCGTGGTGGTGCCCGCCTTGAAGTCGCGCACGTACACGTCCGTCCGCCCGTTGGTGTCACCGTCGGCGAGGTTGGTGGCGTAGGTGTAGAACGCCACGGTCTGCCCGTCGGCGCTCAGTGACGGCGCGAAGGACCAGTCGTTGGCCATGCTCCCGTCGGACGCCGCCGACGCGAGCCTCCTCGTGCCGGTCTGCCGGTCGTGGACGTAGATCTGGTACCCCTCAAGCCCGCCGCTCGCGGTGAAGACCACCATCCGCCCGTCGGCACTGATCGACGGGCTGCTCGCCTCCCTCGCCTCCGGCGCGGGGATCAGCTCGGTCTGCCGGTCTGCCGGTCGCGGACGAACACGTCGGCGTGCCCGTTGGTGTCTCCCGGTACGAGGTCGGTGGCTCCGCTCTCGAAGGCGACGAAGCGGCCGTCGGCGCTGATGGACTGCTCACGCGAGTTCCCGTCGCCCACGGCGCCGCCGACACCGACCGAGACGGCCTCGGTCTTGCCGGTGGTCCGGTCGCGGACGAAGACGTCGGTCTTCTCGTTGACGTCCCCGGGCACGAGGTTGGTGGCGTCGCTGTTGAAGACGGCGAAGCGTCCGTCGGCGCTGAACGAGGGGGACGAGGAGAGCCCGTCGCTCCGGGTGCCGTCGGAGGCCACCGAGATCAGCTCGGTCCTCCCCGTCTGCCGGTCGTGCGCGAAGGCGTCGGTCTGGCCGTTGACGTCCCCGGGCACGAGGTTGGTGGCCCCGCTGCCGAACCCGACGAGACGCCCGTCCGCGCTGACGGTCGGGCTCAGCGAGAAGCCGTCGCTCTGCGTGCCGTCGGAGGCCACCGAGACCCGCTCGACCGCCAGGGTACGCAGGTCGGTCACGAAGATGTCGAGGTCGTTGTTGGTGTCGTCCGCGACGAAGTTGGACCCCGGGCTGGCGAACGTCACCACCGCGCCGTCCGCGCTCATCTTCGGCCACCACGCCTCGCCGTTGCCCTGACGGCCGTCCGAGGTCAACGAGACGCGCTCGGTGGCGGAGGACCGAGGGAGGGCGAAGTCGGCACGGGCGGTCTTCGTCCCGAGTACGGTGACCTTGCCGGGCTCCGACCTGGACACGCCGGGAGCCACCACGGCGACCTGGTAGTCGCCCTCGGGCACGTCTTCGATCATGTACTTGCCGTTGACGTCCGTCGTCGTCACGAGACTGTCGGGTACGTCGAGCACCGTGACCGTCGCGCCCGGCACCCTCGAACCGGTCGGGCCGTAGGTCACCCGCCCCGAGATCCTCCCCCAGCGGGTTCGGTCCAGCGCGATCTGGACATCGGAGAAGTGGTTCGCCGTGACGCGGACCCGGGAGGGCTCCTGCCGGTAGCCGAACCTGGACAGCCCCAGGTCGTACGACCCGGCGCCCAGCCGCATCTCGAACCGCCCTCGCTCGTCGGTCTCGACGGTCCGGCCGGTGTCCGTCCGGGTGACCGCCACCCCGGCGAGCGGCTTGCGGGTCTTCTCGTCGGTGACGACGCCCCGGACACCGCTCGCCAGAGCCGCCTCCGCGACGGCGGCGTACGCGTCGATCCGGCCCGCGCCGAAGCGCGCGTTCGGGCGCTCGCCGTAGCGCTTGTCGAAGAAGGACGTACCGGCCAGGATGTCCAGCGTCTCGTCGACGCCGAGGTCGCGGCGGGCCTCGACCATCAGCGCGACCGTGCCGGAGACGTGCGGGGTCGCCATCGAGGTGCCGCTCAGCATTCCGTACTCGCCGCCCGGCAGGGCCGAGAGCACGTCCACTCCGGGCGCCGAGATGTCGGGGACGACGTACGACTCGGGCCACTCGGCGGGGGCGTCGATCCAGTCGGTCCTGCGGACCACTCCGCCGCAGGAGAACTCCGGCACGTCGTCGCCGGCGTCGGTGGCGCCGACGGACACGGCCTCGTAGACGTTGCCGGGGCTGCCCGACCCTCCTTCGAGGCATTCGTTGCCGATGGCGAAGGAGGGGAAGGCACCGGCCAGGTAGATGTTCCTGGCCGGTTCGATCATCTCGTCGGCGTAGCCCTCCGCGCCCAGCGACATGCTGACGACATCGGCGGGCTTCCCCGCGGGAGTGCCGTCGGTCGCGTACGGCGCGATCGCCCACTGCATGCCGGCGATCACCTGGGCGAGCGTTCCGTTGCCGCCGGGGATGACCAGGCCCGCCATCAGCTCGGCGCCGGGCGCGACGCCGATCCGCGTGCCCGACGCGTTCCCGCCGGCGATCGTGCCCGCCACGTGCGTGCCGTGGTAACTGCTGTCGTGGGGCGAGGAGGGCACCGGCCTGCCGTCCGGGCCGAACTCGATCCAGCCACCCGGGTAGGACGGGTCGGACGCGTCGTCGGTGACGAGCTTTCCGGTGAGGTCGGGGTGGGCGATGTCGACACCGGTGTCGAGGACCGCCACGCGCACGCCGTCACCGGTGAGCCCTCGCTCCTCGCGCACTCGGTCGGCACCGATCTTCTCGATGCCCCAGGTCGACTCCCCGGCCTTCGCGGCGCGGCTCGGCGGCCCGGCGGGTGGCTCGGGCGGGGCCTTGAGCGCGAAGTTGGGAATGATCCGGTCGACCAGGGCGAGGGCGGCCAGCGCCTCCAGGGTGGCGGGCCTGGCCCGCACGAGGACCATGTTCTTGATCCAGAATGTGTTGAGCACCTGGTCGCCCTGGGACTCGACCAGCCGGACGACGGGGGCCTGCACGGCATCGGCCGTCTCGGCCAGGGCCTTTCGCGCCTCGCTCGGCGAGGGGACCGCCGACCGGAGGCCGGGGCTTGCGCCGAGCACGACGACGGCCTCGACGCGGTCGTCGGCCCGGGCTCCGGAGGCCCTCGTCCGGTCGATCAGCTCAGGGGCGATCTTTCCTCGCCGGTCTTGCTCCGCGGGAGGCCTCCCCGCCGAGGGCTTCTCGGCCGAGGCCGGATTCGCGGCCATGGCCGGGCTCGACGGCAGGACCGCGGCGAGTGATCCCAGGACGAGGAGTGCGGCGAGTGACAGGCGTTGCCCGCGAGATCGTAGGGCGGACAGCGACATGGGGGGCTCCTTCGTTCAGGTGCGCGCTGTGATGCTCCTGAACGCTGACATCAGCGGTCATCTCCTGACAAGCTGAGTCAGAGGCGAGTTCCCGTCAGGTGGCGTGAACACGACAGGCGAAGCTGTCGGGCATTCGCGCCGCCGGATGCTCACCGTGCAGGTAAGGAGAGTGTGATGCTTGAGGCGATCGGGCTGAGTCAACAGGACGAGGCGCTGTACGACGCACTCGTGCGCAGGACGCAGGCGACGGTCTCCGAACTCGTTCACGACTGTCATCTGCCGGTGTCAGCCGCGAGACGGACGCTGCGGTCGCTCGTGGACCTCGGCCTCGCCACCCGTTCCACGGGACGTCCCGTCCGCTACGTCGCCGTCTCACCGGACAGCGGGCTGGAGGCCGTGCTGCGCGAGCGCGAGGCCGGGCTGCGCGACGTCCGCCTGCACATCGGGACGCTGGTCAAGATGTACCGCGCGGGCACCCGGTTCGCCCATCCGGGCGACCTGATCGAGATGGTCTCGGGGCGCGACGAGGTCAACCACCACTGGGTGCAGATGCAGCAGAACACCCGGACCCAGATGCGGGGGTTCGACCGCCCGCCCTACGCCGCCCCGCAGGCGCACACCGAGCCGAACCACGTGGAACTCGCCCTGCTGAAGCGGGGGGTGAAGTATCGGGTCATCTACGACAGGACCGCGCTCGCGCTTCCCGGCTGGTTGGACGACGTCACAGCCGGGATGCGACACGGGGAACAGGCCAGGATCGCCGCGGACCTGCCGATGAAACTCGCCGTCTCCGACGACCGCCTCGCCATCATCCCGCTGCTCCACCCGGTGGACGACATGGTCGCGGCGTCCTACGTGATCCACCCCTCCCCGCTCCTGGACGCGCTGGTAGCCCTCTTCGAGATGACGTGGACGCGCAGCGTCCCGGTCCAGCTGAACTCACCCGATTCCGAGGTGCTCTCCGAGGAGGAGGCGAGGCTGCTCACGCTGCTGGCGTCGGGAGCGACCGACAAGGCCGCCAGCCGGGCCCTGGGCTGGAGCGAGCGCACCGTGCAGCGGCACGTCACCAAGCTGATGAACCGCGTCGGGGCACAGACCCGCTTTCAGGTCGCGATGGAGGCCACCCGGCGAGGCTGGATCTAGCCGTTCGGTACGCCCCTCGCCGCCCGTGTCTCGCACGTGATGAGCCCGGTGAGCACTTGGGAAAGGCCCGGTTCGGTGGGCGGACAGAAGCTCCGGGGCTGCTTGAACGGGTATTCGCCGCGGATGGGACAGCCGGTTTCGGCCGGTTTCGGTCGGTGAGGGAACAGCCGTCGGCGTCAGCGGGTCGCGGCGGCCACGCGCAGGCCGAGGACGATGAGAACGGTGCCGCTGACGGCCTCCAGGCGGCGACGGATCACGGGCCTGCGGAACCACGCGCCCGCGCGTCCCACCACCGCGGCCAGGGCGAGGTACAGCACGATCTCGACGGCCACCTGCAGGAGCGCGAGGAGTGCGGTGGTGGAGAACAGCGGCTGGTCGGCCGGTACGAACTGGGGATAGAAAGCGATCATGAAGGCCGCGATCTTCGGATTGGCGAGCATCACGAGGGCGCCCTCACCGAAGGCCCTCCACCAGCTCTGCCTCAGGCTGGGCGAGGTGTCCTCTGGCGTCTCCTGCACCGGTCCGGCCTTCCCGATCCGCCACGCGGTGCGCCACGCTTTCAGCCCGAGATAGAGCAGGAAACCCGCGCCGATCACACGGAGAACGACGAAGGCCACCTCGGAAGCGGCCACCAGGGCGGTGAGGCCGGCCGCGGCGAACAACGCCCAGGCGTACAGACCGGCCTCCAGCCCCAGCACCGTCGGCACCGCCCCCCGGAAACCGTGCAGCGCGGCACGACGCAGGATCAGCGCCATCGCGGGACCAGGTGACGCCGAGATCAGCACGACGGCGACAACGAAGGCGGGCAGGGAGGCGACGAGGTCCATGAGTCGAGCATGCTCGCTTCCGTCTCTTCGGCTCAACTCTTTTCCGGCCGAGGCTCTGGTCTCGGAGCCCGGTGCCGAGGGCTCGGCAAGCACGACGTGAAGCCCGGCAACGTGGGCGCGTTGCCGGGCTTGGCTGGGAGGGGTGTCCGTCGCGACGAAGGGGTAAAAGCTTAGGTCAGAGAGTCGAACTTGCCAGCCTTGAGGCCGCCGACGAACGTTTTCCACTGGGTCGGGGTGAAGAGCAGCTTGGGGCCGTTGGGGTTCTTGCTGTCGCGAACGGCGATCACTTCGGGCAGGTTGGCGGCCACCTCAACGCACTGGCCGCCGTTGTCCGAGGAGCGCGATGATTTTCGCCATACTGCGCCACTTAGGTCCATTCCTGCCTCACTTCCTCGATCATTTTGAGAGGTGCGTGCTGGTGGTCCCCGACTGTGGCAGAGCTAGTGGTCGAAGTCGCCGCTCTTGATACGGCGGACGAAGGTGTCCCATGCGGCGGGGGTGAAGAGCAGTTTGGGGCCACGGGGGTTCTTGCTGTCGCGAACGGCGATCACTCCGGGCAGGTTGGCGGCCACCTCAACACACTGGCCACCGTTTCCTGAAGATCGTGATGATTTCCGCCAGATGGCAGCGCTCAGGTCCATGCGCGTCTCGCTTCTTCGATCATCTTGAGGGATACGCGCTCAGGATAAGCCCACAGACGTATCGCCTCATATCTTTCTTGGATAGAGGTCACAAGTTCGTGGTCGTTCGTAATGTATCCCTTGGCCGGTGAGTCCGTGTGAATGGTGATGGGTTGTCTGTCGGGAAGTTCGGCGATCATGAAAGCGCCTGCCAGGCCGGGGAGGCATTCTGGGTCGACGATCTGGACAGAGACAGAGGGGCGCTTGGCGGTCTCCAGTAAGTGATCGAATTGCTCGCGCATAACCTCGGCTCCACCGACCTTACGGCGTAGCACGTCAGCATCGAAGAGCATGATGATACGTGGAGGATTCCCCCTGTCGAGGATCCTCTGCCGCCGTGTCCGCGCTTCGACCCGCTCCTCTACCTCCTCGGGAGTAGCTCGAGGCTCCAGATTGAAGATCTGCCGGGCGTAAGCTTCCGTCTGGAGCAGGCCGGGCACCAGAAGAGGATCCCAGGAGCGGATGGCGAGAGCTCTGGGTTCGATCTCTTCGGCCCAGTTCCAGAACCAGGTTGGTCCACCGGGCTGGGCGATGATGTGCTCGCGTATCCTCGTGAAAGAGATGCCGTTAGCCTTTCCGTAGAGCAGATCCAGTCTTTCGGCGTCGGACTTGGACGGCGTTCGGCTGGCGCTCTCCAGGCGGCTGATCTGAGTTTGGGTGCAGCCAAGGCGTCTGGCCACGGCGGACTGCGAGAGCTGCGCGGCCTCCCGCAGGCGGCGCATTTCGGCGCCGAACCGCACGCGGGGGGATCCAGGGTCGAGGGGCGGCACGCCTTCCATCGCATTTCCTCTCGATTTAGAAAAAACGGACTTAATGGTCGGCTGGTGATATCAAATCCAGTCCAGGTAAACCAACGACTGTCATAGTCCGCTCTATCCTGGGTTGCCTATCCAGTAGTCGATCGACTACTGATAAGGCATTCTAGGCATAGTAATCCTCGTCGCGAAAGTGCTGACAAGAAAGAAGTAAACTACTCTCTTGGTCGGAGGCAAATAGGGTCGGATGTGAATGAGATGTCCCTATTTCTGTCTCTCGGTGTGAGAGTCGGAAAGAATTTGAAAGGCGAAACCATGACGATGAGCGAGTCGCCGGCCGAGGGGATCGCGGCTTCAACCCGCGAGTACATGCCCCTACCCTGGCTGACGACAGTGGTCGGCGTGACCTGGCATCTTCCCTTGACCAACGAACGAGTATGGAAAGGGTGTGGCGAACGTGGTCCAGGTGGGTAAAGATTGATACGTCCCGGCGCCCACCACTCCCGGAGGTCCTAAATGCGCTCCACTCGGTTACTCGCCGTCGGTCTGGCGCTGGTGATAGTGGCCTCAGGGTGTGCTTCCGATCCTTCTCTGAAGGGCGCGGCAGCGGAGTTGCAGAAGGACATGCAGCGACTGGAAGCCGACGACGTCTTCAAGAGTCCAAGCAAGAAACTTCGTATCCTGCAACGTCCTGACAAGGACATCCCTTGTGATAAGGAAAAATTCAAAAGGGTGCTTCGAGCCACGGCAGACTACGAGCGTAAAGGTTCTGATGTGGACGGCCATCTTGATTTGGCTCAAGGGTTGATGGAGAACACGCTTGTGCAGGTGCTCGGATACAAACTTGATTTTGATTTCAGTCAGACGGACGCAGAGGATGGAAGATTCATTTACGGCACGAAGGGGGATTCAGAGCTCAGGGTTACTGTATATGTTGCTCCTGACTCTCCTACTTGGCGGCTACACGCGATGACCGCTTGCCTGTCGCGATAGGGAATATTTTCTTACTTCCAGATCCTTATCTGCTCCTTGGCATGCTCGCTTGTTTGGAATCGCGTTGCGTCCTCAATTTTGTCATCAAGATCACCATTGCTATCCATCCAACGTTCGTAAGGCACTAGTTTATCTCGCAGTGCTTTTTCCCACTCTTTACTGCCTCCCTTGGCTTCCAGCTTTGCCTCTGAAAGAAATTCGTCGTAGGTCTTGAGGTTACCGGTGCTCTTGCTAATGAGCTCGGCAGGAGGTTCGCTCGCCGGATAACCGGCTTGGTGAAGGAGATATGCTATGTCGTATTTTTGGCGCAAGACAAAGTCTGACCGCGCCCCAGTGGCTTCCTCGACTTGTGTGCCGAGACTTTCCACCTGTTCGTCGAGCAGAACACTGACAACGTACGCCTTGGTCAGTTCCCATCCCGTCTCAACAGCATAATGTGCGAGTGGGCCCGCCAATGGAACGCTGTCGATTCCGAGAGAGACGGTGTTCTTGGCGATGTCGCGGACCAGATCATAGGTGGCATCTATCTCACCGCGTACGTCCAGCGTGGCCTTAAATTCTAGAGCGGCGAGGTCGCCGAACATCTTTGCAATTTTTTGGAAGTGGCCATCCTCTGTCCGTGCATCAAGCTGAGCGGCAGCCGTCAGCATGTCGTATCGAAATCTGCCGGCGGTCGTGTCGAAATCGTCGGTCAGGTGCTTTTCTCCTACAAAGGTCTTCATGAATCGGTAGGTGTCGCCGGGGCTGAGATAGAAGGATGGGGTCACGTTGGGAAGGGAGGTCCAGTTTGCTGGGACGCCCATCCCGGAGGTTCGGTCCATGGCTTTATCGAAACGAGCGCCCGAGGCCAATTCATGGATATACGACTTTGCTATCACGTTCATGGAGTCCATCGCCGGTCTCGGAAGGTCTGCGCCGAAGGAGGCCGCTGCACGGATGGCGTCGAAGGCGAAGGCGGCGGCCTCCGGGCTGTGCTGGCCGGCCTTCTCGGTCTTGGCCTCGGTGCCCGCTTCCATTGCCCGGCCGAAGGCGTCGGCCACCTCATCGCCGGTGCCCACGCCCTTGGCGTAGTTGAGGAACAGCTTCATCTTGTCGACCTGGGTGAGCTTGACGTCGGTCCCGCCCATCTTGGAGAAGGCGTCCCGCACCGCTGCGCCGCCTCCGTCGAGAACCTCCAAGCCCATGGCGACCAGGTCGTCAGGCAGGTCGTATTTCTTGCCTCCCAGAGACCCGGCACGCCACTCCTGCGCGGGCCTCTTCGCGAACTCGTCCAGGACCAGTGCGCGGGCCGCCGCGCTCCGGATGGACGAAGGGGCGTTCGCGCCCTTGAGCAGCGCGAGCCGGTTCCACGCGACGATATTGCCATCGACCGGTTTGACCAGGTCGTTTCTGACCTTGGCGAACGCAGGGACGAGGGCGGGGGCGTTCAGGGCCGCGCCGAGGGCCTTACTGAAGGCGGCCAGATCTTGTTTAGCGGTCTTACTGCCGGTAGCCGCGATGACGTTGGGCAGCGCGTCGCGGACCTTGGGGGAGAGCAGGGCGAAGAAGGCGGCGGCGGCCTGGGGGTTTTCTGCGAGTTTGGCAACGTCGTCGATGTGCTCGTGGATGAGCTTGGCCTGCGACTCGCCGTGGAAGTTCACGAGGATGTCCTCGCCGTACATCCTGGCCAGCCCTTGGGCGAGCTCGAAGTCCTTCAGCTCGTCGGGGAGCCGGATGAGCCCTTGGCCGCCCGCCGTCATCGAGGCTGCGCCACCCGTGCCACCCGCGCCGCCCAGCTCAGGGGCGCCGTTGCCCAGGGTTTTGATCAGGTCGATCCGGCCGTGGAGCATGGAGACCTGCCTCCCGGCCCAGTCGGCGATGTCGGCGATCTCCCGCAGCGCGGGGGTGCTGATCCCGTACCGGCCGAGTTTTTGCTCGAACTCCCTGGTGAACGTGGTCAGCCAGTCGGCCTCGCCGCGCAGGGAGGTGGCGAGCTGCCCCATCTGGTCGGGGTCGATGCCGCAGAACTCGGCGGTCGGTGCCATGGAACGTTCCCCCTCGTGGTCGTGACGGTCACGTACGTCCGGCTCATGGTCGTGACGGTCACATGCGTCCGGCCATCTCCCGGCGCATGGCATCCGCCTCGGCCTCGGTCACCAGCGGGGGAGAGCGGCGCAGTTCCTCCTCGACCGCGTCCACCACGCGCTGGGCGAGCCGCCCGAGGGATCGGCGCCGCTCTTCCAGTTCGTTGGTCCAGGTGGTGGCCGTCGGCCCCGTCCACACCTGTCCCGACCGCATCGCCGAGGAGGCGCGCTGATATGTCTGCCGCACCTCGTGAGCCCTGTCTTCGGCCTCGATGAGCAGTTGTCTCAGCCGTTCGTATCGAGGACTGGGCACCATCCGCTCGGCCACGCCACCCCCGCCCTTTTCGTGACCCCGTGATGAAGGAAAAAGTCGCATACCAGAGTAGGTATTGATCGTCTAAGTCGGCAAGTCCCGTACCCGGTCGGCATCGCGCTTTCGCCGATGGGGCCGAGGCCGCCCGCGCGGACGGAAATGATATTTCGGTCATTCCTCTCAGACTTGAACGACTACTCCATCAAACACCATCGGAGTAACGGATGACGCTGTTCGAAAAGCACATCGACGCCATAGAAATCGCCGTCAAGGCCGCGTACTGGATGTGTTTCTTCGCCGGTTTCGTGCTGCTCCTCGCCGGTCACGTGACCATGCTCATGGCGATCGCGATCGGCGTCATGTGGCTGTCTCGCGTCACTCTGCGCCATATCCGGGCGATTCGGACGCGCTGGGACGAGCAGGCCGCCGAGGAGTCGGAGATACGCCGTGAACAGCGGCACCTGAACCGCGAACGAGAGCTGCGTCTCCAGATCCAGCGGCTACAGCAGCCGGACCGTTGATCTCATGCTGTCGTTCCGACGGTCGCCCTCTCCGTTCACACCGCGTTCCCGCCGCCGCACCGGTCGCATCCCGAAGGTGGGTTAGGTTGAGGCTTGCCTGAAATGCCGTTAAAGGGATGCGTCAATGTCGGCACCGTCCGCACTTCCCCCCTCTCTCGTGCGCCTGCTGGCGCGGCCCGCCCCTCCCGGAGGGCTCTCCGACCTCAAGCACGTCGTCTTCGTCATGCAGGAGAACCGGTCGTTCGACCACTACTTCGGCCGGATGCGCGGGGTACGCGGCTACGGGGACCGCAACGCGGTGTCCACCCGGGCGCTCCGCCCGATCTTCGAGCAGGACGGGATCCTGCCCTTCTCCCTACGGGAGGCGGCCGAGCGCGCGGGAGCCGACCCGATGCTGCTCGACACCCACGACCACACCTGGCTCGGTACGCAGAACGCCTGGGCGATGGGCTGGAACGACGCCTGGGTGCCCAACAAGGGGCCGTCCACCATGGCGTACTACGACCGCGGGGATCTTCCGTTCCACTACGAGCTGGCGGACGCGTTCACGATCTGCGACGCCTACCACTGCTCGGTGCTGAGTTCCACGACGCCGAACCGCAACTACCACGTCTCCGGCCACACGGGTGACGAGCCGGGCACCGAGCAGCGGGCCGTCGACAACGGCGCCTGTGAGGAGGACGGGCACCCGGGCTACACCTGGACCACGGTGCCCGAACTGCTGACCGAAGCCGGGCACTCCTGGCAGGTTTACCAGGAGTGGGACAACTACCAGTGCAACAACTTTGAGTTCTTCGCCACGTTCAAGGCGGTCATGGCGAAACTCGGGCAGAGCAGCATGCACTCGTTCTACGAGAAGGTGCGCGCGTCCGAGGATCCCGCGCGGATGCTCGCCGAGCTTGAGGAGAAGGTGGCACGCCTGGATCCGGCCGACCGGGCGCTCTACGACCGGGCGTTGCGGCGCACCCGGACGGGCGGGCTGGGGGACTGGTTCGCCGCCGACGTGGCGGCGGGACGCCTTCCGGCGGTCTCGTACGTCGTGACCTCGCTCGCCGACTCCGAACACCCCGAGGGCTCCTCGGCGGTGGAGAGCGGGAAGGTCGTCTACCGGATTCTCGACGCGCTGGCATCGAGCCCGGAGGTGTGGGCGAGTACCGCGGTCTTCGTCACCTATGACGAGAACGACGGTTTCTTCGACCACGTTCCCCCGCCCGTCCCGCCGGATGGAACCCCGGGGGAGTTCGTCGGAGGGCGGCCCATCGGGCTGGGCATGCGCGTCCCGATGATCGTCGTATCGCCGTGGAGCGTGGGCGGCCATGTCTGTTCGCAGACGTTCGACCACAGCTCGACGGTCCGGTTCCTGGAGACCTGGCTCGGCATCGAGGCCCCCGATATCGGTGCCTGGCGGCGGACCGTCGCCGGAGACCTCACCTCCGCCTTCGACTTCGCCCGTCCGGAGGCATGGCCCACGCCCATGACGCCGGAAATCAATGTCCCGGAGGGTGCCGCGTCCGCCCAGGGTGCTCTGACCGATCAGGATATCTCGGCCGACCGGGACGCTCAGGTCGTCCAGGACATCTCGACCGGTCGGGACGCTCAGGTCGTCCAGGGTGTCGCGGCCGGCCGGGACGCTCAGGTCGTCCAGGGTGTCGCGGCCGGCCGCTGGTATCCCGACGCCCCCGCCGAGCAGCGCATGCCGTGCGCGGAACCGGGCGTCAGGGCCGCCCGCGCGCTGCCGTACCGGCCCGACGCCTCGGCACGCACCGGCGGTCGCGCCGTCGAGATCACGATGAGCAACACCGGTACGGAGAGCGCGCACCTGGCGCTGTACGGCTACATGGGGGAGCTCGTCCGGCCCATGCACTTCGACGTGCTGGGCCAGGTCCGCGAGGTGGTCTACTTCCCCTGTCCCACGTACGCCCTCGTTCTCACCGGCCCGAACGGTTTCCGCAGGGAGTTTCGGGGTGGGACCGACGACAGGGTGGAGATGTCCAGCGTGATCGACGCGGCCACCCGGACGATCGAGATCACCGTCGTCAACACCGGTAACAGACCCGCCGACGTGACGATCCTGCCCCTCGCCTACGGGGGGACGGCGCGGACGCTGCGGGTCGCGTCCCAGGGCACCGCGCGGGTGCCGTGGCGGGCCGCGACCGGGTGGTACGACCTGTGGATCACCGTCGCCGGGGACACCGGCTTCGCCCGACGCCTGATGGGACACATCGAGAACGGCGAACCGAGTGTCACGGGCTGACGGCCGCCGGGGACGGCAGGGGAGAAATGTCGGTGTGCTCTGGTAGACCGTGGGCCATGGGTGTGAGCGTGGATGAATTCCTGGAGATGGTGAAGCGGCTGCCGGAGACCGAGCAGGGCGACGGCGGTGAGTGGGTCTCGCTGAAGGTGCGGGGCAAGGGCTTCGGCTACCTGTGGGAGAAGACGGAGACCGTGGGGCTCAAGTCGACGATCGCCGAGCAGCTCGCGCTGGTGGCGGAGCGGCCGGAGGTGTTCGAGATCCAGTTCACCGCGGGCCAGTTCGGCTGGGTCGTGGTCCACCTCGCGAAGATCGACGCGGACGAGCTGTTCGAGCTGGTCACCGAGGCGTGGTGCCTGACGGCTCCCAAGAAGCTCGTCGACGCCCACGAGGCCGCACACTAGCCCCGGTTGGCCCCATTTTCCGCATGTGTCGCATCGTTGCTGGTCAAATGCCATATTCGATCAGGTTGGCTGGGTAATCGTGCTGGTTCGGGGGTGGCACATGCGGAACGCGGGGCCGACAGGAGGTTGGCTCACGGGAAGGTGAGCGTGCGGCTCGTGGTCACGGTGACGCTTCTTCGGTCTCCTGACCGCCGGTGGCCGGCTCTGTTGTTCGGTCGCTGCCGGGCCGGCCGGCCGTCGTCAGGCGTCCGCAGGTCGTCTGTCAGTTGTTGATCCCACGGCCGGTGCCGCTACCGCCGATGCTGTCGCTGATGCCGCCGCCGATACCGACGCCCTCGCCGATGCCGACACGCTCGCGTCCGTGTTCGCTTCCTCCGTACTTACGTCCGTAGTCCTGCTTGTGCCCGCGTCTGTTCTCATGTCGGTGCTTGTGCCGGTAGTTACGTCCGTACTCGTACCGGTGCTCGCGCCGGGCGCGGCACCTTTCGGGGTTCTTGTGCTCGCGGCAGGGCTTCAGGGCGGAGGTGGCGGTGGTCGGGGTGGTCACGGCCACGGTGTCCGCGACGGCGGACGGGGTCGGCATCGCCACGGGGGCGACGAGGGCGGAGGCCGTCATGGCTCCGGCCGCCAGGGCATTTCTGATCATGGTCATGGCAGATCACTCCACATCGAATCGATGTCGAATCGGTCGAGCCCGGGGCGGTGCCCGGGCCGGCGGAGCGCCGCGCCGCGTCGATGGCGACGCCGACACGATGCGTAACCTGTCTTCACGGTAAGTGGTTGAGGTAGAGGGAGTCTGCTAGCGGATCCCAAAGGCTTGGGGCGGCCGGATTACCTGGCGGTAGCGGAAAGGAACCGATACGGGGGGATCGGTGACGCTCGGCTATCGGTCTCGGCGGAAGGCTCGCGTCCCGGCAGGGTGTCATTCGCGGCGGAACCGCCAGGGTTCGGTAGATCGTCCTCGCCCGAGCTCCTGTTCTCGTGGGAGAACCCCCCGTCGGCCGGACCGCCATGGCGCTCGGGCACCGGTTTCCCGTATCCGTCATCGAAGACCGTCGGCTTCGAGAGGGCATCCACCAGGGGAAATGCCGAGTCCGAAAGAGCGTCCGGGGCAGGCAGGGTTCGAAGGAGCGTCCGCCGTGGGGAACGCCAGGTCTGAGGAAACGCCGGATACGAAGGAACGCTGTCAGCGGGGAACACCGGATCCGAAAGAGGTGTGCAGGGTGGAGGAGGCGACGACCCGGCCCGCGACGACGACGTGGCGGGGTGGCGCGTGCCTGGTGAGGACCTCGCGGAGGGTTCGTCCTTCGAGGACGACGAGATCGGCGGGGGCGCCGACCTCCAGACGGTGGACGGGCAGGCCGACGACCCGCGCGGCGTCGACGGTCACCATGTCGTACAACCGCTCCAGGGCGTCGTCGGTGCGCGCGTCGAGCAGGTGGGCGGCGAGGAAGGCCACCTCCAGGAGGTTGTGCCGCCCGAACGGGTAGTAGGCGTCCTCGATGTCGTCCTGGCCGAGGGCGACCGGGACACCGGCGTCGGCGAGCCGGAAGACCGGCAGGTGGAGCGGCCCGGTATGCGGATCGCTCACGAATCCGAGCCCCGCGGCGCGGCACAGCCCGGCCAGGCGGCGCAGGTACGGCTCGGGGTAGAGCGCCATCGCCCTGGCGTGCTGGGCGCTGCCGCGTCCGGCCATGTCCCGCGCCAGCAGTTCCCGCGCCAGCATCTCGGTCGTGCGCAGCCCCGGATCCCCCGCGTCGTCGACGAGCATGGCGACACGCAGGCCGTGCCGCTGGGCGAGGTCGACCATGCGCCGCACGTGCTCGGCGGCGTCGGCATCGGTCCACTCGATCCAGGGGATGCCGCCCACCACGTCGGCGCCGAGCCGTACGGCCTCGACGACGAGTTCCTCGGTTCCGGGTTCGCGGAGCAGGCCGTCCTGCGGGAACGCCACCACCCGCACGTCGACCACGCCGCGAAACTCCTCGCGCAGCGCCAGCAGCGCCTCCAGGCCGGTGAGTCCCGCCTTCGGATCGATGTCGGCGAAGGCCTGCACCGCCCGGACGCCGTGTCGTACGGACTCCAGGAGCACCGGCCTCGCGCGTTCGAGGACGGATCGCACGGTCTGGCCGGTCTTGACGGCGGCGGCCGTCTCGATGGCGCCCATCGCGGCCCCCATCGCGCCCGCGGTGTACTCCGAGAGCGCGGCGGACCCGGCCCGGTCGAGGGTGTGGGCCTTGCACAGGTGCAGGTGTGCGTCCACGAACGGCTCGGTGACCAGGGCGCCGTCCGCGTCGAGGGTCACGCCGGTCGCCGGGGGCAGGTCGGGATCGTCCTGGGCGACGTGGCTGATGAGCCCGCCCGTGGCGGCCAGCGACCACCTGCCGGGACGGCCGCGCAGGGTGGCGTTGCGGATGAGCAGGTCTGGAGCGTCCATGGCAGCACGGTAGAAGCACACCGACAGGAGCGTGACGGCCAGATCTGCCAAGCCGCGGCCCTACGGCTGTGGTGGTTCGAGGGGGGAAGGGCCGGGGCTCGGCGTCCTCAACCGGGGCCTGAAGGTCGTCCATCGCGAACTCGGGGGAGAGCCATCCGGGCCGATGGCGCGCGAAAAGCGCTTTCCGTGATGCTCACATCAGCCGGTACGGAGTGATCGGTCTTCGTGAGAAACGCGTCAGCCGACCGTGCGGAAGCTCTGGCCGTCGAAGCGGATGAAGCTGTGGATGTCGTTGGCGGGGAAGGTGAGTGCCTGACCTGTGCAGTTCGTCGTGTTGTAGATCAGGATCGACTTGTCGCTGTTGTTGAACTCGGAGTGCACCGTGAACGGCAGCGTCGTGCAGTCGCTGCTCGGGTTCGGGTAGTTCACGGACTGGCCGGTGAAGGCGCCGGACCAGAAGGTGACGCCAGGCGGCGTGTCGGCGGAGGCGGGGGCGACGGCGCCGAGCATGGCGCAGAGCGAGGCGGCGCTCACGACGCCCAGTGCGATCTTGACCTTGGTTGTAGACATGGTTTTCCCCTTGTCTGCAAGGGTGCGCGAAGTGCCGCACCCACGGTGTCCGCCGCTACAGAGGACTGCGAGAGCGGCTTGATCTATGTTGAATATTCAACCATTGATGATCCTTTCCGTCGAGGGGAACGAAAAATCGGCACCGTTGCGACCGGCGGCCGACCGCGGGAGGGGGGGGCCTTTGTGCTTGGAAGATCACCCATGGTGGATCCCCGCGGAAAGCGGGCTCAGCGGAGCCGTAGTCCCGCGATGACGAGCCCGACCATGAGGCGCGCGTCGTAGCGGGGGTTGTCGGCGCCGATGCAGAGATTGCCGATGCCGTGCATCAGAACGAGGGCGTCCATGTCGGGGACGATCTCGCCCGCCGTGGCGGCGGCGTCAAGCAGGTCGGCGCAGACGGGGACGAGGCGGTCGAGGAAGTAGGCGTGCAGCGTCTGGAAGGCGGCGTCGTTGGACCGCAACGCCTCGGCCAGGCCGTGCTTGGTGACCAGGAAGTCGACGAAGAGGTTGATCCAGCTCGCGAGCGCGGCGTGCGGTGTGCCGCTCTTCGCCAGCAGTGCGGGACCGGCCTCGGCGCACGCCTCCACCTGGTGGCGGTAGACCGCGACGATGAGGTCGGCCCGCGTCGGGAAGTGGCGGTAGATCGTGCCGACGCCGACGCCGGCCTTGGCGGCGATGTCCCGCACGGGCACGTCGACGCCGGAGGAGACGAACATCGCGGCGGCGGCTTCCAGCAGGGTCTTCTCGTTGCGCCGGGCATCGGCCCGTTTGCGTGGGGCCCCCGGTTCGCCACTCGTGCCGGTCATCGTTACCTCCGTTGCTCCTCTTGCAAAGCGGAACCGTGTTCCGTATATTCAAATCGGAACCGGGTTCCGTATTTCCAGGATGTCAGCCCGGCAGGCCGATGCCAAGTCACGGTCATCGCCGAACCACGGCCGCTGACACGTCGCGGCCGTCACCACGTCACCACGTCGAGAAGGAACAACCATGCACGCACTGCCAGAGCCCACGCCGGTCGTCTCGGTGCACCCCGTCACGCTGCCGGCCCCGGATCGAGGAGAGGATCTGCGGGTACGGATCTCCGCCCCCACGACCGGCCGCGAACTGCCCGTCATCGTCTTCTCCCACGGTTTCGGCCAGTCGGCGACCGGCTATGATCCGCTGGCAGGCTTCTGGGCCTCCCACGGCTTCGTCGTCGTCCAGCCCACCCACCTCGACTCGCGGACGCTGAACCTCCCGCCCGACGACCCGCGCACACCGTTGATCTGGAGGATCCGGGTCGACGACCTGAAGCTCGCCCTCGACCGGCTCGACCTCCTGGAGTCGTCCGTCCCCGGCCTCGCCGGACGCCTCGACGGCACACGCGTCGCCGTGGCCGGTCACTCCTGGGGCGCCCAGACGGCGAGCACGCTGCTAGGAGCGCGCGTCCTCGACGCCGACGGTGTACCCGGAGAGGACATGTCCGACCCGCGGATCAAGGCGGGCGTACTGCTGGCCGTGACGGGTACCGGCGGAGCCGACCTTTCCCCGTTCGCGGCCGAGCACTTCCCCTTCATGAGCCCGAGTTTCGCGGACATGACCACTCCGACACTGGTCGTCGCGGGCGACCGGGACGACTCCCCGCTGTCGGTCCGGGGGCCGGACTGGTTCACCGACGCCTACCACCTGAGTCCGGGCGGCAAGAGCCTGCTCACCCTGGCCGGGGCGGAGCACTCGCTCGGCGGTGTCGCCGGTTACGAAGCCAAGGAGACGACGGACGAGAGCCCCGAGCGGGTCGCCCTGATCCAGCGGCTCACGTGGGCCTACCTTCGCGACGCCCTCGGCCTCAAGGACTCCACCTGGCCGGCGCCGGTGGAGAGCGCCCTGGGCAGTCTCGACTCCAAGTAGGGATTTCCCCCCATGCCGGAAACCCGGTCACGCCGGGGAGCGTCCGTCGGCCGGTTCCGCCGGCCGGGCTTGGGCGGGCGGTGTTCGGTCTGTTCTGGCGGCGCGGGATTCGGCCGTGTCCTGTCGGGGCGAAAGCCGCACATTCCAGAGTCGGGCTGCAGGCGTGGACGCCACCGCCGGGCACGCCTTGGACGCGTCGAGGTGTCGGGCAGGGAGTTCTTGCCCGTGGGTGTTCATCATGGGTGCATGCATCAAGCCTTGGCCCAGGACGCGAAAGGGAACGCGCTGACGGCGTTCCTGCCGGCCGCACGGGTCGCCGGCGCGCCGGACGACGCGCCGATGCCCGCGGCCTTGGTCGCGGTCTGGTGCGGCCGGCACCTGCTACTGGTCTTCGACCGCTTCCGCGGGGAGTGGGAACTACCCGGCGGCAGGATCGACCCCGGCGAGACACCTCTCCAGGCCGCCGTACGGGAACTCCATGAGGAGAGCGGTCTGCAGCTGCCCACCCTCACCCTCGCCGGGTACGCACGTTTCCGGCTCGTCGGCCCACCACGCGACGAGTACGCCGCGATCTACACCGCCCACGTTCCCGTCCTCCACCACGCCTTCACTCCCAACGGGGAGATCAGCGCCATCCGCTGGTGGGACACCGCCGACACTCCGCCCAGTGGCACCCAGATCATCGACGCGACCCTGGCGCGACACACCCGCCTTCAACGGCACTCGAACGACTGACTCACCTCGGCATTTCTGCTTCATACGCGAGAGGGGATCGACGGATTATCGGGATTGGTTGTCGCGTCGACGGCTGGATGATCGAGTACGCAGGAAAAAGCGAGATGGGCCGGAAAATGCCGATGATCGGATCCATGACACCACCCTCAGCTGTTTCGAGCGTGGCTGTCGCGGATAATTCCTCGCGATCACACCTTGTCAGGAAATTACACGATTCGTGTCAATCTATAGCGCTCTGGCGGGGAAGTCACAACCATATTACCTGTAGTCGTCATAAACCATTCCATGTCTTACCTTTCAGATATGTTCAACCGACCGGTAGAGGTCCGGTAGGAGGGGTGATATGGGAAAGAAAAAGAAGAACTCCCTGGCTCACGACGCCATCGACGCCGTGGCCACGGTCGCCGGTTCAACGGTCGCGGTGAAAGTCACGCTCCTCGGCACCGCCGTTGGACAACCTGTGGCCGGAGCGCTCGGGGGTGCCTACGCGGGCAAGAAGGTCCGGGACGAGATCAACAGCCTGAAAACCCCGAAAGGCCGCGAGAAGTGGGGCGAACGTCTGGACAACCTCGGTGAGAACACCCGAAACAATCCATGCCCCGGAGCCTGACGATCGGCACGCACGTGATCTCGGCCCAGGCACACACAAGATCCACCCCTGTTGCCGAGTAGCGCGAACAGACCCTCGACGGCCGGAGACCTCAACCCGTGAATCCGAGGTCTCCGGCCTCCCGCTCCCGCCCAAGCCGGCGTGGCGCCAGAGGGCGGGCACGCTGCCGAGAGCTCCGCCGGACGAGACCGGAGGCCGCGTACCATTGCCCGTCCGGCCGTTCCCGTACGAGATCACCCGTGGAAAAACCGCTCGCCGGCGACGATTTCGCCCCGTGGTGAAAGTCCTACGCGTAACCGTTCTTACCGACCGCCGCGAGGACTGCCATGACCCACGACAGGACATCGTCCGACATGACCGCTCCGGAACCGAGGCCGCGCCTTCGCCGTCTTCGCCGCCCCTCCGGCATCTGGCCACTGGTCCACGCCGAGCGAGCGGCCCTCGCGGCAGACCTGGCGGATCTGACCGACGAGCAGTGGGCGACACCGTCGCTGTGCTCCGGACTGACCGTGCGTGAGGTGCTGGCGCACCTCACCTCGGCGGCGACCCTCACTCCGTCGCGGTGGATGGCGGGCGTGATCCGCTGCCGGTTCGACTTCAACAGGCAGAACGCCATGCGGCTCGCCGAACAGTTGGGTGCGACCGCGACCGAGACACACGACAGGTTTCGTCGTGTCGTCGCGAGCACGACCAAGCCGCCCGTCCCGGTCGTGGCGATGCTGGGTGAGACGATCCTGCACGCGGAGGACATCCGGCGGCCACTGGGCATTCGCCGTGACTACCCGATCGGGACCATCACCCGGCTGGCCGAGTACTACCAGGGCACCGACTTCGTCGTCGTCGCCAAGGGACGGATCGCCGGTCTGCGGCTCGTCGCCGACGACGGCCCCTTCGCGACCGGCTCCGGTCCGCTCGTTTCCGGCACCACCCTGGCACTCACGATGGCGATGACCGGGCGCATGACGTACTGCGACGAACTCGACGGCGACGGCGTCGCGATCCTGCGAGGACGCGGTGAGATGACATGACCGGGAACCTGCCGTCCGGACGCCTCTCGCCGCTCGGCAGGCGAGGCATACATTCGATCACTCTTAGTATCCATACGCTCACAGAATTTGGTCGAAGACCTGCGAGGCGCCGCATCGTACAGTGAAGATATGGCCATGCTGTCTGTCGACCTTGATGCCAGAGCGGAGAAGGCTTTGAGCGAGCTGACCGCTGATGGCCGTTCCGTGACCGAAGCGGTTCGTGAAGCTCTTGTCGTCGCCCAACGACTCCATCGGATGGAGGAGGCTCGGATCGCGGCCGAGAGGCTGGCCAAAGATCCCGCCGACAGGGCCGAAGCCGAAGCGATCATGAGGGACACGGAGCACCTGCGTGCGTGGTGACGTGTACCGGCTGCGCGCTCCTCGTGACGCGATGGCCCATGAACAGCGAGGCGAGCGCTTCGCCGTGATCCTCCAGTCGGATTTCCTCTCCCACCTCTCCACCGTCCTCATCGCACCGACCTCGGCCAGTGCACCCCCCGCACCCTTCCGTCCCGAAGTCGAACTGCTCGGCAAGCAGAGCCGGGTCATGGTCGAGCAGACCATGGCTGTCACCCTGCACCGTCTGGGCGACTTCGCCGGTCGCCTGGACCCCGCCGAGATCGAAGAGGTCGACGAGGCCCTCCACACGGTCCTCGGGCTGCTCCGATAGAGAAAGCGCCGGATGAGCGCCTTTTCGCCGTGATCCCACTTCCGATGGAGTACGAGAACGGGATCACGGCAGAAGGCGGACGCCCCGCGGACTGGACGAATCAGAACCGTTCGTCACTGCCCCGAGGCCGATCGAGCTCACGCTTGGTTCACGACCTCCTGGAGGAGCTTCGCGATTCGGTCGACGTCGGATTCGGTGGTGCGCCAGTTGCTGAACGCGGCGCGCAGCGCGGGCACCCCCTCGTGGACGGTCGGCGTGAGGAACGCCTCGCCGGAGTCGGTGATCGCCTCGGCCACCTCGGCGATCCTCGCAGGGGTGGGGGAGGAGGCGAGGGTGAAGCAGACCACGTTGAGCCGTACGGGGGCGAGCAGCCGGTAGGCGGGCATCGCGGCGATCCGCTCGCCGAGTGCGGCGGCGAGGGCGATGTCGTGCCGGACGATCTCCGCGTGCCCCTCGCGCCCGTACGCGGCGAGGGTGAACCAGGCGGCCAGCGCACGCAGGCGCCGGGAGTTCTCCGGCGTGAGGTGTACGAGGTCGGGGACGTCGCCCACC
This sequence comes from Streptosporangium sp. NPDC000095, assembly GCF_042899335.1. Lineage (NCBI taxonomy): Bacteria > Bacillati > Actinomycetota > Actinomycetes > Streptosporangiales > Streptosporangiaceae > Streptosporangium > Streptosporangium sp. NPDC000095. Next base: position 229,097 of record NZ_JBIAZS010000012.1, read on the forward strand.
GGGGTGAGATAGGCGGCGGAGTTCTGGAAGACGCGGAGTTGCAGGTCGCGGCGGCGGGTGAACTGGACCGCGCTGTCGTAGGGCACGTTCAGCCACTTGTGCAGGTCCACGCAGACCGAGTCGGCCTCATCGAGGCCCGCGACGAGGTGGGCGTGCTCGGGCGAGAGCGCGGCGAACGCCCCGAACGCGGCGTCCACGTGCAGCCAGAACGGGTGGTGTTCGCGCAGGGCCGCGATGGCGCGCAGGTCGTCGAAGTCGACGGTGTTCACCGTGCCGGAGTTGGCGACCACGATCGCCGGAGCGCCGTCCAGCCGGTCGAGTTCCTCGGCGAGCCGGGCCACGTCCACCGCCTCCCGGCCGGGCAGGAGGCCGACCCGCCGGAGCGCCGACCGTCCCAGGCCGAGCATGGACAGCGACTTGACGGTGCTGGAGTGCGGGCTTCCCGACAGCACGGTCACCGGCCCGAGCGCCGCGACGCCCTCCTCGGCCACCGAGACGCCGCGCCGCTCGCCCAGCCACTCCCTCGCGATCGCGAGGCCGGTGAGGTTGGACAGGGTCGCGCCGCTGACGAACGCCCCCTCGTGCTCGGGAGGCAGGCCGAAGAGATCGCGTAGCCACGCGACCGTCTCCCGCTCCAGGTCGGGGGCGAGGGAGTCCAGGCCCGAGGTGGGATTCTGGTCGAGGGTGCCGGTCAGCCAGTCGCCCGCGAGCGCGGCGGGCGTCACGCCGCCCGTGACGAAACCCAGGTAGCGGGGGCCCGCACCGGCCGCGAAGCCGGGCTCCCACCGCCGCGCGAACTCCTCCAACGCCCCTCGTAGGCCGATCCCCGCCTCGGGCAGCGACGCGGGCACGGGCCTGACCGGTGTCCGCGCCGCCGCCCGGTCGCCGAGCCCGGCGAGGAGGCGTGCGGCGTAGGCGCGGGTGGCCTCAAGCAGTTCGGGGAGGTGGTCACGGTCGGTGTCGAGCGACCCGCACTCGCGACCGGTCCCCGTCGTCTGCGGCGTCTCGGGCGGGCGGCCGCCGGTGGGCGACGGCCCAGGAGCGTGGGAAGTGACCGTTTTGTCGCTGGCGTCCATGCCTCGACGCTACGACGCCGGTCGGACGTCTGACCAACGACCCCCGGGGTACGGACTCGGTCTTCGGTGATCATGCGAACTCACCCCCCGTGCGGGGCCGGTACGCGACCGCCCGGCCGGGCGGATATCGGCAGGCGGGAGGCTACGAGGCCGTTGCTCGATCGCCCGGCCGACCATGAAGGGGCGGCCGATCGGACGGGAGCCGCTGTCTTTACTGGCTGTCGGCGCAACTGTGTTCACTTCTGTCACGCTCGTGAGCGCCCGTTTCGCGAGCAAGCCACCGAACATTCTGGAATGATCGCTGAATATCCTGTCGGACATTCGAGACTGACGGACAGTGACTGATGCCCCCCATCGATCAAATCACCGCCTTCGCATCGGACCAACCGATCCTGACGGTCATCATCGGCGTGTTCGCCCTCGTCCTGCTGGTCGTGGCCTACTTCGCGCTTCGCGCCGTCCAGCGGATAGCGGTCCGCTTCTTCCACTCCCATGTCGCGCCCCGTCCGGTGGAGGACATCCTCACCATCGTCGCCGCCAGCATCGCGACGGGCGTCTCCGCCCAGGGCATGTGGCGCTTCTCCGGTGACGTGCTCGGCTTCGACGGCCCGCTGAGGCTGCTGCTCTTCGCCTTCATCGAGGTTGCGGTCATCACCAGCGCGGTCCGTGCCCGCCGCAACATGCGGGAGAACTTCTCAGCGGGCATCGACGGCATCGCCGTGTGGGCGCTCACCGGCCTGACCGCAGTGCTGTCCAGCATGGACGCCCGCAGCACGGCCGAGGCCATCTTCCGGCTCGCCGCTCCCCTGGTGGCGGCGTGGCTGTGGGAGCGCGGCATGGCGATCGAACGCCACCGGATCAGTGGGCGCTCGCGCATCAACTGGCGGCTCACCCCCGAGCGGGCACTCGTCCGCATCGGGCTGGCCGAGGTCAGCGACCGTACGGCGAGTGAGGTCGACGCCCACCGCAGGCTGACCAGGGTCGCGCTGGCGGCCAAGCGCGCCCGCGCGCTCCGCGAGTCCGGGGCGTCCGACCGGAAGATGCGCTCGGCCCTCACCAAGCTGGACCGTGCCATGGACCGGGCGGTGGAGCACACCGGCCTGGCCGTCGACTCGGTGCGCCAGGAGGCCCTGCTCTCCCAGATCGGCGCCCTCTACAACACCTCCGCGCTGATCGACCTGACGCCGCCGGTGCCGTGGGAGCCGGAGCCGGCGCGTCCCGCGGTGGCCGCGGGTCCCTCCTCGTCGCGGTTCGGGGACGAGGATGACGACGACGAGGTCCAGGTGCTGGACGGTCCGCCGCCGGTCGTCGACACGGCGCAGCGCGCGGCCCTGATGCGTGCCGCGCGGGAATACTGGGACAAGCAGATCGAGCGGAAGTTCGTGCCCCGCGCGTCCGACATCGCCCACGAGACCGGGGTTTCCCTGGTCACCGCCCGTGAGTACCGCGCCCTGTGGAAGCTGGAGCCCAAGGCTCACGCGCTGCTGGAGGCCGCCTTCCACGAGCACGGGATCATCGACACCGGCACTTTCCCGGCGATCGAGACCGAGCAGGTTCTCACCGTGAACGGGTCCTCGCCCGGTCGTTGACCCCGTCGTTGATTCCGCTCGACCCCGTTCGACTCCGCCGTTCGCCCGGCCGACCTGACGATCAGGTCGGCCGGGCCCGCCGGTCATGCGACCCCGCCTCCGGTGGCCGATCGGTCGCGGACCCGCGGATGGTGGCCGATCGGTCAGGCGGACTCGCGCACGACGAGGGTCGTGGGCAGTATGACCGGCTCCAGGTGTTCGGCGCCGTCGATGAGGGCGAGCAGCAGGCGGACGGTCTCCTCCGCGACCCGTTCCAGGGGCTGGCGGACGGTGGTGAGCGGCGGGTGGGTGGTGAGCGCCACCGCCGAGTCGTCGAAGCCGCCCACCGCGACGTCCTCGGGCACCCTCCGCCCCGCGGCGCGCAGGGCCGAGAGCGCGCCCGCGGCCATCAGGTCGGAGGCGACGAACACCGCGTCGATGTCGGGGGAGCGCTCCAACAGTCTGGCCATCGCGCTCTCCCCGCCCAGCTGGGTGTAGTCGCCGTGCTCGATGAGCCTCCTGCCGGCCTTCCTGCCGAGGATGTCGGCGAAGCCCTCCAGTCGCAGCGCGCCGCCGGGGGTGTCGAGCGGGCCGGTGATGGTGGCGATCCGCCGGTGGCCGCGCTCCACCAGGTAGCGCGTCATCTGCCGGGCGCCCTCGCGGTCGTCGGCGGCGGCGTACGGGATCACGTTCTCCCTGCCGATGACCGCCCCCTGGGCGACGGCGGCCACCGGGATGTCCAGCAGCGCGTCCACCAGCTTGTCACCGGCGTGGGTGGAGACCAGGAAGACCCCGTCGGCGTGGCCGCCGCGCAGGTAGCGGATCACCCGGTCGCGGTCGCCGTCGTTCCCGGCGATCATCATCACGAGCGACACGTCCCGCTCGGCGAGCCGCCGGGTGGCGGTGCGCAGCAGCACGCTGAAGGTGGGGTCCTCGAACAGCCTCTCCTGCGGCTCCGACAGGACCATCACCACCGAGCCGGTCCGCTGGGTGACCAGGCTGCGGGCGGCCCGGTTGAGCACGTAGCCCGTCTCGGCGATGGCCCGCTTGACGGCGGCGTGCGCGGCGGGGCTGACGTACCGGTCGTCGTTGAGGACCCGGGACACCGTTCCCCGGGACACCCCCGCCACCGCCGCGACGTCGTGAATGGTCGGACGCTTCGCCATGCTCCCCATTTTCCCCTCGCCCGGCGGCCGATCGGCCGGGCCTCAGCTTTTCACGGCCCCGCCGGCCAGGTCGGTCCTCCAGTAGCGCTGCATCGTGAGGAAGAGCGCGATCAACGGGATGATCGAGAGCAGTGTGCCGGTGAGGATCAGGTTGTAGAGCGAGGGCTGGTTGGCCCCCGCGGCGAGCAGGGTGTAGAGCCCGACGGTGAGCGGGAACCTCTGGTCGTCGCCCAGCATGATGAACGGCAGCAGGAAGTTGTTCCAGATGGCGACGAACTGGAACAGGAAGATGGTCACCATGCCGGGCAACATGAGGGGCAGGGCTATCCGGCCCAGCAGCAGCCGGTGCCCGGCGCCGTCGATGCGCCCGGCCTCCAGCAGCGCGTCGGGGACGGCGGCGGTGGCGTAGACGCGGGCGAGATAGATGCCGTACGGGCTCAGGATCTGCGGGAGCAGGACCGACCAGTAGGTGTCGGCGAGCCCGATCCGGGAGAACAGCAGATACTGCGGGATGGCGAGCACCACGGCGGGTACCAGGACGCCGCCGAGCAGCAGGTTGAAGATCAGGTTGCGGCCGGGGAAGCGATATTTGGCCAGGGTGTAGCCGGAGACGGCGGAGACGGCCGTGGACAGCAGGGCGCCGCCGCCCGCGTACAGCAGCGTGTTGAGCATCCACAGCCAGAACACGCCGTCGCGGTAGGCGGCGAGGTCGGCGAGGTTGGACAGCAGGCCGGTGCCGGGGGCGAAGGTCGAGGTGGAGAACAGCTCCGCCTTCGACTTGCCGGCCGCCACCAGCACCCAGCTGACCGGCAGCAGGCAGTAGAGCGCGCCCAGCAGCAGGATCGCGGTCGGTGCGATCCCGGCAGGGCGGCGTCGGCGGCCCGCCCCGGTGGGGGTTGTGGTGGCCATCAGCCCTCCCCGAAGGCGCGGTCGCGGACGACGCGCAGGAAACCGAACGACAGGACGAGGGAGATCGCCGCGATGACGATCGAGGTGGCGGCGGCCGAGTAGAGGTCGCCGGTGACGAAGGCGTCGCGGTAGACCTTCATGAGCGGGCTCCAGGTCGAGCTGATCGTGTTGGTGAGCGGCCGCAGGGTGGTCGGCTCGGTGAAAACCTGGATCGTGGCGATGATGGAGAAGACCGTGGTCAGGATGATCGCGGGCAGCAGGATCGGGACCTTGACCCGCAGTGCTATTTGGATCTCGCTCGCCCCGTCGATCCTGGCGGCCTCGTAGTAGGTCCTGGGCACGGCGCGCAGCGCGGTGTAGAGGACCAGCGTGTTGAAGCCGACGCCGCCCCAGACCGCCACGTTCGCCATGGACAGCACCACCGTGCCCGAGCCGAGCAGGTCGATGTCGAGCACCTGGCGGATCGGGCTGAGGCTGGGCAGGTAGAGGAAGCCCCACAGCAGGGTCGCGGCCACGCCCGGCACCGCGTACGGCAGGAAGAGGGAGATCCTGGAGAAGCGGGCGAGCCGCACGTGCGCCGAGTCCAGCAGCAGCGCGAACAGCAGGGCGAGCCCGAGCATGACGACGAGCACCAGCAGGCCGTAGCCCAGGACGCGGAGCCAGCCGGCCCACAGCTCGCCGTCGGCGAGTGTCGCCGCGTAGTTGTCGAGGCCGGCGAAGACCTCGCGGCGGGAGCCCTTGCCCAGGCCCAGTCCCGAGACCTTCGTGCGCCGCAGGCTGAGGTAGGCCGTGTAGGCGATGGGGAGGGCCATGAAGAGTGTGAACAGCGCCATGGCCGGTGCGAGGAGGAGGTAGGGGACGGCGCTCGCGGTGCGAACGCCGCCGCCGGGGCGTCGTGTCATCGGGCGAGCTGGAATCCGGACTTCTGCATGTCCGCGACCGTCGCGTCCTGCATCTTCACGAGGGCGTCTGAGAACGCCGACCTGTCCTGCAGGGCCTTGTCGAAGGCGTCCTTGAAGGCGTTGTAGGTCACGTTGACGTTCGGGCCGAAGGTGAAGCCGCGGGCGCCGCTCGCGATCGTGGCGGTCCGCTGCCAGAAGTCGGGCTGGTTGGAGAAGTATTCGGGGGCCTCACCGAGCATGGTGCCGCCCTTGGTGGCCGCGGGGTAGAGCGCGCCCTCGGAGACGAGCAGACCGAGCGCCTCGGGGTCGGTGTTGAGCCAGGTCGCGAACTTCGCGGCGGCGGCCAGGTGGGGGGACTTGGCGGAGACCGCGGTGGAGGAGCCGCCCCAGAAGCCGCTCGCGTTCTCACCGGCGTTCCACTGCGGCAGCGGGGCGATCGCCCATTTGCCCTTCGCCTTGGGGGCGTTGCCGGACAGCACGCCCGGGGCCCAGACCGCCGAGGGCCAGGTGAGCAGCCTGCCGTCGTTCAGCGCCTTGTTCCACTCGGGGGTGAAGTACGGCTGGTCGTCGATGACGCCCTCGGAGACGAGGCCGCCCCAGTAGTCGGCGACCTTCCTGGTGGCCTCGTCGTCGACGGCGACCTTCCAGGACTCGCCGCTGATCGACCACCACTGGGCGCCCGCCTGCTGGGCGAGGCCGACGAAGGAGCCGGGGTCCTTGCTGGAGAAGGTCCCCAGGAAGACCTTGGGGTCCTTCTTCCGCACGGTGCGGGCGGCCTCGGCGTACTCGTCCCAGGTCTTCGGCACCTCGATGCCGTACTTGTCGAACAGGTCCTGGCGGTAGTAGAGCATCATCGGGCCGCTGTCCTGGGGGAGCGCGTAGACGGCGTCGGTGCCGAGCGTGACCAGGCCCCAGACGCCCTCGCCGAACTCGCCCTTCGCCGCGCCGGCCTCGCCGGAGAGGTCGGCCACCGCGTCGGCGGCGACGAAGGAGGGCAGCATCTGGTACTCGGCCTGGACGAGGTCGGGAGGGTTTCCCGCCTTGGCGGCGGTGAGGAACTTGGCGGCCGCGTCGTCGCCGCCGGCCTGCTTGCTGACGGTGACCTGGATGTTGGGGTTGGCCTGGTTCCAGACCGTCACGATCTTGTCCATGTTGGGGACCCAGGTCCAGTAGGTGAGTTTCACCGGCCCGGCGGGGGCCGAACTCCGCGCGTCCGGGGCGGCCGCCTCCTGGGGGGTGCCCGAGCACCCGGCGGCCAGGGCGGCGGCGAGGAGCGCGGTCGCCACCGCTACGAGCCGGTTCATCTGCATGTGTTCCTCCGTGGGGGGCGTGGGGGTCCGTGTGGGGGTTCATGTCAGGTTCGTGACGGGTTATGACGGGTCTATGACAGAGGCGTCGGCCGCTGGGAGGCCACGAGGTGGGCCGCCGGCGAAGTCGGCGAGAGAGGCCGAGAGGAGGCCGCCGGCACCTCTCTGGGAACGTTCACAGACTGAAATTAGCCGGGAGGTGCTGTCAATGCCCGTTACGTTCTTGTTAACCCGCTGATGTGCCGGGGATCTCGGCGCTGGCCTTCCGGGGGCATCGGTCGTACATTACTGTGCACGTTCACAGAAACCGTTCGAGGGGGAGTCGTTGCCCGGATATCCAGCCCTGCCGGAGGGCATCGCGTACGGCGGGGACTACAACCCCGAGCAGTGGCCGGAGGAGGTCTGGCGCGAGGACGTCCGGCTGATGCGCGAGGCCGGGGTGAACCTGGTCAGCCTCGGGGTGTTCAACTGGAGCATGCTGGAGCCCGCCGAGGGGGGCTACGACTTCGGCAGGCTGGACAGGATCGTCGACCTGCTGCACTCCTGGGACATCATGATCGACCTCGCGACGCCGACCTCGTCCCCGCCCACCTGGTTCAGGACGGCATACCCCGGCGCCCGCCTGGTCGACCGTGAGGGCCGCGTCGTCGCCGGAGGCTCCCGGCACAGCTTCTGCCCGAGTTCCCCCGAGTACGCCGTCGCCTCCGAGCGGATCGCCGAGCGGCTCGCCGAGCGCTACGCCGGGCACCCGGCGGTCGCGATGTGGCACGTCCACAACGAGTACGGCTGGGCCAACGCCCGCTGCTACTGCGAGACCTCCGCCGAGGCGTTCCGCGACTGGCTGCGCGAGCGGCACGGCGACGTGGCGGCGCTCAACGCCGCCTGGGGGACCACGTTCTGGGGGCTGACCTACGGCTCGTTCGAGGAGGTGGAGCCGCCGAGGCTCGCACCGCCCGGCCAGCTGACGGCCCTGCAACTCGACTACGCGCGCTTCTCCGTCGACGCGCACATCGCCAACTTCCGCCGCGAACGCGACGCCATCCGTCGCTTCGGCGACCAGCCGGTCACCACCAACTTCATGATCGCCAACTGTGAGCCGATGGACTACTGGCGCTGGGCGGGCGAGGTGGACGTCGTCTCCAACGACCACTACCTCGACGCCGGGCGGGCCGAGAACCACATCGAACTGGCCATGGCCGCCGACCTCACCCGCTCGGTGGCGGGTGGGCGCCCGTGGATGCTCATGGAGCACTCGACCGGCGCCGTCAACTGGCAGCCGCGCAACCTCGCCAAGCGGCCGGGGGAGATGCGGCGCAACAGCCTCGCCCACGTCGCCCGGGGATCGGACTCGGTGCTGTTCTTCCAGTGGCGCGCCTCCCGGCACGGCGCGGAGAAGTTCCACTCGGCGATGCTGCCGCACGCCGGGACGGACTCCGGCCTCTGGCGCGACGTGGTCGCCCTCGGCGCCGACCTGCGCGGGCTGGCCGGCCTGCGCGGCTCCCGCGTCGAGGCCGAGGTCGCGCTCGTATGGGACTGGGAGTCGTTCTGGGCGCTGGAGCTGGAGTGGCGCCCCTCGGTCGACCTGCGCTTTCGCGAGCGGATGGAGGCCTACTACGAGGCGCTCTGGCGCGAGCACGTCACCGTCGACTTCGCCCACCCGGGTGCCGACCTCTCGGCGTACCGGATGGTCGTCGTCCCCAGCTCCTACCTGCTCACGGAGGCGGCCGGCAAGAACCTGCGCCGCTACGTGGAGGCGGGCGGGCACCTGGTCGTCTCCTACTTCTCCGGAATCGTCGACGAGAACGACGCCGTCCACCCCGGCGCCCCTCCCGGCGCGCTGCGCGACGTGCTCGGCCTGGCGGTGGAGGAGTTCCACCCGCTGCCGGAGAACGGCACGGTGCCCGTCGGCGACGACGGCCTGACCGGCCGGATCTGGTCCGAGCGGATCCGCCTCGCCGGGGCGCGCGCCGTGCACGCCTTCACCGGCGGGCCGGACGCGGGCCACCCCGCGGTGACCCGCCACGAGCTGGGCGCGGGCACCGCCTGGTACGTCGCCACCGCCCTCGACCCGTCCCCCGACCGCGCCCCCGGCGTTCCCGAAGGGTTCCGCGCCCCCGGCCACGCCCCCGGCGTTCCCGAAGGTCGCCGTGACTCCGGTGACCCCGGTGACCTCGGCGGCCCGGCGGGCGACACGGGAACGGGCACCGAGCGGGATCTGCGCGCTCTCCTTCGCGCGGTCCTCGACCAGGCGGGCGTGTCCCGCCCGCGCGGCCTGCCCGACACCCTGGAGCTCGTACGCCGGGGCCGCCACCTCTTCCTCATCAACCACGGCGAGGAGCCGGTCACCGTCCCGGAGGTGAGCGGGACCGGGATGCTCGACGGCGCCGCGTACACCGGGTCGGCGACCGTGCCCGCCGGCGGCGTCACGGTCGTCGAGCCGGCCGGAGACGCGTGATCGTCCCCGGGGTCGCGCCCGCCACCTGAGCGCGGCACCCGGGGTCTCGGGGATCGTCCACATCACTCCTGACCAAGTGAGGACCCTTGAAGAAGATCCTGATGGCACTGCTGGTGTGTGCCGCCGCCGTCCTGGTGCCGTTACCGGCCCGAGCCGCCCCCACGGTCGCCAACGGCGGCTTCGAGACCGGAGGCGGCGTCGCCGCGCCGGTCTCGTGGAGCACCGCGGGCAACGCCTCCGCCGACTTCACCGAGGCCGGCGGTCGCACGGGCTCCTACCGCCTGTCGCACTGGTCCACCGCCGCGTACACCGTCGAGACCAACCAGACGCTGACCGGCCTGGCCTCGGGCGCCTACACGCTCCGCGTCTGGGTGAGGTCGGGGGCGATGAGCCAGAGCTGGATCGCGCTGCGGAACTGCGGCTCCGCCGAGAGGCGGACCCACGCGCCGGTCAGCTCCTCGGAGTGGATCCAGATCGTCGTCACCCAGAACGTGACGGGCGGCCAGTGCACGATCTCCCTCGGCTCCGCGGCGGCGGCGGGCGGCTGGGCCAACTTCGACGACGTCACCTTCGCGGCGGGGTCGGCGACGCTGGCGGTGAAGGGCGCCGACACCTCGAGCCTGCCCAAGTCGGAGGCGTACGGGGGCAGGTACCACGACGCCGGGGGCGCGCGGGGTGACGCCCTCGCGATCCTGGCGGCGGCCGGAGCCAACTACGTCCGGCTGAAGGTGTGGGTGAACCCGGCCGACGGCTACAACAACAAGGCGCGGGTGCTGGCCATGGCACAGCGGGTCAAGGCGAGGGGGATGCGCCTGCTCGTCGACTTCCACTACTCCGACACCTGGGCCGACCCGGGCAAGCAGTACAAGCCGGCCGCGTGGAACGGATACACGTTCGCGCAGCTCAAGACGGCTGTCTACAACCACACCTACGACGTGCTGAACGCGCTGAAGGCGCAGGGCACCACCGCGGACATGGTCCAGGTCGGAAACGAGATCAACGACGGCATGCTCTGGGAGGACGGTCGCAGCTCCAACTTCGGCAACCTCGCCCAGCTGCTCAACTCGGGCTACAGCGCGGTCAAGGCCGTCTCGTCCTCGACCCGGGTGGTGCTGCATCTGGCCGAGGGCGGTGACAACGGGCTGTTTCGCTGGTGGTTCGACAGCGCCGCGGCGCACGGCGTGAACTACGACGTGATCGGCGTCTCCTACTACCCCTACTGGCACGGCACGCTCGGCGCCTTCCAGGCGAACATCAACGACATCGCGTCCCGGTACGGCAGGCCCGTCCTGCTCGCCGAGACCGCCTACCCCTTCACCACGGGCAACGACGACGGCCTCGCCAACATCATCACCGCGGCGACCCCGTACCCCGGATACCCGGCCTCGTCGGCGGGCCAGTCGGCGATGCTGCGCGACGTGATGAGCATCGTGCAGGCCGTGCCGGGCGGGCGCGGGCTCGGCGCGGTGTACTGGGAGCCCACCTGGACCGCGGTGACCGGGAACGGCTGGGACCCGGCCGACCCGTCCTCGGGCAACGGCTGGGAGAACCAGGCGTTGTTCGACTTCGCCGACAGGGCGCTGCCCGCCCTCGCCCAGTTCACCCACCAGTGATCCTCACGGCGGCACGCCCGGGACATGCCGGGCGTGCCGCCGTGAGACGTCGTCGCGGGGCAGAGGCGCGGCCACGCCCCACGGCTCGAGCTTCCGTTTTGAGTCCGGCTCGGGTCAGGGCCGCGACTACTCTCCCGCGGCGCGATCCTCCGTCTTGAGTCCGGCTCGGGTCAGGATGTCCTCGTGGGCGGCGATCGCCTCGGCGCGGAGGCGGGGCAGGTCGACGCCGACCAGGACGCCGCCGCGCTTGCGGATCACACCGGCGACGAGCACCGTGTCGACGTCGGCCCGGTCTGCCGAGGAGACCACGGTGGCCGCCGGGTCCCGCAGGGGGAGGGTACGGATCGAGTCGGCTCGGACGAGGAGGACGTCAGCCGCCTTGCCCGGGGTGAGGGTGCCGGTTCGGTCGCCCAGGCCGCAGGCCCGGGCACCGTCGAGGGTGGCCAGCCGCAGGACGTCGCGGTGGGTGAGCGTCGGGGTGAAAGGATCCTCCGGGTTCTCGGGCAACGCCTCGGCGCGGCCGAGGGCGAGTGCCATCCGCAGCTGGGTGAACATGTCGCCGGGCGAGGTGGTGACGGTGTCGATGCTGAGCGTGGGGGCCACACCGTGCGCGAGCATCGCGGTGATCCGCGGCAGGCCGTGGCCCATCACCAGTTCGACGTACGGCGCGATCGAGACTGTGCCCCCGGAGTCGGCGATCATCGCGATCTCGTCGTCGGCGCTGGTCGTGCAGTGGATGAACGTGGTGTTCTCGCCGAGCAGGCCGAGCCGGTGCAGGGAGCGGATCGGATGGCCGGTCGCGCCGCCTGAGCGCATCGCGGTGTGCACCGAGACGCGGACGCCGAGTTCACGCGAGAGTTTCCAGTCGTTCACGGCGACCTCGTCGACGACGTTGCCGGGCTGGCGGAGTGCGAGCGCCATCGTGAGCAGGCCGTCGTCGGAGGGGAAGTGCTCGGCCCTGATCCGGCGGGCGTCGGCCGGGTGGTTGAGCTCGCTGCGGTACCACCACTGGCCGCCGGCCGGCATGCCGTGTGCGTACATCGCCCGGATGCCGGCCTGCCGAAGGCCCTCGATCGCTCCGTCCGCGTGGTCCGGGGTCTCGCTCGGCGACCAGTCGACCATGGTCGTGATGCCGGCGTCGAGCGCGTCGAGGGCACCGACGTAGTTGCCCAGCCGCATCAGCTCGGGGGTGTAGGCCGGGGCCACGCTGTTGAAGATGGTCCCCATGAACTCCCCGAGCGTGCAGCTCGGCAGCAGGCCGCGGACCAGCGACTGGTAGGTGTGGCGGTGGGTGTCGACGAAGCCGGGAAGCACGACGGTGCCGGTCGCGTCGAGGATCTCCGCGTCCGCGGCGGACAAATCGGGACCGATCTCGGCGATCCGCCCGTCGACCACGAGGACGTCGCCGTCGACGTCGCCCAGCGCCGGGTCCATGGTCACCACGCGGCCACCGCGGATCAGCAGTCGGCTCATCGGCCCTCCTCCAGGACTGCGGCCAGTTCGCCGCTCGCGTACACGGGCCGGCCGCCGAGCAGGGTCAGCTCCGACTCCAACGTAAGGATCTTGTTCACGTCGACGGTGAAGTAGTCGTCGGAGAGCACCGCGAGGTCGGCGCGGAAGCCCGGTTCCAGCGCGCCGATCTCGTGCTCGGCGAAGCAGTTCCAGGCGCTGCCGCGCGTGTAGAGACGCAGTGCCTCGTCGCGGTCGAGCAGGTTCTCGTCGGCGACGATCCGGTCGCCACCGATGGTGCGGCCGGTCAGGTAGAAGTGCAGCGAGGTGAACGGGTCGTAGGAGGCGCCGCGCATCGCGTCGGTGCCGGCGCTGACCGGAACCCCGGCGTCGAGCAGGGCGCGCAGCGGTGGCGCGTCGCGTACCCGTTCGGCGCCGAACGCGCCCACCATCTGGTCGCCGAGGAAACGCAGCAGGCTCTGGGTGAGGACGCCGAGTCCGAGTGCGCGGATGCGTCCCACCTGCGCCGAATTGATCATCTCGCCGTGCACGATGCCCCATCGCAGCGGCGCGAGCGGATGGCGGGCGTTCACCTCCTCGCAGGCCGCGATGACGGTCTCGATCACCTCGGGCCGGTGCGCGTGCATCTGTACCGGCCAGCCACCGGCCGCCAGGTCGGTGAAGACGCGGATCAGTTCGGTCCGGTCGGCGTCGGTCACGTCGACCCGGGTGTGCACCCGGTCGTGCAGGCCGTAGAGCACGACCTCGCCGAAGCCGAGCAGCCGGAGCGTTCCGCTGCCGTGCCGGGGGCGACCGTAGCGCAGGTATCCGGCGATCTCCTCGGCCTCGCGCCCACGCGCCGACGCGTGCACGGTCAGGAACGTCCGTACGGTCAGGTCGCCGCGCCGGTCCACCTCGTACACGGCCTCGTAGACGTCCGGACCGGTGTTCACGCCGCCGCCGTCGATCAGCGCGGTCACCGCGAAACGGTTGAGGTCGCGGGAGAGCCGGGCGGTCGAGGCGATCTGGGCTTCCAGTGTCTCCTTGGGCAGCCGGGCGTAGAGCCATTTGCAGCCCTCCATGCCCAGTACCCGGCCGGTCGGCCGGCCGTGGCCGTCCCACTCGAACAGGTGCGCTCCGGCCGCGCGGGCGGTCTCGGCGGTGAGACCGGTGGCGCGCATTCCCGCGGTGTTGACCTGGGCCCAGTCGTACATCATCTGCACGAAGACGGGGCGATCCGGCGCGACCTCGTCCAGTTCGGCGAGATCCGGTCCGCGTCCCTCCGGGAACTGGCGTTCGTGCCAGCCGCCGATCACCAGCACCCACTCGTCCGGCGTCCGGGTACCGGCCGTCTCGGCGATGGTCCGCAGACCGGCGGCGAGGCTGGGGCAGCGTTCCCAGCGCAGCTCCGAGTTCCAGGTGAGCCCGGCCCGCACGAAGTGGATGTGGTTGTCGACCAGGCCGGGGATCACGCAGCGGCCTCCCAGGTCCACGACCCGGGTGCCGGAGTCGGCGTACCGGCGGATCTCGTCGGTGCTCCCGGCCGCGAGCACCCGCCCGGCGCGCACGGCGAGGCCGCTCACCCGCCGCCCGCCCGCGCTGGTGGTGATGTCGCCGTCGACCAGGATGAGATCGGCCGTCATCGGGCGATCCTCGGCTCGCCCAGCAGCGGGCTGGTCAGCAGGTACATGCCGGAGTTCGTGAAGGCCCAGACCAGGCGGCGGTCCCACTCCACGAAGATGCTCTCGGTCGGCACGAGATAGGAGCGCGGGTCGCCCAGCTCGTCGGTCATCTTCGGCACGAAGTACCCGGCCAGGGCCGGTCGGCGGACGTCGGTGAGGTCGAACATCTGAACACCCGCGTTGCCGAAGGAGTACAGCGTGAGGTTGGGGTCGGCCGTCCCGGGGTGGGCGTTGGAGCCGAAGCGTTTGGGACCGAACTTGCCCCGCCGGAACACGAAGTCCTGGTAGGGCGCTCCGGCAGGCGGAACCGGCCGGGGGAACGTCGCCACGATGTGCGGATTCGCCGGGTCTTTGACGTCGATCACATAGATGTCCTTGTACGGCTCGTACCCGTCCTCGTTCATCGGGCCGCCGTTGACGAACACGACGCCGTGGCTGGTCACCCGGCTCGTGTCCACCACGTCGCCTTCGATGCCGGCCCAGCTGTGCGGCAGGTCGAGATGGCCGCTGACCAGTGGGCGGCGCGGGTCCGCGAGGTCGAGCACGTACAGCCCGAGGCCACCCATGACCGCGTAGCCGTACCGGCCGCCCTGCTCCAGGGGCACCGGCACCGACATGGGCACCCGCGCGCCGATCCACGAGGTCCGGTTGCCGTGTCTGCTCCACGACTCGTAGGCGTCGGTCTCACCCGCCCGCTGGCCGGGCACCCACCAGGTGGACAGGAGCTTCGGGTGCGCCGGATCCTCCATGTCGTACACGAGCTGCGCGGGCGTGTACGGGTAGGTGGCGAACTCCTGGTTGACGAACGTGTCGTCGGGGGCGGCGGCGATGAACATGTAACGGCCGCCGTCGTAGGCGGGCGTGTCCACCCCGCCGGAACCCTGGTGGATCCCGGTGGCCGGGTCGACCGGGCCGGTCGGCACCTCGGCGAGCAGCTTCCAGTCGGTCGGGCCGGTCAGCTCGTAGACCCGAAAGCCGCGGAATCCGGGCGCCGCCATCAGCCGAGGCAGCACGGCGGGGTCGGCGTACTTGTTGGAGTCGGGCCCGTAGGTGCGCGGCACCTCGAAGCACTGCACTAGAATCCAGGCGTCCCGCTGCTTGTTGTAGGCGATGGCCGCCGCCCCGAACTCGCCCTCCTCGGGGCCGTACCGCTTTTCGAGAACCAGTTCACGGGCCGTCGGGTCGGTGATGTCGTAGACGTTGAGAGCCTGTCGGTAGTAGTGGAACATGTAGCGTCGGCCGCCCATGTCGACGACGTTCTGCCAGGTGTGGGTCAGCCTGACGACCGTGGGCCAGCGGGCCTCGACGGTCATGTTGGAGGTGTACTCGCGGTCCTCCAGGTAATCCAGGCTCTGCGGCAGGGGCCGCGGTCCGCTCACGTACGGTGTGCTCTGCGGATGGACGAAGAGCCGGCGCTCTTCGTCCCACCCATAGTCCTTCGTGGTCAACGTTCTTCCCCTCTACTGTGGACCGGCCACGCTCATCAGCGCGCGGACGCGTTCGCGGTCGCCGTGGAAGCCGGCGGGGTCGGTGTGCCAGGCGATCTCGCCCTTGACCATCACCGCGACGTTGTCGGCGAGTTCGAGTGCCAATCGCACGTTCTGTTCGACGAGCAGGACGGTGATGCCGTCCTCGCGCAACGCGCGGACGACGTCGGCGACCTGCCGCACCACCATCGGGGAGAGCCCGTCCGACGGCTCGTCGAGCAACAGCAGGCGCGGGTTGGTCAGCAGCGCCCGGCCGATCGCGAGCATCTGCTGCTCGCCGCCGGAGAGCTGGTCGCCGCGGTTGCCCCGCCGCTCCCGCAGCCGCGGCAGCAGTTCGTAGAGCCGATCCAGCGTCCAGGGTCCCGGCCGGTTGCGGCGTACGGCGATGCGCAGGTTCTCCTCGACCGTCAGCGGGCTGAACACCCGCCGTCCCTGGGGCACCAGCGCGATGCCGGTCGAGGCGATCCTGTCGGTCCGCTCGCGGGTCAGCTCCCGCCCGGCGAACACGACACTGCCCGAGTACGCCCGTACGAGCCCGATCACCGACATGACCAGGGTCGACTTGCCGACCCCGTTCCTGCCGAGCACCGCGAGCACGGTGCCTTCGTCGATGGTCACGTCGACGCCCTGCAGCACCACGCTCCCGTCGTATCCGGCGCGCAGACCGCGCACTTCCAGCAGCGGGCTCACGGGATCTCCTTCAGGTCGTCGTCGGTCGCCGACCAGGACAGATACGCCTCCTGGACGGCAGGGTCGGCCGACACCTCGGCCGGTGTGCCGGTGGCCAGGAGCTTGCCGTGGTGCAGTACGGAGATGTCGGTCGCCAGGCTGAACACGACGTCGAGGTCGTGCTCGACCACGATCACCGTCAGGTCGTCGGGAAGTGTCTTGACCAGCTGGACGAAGGCGTCCGACTCGGTCGCCGACATGCCGGCCGTGGGCTCGTCGAGCAGCAGCAGGCGGGGCTTGGAGGCGAGCGCCAGGGCCAGCTCCAGCTGACGGCGCTCGCCGTGGGACAACGATGACACGAGGTCACCGCTCCGCTCGGCCAGGCCCACCGCGGTGAGACATTCCCGGGTGGCGGCGGCCCGGTCCGCGTATCGGGCGGAGCCGCGCCACCACACGGTGCCGATGCCCTGCACCCGCTGGGCGGCGAGCGCGACGTTCTCGGCGACTGTGAGCGACATGAAGACGCTGGAGTGCTGATAGGTCTGGGCGATCCCCATCCGGACCCGGCGTGGCTGGGAGTAGCGGGTGATGTCGTCGTCGAAGTAGCGGATCCGGCCGTCGGTCGGACGGACCTCGCCGGAGAGCAGCTTGAACATCGTGGACTTCCCGGCGCCGTTGGGTCCGATCAGCGCGTGCCGGGCCCCGGCGCGGACCGTCAGCGTCACGCCGTCGACCGCGCGCAGCGCGCCGTACGCCCGGGTCAGGCCATCCAGCCGTAGTGCGGCGGTCATACCCGCTCCTTCCGTAGCGGCTCGGCGGTCACGGCCGCGGGCGGGCGACGGCGCAGCGGGTTGCGGATCCCGGCGAAGCCGTCCGGCAGCGTGTAGACCACCACCACGAGCACCACGCCGAGTACGAGGGGGCCGAGGCCCTGCATGGAGATCGGCAGCATGTTCTGCGCGACGATGATCAATGCGGAGCCGGCCACCGCCCCCCAGAGGCTCTGCGACCCGCCGACGATCAGCGCGAGCAGTGCCAGCGCCGAGGTGTGGAAGCTCATGTCGGACGGGGAGATGAACAACGTCTGGGTCACCCACAACGACCCGGCCACGCCGGCGAACGCGCCGCTGACGGTGAACGCGGCGTATTTGTAGAGGGCGGTGCTGTAGCCGAGCGCGCGCATCCGCGGTTCGTTGTCGCGCACGCCGCGTAGCGCCCGGCCGAACGGCGAGCGGATCAGCAGCGCGATGAGGGCCGCCATGAGGAGCACGGCTCCGGCGATGTACCAGTAGACGACGGCGATATGCCGCAGCGTGACGCCGGGCAGCAGTGTCAGCGCCGGAATGTTCGCGAGGCCGTCGGAGCCGCCGGTGAGGCTGACCCGCGCGATGGCCACCAGGGCGAGCAACTCGCCGATGGCCAGCGTCAGCATCAGCACGTACGTGCCCCTCACCCGGACGAGCAGCCAGCCGGTGGCGGCGGCGACCAGCGCCCCGGCCGCCGCCGAGATCACCAGCAGTGTGGGTGCGCTGGTGGTCAGGTGGCCGGCCAGCAGGGCGGTCACGTAGCCGCCGACGCCGAAGAAGCCGGCCTGTCCGATGGTCGGCACTCCGGCGATGCCCATGAGCAGGACGATGCTCATCACCATGAGGGAGAAGGCCAGGATCTGGGTGAGGGTGGACACCGCGTAGGGGCCGAGCAGGAACGGTGGCGCGGCGGCGGCCAGCACGAGCAGTGGCGGGACGAGCAGTGGCGGGACGAGCGCGCCCGTGGCCGGACGTTCGAGGATGTTCATGTGGTCGCCTCCGCTCGGCCAAGGAGGCCGTGCGGCCGCACGACCAGGACCAGCGCCATCGCGCCGAATATGAGAAACGGGGCGACCTCGGGCGCAAGGGCCGTGCCGAGGGTCTGCACCTGACCGATCAGCAGGCCGCCGATGAGCGCGCCGCGGGCCGATCCCATGCCGCCGATGACCACCACGACCAAGGCGATCAACAGGACGTGGCCGTCGAGCCCGGGCGCGGCGCCGAGCATCGGGCCGCCGAGGACACCCGCCACCACGGCGAGTGCGGAGCCGACGGCCAGCACGCCGTAAAGGATCTTCCGGGTGTCGATGCCGAGCGTGCTGACGATGTCGGCGTCGGCGACGATTGCCCGCACGACGGCACCCATCATCGTGCGCTCCAGGATCACCTCGGCCAGCAGGGCGATGAGCAGCCCGAAGCCGATCAGCACCAGCCGGTAGACGGGGTAGGGGTTGCCGAGGATCGTGACGCTGCCGTCCAGGCCGGCGGGTGCCGGCACCGAGCGCACATCCGCGCCGAAGATCCACAACAACAGGCTGGACCCGGCCAGCGAGATGCCGAGTGTGAGCAGTGCCTCCGCCATGTGGCCGCGGCGGGTCAGCAGCCGGGTCATCGTGGTGAGCCCGACCCCGGCCAGTGCGCCGACGGCCAGCGCGATGCTGAGCGCCAGCACCCACGACAGCCATGCGCCGCTCGGTGCCACGACCACGGCGGCGACATAGGCGCCGGCGAGGAAAAGCGTGCCGTGCGCCAGGTTCAACAGGTTGAGCATGCCGAACACGAGCGACAGACCGACGGCCAGCGTGTAGAGCAGTAGGCCGTACGCCAGCCCGTTGATCACCGTGATGAGGTTGGCGTCGAACCATTGCGTCGCTACGGACACGTTCCTCCCTTCATTGGATGCTTCATCGATACCTGGGGCGGGCGGCGCGTCCTGTCGGGGCACGCCGCCCGCGGGTTTTCAGGACTTCTTGCCGTCGCTGGAGTAGACGCCCAGGACCTCGATCACCTCGTCGCTCATGACGCCGTCGGTCTCGGTGGCCCGCCGCAGGTAGATGGTCTGGCTGGGTGCCTGGAAGGTGTCGAAGCGCCAGGTCCCGCGCGGCGTTTCGACGTCACCCACCTTGCCCAGCGCCACGTTGACGGCGTCTCCGGTGATCGCGCCGTCGCCGATCGACGCGATCGCCTTGTCCAGCACCGCGGCCGAGGCGTACTGGGCCTCGGAGTAGACGGACGGCTGCGCGTTGAACTTGGCCACGTACGCGTCGACGAACTCCTTGTTGACCGGGGTGTCGATGCTCGGGCTGTAGATCGAGTTCGTCAGCACGCCGGCGGCGGCCGAGCCCTGCGCGGCGAGGTTGCCCTCGGTCAGCGCCTGGTTACCGTAGAGCGTCGCCTGGTCTTTGAGACCGAACTGGCCGTACTGGGTCACGAACTTGGTGGCCTCGGCGCCGGCGTAGAACGCGTACACCGTGCCGGCCTTGCTCTTCTTGATCTCCGACAGGTACGGCTGGTAGTCCTGGGTGGTGCCGAACGGTGTGAACGTGGTGCCGACGACCTCGACTCCGCCGGCCTCCAGGCCCGCCTTGACGTCGTCGATGATGTCGCGGCCCTGCTTGTAGTCCGCGCCGATCAGGTAGGCCGGCTTGTCCTTCGCCTGGGCCACGAGGTGGTCCACGATGGATGTGTTCATCATCGGATTGGTCCAGCCGACCCGCCACCAGAACGGGTTGTCGGCGACCTGGCCTGTGGAGACGACCGGGATCTTCGCGTCGGAGAAGACCGTGGCCACGCCGACGGCCGTGGCGCTGTTGACGATGCCGGTGACGACGCTCACCTGCTCCTGCTGCACGAGCCGCCGGGCGGCGGCCGTGCCGGTCTGCGGCGTGCTGCCCTCGTCGACCGTGACCAGGTCGATCTTGCGGCCACCCAGTTCGCCGTTGTTCTTGTCGAGGTAGATCTGCATCGCTCGATCGAGGTCGGTGCCGATCGAGGCGTAGATGCCGGACTTCGGCACCATGAACCCGATCTTGATCGAGTCGCTCGTGCCGGTTGATTCGGCACTCTCGCCGCCCGCGACGGTGCTGCCGCCGCAACCGGTCAGGGCGAGTGCGAACGCGAGCGCGGCGATCCCCGATACGGCCCCTTTGCGTGTCATGTCGTTAGCTCCCTGTGCTGTGGCACGGCCGGTTCCCTCCTACGGTCGGAGCCGGTGGCCACGCCCGTAACGATGCCTGACTTTGGTGCCTATTTATCTTCGGATAAATACCGGTTTGGGTAATTATGTCGCCTCGAAGTGCCCTAGTGGCCATGTGGCTTAGCCAATTTAAACGGACGATCCGCCCATGGTGTCAAGGTCGCGAACGGCTCGTTACCAAGCCGTAGCTACCGGCCGACGGTCACGTATTCAGGTTCGAATAACGCCTCGACACCGGCCAGGGCGCCACCCGCCGCGGGCGCCGCGCCGACCGCCGCGAGCAGGTCCTCGACCGTTCCCGCCGGCGATTTCGGCGACGACCTCGGCCGTCGCCGGGCCGGTCACCGGGACGTGGTCGGCCCGGCGACGGCCCGACCCGCTCGCCCGCGACGAAATTCCGGCTGAGACGTCCACCGAAATCACAGCGTTCATACAGCGCTCATGTGGAGTCGCGCCGCAGACCGGCGTTGGCCGCCTGCACGTCGTACATGGACAGGAAGTCGTCGTCGCGGTGGCCCTGCCCGATCGCGGCCTGGATGATCTGGTGCACCAGGCTCGCCACCGGCATCGGCACCTCGTGGGTCCGGGCGGCGCCGAGGCCGAGATCGAAGTCCTTGCGCAGCAGCGCGGTCGTGAAGGTCGGACGCCAGTCCCGTTCCAGCAGGTCGGGGGTGCGGTGACGGACCCACTCGGAGCCGAGCACGGTGCCGCCGAGGAACTCCAGGAACGCGGCCCTGTCCACACCGCCCTTCTCGGCCAGCGTCACCACCTCGATCAGGGACTCGACCATCATCCCCAGGTAGAGGTTGTGGCAGACCTTGACCAGCCTGCTCACCTCTCCCGGACCGGCGTAGACCGCGCTCTGGCCGATCGTCTCCAGCAACGGCCGGACCAGGTCGAAGCTCTCCCGGTCGCCCGACGCCACCAGGCGCGCGTCCCCGGCGGCGACCACATGCGGGTTTCCGCTCACCGGGGAGGCCACGAAACGCACGCCGCGCGCGGCCGACTCGGCGCGCGCCTCGGCCGACGCCTCCGCGGAGACGGTCGAGCAGTCGACCACCGTGCCCGGCAGGGCTGTTCCCTCGTAGAGACGGCGCAACACCTCGCGCAGGTCGTCCGAGGTCGAGACCATGATGAACACGACGTCACAGCCGCCCAGGTCGGACACCTCGTCGGCGACCGTCGCGCCGCGCGGCACCAGCGCCTCCGCCTTGGCCCGCGTACGGTTCCAGACCCGCACCGGGAGGCGGGCGTCCAGCAGGCGGCCGGCCATCGCCGCGCCCATCCGTCCAGCGCCGATCCAGCCGATCTCTGTCATCTTCTCTTCTCCGCTCACAGTAGGTCGGCGCCCCGCGTATACCGGATGCCCGTCACGTACAGCTGGTCGGCCGGGAATCGGGTGAGCAGCTGACAGCCGTCCGCGGTCACCACGACCTCCTCCTCGATGCGCGCGGCGGCGCTGCCGTCCGGCGTCGGCCAGTAGGTCTCGATCGCGAAGACCATGCCCTCCTGCAGCGTCACCGGATGCTCGAAGGAGTGGTACCGGCTCATCAGCGGCCGCTCCCAGTTGGACAGGCCGAGCCCGTGGCAGTACTGCAGCCCGAACGCCTCCTCCTCGTTGGCGTACCCGAACTCCTGAGCGGCCGGGAAGTGCCGGACCACGTCGGCCGAGGTCGCGCCGGGACGGATCTCGGCGATCGCGTTGTCCATGAACTCCCGGGCCCGCCGGTACGCCTCCACCTGGGCCAGGCCGGCCCCTCCGACGTTGAACGTCCGGTAGTAGCAGGTCCGGTAGCCGTTGAAGGAGTGGATGATGTCGAAGTACGCGGTGTCGCCGGGCCGGATCAGGCGGTCGGAGAACACGTGCGGATGCGGGCTGCAGCGGCCGCCGGAGATGGAGTTGACCGCCTCGACCTCTTCCGAGCCGTGCTCGTAGAGATAACGGTTGACCAGCGCCACGCAGTCGTTCTCGCGGATGCCCGGCCGCAGGGTGCGGAACAGCTCCTCGTAGGCCCCGTCCACCAGGCCGGCCGAATGGTCCAGCAGGGCGATCTCGTCGGGGGTTTTGACCGCGCGGACGTCCTGCATGAACGAGTGTCCGTCGACGACGGTGAGACCGGCGCCCTCCAGGGCGCGCAGCACCGGCAACTCGACCACGTCGACACCGATCGGCTCACCTGCCAGGCCGTGGTCGCGGAGCAGTTGGGCGATCCTGGCCGCGTTGCCCCGCTCGACACCCACCTCCTCGGGAATCGAGCCACGCCAGCTGGACAGGCCCGCCTGCCAGCTCTCCTTGCCGAACCAGGGCGCGAACCGCTGGTGCGTGCGTGCGGCCGAACCGATGTCCCACAGGATCGGCTCCTGGTCCCGCATCACGAGCGCGCACCGGAAAAGCTTGTCGCGCGCCCAGTTCCCGATGTGGGTGCCGGTCGTGTAGCGGATGTTGTTCATGTCGAACAGAACAAGCGCGCCCAGGTCGGAGTGGGCGAACGCGTTCTGCACCTTGGCGAAGCGCTCCCTGCGGAGCCGGTCGAAGTTGACTCGTTCCTCCCAGTCGACACCCATGGTCGCGCCGAGTGAGGCGATCGAGCCGGTCTCCGCCGGTGGAGCATAGAAATTGGTCACAGGGCCTCCCGTATCAGACTGGTGAGTACTCGCCGACGGCGGCGGGACTTGTCGGGGCGACCGGCGCGGGGCCGCCCGGTTTGAGCACACCCCACACCGCGTCGACGATCGACTGGGTGGTGAGGTCGTAGGTCTGGAAAAGGTGATGGGCGGTCAGCGCGCCCTCGGCGAAGGTGTCCCGCAGGCCGACCCGGCGCAGCCTGGCGCCCGACCCGGCCTCGGCCAGGGCCTCGGCGACCGCCGATCCCAGGCCGCCGACGATCGTGTGGTTCTCCGCGGTCACGACCGCGCGCACCCCGGCCGCGGCGTCCACCACCGTGGCGGCGTCCAGCGGCTTGACCACGGGGGCGTGCACGAGGCCGCAGTCGATCCCGGTGGCGGCGAGTATGTCGGTGGCGACAATGGCGGCGGGAAGCATCATGCCGTTGGCGACGATCACCGCGTCGCCGCCCGTCCGCAGCCGCTGGGCGCGGTGCATCGAGAACTCGTACCCCTCCTCGAAGATCACCGGGATCTCACCGCGCTTGAGGCGCAGGTAGACCGGGCCCGGATGGTCGAGGATCGCGGGCACGACCTGTTGGATCTCCGTGGCGTCGGCGGCGTCGATCACCGTCAGATTGGGCAGCGCACGCATCAGCGCCACGTCCTCGATGGCCTGGTGGCTCGGGCCACCGGGGCTGGAGATGCCCGGCATGAAGCCGACGATGCGCACCGGCAGGTTCGGGTACGCGACGGCGTTGACGATCTGGTCGAACGGGCGCCGGGTGGCGAAGACGCCGAAGGTGTGCACGAACGGCACGTGACCGGCCCGGGCCAGCGCCCCGGCGATGCCGATCATGTTGGCCTCGGCCATGCCGACGTTGATGAAACGTTCCGGCAGCTCGTCGCGGAACAGGTCTATCTCGCACTGACGGGTCAGGTCTCCGGACAGGCAGACGATCCGCTCGTCGACGCGGGCCAGATCCAGCAGTGTCCTGCCGTACGGTTTCAGGACTGTGGGGTACGGCGGTCTACGCAAGGCGGGCCTCCAGTTCGGCGACGGCCTGCTCGGCCAACTTCGGGGGGAGCTTGACGAAGTGTCCGTCGATGGTGCTGGGCAGACAGTCCAGGCCGGTGGTCGTGGCGGTCCTGGCGGTGACGACCGCGGGGCGGTCGGACCGGACGGCCTTCTCGAGCGCGGACTCCAGCGCCTGGATGTCGTGGCCGTCCACGTCCTGGGCGTGCCACCCGAACGCGCGCCACTTGTCGGCGACGGGCTCGATCGTGGTGATCTCCGCGACCGGGCCGTCCACCTGGGAGTTGTTCGCGTCGACGAGCGCGATGATGCCGCCGAGCCCGTGGTGGGCGGCGAACATCGCCGCCTCCCAGACCTGGCCCTCCTCCAACTCGCCGTCACTGACGAGCACAACGGTCCTGGCGTCGGTGCGGCCCAGCAGCCGGTCGGAGAGCGCGAAGCCGACCGCGGCGGACAGGCCCTGACCCAGCGATCCGCAGGTGAGGTCGATCGAGGGGGAGCGTTCCGTGCCGATCGCTTCCAAACGCGAGCCGTCGTGACCGTAGGTCGCGAGCGCGGCCGGATCGAGCAGGCCGCACTCGGCCGCCGCCGCGAACGCTCCGATCACATAGTGGCCCGGTGAGATCACGATGCGGTCCACCTCGGGTCGGTACACCCTGCCGTAGACGGTCGCCAGGATCTCGGCCGACGACAGCGCCTGTCCCAGATAGCCAAGCCCATGCGTCGCCACCATCCGCACGGCGTGAAGCCGGATGCGGTCGGCCAACGCGGCGAGTGACTCGGTTTTTTGGTCCATGTCTGCTCTCTAGTGGTAAAGTGGCTATGCCGCTTTAGTACAACCACAGAGCTTATGCCGTGTCAAGCCCTCTTCCTGGCGATTCCGTGGCGGGCGTACGCTCTCTCTCGTCTTGGTCAAACTGGAGGAATCCATGGCGCTGGCGGACCACGAAAACGGTTCACGCCCACGCAAGGTTGTGGAGTTCGGGGCCGTCCGAACCGTGTCGACCAGCCGGCTCGCAGACGACGTCGCCGAGCAGATTCGACAGCTCATCATCACCCGGGACATCGCCGAAGGTGCGCGCCTGCCGTCGGAACGTCACCTCGCGGAGATGTTCGGCGCCAGTCGGCCGATCGTCAGCCAGGCCTTGCGCACGTTGTCGCTCATGGGGCTTGTCGAGATCAAGCAGGGCTCGGGAGCGTACGTGATGCGCCGCCCGGAGTCGGGCCTGGCCGCCTCCGTCAACCTGATGCTCGACCTCGACAGGCAGTCCTTGTCACGCCTGGTCGACCTGAGGCTCTGGCTGGAGACGCTGGGCGCGACCGAGGGGCTGCGAAACCCCGAAACCGACCTCGCCGAGGTGAGGTCGGCGCTGCAACGCCTCAAGGAGAGCATGGCCCACGGCACGTCGGCGTGGATCGCCGCCGACACGGTCTTCCACGCGGCGGTCGTCCGGACCTCCGGCAACCCGTTCCTGACCTCGATCTACGAGGCGGTCCACACCGCGATCATCTCTTACGAGTACGACGACTGGGTCAACAGGGACCTGATCCCCGACTGGCTGTTACCGGACAGCGCCGACGCTCAGATGGCCATTCACAAGCCCATCCTGGACGGGATGACCGCCGGTGACGACACCGCCACCCGCGCCGCGATCCGTCACCACCACGAGGTGATGCTCCAGCACATCGAGCGCAGCCGCCGTTAGCGTCGCGAGAAAACATCGCGGGCCGCATGCCTTGAGGGGCTCACGCCGGGAAAGACGGCGGACGGGTGATCCGGCCCTCGGGCCGGCACGGGTGAGGTCCGTGTGACAGGACGGTCGCCACCTGAGGTGTCGGCTCCGCCACGACGAGATCCGGCTACTGGTCGACCTCGGCGCTGCCGTTGACGCGGAGCTTGCGGCGGGCGCGGTCGTAGAAGCTCTTGGGGCCGAGCCTGACCACCCAGGCGGCGGCGCGGATGGCGGTGATACCGAGCGCGTCCCCGGGTGTCAGGTGCGCGGCCACCGCGCCGTCCACCTCCACGGCGAGTCGTCCGCTCGTCGGCAGCAGATCGAGCACCACCCGCTCGTCGGCCGACAGCACGAGGGCCCGGTTGAACGACGAGTGCGCGGCGGCGGGAACCACCAGGAACCCCTCGACCGTCGGCGACACGATGGGACCGCCCGCGGAGAAGCTGTAGGCGGTCGACCCGGTGGGGGTGGCCACGATCACCGCGTCGGCCGCGTAGCGCACGAAGGGATGGCCCTCCACGGTGATCGACACCGCCGACAGCCCGTCACCCGGTATCCGCACCAGGGCGATGTCGTTGAACGCGGTCATCGTCGTGCCGTCGGGCAGGGTCGCCCGCACCGCCATGCGCGGCTCGACGCTGTAGTCGTGGTTGTCGATGGCCGACAGCGCGGGAGGCAGCTCGTCGACGTCGATCTCCGCGAGGAAGCCCAGCTTGCCGAGGTTGACGCCCAGGACGGGGAGCTTGCGCTCCGAGGCGAGCCGCATGGTGCGCAGCATCGTGCCGTCGCCGCCGAGGCTGACGAGCAGGTCGGCGCGGTCGACCAGGGTGGGGGCGTCGACCGCGACGGCGCTGCAGTCGATGCGCCCGACCTCGTCGGGCAGCCCGAGCACCGTGACGTCGCGGGCGCGGGCCCACTCCACGATCGTGTCGATGGCCACCTTCGAATCGCGCTGCGGGTGCAGAACCAGTCCCACGGTCTTGACCATCCCCATGCCTCACACTGTACGGGGAGCCGCCATCGGATCCGTACGCCGAATCCCGCGGTCCGCGAGATCGGGGTACGGCGGCGAGGAGCGGGCGAGCCCTTGGGCGGCAGGCCCCGCGGTGAGTGCGGGCACAGGTGCGAGCGCCGGGCACAGATAAGGGTTCGGCGGCGAGGAACGGGCTTCCAGGCGTAGGGGCTTTCGGGCGTGGCGGAGGTGGAGAGCCTCAGCCCTGGCGCCTTTTCTTCATCCGCGCCTCGTGGAGGTGGCGGCGCCCGCCGGCGAGCCGCTCCCTGATCCGCCTTTCCACGCCGGTGAAGGCGGCGTGGTAGCCGTCCTCGTACTCCTCCACGATCTGGAAGGTCCACCTGTTGGGGATGACGTCCAGGCCGATCAGCTCGCGGGTCACCATGTCGGCCATCTCGGGGTGGCCTGCGGCGCACAGCAGTTCCACGGCCTCGTCGAGTTGCAGGTCGGCGTGGCCGGTCAGCTGGTGGAAGGAGTAGAGGTGCCCGCGAGCCCTCTCGGTCGTCTCCAAGGCCTCGGAGAGCTTGCCCAGGGCCTCGGCGGTCGCGTCGTCGACCTCGATATCGGCCCCGGTGCCGGCACTGCTGTCGGCCTCGGTTGCGGCATCGACGCGGGACGAGGCGTCGGGCGAGGTTCGGGAGGAGGCCGTCTCCGGCCGTACGTCGTGGGTCACCCGATCTCCTCCTCGCGGGGCGGCGGCGGTGCTCGGGGCGGTGTGCCGGATCTCGGTCGCTGTCGGCTGCACGCCCTCTGAGCTGTGGGAACGTGTCCCTACCCCGGGTGGAGAGCGTGAATCACCGGCTTTGGACCGTGCGCGAAGAGGTGGTCTTGAGGCAACACACAGTTAAATGCCAGGAAAGGTGGCTACCCTCCGTGGGCATGGACTGGCAGCGCAAGGCAAACAACGCACTTGTCAGGCTCACCGGATTCCAGCTTAACCGAGTAGGAAAAGTTGGTCCACCGGTAGCGGTGAGGACACCCGCGGCGGCGGCGGAGGAATCGTTCAGGCCGCCCTCGGACCCGAAGATCGACCGGCTGCTGATCGCCCCGATCTTCATCCTCTCGCCGGTGCGGTCCGGTTCCACGCTCCTGAGGGTCCTGCTCAACGCCCACTCCATGCTGCACGCCCCGCACGAGCTGCACGTCCGAAGGCTGCGGGTGGAGTTCGGCACCTCGCTGGCGGAGAAGGCGATGGGGGCACTCGGGCACGACCGGGCCGACCTGGAACACCTGCTGTGGGACCGCGTGCTGCACCGCGAGCTGGTCAAAAGCGGCAAGACGTTCGTCGTGGACAAGACTCCGGCCAACGCCTTCGCGTACCGGCGGATCGCCGCGTGCTGGCCGGACGCCCGGTTCGTCTTCCTGCTGCGCCACCCGGCGTCCATCGCGAGTTCGTGGTACGAGGCGGGCGCGGGCAAGAGGACGCCCGAGGAGGCGGCGCTCGACGCCCTTCGCTACATGAAGGCCGTGCAGCGGGCCCGGGGGGCGCTCAGCGGGTGCACCGTGCGCTACGAGGACCTGACCGCCGACCCCGAGACCGAGGGGCGCCGCCTCTGCGACTTCCTCGGCGTTCCCTGGGAACCGGAGATGCTGACGTACGGGGAGCAGTCCGTGCTGGAGAAGGGGCTCGGCGACTGGAAGGACAAGATCCGCTCCGGGAGCGTGCAGCCCGCGCGTGAGCTGCCGACGGCGGAGGAGATCCCCGAGCCGCTCAGGCCGATGTGTGAGAGCTGGGGATACCTGCCGCGCGCCACGGAGCCCGCGTGACGGCCCCGGGGGTGCCCGGAGCTCCCGGTGCGATGAAGATCCGCTACATGCTCCTGCACGCGTACGGCATGGGTGGAACGATCCGCACGGTGATCAACCAGGCGAACGCGATGGCCGCGGCCGGACACGAGGTCGAGATCGTCAGCGTGGTGCGCCGCAGGGAGAGCCCGCAGTTCCCGATCGACGAGCGCGTCCGTCTCCTGGCGCTGTCGGACCAGCGGGAGGCCAGGCCGGTCGACTCGGTGGGACGCAAGGCCTGGCGGCGGATCCGCGGCAAGATCGTGCCCGCGGGGGAGTTCGCGGCCTCCTACTTCACCGAGCGCGTGGAGCGGGCCGTCATCGAGTACGTCTCCGCGCTCCAGGACGGCATCCTGGTCACCACCCGTCCCGCGCTGAACCTCATCTCCGCCCGGCGCACTCCCGCGAGCGTCGTCAGGGTCGCCCAGGAACACATGAACCTGGCCACCCACCCCGCGGCGGTCCGGTCGGCGATCGCCCGCCACTACGGCGGCCTGGACGCGGTGGCCGTGCTCACCGGGACCGACAGGAAGGAATACCAGGAGCTTCTGCCCGACACCCCCGTCGTGCGGATACCCAACGCGGTCGGCCCGGTGCGGCAGCCGCCCGCCGAGCGGGAGGGGAGGCTCGCGGTCGCGGCCGGGCGGCTCGTCGGGCAGAAGGGGTTCGACCTGCTGATCCCCGCGTTCCGGCAGGTCGTCGACCGCCACCCGGACTGGCGGCTGCGCATCTACGGCACCGGCCCGAAGAAGGACAAGCTGCGCGAGCTCCTGAAGGAGCACGCGCTGGGCGACAACGTCACCTTGATGGGACGGACCGAGCACCTCGACGAGGAG
The DNA here is from genome assembly GCF_042899335.1 of Streptosporangium sp. NPDC000095. NCBI lineage: Bacteria > Bacillati > Actinomycetota > Actinomycetes > Streptosporangiales > Streptosporangiaceae > Streptosporangium > Streptosporangium sp. NPDC000095. Next base: position 258,388 of record NZ_JBIAZS010000012.1, read on the forward strand.
CTGGCCAAGGCGTCCTTCTACGTGCTCAGCTCGCGGTTCGAGGGGTTGCCGATGGTGATGATCGAGGCGATGGCCCAGGCGCTGCCCGTGGTCGCCTTCGACTGCCCGACCGGCCCGGCCGACGTGCTCACCCCCGGCGTCGACGGGCTGCTCGTCCCGCCCAAGGACGTCGACGCGCTGGCGGCGGCGATGGTCCGGCTCATCGAGGACCGGGAGTTGCGGGAGCGGATCGGGGCCGCCGCGATCGTCACCGCGCGCGACTACACGCCCGAGGTGGTCATGCCGCTCTGGGAGAACCTGTTCGCCGAGCTTCTGGACCGCGCGCCGGAACGGTAATACTTACCGGCTTTGCCTGACTTTCCGCTTTTAAGGGAAATGTCGCCCTGATTCATATTTCACATTTTTCGTCGCTGTGCTGTCGCGTTTTCGTGCGAGGCCGCGGGCGTGTCCGGGCGCCCGGGATATGGGCGTGTCCGGGACGACCGGGGAGCGTCCGGGATCGGCCGCCTGCGTGTCCGGGGTGCGCCCAGGTCGCGAGGACGTGGCCTGGGCCCGTTTCACACGAGGGGTTTCCGCGTCGCGGCGCCGGTCGCCGAGGATGCGTGATGCCGTGCCTGTCATGACGGACACCCCGGCCCGCGGAGCCCGTCGTATGCGTGCGGCGCCGCGATGAACAAGACATTCAATGTTTTTCGGGCATTTGGCGATGGCGACTTTTTTAATTGCCGGCCGGATCGTAGTCAATGCTTGACAGGTTATTTAAGGACCTCCCAATATTGAGGCGTCCACGATGGCGGGCCGTATCCGGCTCCGCGCATCGGGGGGTCAACGATTCTGCCGTTTCTGTCGCGGGTAATTGACGTTCCCCCCTGGCTGTTTCATGTCTTTTTCTCCCCTGTCAGATACGAGTACGGATCGGTGGTGTGTTGTGACGGAGTTCGAGGCTGGCCGGTCGCAGCTGAGCTTGAGTACGGACGCCGCGCGTAACCTGGCGACGACGACCAAGTCGACTCCCCAGATGCAGGAGATCACCTCACGGTGGCTGCTGCGGATGCTCCCCTGGACGCAGGTCTCGGGCGGCACCTACCGCGTCAACCGGCGGCTGAGCTACACGATCGGTGACGGGCGGGTGAGCTTCACCAACTCGGGGTCGCAGGTGGCGGTCATCCCGGCCGAGCTGTGCGAGCTGCCCCTGCTGCGCGGGTTCGACGACTCCGACGTCCTCGACGCGCTGGCGGGCAGGTTCGTCCAGCGCGAGTTCCAGGCCGGCGACGTGCTCGTGGAGGCGGGACAGCCGGCCGACGAGGTCGTGCTCATCGCGCACGGCAAGGTCAACAAGCTCGGCACGGGTCCGTACGGCGACGAGATCGTGCTGACCGTGCTCGCCGCGGGCGACCACTTCGGTGACGACGCGCTCGTCGGTGACGAGGGCGAGTGGCCGTTCACCGCCAAGGCGGTCACCGGCGGCACGGCGATGGTCCTGCCCCGGCACGCGTTCCATGAGCTGGCAGGGCAGGCCGAGCCGCTCCAGGCCCACCTGCGGCAGCGGGAGACGGCCGAGCGCGGGCCGCAGAACAAGTACGGCGAGGCCGCCGTCGAGGTGGCCGCCGGGCACGCGGGAGAGGCCGACCTGCCGGGCACGTTCGTCGACTACGAGCTCACCCCGCGCGAATACCAGCTGAGCGTCGCGCAGACGGTCCTGCGGGTGCACACCCGGGTGGCCGACCTCTACAACGACCCGATGGACCAGATCGAGCAGCAGCTCCGGCTCACGATCGAGGTGCTGCGCGAGCGCCAGGAGCACGAGCTGATCAACAACCGCGAGTTCGGGCTGCTGCACAACGCCGACCTCAAGCAGCGGATCCACACCCGCAGCGGCCCGCCCACCCCCGACGACCTCGACGAGCTGCTCAGCCGTCGCAGGAGCACGAGCTTCTTCCTCGCCCACCCGCACGCCATCGCCGCCTTCGGCCGCGAGTGCAACGCGCGCGGGCTCTACCCGCAGGGCGTCGACGTCGGCGGCAGCGGGGTGCCCGCCTGGCGCGGCGTCCCCATCTTCTCCTGCAGCAAGATCCCCATCACCTCCACCCGCACCACCTCGATCCTGGCGATGCGCGTCGGCGAGGACAACCAGGGGGTCATCGGCCTGCACCAGACCGGCATCCCGGACGAATACCAGCCGAGCCTGTCGGTTCGCTTCATGGGCATCAGCGAGAAGGCGATCATCTCCTACCTGGTCAGCGCCTACTACTCCGCCGCCGTCCTGGTGCCCGACGCGCTCGGCATCCTGGAAGACGTCGAGATCGGCCACTGAGGACGGGCCGGGCGACCCACCACCTTCGGACCGGCCGCTGAGCGAGGGAGAGCAAGGATGACGACCATCGAGATGTCGACGAACGGGCGGTCCGCGGGTGAGGTGCTCGCCTGGAGCCGGGACACGGTCGAGGCGACCCTGCGCCCGGCGGCCGACACGTTGCCCGCCTCGATGCGGCGAATCGCCGGATACCAGTTCGGCTGGTGGGACGAGCAGGGCAGGCCGTCCACGATCGGCGGGGGCAAGGCGCTCCGTCCCGCGCTCGCCCTGCTCTCGGCCGAAGCCGTCGGGGGGACCGCCGTCTCGGCCCTTCGACCGGCGGCGGCCGTCGAGCTGGTGCACGACTTCTCCCTGCTGCACGACGACGTGATGGACGGTGACCGGACCCGCCGCCACCGCCCCACGGCCTGGGCCGTCTTCGGCGTCAGCCCGGCGATCCTGGCCGGTGACGCGCTGCTGACGCTCGCCTTCGACGTGCTCGCGACCGGAGGGCACCCGGCGACCGCCGAGGCGACCCGGATATTCAGCACCGCCGTGCAGGAGCTCCTGGACGGCCAGAGCGCGGACGTCGCCTTCGAGGATCGCCGGGATGTCGGGCCGGCCGACTGCCTGAGCATGGCGACCGGTAAGACCGGGGCCCTGCTGGGGTGCGCGTGCGGGCTCGGCGCGCTGTTCGGCGGTGGCACTCCCGAGCAGGTCGAGCATCTCGTCGCCTTCGGCAGGGACCTGGGGCTCGCGTTCCAGCTCGTCGACGACCTGCTCGGCATCTGGGGAGATCCCGCGACGACCGGCAAGCCCGTCCACTCGGATCTGCGCAGCCGCAAGAAGTCCGTCCCGGTCGTCGCGGCCCTCACCTCGGGCACCCCGGCCGGACGGGAGCTGGCCGGGCTCTACCACCGGGAGCAGCCGCTCTCCGACGACGAGCTGGTCCACGCGGCCACGCTCGTCGAGGCCGCGGGCGGACGCGACTGGACGCGCGTGGAGGCCGACGAGCTGCTCGCGCGGGCACTGCGTCACCTGGAGGCCGTGGGTGCGCCGCCCCGGCCCGCCGCGGAGCTGACCACCCTCGCTCGTCTCGTCACCCGCCGCGACCACTAGACGGTGCGGAGGCGGGCGGGCGCCTCCGCGTTCGTCTCCTCGATGGAGCCCTCAGACGAAGGCGCCGATGCCGGTGATCGCCCGTCCCACGATCAGGGTGTTGATCTCCCGCGTCCCCTCGTAGGAGTAGATCGCCTCGGAGTCGGCGACGAACCGGCCGACGTCGTAGTCGAGGTCGATGCCGTTACCGCCCAGGATCTCCCTCGCCCACCCCACGGCCTCGCGCATCCGCGCCGTGCAGAAGGCCTTGGCCATCGCCGAGTGCTCGTCTTTGTAGACGCCCGCGTCCTGGAGTTGCGCCAGCCGCACCACCATGCCCAGCGAGCAGGTGATGTTGCCCAGCATCCGCACGAGCAGGTCCTGCACGAGCTGGAACCCCGCGATCGGCCGTCCGAACTGCTCGCGCGTCCCGGCGTACTCCAGCGCCAGCTCGTAGGCGCCCATCATGCACCCCACCGCCTGCCACGCCACGCCTCCCCGGGTCTGCCGCAGGATGGCGCCGGTGTCGCGGAAACCGTTGGCCTTCTGCAGCCGGTTGATCTCCGGCACCAGGCAGTTGGTGAGGGTGATGTCGGCGTTCTGGACCGTCCGCAGGGCTATCTTGTTCTCGATCTTCGTCGCGGCGAAGCCGGGCGTACCCTTCTCGACCACGAATCCCTTGACTGCGCCGTCGGCGCCGTCGGCCTCGTCCTTCGCCCACACCACGATCAGGTCGGCGAAGGTCGCGTTGCCGATCCAGCGCTTGGCCCCGTTGAGCACCCACATGTCGCCCTCGCGGCGGGCCGTCGTGCGCAGTCCGGCCGCGACGTCGGAACCCCCCTCGGGTTCCGTCAGCGCGAACGCGCCGATCTTCTCCATCGCCGCCATCGGCGCCAGCCACCGCTCCCGCTGCTCCTCCGAGCCCAGCCGGTCGACGCTGCCCATCGCGAGGCCGTTGTGGACGCCGAAGAACGTGCCCATCGACGGATCCACCCGGTTCATCTCCAGGACCACGAAGCCGGTCAGCAGGCTCCGCGCTCCCCGACAGGACAGGCCCGCGATGTCAAGCTTGGCGAACCCGGGAACCAGTTCGTGGGGAAAGCGGGAGTTGGTCCACGACTCGTTCGCGATGGGCGCGACCTCGCGCGCCATGAACTCCCGCACCCGGAGCACGATCTCCTTCTCGTGCTCCTCCAGCAGGTCGAAGTAGTCATAGAAATCACCGGTCGTCATCGGCGCGGCTCCCCTCCGGTAGTCGTGTCCCTGTCTTGGCCGAATGCCCGAAAGCCGGGGCATCAAGCGGAACACGCCGGAGACGATGAAGGCCCGGGGGATCCCCGGGCCTTCACGTCGGTCGCCGTCAGGCGTCACCCGGCCGCGACGCGGCCCCGGGCGGGACTACCAGCGGCGGGTGTAAACACGCACCCCGTCGGTCCGGCTGCGGCTCTCCTCGAGCTTGTCGGTGCCGTCGAAGATCGCGCGGTAGTCGCCGCTCTTGGTCGCGCGGGCCTTGGCGCGGAACTTACCCTGCCAGTTCGTGTCGGCGGAGGTCACGTACTTCCAGGCGCTGGAGCCGCGCTTGCGGAAGTAGATCTCCACCTCCTCGCCGCGTACGCCCTTCCAGCGCCTGTCGTCGACCTGGAGGCTGCCGGTGAAGTAGACCGAGCGGCCCTTGCGGACGCGCTCGGGGTTCGCGGAGAACCGGTAGACGCGGGTCTCGGCCTTCTCGGCCTTCTCGTGCACGACGGAGAAGTTGACCTCGTCGGTCACCTTCTTGCCGTCCTTGTCGTACGCGTCGGCGATCGCGACCCAGCGACCCTCGAAGTCGCTCTCGTCGAAGCTGGTCGTGAAGCGCCACAGGTCGCCCTTGTGCAGGAGCCTGGGCTCCTGGGCGGCCATGGTGCGGGCCTGGTCGGAGACCGGCCTGAGGCGAAGCTCGACGCGGGTGGCCTCGGTGGTACGGACCTCGATGGAGACCCTCGTGTCGTCGTCTCCCTTCACGACGACCGGGTTCGGGTCGATGTTGTCGATGCGCACACTGAGAGCGACTCGCTCCGCGGAGGCCGTTCCCGCGGACAGGAGCAGAGAGCTGCCCACCGCGGTCGACAGCAGGCCGATGGCGATTCGTTTCATCAAGACGCTTTCCTCTTCTCCCCGTTTCAGGAGACGGTCAGGGTTGACCGTTCCCGCATCCATAAGACGACACAGAAGCGGGTGATGTTGCCAAAAATCTCCAAAAAAGGAGGTTTAAGTCTCCGTAAGGTAACGTTTCTAGGCGGGAACGGCCAGGTCAGGCGCCAGTCGCCGGGTCCCGAAAATTTATTTGAAGCAAGTCTGTTATATCCGATTTGTCGGAATTCCCCTTGTGGGGCGGAGGGGTTGCGGGTGGGTTCGGTATCGCTAACCGGACATAACGGACAATTGGGGTGTGGTGTCGCGGTGTCGCCGGACGGATAGCGTTTGCGTATGAGTGCCACCATCGTCGCCAAGGACCTGGCCGCCGGACACGGCGACCGCGCGCTTTTCACCGGGCTCGACCTGGTGGTCGCCCCCGGTGACATCGTCGGCCTGGTCGGGGTGAACGGCGCGGGCAAGTCAACCCTGCTGCGGATCCTCGCGGGGCTGCTGCCCGCCGAGCACGGCTCCGTGCGGCTCAGCCCGCCCTCGGCGTCGGTCGGCTACCTGCCCCAGGAGCGTGAGCGCCGCGCGGGCGAGACGATCGCGGAGTTCCTGGCCCGCCGCACCGGGGTGGCCGCCGCGCAGCGCGCGCTGGACGCCGCGACCCAGGGGCTGGTGGAGGGCGCCCCGGGCGCCGACGACGACTACGCCACCGGTCTGGAGCGCTGGCTCGCCCTGGGCGGCGCCGACCTGGAGGACCGGGCCGCCGAGGTCGTCGCCGAACTCGGCCTCGCCGTGGAGCTCGACCGGCCGATGACGGCGCTCTCCGGCGGCCAGGCCGCGCGGGCGGGCATGGCCTCCCTGCTGCTCAGCCGATACGACGTCTTCCTGCTGGACGAACCCACCAACGACCTCGACCTGGAGGGGCTGGAGCGGCTCGAACGCTTCGTCACCGGGCTGCGCGCCGGGACCGTCCTGGTCAGCCACGACCGCGAGTTCCTGGCCAGGACCGTGAACAGGGTCGTCGAGCTCGACCTCGCCCAGCAGCTGGTCAGGGTGCACGGCGGCGGCTACGAGGCATACCTCGCCGAGCGCGAGGTCGCCCGTCGGCACGCCCGCGAGGAGTACGAGGAGTACGCGGGCACCGTCGCCTCCCTCAAGCAGCGCGCGGGGATGCAGCGCGCCTGGATGGAGAAGGGCGTCAAGAACGCGCGGCGAAAGGCGCCCGACAACGACAAGATCGGCCGCAACCTCCGTACCGAGACGACGGAGAAGCAGGCGGCGAAGGCCCGCCAGACCGAGCGGATGATCGAGCGGCTGGAAGAGGTGGAGGAGCCCCGCAAGGAGTGGGAGCTGCGCATGGAGATCGCGGTGGCGCCGAGGTCGGGCGCCGTCGTCGCGACGCTGCGCGACGCCGTGGTCCGGCGCGGCACGTTCACCCTCGGCCCGGTGAACCTGGAGGTCGGCTGGGCGGAGCGGGTGGCGATCACCGGCGCGAACGGCTCGGGGAAGTCCACCCTGCTCGCGGCGCTTCTGGGCCGGCTCCCGCTGGAGGAGGGCAACGCCTCGCTCGGTCCCGGCGTGGTCGTCGGGGAGGTGGACCAGGCGCGCGGGCTCTTCCTCGGTGACGAACCCCTGGTGGACGCCTTCGGCGCGGCCGTGCCCGACATGGTCCCCGGTGACGTCCGCACGCTGCTCGCCAAGTTCGGCCTGCGCGCCGCGCACGTGCCGCGCCCGGCCGCCACCCTCTCGCCGGGGGAGCGGACCCGCGCCGCGCTCGCGCTGCTCCAGGCGCGCGGGGTGAACCTGCTCGTGCTGGACGAGCCGACCAACCACCTGGACCTGGCCGCGATCGAGCAGCTGGAGTCCGCGCTCGCCTCCTATCCCGGTACGCTGCTGCTGGTCACCCACGACCGCCGGATGCTGGAGGCGGTGCACACCACCCGGCGGATCCACGTCGACGAGGGCCGGATCGCCGAAAGGTGACCGAGACGCCCGCGGGACCTGACTGATGACGTAACTTTCGCAAGTCTCTGCAAGTAATTGCTTCTTTTGCCTTATAGTTTCATCATGACGCGACGGCTTGCAGAAGTGGCCAAGAAGGTCGGGATGAGCGAGGCGACGGTCAGTCGCGTGCTCAACGGGAAGCCCGGCGTGTCCGAGGCGACCCGTGAGGCCGTCCTCACGGCGCTCGACGTGCTCGGCTACGAGCGGCCGACCCAGCTGCGAGGTGACAGGGCGCGGCTGGTCGGGCTCGTCCTCCCCGAGCTGCAGAACCCCATCTTCCCCGCCTTCGCCGAGGTGGTCGGGGGCGCGCTGGCCCAGCAGGGCTTCACCTCCGTGCTGTGCACCCGGACCCTGGGCGGCGTCTCCGAAGCGGAGTACGTCGACCTGCTGCTCCAGCAGCAGGTGTCGGGGGTCGTCTTCGCCGGAGGCCTGTTCGCCCAGGCCGACGCCCCCCACGACCATTACGAGCTGCTGCGGGAGCGACGCCTGCCGACCGTGCTGGTGAACGCCGCGGTCGCGCACCTCGCCTTCCCGCAGGTCTCCTGCGACGACGTGGCCGCCGCCGAGATGGCGCTCGGCCACCTGCGCTCGCTGGGCCACGAGCGGATCGGCATGGTGCTCGGCCCTCCCGACCACGTGCCCTCGCGGCGCAAGCTGGACGCGGCCGACCTCGACCCCGAGTTCGTGGAGCACACCATGTTCTCCCTGGAAGGAGGGCACGCGGCGGCCGCCCGGCTGATGCGAAAGGGCGTGACCGGCGTCATCTGCGCGAGCGACGTGATGGCCCTGGGCGCGATCAGGGCGGCCCGCAGGGCCGGGCTCTCCGTGCCCGACGACGTCTCGGTGATCGGCTACGACGACTCCGCGCTGATGAACTGCACCGACCCGCCGCTGACGACGCTGCGCCAGCCGATCGACGCGATGGGACGCGCGGTCGTCGACCTGCTCGCGGCCCAGATCGACAAGGCCCTCGTCCCGGCCGACGAGCTCCTCTTCGAGCCCGAACTGGTGGTCAGGGCCTCGACCGGCCCGGTCAAACGCTGAGGGGCGCCGATCGCGAGGCGGGGGCGTCGCCCCGCGCCCGGTGAGGCGGCCGACGTCCTTCGATCCCCAGTCCTCTCGCAGGTCGGCCCGCCGGAGCTTCTGATGCTCCGGGGCGGGGCATCCTTGGTGCTCGGGCGACGACGCCGCGCCGCAGGACCCGTTTCAGATCACACCACGGATGATCTAGCGGTTGGACATCATTATATTCCGAGCCTGTGTTTATTTATTACGAATATATGTCGTGAAAATGTGCCGGAACATCCCCGTTCTTCCTGAGGGTGCGATCCTCGTCGCCCGCGCTTTCCCGCGGCGGGCTCGGGTCTCTCCGTCGAGCCCTACGACAACCGGCTGCCCGGGTGGAACCGGTGGCTGAGCCGGTCGTGCCGGCCGCCACCCTCGGCATCGTGGTGCGCCGCAGGTGCCGGGCCGCCGCCTCGGCGAGCTGGTCCTCCCGCCGAGGTCGCGGCCCGCGGCCCGGTGGCCGTGCCGGGCGGGGAGACCCCGCCCGGTGCTCACTTCGAGACGTAGAGGATCTTCCAGCTGCCCGCGTACAGGCAGTTCAGGGAGGGCTTGGAAGCCTTGCGCTCGGAGCAGACCTTGAGCTCGACCTGGTAGAGGTCGTGCTGGGTGAACGAGAACGACTTCGGGGTGCCGTAGGAGCAGTCGACGACGCTGCGGTGCTTGAACGGCAGGTTCTTGCCGTCGGGGGTGCGGTAGGTGAGACGGAAGACCGCCCAGCCGCAGGAGGAGTCCCTGGTCAGGTCGTAGACCTTGCCGGAGATCTTGCCTCTCTCGGCGGCGGGGATGTCGGCGTGGTCCTCACCGTAGACGGTGATCGAGCCGTGCGTCTTGGCCCTCCTGCCGGGGGCGTAGTAGGTGCCCCACGGGCCGGCGCCCTGCTCCGCCGTCGCGTCGGCGGTCGCCGGGCCGCTCCGCGTCGGGGCGGTCGCCGCCTGTGCGGTCGCCGGGGCGATGGAGACGAGTGCGGTGGCGAGGGCGAGTCCGGTGAGAAGGCGGCTGATCGTCATGGGAGGGATTCCTTTCCGGCTGTTGTGACCACAGTGTGTGATGGGCCGCTTTCAACCGGGTTGACCGCTCACTGCAAACGAGTATCAGCCACTTATAAGAGGGAATGTGGAGTCAACAGGAGGTAAGTGCATGGAAGCGCTGGGAATAGACATCGGCGGGTCGGGGATCAAGGGTGCGCCGGTGGACGTCGCGAGAGGGCGGCTGACGCGGGAGAGGCTGCGCGTGCCCACACCGAGCCCCGCCAAGCCCGAGGCGGTGGCCGAGGTGGTGGCGGAGATCGTCAAGCATTTCGCCTGGGATGGGCCGGTGGGGGTCACCTTCCCCGGGATCGTGCTCGACGGGGTCGCCAGGTCGGCCGCCAACGTGGACAAGGACTGGATCGGCACGGACGCGCGGAAGCTGTTCTCCCAGGTGACGGGGTTGCCCGTTTCCGTGCTCAACGACGCGGACGCGGCCGGTCTGGCCGAGGTGGCGGCGGGGGCCGCGAGGGGCAGGCCGGGGGTGGTGATGATGCTGACCTTCGGCACGGGGATCGGCAGCGCCCTGCTCATCGACGGCCGCCTGGTGCCCAACACCGAGCTCGGGCATCTGGAGATCAGGGGCAAGGAGGCCGAGAAGCGCGCCTCCGACCACGCGCGCGAGGCGCACGACCTCGACTGGGCCGAGTGGGCCGAGAGGGTGCAGGAGTATCTGGAGCACGTCGAGGCGCTGTTCTCTCCTTCGCTGTTCATCATCGGAGGAGGGGTCAGCAAGAAGGCGGACAGATTCCTGCCCCTGATCAAGCTGCGCACCCCGATCGTCCCCGCGGCGCTGCAGAACGAGGCAGGCATCGTGGGCGCGGCCATGGCGGCCGTGTGAAGACGCCGTCTTACCCCGATGTAGCCGCCCCGTCGGCCCGGACGTGGACGTCGATCGGCGCGCCACCACGTACCAGCGTGTTGTAGATCGGGCAGCGCGCGCTGAAGTCGTCGACGTACCGCAGGCCCTGTTCCTCCGTGACGTCCGCGAACCTGAAGTGGAGCTCGATCCGTTCGAAACGAGTGCTGTCGTTCTCGTCGACGAGGTACGAGCCGGTCACCTCCAGCCGCGGATACGGCAGTTCCCACTCCACCGAGCGTGCCGCGATGATGTTCAGCGCGCACCCGGCGAGGCTCGCCAGGAAGTACTCCGCCGTGCCCGGATGCGCCGGGTTCTCCAGCAGCTTGCCGTTGTCGATCGTGAACGTCGCCGGCTCGCCGTCCGCGACGAAACGCCCGGCGACCTCCGTCGTCCTCAGGGTCAGCGCGTAGGGCCTCCTCTCCGTCGCGGTCATGCCTTACCGGCCAGCCGGTTCGGGACGCTCTTGAGGCCGAGGTGCTCGCGCAGCGTCGAGGTGGTGTACTCGGTACGGAAGACGCCGCGCCGCTGGAGTTCGGGGATCACAAGGTCGACGAACGTGGCCGCCGGCCCTGGCCAGTAGGGCTGGCAGATCGCCACGCCGTCGAACGCGCGATCGTGGAAGTTGGTCTCGATGAAGTCGGCGAGCTGTTTCGGGTCGCCCACGATCGCGGGCTGCGAGATGGGGTTGTTGCCCATGTAGTGGGTCAGGTCCTCAAGGGTGATGTCCTCGTCGTCGAAGCTCGCGACCGCGTTGTCGATGATCCAGGCCTTCTCCGGGATCAGGGTACGGTCGATCGCCTCCAGCACCCGATCCGTGCCGGTCCGCCCGGACAGGTCGAGTCCGAGTTGGCCCGAGAGCACCTCCGGCACGAACACATTGGTGTTCAGATCCTGCACCTCGCGGAACTTCGCGTGCGCGTCGCGGGCGTTCTCGGCGACGTAGGGGGTGATGCCCGAGATGAGCAGGTGGTCGTCCTCGTCACGCCCGTGGCGCACGACACGGGCCTTGATGTCGGCGTAGTACGCCTTGTTCCACGCGGCGTCGCGCCAGTGGATGAACCGCATGTCGGCGTACTTGGCGCCGTACTCCAGAGAGCGTTCCGAATATCCCGGATGCAGGAACGGCAGGTGGCCCTGCGGCGGCCGGGGGAAGTTCAACGGGCCGCGGATCGCGAAGAACTCGCCCGAGTGGTCGAGCCGGTGGGCCCTGGTGACGTCGTGGTAGACGCCTTTCTCCTTGTCCGCGACGAGCCAGCCGTCCTCCCAGCTGTCCCACAGGTCGAAGAGCACCTCGGTGAACTCCTCGGCCCGGTCGTACTTGTCGTCGCCCTCCGGGTGTCGTTCCCTGCCGAAGTTGAGCGCGGCCGAGGTGTCGGAACCCGTGACGATGTTCAGGCCGAGCCGCCCGCGCGAGAGATGGTCGAGGGTGGCGGTGATCCGAGCGATGTGGAACGGATCGTTGTACGTCGTGTTGAACGTCACGACGAGCCCGACCTTCTCGCTGAAGGCCGCGGCGTAGGCCATGGTCGTGAAGCCCTCGATCGCGAACAGGTGGTCGTGGGAGGCCTGGACGTTCTTCCCGGTGTAGGAGAAGTTCCCGCGCTGCGCGGAACTGGTCAGCGAGTTGCCGACGAAGTAGAAGTCCAGCTTCCCCCGCTCGGCGATCTTGACTCCCTCGGAGACGAGCACCGGATCCGTGTATCCGTCCGCCTGGGCCTCCGGCAGCCGCCAGGCGCTCGAATGCCGTCCGACGCCGCTGTAGACGAGTCCGAGTTTCACATGCTGATGGGCCATGTCGAGGCTGACCTTTCTTTGTTATCGAAGAGTGGAGGCGGGTTTGCGTCGCAGGGGGCCCTGCTGGTCCACCCCCAGGTACGACAGGAGTTCGGCCCGGTAGGCGAGCAGGTCGGCGCCCGGGATCGAACCGTCGTTCGCCCGTTCCACCTGGAGCGCGTGCGCGATCCGCCCGTCGCCGAGCACCAGGACTCGGTCGGCCAGCACCACCGCCTCGTCGACGTCATGGGTCACCAGCACCACGGTCGGTGCGTGCCGCTCCCAGATCGTGACGACGAGCTGGTGCATGGAGATCCGGGTGAGGGCGTCGAGCGCGCCGAACGGCTCGTCGAACAGCATGAGCCGGGGCTCCCGGACGAGGGCGCGGGCGAGGGCGACCCGCTGTGCCTCCCCGCCCGACAGGGTCAGCGGCCAGGCGTGGCTCTTGTCCGCGAGCCCGACCTCGGCGAGCGCGGCGAGGGCGGCCGGGGCCGACGTGCGCGGCAGCCCGATGGTCACGTTGTCGAGCACGCTGAGCCAGGGGAACAGGCGCGCCTCCTGGAAGACGACCGCGACCCCGTCCGGCACCTCGACGCGACCCGCGTCCGGCTGGTCGAGTCCGGCGAGCAGGCGCAGGAGCGTGGACTTGCCGGAACCGGACCGGCCGAGGAGGGCGACCACCTCGCCCTCCTCGACCCGCAGATCGAGGTCGTCGAGGACGAGCTGGCCGCCGAACCTGCGGGAGACGCCGTCGGCCAGGTCGAGCACCCTAGCCAAGGGTCGTCACGTCCACGTAGTTCTTGGTGAGGTCGGGAACGCTGTCGCGGAAGCCGAAGCGCACGGTCTGCTCACCGACCTCCTTGATCTGCGCGAGGAGCGCGCTGTCGATCGGGACCACCTGGACCGGGTCGAAGCCGAGGACGATGTCGACCAGGTTGGCCGGCTGCCCGTCGGCCAGCCGTGCCTTCCTCTCGATCTCGCGGTCGGTCTGGATCCGCTTGGCCTGGTCGACCAGCCCGTCGAACACGCCCTTCACCGCGGCGGGGTTGGCGTCGAGGAAGCTCCGGGTGACCACGAACAGGCTCCAATTGCGCGCCTTCGTGCCGGCGTTGGTGGTCAGCACCGTGGTGTCCTTGATCAACTGTGCTGAGGCCAGGAAGTTGTCCCAGGTCGCGAGGGCCTGGACGTCGCCGCCGGCCAGCGCGGAGACGCCGTCGGCGGGGTTGGCGATGTAGACGGTCTCGACGTCGCTCGCCTTCAGGCCGGCCGACTCCAGCGCGGCGAGCAGCACGTACTCGCCGGTCGAACCGCGGGTGCTCACGGCGACCTTCTTGCCCTTGAGATCGGCGACGGTCGAGACGCCGGCGTCGTTTCGCACGACGATGCCCTGGTTGTTGCCGTTGTTGAGGCTGAGGGCGAAGGCCACGAGCGGCGATGCGGTGTCGGCCTCGTTGAAGAAGGTGGCGACGGAGTTCGACGTGAAATCGATCCGGCCGGCCTTGGCCGCCTCGGATGCCTCGACCGGCGCGAGCGGACCGTTCCACTCGACGGATCCGCCGACGCTCTTGAGCGTGTCGGCGACCGCGTTGCTGTCCTCCGCCAGCGTCCACAGGCTCGTGCCGCCGAAGTGCCCGACCCGGGCGACGACCGGCTCGCCGTTCGCCGCCTGCGCTGTCTCCGTCGCGGTGGCCGAGGGCTCGGTGCCACCGCCGCAGGCGCTCAGCGCGAGTGCCGCCACAAGGGTGAGGCCGCCGAGCAGGCGATGCCGGCCGTGGACGCGGAGGGAGGTGTTCATCAGGGGTTTCCTTACTTTCTTGAACCAGCGGACCGGGGAGCGTCCGATGTGGTGCTAAACGCCGCTGTGGGCCTGCCGCCAGCGGAAGATCCTGCGTTCGGGCAGCGCGACCAGCGCGTCGGTCACGAGTCCCAGCACCGCGTACAGAACGACGCAGAGGATGACGATCTCGCCCTGGCCGTACTGGCGGGCGTTCGTCAAAAGGAACCCGATGCCGGTTACCGCGTTGAGGCTTTCGGCGAGCACGAGCACGGCCCACGTGATGCCGAGGGCGTACCGGATGCCGATGAACACCGAAGGCAGGGCGCCGCGAAGCAGCACCCGGGTGGAAAGCTGGTACGCGGTGAGGCCGTACACCTTGCCCGCCTCGACCAGGCGCCGGTCGACGTTCCTGATGCCGCCGAAGGTGTTGAAGTAGACCGGGATCGCGGTGGCCAGGATCACGAGGAGCACCTTGGTCTCCTCGCCGATGCCGATCCAGAGGATGAGCAGGGGGAGCTTGGCGGTGAACGGGACCGCGCGGAGGATCTGGACCGGCTTGTCGAACACGTACTCCGCCCAGCGGGAGAACCCGGCCAGCACACCCAGCAGGACGCCCGCCGCGACGCCGATCGCCGCCCCGATCAGCCCGCGGGTGACCGTGACTCCGATGGAGGTCCACAGGAGACCCGTTTCGGCGAGTTCCATCGTGGAGGCGACGACCCGGGCCGGAGACGGCAGGAACTGGGCGGGGACCGCGCCGATCGCCGTGGTGACGGTCCAGATCACGACGATCGTGAACACGCTCAGCCACGGCGCGAGACGCAGGCCCAGTCGTGGCCATGCTGGGCCTGGGCGAGCGGCGATGGAACTCATCATGACCTTCTGTGCCGAAATTCATGCAATACAAGTCGGGTATGCATGAATAGTAGCGGCAGTTATGGCAGGACCGAAACCCCCAAGTCGGTCATATCGCTCGCCGTCGCGGCGATGTACCTCGCGGCGTTCAGTCCGGCCTTGGGGTGGCGCCATGGGGGGTCGCTGTCCGCGGGCCCATGAGGCCGGTGGTGGTCGTGGTGATCGACGTACTCGTCCGGGTTTCGGTGCCCCGGGAGTTTCGGAGGCTCCCGCGAGACGCGGGCCGGGAGCCCGGTGGCCGGCATCGCACCGCCGCCAGGCCCGGCGGGGGAGCGGCTTGCTCAGGTGGTGAGGAGACCGTGGGCTTCCGCGAGGAGTTCGAAGGAGCGCAGCCAGGCCGTCCGGTCGGGGGTGGCGGAGACGGTGATCAGCTCGTCGGCCTGGGCGTGTTCGGCGAAGCGGTCGAGGTAGTCGGTCACCTCGGCAGGGGTCCCGATGGCGGAGTAGGTGGTCATCTGGAGGATCTGCCGCCCCGCGGGGGAGGCGAGGATGCTGTCCGCCTCCTCCGGCGTGAACTTCCGGCCCCGGCCGAGCAGCAGGCTGACCCGGCTCCGCTTCATGGCCAGGAACTGCTCCTGGGCCTCGGCCGTGGTGTCGGCCGCGAGGACGTTGACGCCGGCGATGACGTACGGGCGGTCCAGCTGCCGGGACGGCTTGAACTCGCGCCGGTAGAGCGAGACGGCGTCCTGGAGCGCGGTCGGCGCGAAGTGGGAGGCGAAGGCGTACGGCAGCCCGAGGGCGGCGGCGAGCCCGGCTCCGAACAGGGAGGAGCCGAGGATGTACAGCGGCACGTCGGTGCCCTTGCCCGGCGTCGCGTCGACACCGGGGATTCTGGACTCGCCGGTCAGGTATCCCTGCAGTTCCAGGACGTCCTGCGGGAAGTCGTCCGCGGACATCGGGTCGCGACGCAGGGCTCGTGCGGTCTGCTGGTCACTGCCCGGCGCCCGGCCGAGACCGAGGTCGATGCGCCCCGGATGCAGGGTTTCGAGGGTTCCGTACTGCTCGGCGATGGTCAGCGGGGAATGGTTGGGAAGCATGACGCCGCCGGCTCCGAGGCGGATCGTCCGGGTGTGCGCGGCCACGTGGGCGATGAGCACGCCGGTCGCCGAGGACGCGATGCTGGGCATGTTGTGGTGCTCCGCGTACCAGATCCGCCGGTAGCCCAGCTCCTCCGCGCGCCGGGCCAGGGTCACGGTGGCCCGCAGGCTGTCGGCGGCCGTCTCTCCCTCGCCGATGTGCGCCAGATCAAGGATGGAGAGTGGAAGAGCCATGGAGAGCAAGCCTTTCGTCACGGGGAGAAAGGAGCGTGCACCCCCCTGAGTGCTGTGCAACGGTGCCGATGCTGCGGTTATTTCAACGCCGCAGGCCGGCTCTGGCCCCCGAGGCGGGCGGCGCGTGGTGATCGCCTGTCTCGGCCTCGGCGAGCGCGGTGGGCCCGCCTGTGCAGCCGCCTCGGGGCGGCGTGCCTTCAGGCCGGTGTCGTCGGGCGGGAAGCGCGCGGCGCGTCCGTCTCGATGACCGCCGGCAGGCCGCCCGGGTTCGGTGCCGGATGGATGTCGTGGAGCACCCGGTCCGGGTCGGCGGCACATGGTGCGGCTCGGGTGTGTGCTTCATGGAGGCGATCCGGAGGCGGGGCCCCGGAGAGATTCGCGGTGCCCCGGGGGCCGTTCACCGGTGGCCGCGCACCGTTTTGGAGCACTTGAGGACAGAGGTCTGAAACTTTCATCGGGTTCGAAACCCGTTCGGTGAGGTCAGGGGCCGGGAGGGTGCCAATCCAAGGGCTCCGACGTGCAACAAGCTGTACACATCCTCGAAACATCCGGACTATGGGAGCGCTCCCACCATCGTCCTGGAGATGATTACGAATGACAGTCAATCCGCGCCGCCATACCTGGCGCAACCGGGTGGCGACCATGGCGGCCATGTTCGTGGCCGCCGCCGGTCTCGCCACCGGGCAGGCCGCCACGGCGCACGCCGCGGTCGCCTGCGACGTCGCCTACACCACCAATGACTGGCAGGGCGGATTCACCGCCAACGTTACCCTGAAGAACCTCGGTGACCCGCTCACGAGCTGGACCCTGGGCTTCACCTTCGGCGCCGGGCAGACGATCCAGCAGGGCTGGTCGGCCACCTGGGCACAGTCGGGCGCCCAGGTCACCGCGAAGAACCTCGCCTGGAACGGCGCCCTCGCCACCGGCGCCTCCACCAGCATCGGCTTCAACGGATCGTGGAACGGGAGTAACCCCAAGCCCACCTCCTTCACGGTCAACGGCGTGACCTGCGGCGGGCAGAACCCGGTCAACCAGCCCCCCACGGTCAGCCTGACCAGCCCCGCCTCCGGCTCCACCCACCAGGCCGGTGCCGCCGTGCCGCTCGCGGCGACCGCGAGCGACGACGGCTCCATCAGCAAGGTGGAGTTCTACGTCGACGGCACGCTGGTCAACACCGACACCACCGCCCCCTACTCCTACTCCGCCACCGGTCTGGCGAGCGGCGCGCACACCGCGAGTGCCAAGGCGTACGACAACGCCTCCCCGGCGCTCTCCACCCAGACCGCCGCGGTGCCCTTCACCGTGGGCGGCGGCAACACGACGCCGTCGATCGTCGCCTCCCCGACCTCCCTCAGCGTTCCCGAGGGCTCGTCGAGGACGGTTGGTTTCCGGCTCAGCCAGGCGCCGAGCGCCAACGTCACGGTCAGCCTGGCCAAGACGGGTGACAGCGACATCACCATCGCGCCCAGCACGCTGACCTTCACCACCGCCAACTGGAACACGGCGCAGAACGTGACGGTCTCGGCGGCCCAGGACGCCGACCAGACCAACGGCACCGCCACCATCACGGCCACCGCCGCCGGGCACACCGCCGCCACCGTCGCCGTGACCGAGGCCGACGACGACGGCACCGACCCGACGCCGGTGCACGTCGACAACCCCTACGACGGCGCCGACGGCTACGTGAACCCCGACTGGTCCACCAAGGCCGCCGCCGAGCCCGGTGGCACCGCGGTCTCCAAGATCTCCACCGCCGTGTGGCTGGACCGGATCGCCGCCATCGAGGGCACCTCCTCGGGCAGGGGCCTGCGCGCCCACCTGGACGAGGCCCTGCTGCAGGACGCGGCCAACGGCAGCAAGCCGCTGACGATCCAGATCGTCATCTACAACCTGCCCAACCGCGACTGCTCGGCGCTCGCCTCCAACGGTGAGCTGCTCATCTCCGAGAACGGCCTGAACCGCTACAAGACCGAGTACATCGACCCGATCGCCGCGATCATGGCCGAGTCGAAGTACGCGGGCCTGCGGATCTCGACGATCGTCGAGATCGACTCGCTGCCCAACCTGGTCACCAACCTCAACCTGGCGAAGTGCCAGGAGGCCAAGAGCAGCGGCGCCTACGTCGACGGCGTCCGCTACGCCCTGAACAAGCTGCACGCGATCAAGAACGTCTACACCTACGTCGACGCCGGACACCACGGCTGGCTCGGTTGGGACTCCAACTTCGGTCCGTCCGCCGACCTGTTCGCGACCACCGTCGCCGGCACCACCGCGGGCTTCGACAGCGTGGACGGTTTCATCACCAACACCGCCAACTACTCGGCGCTGCGTGAGCCGCACTTCACCATCAACACCAACGTCAACGGCCAGAGCGTCCGCCAGTCGACCTGGGTTGACTGGAACTTCTACGTCGACGAGCTCACCTTCGCCCAGGCGTTCAGGAACACGCTGATCCAGAAGGGCTTCAAGTCCAACATCGGCATGCTGATCGACACCTCCCGCAACGGCTGGGGAGGCTCGGCCCGCCCGGCCGCTCCCAGCACCTCGACGAATGTGAACACCTTCGTCAACGAGTCGCGCGTCGACCGCAGGGTCCACGCCGGCAACTGGTGCAACCAGAACGGTGCCGGACTGGGCGAGCGCCCGCAGGCCAACCCCGCCACCGGTCTGGACGCCTACGTCTGGGTCAAGCCTCCGGGTGAGTCCGACGGCTCCAGCAAGGAGATCCCGAACAACGAGGGCAAGGGCTTCGACCGGATGTGCGACCCGACCTACGGCGGTAACGAGCGCAACGGCAACAACCCCACCGGCGCCCTGGGTGACGCCCCGGTCTCCGGCCAGTGGTTCTCCGCCCAGTTCCGCCAGCTGCTGCAGAACGCCTACCCTCCCCTCCCGTAACCCGCTGACCCCGGATCCCGCCCCGGCGGGATCCGGGTGAGGCTCGACACGACGGCCCCGTCACCCCGAATTCCGATTTCGGGGAGGCGGGGCCGCCTCCTTTCCTCCTGAAGTCCCGCTGAAGTCCCGGCCTCTTCTCGGGGCCGCCACCTTCCCGAGGGTCTCCGGTCGCCTTTCCCCGGCCTCCCGCCACCGCGCGCTCGTCTTCGGCACGGGGATCGGCCATGGGACCGAGGGCGGGCCTCCGTACGGTCCGATATTGGGATGCGGTGGCGCGGTGTCTCGGGCAGCATGGGCGGTTGGGCCTTCGCACAGGGGCCTTCAGGTGTGGAGCTCCACACGCGCCTCACGACCGCGGGTGAGCCTTCACACGTGGGCCGAAAGTATCCTGGGTTCAGTATGGGAACGCCTCCTTTGACATCGTCTCTCTCC
This sequence comes from Streptosporangium sp. NPDC000095, assembly GCF_042899335.1. Taxonomy (NCBI): domain Bacteria; kingdom Bacillati; phylum Actinomycetota; class Actinomycetes; order Streptosporangiales; family Streptosporangiaceae; genus Streptosporangium; species Streptosporangium sp. NPDC000095. Next base: position 277,922 of record NZ_JBIAZS010000012.1, read on the forward strand.
GACCTGCACGCACGCCTGCCCGAGCTCACGCTGCGTGACCAGCGGCGGCTTCGTCGCAGGCTCGACGGGGCACGCAGGGTCAGAAACCGCGCCGCGCAGCAGAAGATCGCCACGGAGATCACCTCCGACATCGAGCGAGCAGAACGGCGCGTCGCCCGGCGCCGCGCCGGTGTCCCCGCGATCACCTATCCGGAGGCGCTGCCGGTCAGTCAACGCAAGGACGACATCCTGGAGGCGATCCGCGACAACCAGGTCGTGATCGTCGCCGGAGAGACCGGCTCCGGCAAGACCACCCAGCTGCCGAAGATCTGCCTTGAGCTGGGCAGGGGCGTGAGGGGCCTGATCGGGCACACCCAGCCCCGCCGCATCGCGGCCCGCACCGTGGCCGAGCGCGTCGCCGAGGAGCTCGACACCCCGCTCGGCGACGCCGTGGGCTACAAGGTGCGCTTCACCGACCAGGTGGGCGACGGCACCCTCGTCAAGGTCATGACGGACGGCATCCTCCTCGCCGAGCTGCAGAACGACCGCGACCTCGACCAGTACGACACGCTCATCGTCGACGAGGCGCACGAGCGCAGCCTCAACATCGACTTCATCCTGGGCTACCTCAAGCAGCTGCTCCCGCGCCGCCCCGACCTGAAGGTGATCATCACCTCGGCGACGATCGACCCCGAGCGATTCTCCCGGCACTTCGGCGACGCGCCGATCGTGGAGGTCTCCGGCCGGACCTACCCCGTCGAGGTGCGCTACCGGCCGATCGCCGAGGATGACGACCAGATCCAGGCGATCGGCAAGGCGGTCGACGAGCTGTGCGCGGAGGGACCCGGCGACATCCTCGTCTTCCTCAGCGGTGAGCGCGAGATCCGCGACACCGCCGAGGCGCTGTCGAAGCGCAAGGACGCGGAGATCCTGCCGCTGTACGCCAGGCTGTCCGCCGCCGAGCAGCACCGGGTCTTCCAGTCGCACACCAACCGCCGGGTCGTGCTCGCCACCAACGTGGCCGAGACCTCGCTGACCGTGCCGGGCATCAAGTACGTGGTCGACCCCGGCTTCGCCAGGATCTCCCGATACAGCCACCGCACCAAGGTCCAGCGCCTGCCCATCGAGGCGATCTCCCAGGCCTCGGCCAACCAGCGCAAGGGCCGCTGTGGCCGCGTCTCCGAGGGCGTCTGCATCCGGCTGTACGAGGAGGACGACTTCGTCACCCGGCCGGAGTTCACCGACCCGGAGATCCTGCGTACCAACCTCGCCTCGGTCATCCTGCAGATGACCTCGATCGGCCTGGGCGACATCGGCGCCTTCCCGTTCGTCGAGCCGCCCGACCAGCGCCAGGTCAAGGACGGCTACGACCTGCTGCTTGAGCTGGGTGCCTTCGACCAGGGGCGGCGGATGACCCCGCTCGGCCGCAAGCTGGCGGGCCTGCCGGTCGACCCGCGACTGGCCCGCATGGTGCTGGAGGCCGACCACAACGGCTGCGTCCGCGAGGTCATGGTCATCGCCTCCGCGCTGTCGATCCAGGACCCGCGCGAGCGACCGGCCGACAAGCAGCAGGCCGCCGACGAGAAACACCGCCGCTTCGCGGACAAGGAGTCCGACTTCGTCTCGTACCTGAACCTGTGGGAATACCTGCAGGAGCAGCAGAAGGAGCTCTCCTCCAGCGCGTTCCGGCGACTGTGCAAGGCCGAGTTCCTCAACTACCTGCGCGTCCGCGAGTGGCAGGACGTCTACGGCCAGCTCCGCCAGATGTCGAAGACCCTGGGCGTCACCCTCAACAGCACCCCCGGCGACGAGCAGAAGATCCACATCTCCCTGCTGTCGGGTCTGCTGTCGCACGTCGGCGTCAAGGACATCGACAAGAAGACCGCCGACGCCGGCGGCGGTCGCCGCCCCCCGAACGAGCCGCGCAGGCCCATGACCGAGTACGTCGGCGCGCGCAACGCCCGGTTCGCGATCTTCCCCGGCTCCGCGCTCGCCAAGAAGCAGCCGCTCTGGGTGATGTCGGCCGAGCTGGTGGAGACCTCCAGGCTCTGGGCTCGGGTGAACGCCAAGATCGAGCCCGAGTGGGTCGAGCCGCTCGCCCAGCACCTGATCAAGCGCACCTACTCCGAGCCGCACTGGGAGAAGAAGCAGGGCTCGGTGATGGCCTACGAGAAGGTGACGCTGTACGGCGTCCCGATCGTGGTCCAGCGCAAGGTCAACTACGGCCGTATCGACCCCGAGCTGAGCCGGGAGCTGTTCATCCGGCACGCCCTGGTCGAGGGCGACTGGGAGACCCACCACGCCTTCTTCACCGAGAACCGCAGGCTGCTCGAAGAGGTCGAGGAGCTGGAGGAACGGGCACGGCGCCGCGACATCCTCGTCGACGACGAGACGCTGTTCGACTTCTACGACCAGCGCGTCCCCGCCGACGTCGTCTCCGGACGCCACTTCGACTCCTGGTGGAAGAAGGTTCGCGCCGATCAGCCCGACCTGCTCAACTTCGAGAAGTCGATGCTGATCAGCGAGACGGCGGGCGACGTCAGCAGACGCGACTACCCCGACGTGTGGCGCCAGGGCGGCCTGCGCTTCCCTCTCACCTACCAGTTCGAACCCGGCACCGACGCCGACGGCGTCACCGCGCACATCCCGCTCGCGCTGCTCAACCAGGTCAACGTCGAGGGTTTCGACTGGCAGATCCCCGGGCTGCGCGAGGAGTTGCTCACCGCGCTCATCCGGAGCCTGCCCAAGCACATCCGGCGCAACTTCGTCCCCGCCCCCAACTACGCCAAGAAGGCGCTGGAACGGGCCGAGCCCACCCAGGAGCCGCTGCTCGCCATGCTGGAGCGCGAGCTGCTGAACCTGACCGGCGTCCAGGTGCCGCGCGAGGCATGGCAGCCCGACCTCGTCCCCGACCACCTCAAGATCACCTTCCGGGTGATCGACGGGCGCAGGCACAAGCTGGCGGAGAGCAAGGACCTGGCCGAGCTGAAACGGCGGCTCGCCCCCAAGCTCCGCCAGACCCTGTCCAAAGCCGCCGGCCTGGAGAAGACCGGCCTGACGGGATGGACCGTGGGTGCGCTGCCCAAGACGTTCGAAGAGCGCAGGATGAAGGCGTACCCGGCGCTCGCCGACGAGGGCGCCACCGTGGCCGTACGGATGTACGAGACCGAGACCGAGCAGCGCCGGGCCATGTGGGAGGGCACCCGCAGGCTGCTGCTGCTCAACACCCCGTCACCGGCCAAATGGGTGCTCGGCCGCCTCGGCAACCAGTCCAAGCTCGCCCTGAGCCGCAGCCCGCACGCCGGTGCCACCGCGCTGTTCGACGACTGCATCGCCTGTGCCGCCGATTACCTCATGGCCGAGCACGGGGGCCCGGTCTGGGACGAGACGGCCTTCACCACCCTGCACGACAGGGTCAGGGCCGAACTGTTCGACACCACCGCCGAGGTGGTCGCCCGGGTCGAGAGCGTCCTCAAGGTCTGGCACACCGTCTCGACCCTGTTGCCCGAGTCTCGCTCCACCCCCGCCATCGAGGACATCCGCGACCAGGTGGCCAACCTCGTCTACCCGGGTTTCGTCACCGACACCGGTTACAGGCGACTGCCCGACCTGCTCCGCTATCTCAAGGGGGCCGAACGGCGGCTGGAGAAGGTGCACGAGGACGCGTTCCGCGACGGAGAGCGGATGGACAGGGTGCACGACATCGAGGACGAGTATCACGAACTGGTCGAGAAGCTCCCACCGGCCCGCCGCTCGGATGACGACGTCCGCCAGATCCGCTGGATGATCGAGGAGCTCAGGGTGAGCTACTTCGCCCAGACCCTCGGGACTCCGTACTCGATCTCCGACAAGCGCATCCGCAAGGCGATGGAGAAACTCTGAGGGCTGTCCCAGCAGGAACCGCCGACGTTCGGCTCCGGAGTGCGTTGCCGCAGGTTGAGGCTCCGCCGGAGCGCGGGAGCTACAGGAAGATCGAGGTGTCGAGGTCGAAGTCGACGGGGGAGGGGATGCGGAGCGGCTTGCCCATCTCGGTGTGGGTCATGGTCCGGTAGGTGCCCTCCTCGGGGTCACTCAGGACCGTGACCGACGGCGGGGAGGCGACCGGATCGACGATCAGCATGATCGGGACGCCGCAGCCCGCGTAGATCCTGGGCTTCGTGGCGCGGTCCATCTCCATGCTCCCGGGTGAGACGATCTCCGCCACCAGGATGAGCCCCGAGGAGAGGATCTCACGCTCACCCCAGAGCGGAGCGTCCACCGGGACCAGGCAGTAGTCGGGCACGATGGTGTCACGAGGACCTTCGACACAGATGTCGACATCGCCGGAGAAACTTTCCCAGCCGTTCTCGTCCTCCACAGGAATCAGGGCTCTGCTGAGAGATCTGGCTACGCGCGCGTGCCGGGGGGTCGCGGAAGGACTCACGATCAGGTTCCCGTCGATGACTTCGGCCCGAAGGCCGCGGATAGGGGGAAGGGACTCGAAGATCTCCCTCGGGGTGCGAGGGAATGGTTGCTCTTCTGGGACGGAGGGCTGAGCGGGTGGCTGGGGTGCGGTGCGCGGGACGGATCGCTGAGACGCTGTCATCACCATCGGTTTTGTATCCCTCCGTGTCCGAACATGCACTCTGAGTGTGGCACAAGGCCCCCTGTGGTGGGAGAGAAATGAACCCTGTGCGCGGGCCGCGGCGGAGTTTCCGGCGCCGAATGCGGAGGCTTTCGTGAACAGGGAATCCGGGGCAAGCGGAAAGGTCGGAGGTGCCGCGACCGTGCGAGCCGGACGCGGGGGCCTTCCGTGAACGGGGCGCCGAGGTCGCCGTCCGGCGGGTGGACGGTCGGCCGCGTTAAAGGAAGATCGAGGTGTCGAGGTCGAAGTCGACGGGGGAGGGGATACGGAGCGGCTTGCCCATCTGGACGCGTGTGACGCTCTGGTAGGTCCCGTCCTCGGGATCGCTCAGGACTGTGACCGTGGGAGGGGTGGCGATCGGGTCGACAAGCAGCATGAGGGGCACCCCGCCCGTGGCGTAGATGCGAGGCTTGTCGTCACGGTCGACCCGCGTGCTCCCTGGAGAGACGATCTCAGTGACCATGATCAATCCGGAGGAGCGCAACTCCAGTGCGCCCCAGCGTGGGCAGTCGGCGGGGGCGAGTGCGAGGTCGGGGACGAGGCTGTCTCGGGGGCCATCGATGCAGACGTTCACTCCGCCCAGGTGGGCGTGCCACTTCCGCTCCATGACGACCGGCTGCAGCGCGTAGGAGAGGAGTGTCGCGCTCCAGCTGTGTTCGGGGGTGCCCACGGGGCTCACGATCAGGTTCCCGTCGATGACTTCGGCGCGAAAGCCGGGGGTGGGGGGCAGGGTTTCGAGAAGATCCCGCGCCGTGTGAGCCGGCGACGGATTCTTCCGGGGAACATGGCGGGCGGGACGGCCGCGTGCCGTTGTCACCATGAGGTCTCTCCCTCCGTGTCCGAGTGATGACTCTAAGTCTCGCATGGTGGTGTGGTGCGGCGCGACGCGTATGGTCAGTGGTCGCGGGTCGGCCTGGGGCGACGTGGCGCGGGCGTGGAGGCGGGGCCGGGAGCATGGCCGGGTTGCGGGTGTCCCCGGTCCCGTTCGGTGAGGGAGGCGGGTGACGCGGTCCCGCTCGGTGTCGTCCCGGGCGGCCGGACTACGATCGTGGGCCTGAAAGGGAAAGGGAGGCACCGTGGTCCGGGCGCTGGTGTTCGACGTGGGCGAGACGCTGATCGACGAGACGCGCATCTGGTCGCGCTGGGCCGACAGGCTGGGCGTCACCCGGTTCACCATGCTCGGTGTGCTCGGCGGCATGGCCGCGCTCGACCGGTCGTTCGAGGACGCGTTCCGGCTGCTGAGGCCCGGGTTCGAGGTCGAGGCCGAGCAGGAGGCGTGGAAGCGCGACGACCCCACCGGGCTCCGGGTGAACTTCGACGCCGACGATCTCTATCCGGACGTACGGCCCGCCCTCGCGGCGCTGCGCGACCTCGGATACGAGCTGATCATCGCGGGCAACCAGCCTCCGCAGGCGCGCGACGCGCTCGTCGCGATGGACCTGCCCGTCGACGCGATCCACACCTCCGACGGCTGGGGTGTCTCCAAGCCGGCCCCGGAGTTCTTCGCCAGGGTCGTCGCGGTGTCGGGTCGCGAGCCCGGCGAGATCCTCTACGTGGGCGACCGGCTGGACAACGACGTCCTGCCCGCCCGTGCGGCGGGCATGCGGACCGCGCTGATCCGCCGGGGGCCCTGGGGGCATCTCCACGCGGAGCGCCCCCGCGCCGCCGAGGCGGACCACGTGGTCGACGACCTGCACGCCCTGGCCGCCGCCCTCGCCCGCTGACCGCCCCGGGGACGAGACCGAGCCGGCCCCGGGACCTGACCGCATCGCCGAGTTGCGGCTTCGCGGGGCCCCGGGGTCCTCATGTGTCGCGGTGCCCGAGCGGGTGGCGTGCTCCCGGTGCTCAGGTGTCGCGGTACTCGATGTCCGGCTCGATGTGGACGGCGCGCTCCTCGGCCGACAGGTCGCCGTCGTCGGGGCCCACATCCGAGGCGTACTCCTCGGACGTCTCGTCGGGGCTCAACCCTTCGTCCGGCGCCACCAGGCGGGTATCGTCGCGCGGGGCCCTCTCGCGGTCCGGTGCCTCGCGCCGGAGGCGCTCGTCGAGGGTGTCACGGTGCTCGTCGTCGTGTTCGACGATCTCGTGGTTGAGGCCGAGGTCGTCGGTCCACTCCTCGACCTCGACCGCCTGCTCGTCGCTCAGACCCTCGCGGTCTGGGGGCATTTCACTCATACCGCGGCCCTACCCGTTTTATCGCCTTGAATCCCAGGTCAGGTGTTCGTCCCCTACTCGGTGGGCCCGTGATCGGCCGGCTCAGCCGCCGACGTCCGAGAGGCCGCTCGGCAGGTAGACGGGACGCTGGCTCTCGCGGGCGAGGCGCCCCGCGGCGAGGCGTGGGGCGATGTCTCCCGGCAGGAGGGACATCGCGATGTCCCAGGGGAGGAACGCCGCCTCGTCGAGTTCCTCGGCCTGCAACCGGATGTGGACGGTGTCGTCCAGGACGCCGCCGTCGAACATGAAGTGGATCACCGGGCGGGGACGGTCCTTCGCCGGCGGTGTCCACTGGACCACGAGCAGGTCGCCCGCCTTGACGGACACCCCGAGTTCCTCGGCCACCTCGCGCGTCGCGCCGTCGTGGGGTGCCTCCCCCTCCTCGACGATCCCGCCGGGGAAGTTCCAGCCGGGCCGGTAGTTGGGCTTGACCAGCAGGACACGGTCCTCCGCGTCGGTGAGCAGCATGCAGGCAGAAACGAACACGGTGGGCAGGGACGCGTACCACTCGGCGGGGTCGAGATAGGACTCGCTCATTCGTGTCACGCTACCTTCGCCGGCGGCCGGTCGTGGCCGTAACCCGCCGACGCGCGGTTGCCGTCCGTTCGACGGATCGCCGCCGAGCGGACGGCAGCCGAACCGGCAAGGGTGTCCCGGCCGCCGGTGCCGCTTTCCGCTCAGCCGAGTTTCTTGACCAAGATCTCGAATTCCAGGTCGTCCCTGGTCGGCAGGCCGAAGCTCTCGTCGCCGTAGGGGAAGGGGGCCGTCTCACCGGTGCGGGAGTAGCCTCGGCGTACGTACCAGGCCAGGAGCTCCTCGCGGACCGAGATCACGGTCATGCGCATCTCGCGCACGTCCCAGGTCTCGCGGGCGAAGCGCTCGGCCTCGGCGAGGAGCGCCTTGCCGAAGCCGCCGTTCTGCAGGGTGGGGTGTACGGCGAACATCCCGAAATATGCGTATTCGCCGCGATGCTCCACCTGGCAGCAGGCGACGAGTTCGCCGTCCACCTCCATGAGGATCATGTGGTTTTCCGGCTTCTCCAACTCGGCGGTCACGCTCTCCACGTCCGTCCGCCGCCCGTCCAGCAGGTCCGCCTCGGTCGTCCACCCGGCCCGGCTCGACTCCCCCCGGTAGGCGGAGTGGACCAGGCGCACCAGGGCGGGCACGTCCGCGACGGTGGCTGCGCGGAAGACCGGCCGTGTGGTCCGGGAGGGGGTGTTCATCCGAGGAGTCCTTTCTGCGCAGGAGAACCCCGCCTTCCGGCGTGAAAGGGAAGGCGGGGGTGATCGTCTGGACAGGCGGTGACACGTGCGGTCATCGAGTCGCCCGATCCTGCGCATCATAGTCAAACGGGCTGCTCAGCTCACTTGGCCGCCTGGAAGGCGCGGCCCGCGGGGGTGGCGACGCCGTTGCTCAGGAACAGGCCGCTGTTCGGCTCCTTGTCCGAGGAGGGCAGGCCGAACCAGGCGTAGCGCTGCACGTACGGCAGGGAGGCCAGCATCGCGGTGGACGCGGTGACGAAGGCGGCCTGCTGGGCGTCGGTGGGGAAGCGGACACCGTTCGAGAAGTCGATCAGGGCGTACTCGGTGAGCCAGATCGGCTTGCGGTAGCGCTCGTACACGGCCTGGAGGTACGACTTGAGCTGGCCGACCGCCGCCTCGGTGCGGAAGTCCCCGCCGTACCAGTGCAGCGTGACGAAGTCGACGCGGTAGTTCCTCTGGGCCGCCCCGGACATGAAGCGGTCCAGCCAGCCGCCCGCCCGGTCACCGCCGTAGGCGACGGCGGGACTGCCGATCTTCTGGCCCGTCGCGGTGAGCCTCGGCCACAGCGACAGCGCCTTCTCCACGGTCATGTTGGACTGTTCGGCCATGTCCGGCTCGTTGAAACCGAGCAGATAGGGGCCGGCGTTCTTCGCCTGGGCGAGATTCTGGTCGGTGACGCTGTCGGCTCCCCAGATCATCGGGACGAACTCGGCCGACTTCGGGGTCGTGACGCCGTTGTGGTTCATGGACCACGTGTAGTACCAGCTCGCACCGGAGGCCGCGAGGGCCGCGCTGACACCGGGCGCCTGCCACACACCCACACCCTTCTTGGCGGAGGTTCCCACGGGAACCTCGGGGACCGGTGTGGCCGGGGTCCTGCTGGGGGCGGGACTCGGCGTCGGCGTGACGGTCGGGGGGCGACTCGGGCTCGAACTCGGCGTCGGCGCGGTCGGGGTGACGCCCGGTACGGGGGCGGCCGAGCCCTTGCCGAAGACCTGGAACTCCCAGAGCGAGACACCGTACCGGCCGGCCCGCTGGGTGGCGTGAAGCCGCACGTACCGGCCGGTGGCCGAGACGTTGATGATCTGCACGCCGCCCTTGCCCGCGGTCGTACTGTGGATCGTCTTCCACCGGCCGTCGCCGTTGGACGTCTGGATCCGGAACGCGGTGGCGTAGGCGTGTTCCCAGTTCAGCACGATCTTGCTGATCGCGGTGGGCCTGCCCAGGTCCACCCGCAGCCACTGGGGGTCGCTGAACGCGCTGGACCAGCGGGTATCGCTCCTGCCGTCGACCGCGGCCGCGGCGGACAGGTCGCCTCGCTCGACCGAGGAGGCGACGGCACTCCGGCCCTGCGACACGGGGGTCTCGGCCGCGCCGGCCGGGAGGGCGCCGTTCACCATCGAGGCGCCCAGGACGGCCACCAGCACGCTCGCGAGCGCGGCGCGGCGTACCTGGCGACCTGTTGCGCGAACCGCTGCGGTACCGCGCGGAACAGTCTCACTCATGTGGATGAGGTCCTTCGTACGGGGGAGTGGGGATCGGATGCTGTCGGTGTACTGGAGGCGTGACGGTCGGGCCGGGTCGCGGATCTCTTGGCCGGACGTGTTCGCTCCCGTACAGGAGACCGGCGGGCGGACCGGGGACAACGGAAACGTGGTGGTCGATCTGGGATACTCCGCGAGTGCGACGTTCGTCCCGCAGCACTCTCCGGTTGATCGCCGACATTGCCGTCTCGCTCGTCGTCGGGCTTTATCTCGTCGCCCTGGTGATGGACGAGGCGGTGGCGCGCCCGGGACCGCTGGTGGTCCTCGGGATGATCGCGGGCGCGGCGCAGGGCGTGGCGCTGTGGTGGCGGCGTTCCCATCCGGTGACGGTGATGGCGGTCGCGCTCGCCGGAGGGCTTGTCGTCCACTACCTCGCGCCGCAGGGGCTCTTCCCGTTCGCGGGCCTCTTCGCGATCGGTTCGCTGGCCGCGCTCCGCCCGCCCCGCGTGTCGCTGCCCGCGCTCGCGGCGCTGCTCGCTCTCACCGCGCTGAACTTCCGCACCGCTCCCAGCCAGGACGCGCAGTTCGCGATGGCGTTCCCCGTCCTCGCCTGGGCGCTCGGCGAGGTCGTACGCAACCGGCGTGTGGCGATCGACCAGGAGTCGCGCAGGGCGGTCAGCGAGGAGCAGGCGCGGATCGCCCGCGAGCTGCACGACGTGATCGCGCACAGTGTCTCGGTCATCGTGGTACAGGCGGCCGCCGCCGACGACGTCTTCGACGAACATCCCGACCAGGCACGCGCCGCGCTGCGCTCGATCGAGGCGGCGGGGCGTGAGGCGCTCGGGGAGCTGCGCGGGTTGCTGGCCGTGGTGCGGCCGGCCGGGGATGCCGCCCCGGGGTCTCCCCGGCCGGGACTCGACCGGCTCGGGGAACTCGTGGAGCCGTTCCGCGCCGCCGGTCTGCAGGTCGCGGTGCGCCGGGAGGACACCGGTGCCGCTGGCGCGCTGCCGCCGGGGGTCGATCTCGCCGCCTACCGGATCGTTCAGGAGGCGCTCACCAACACGTTGCGCCACGCGGGCGCCGGTCGCGCGGAGGTCACCGTCCGTGCCACCTCGGGGATGCTCGAAGTGGACATTCTCGACGACGGGCGCGGTGGCGGAGGCGGTGACGGTGTGGACAGCGGTGGTGGCGGGAGTGGCGGAGGCGGTAACGGTGTGGGCCGCGGTGGCGATGGGAGCAACGGCGGCTTGGGCGGCGAAGACGGGAGCGGTGACGGCATGGGCGACGGTGGCGGCGGTCACGGGATCGCGGGGATGCGCGAGCGCGCCGTGATGCTGGGCGGCACCCTCGACGCGGGTCCGCGACCCGGAGGCGGATTCCGCGTGCGCGCCCGCCTGCCGTTGGGAGCGCCGCGATGAGCGTCAAGGTGGTCCTCGCCGACGACCAGGCGTTGGTCCGCGGCGGTTTCCGGATGATCCTGGAGGCGAGGGCGGACCTTGAGGTGGTCGGCGAGGCCGGGGACGGTGAGGAGGCCGCGGCCCTGGTCGAGCGGCTGAGGCCCGACGTCGTCCTGATGGACGTGCGGATGCCCGGGGTCGACGGCCTGGAGGCGACCAGGAGGATCGTCGCCTCGGGGAGTCCGGCCCGGGTCATCGTGCTGACCACCTACGACGTCGACGAGTCCGTGTTCGCCGCCCTGCGCGCCGGGGCGAGTGCCTTCCTGCTCAAGGACGTGCGGCCCGCGGAACTGGTGGAGGCGGTCCGCGTGGTCGCGCGCGGCGACGCGCTGCTCGCGCCGTCGGTCACCCGCAGGCTGCTCGACCGGTTCGTCACCGTTCTGCCTGATCCCGGTGCCGCGCCGCCCGACCTCGGCTCGCTGACCGGGCGGGAGGTCGAGGTGCTGCGGCTGGTCGCGCTCGCGCTGTCCAACTCCGAGATCGCCGAGCGACTCGTGCTCACCGAGGCGACGGTCAAGACGCACGTCTCCTCGATGCTGCGCAAGCTCGGTCTGCGTGACCGGGTCCAGGCCGTCGTTCTCGCCTACGACGTGGGACTCGTGCGCCCGCGCTCCACCTGAGACCAGGCCCCGTTCTCCATGAGCCGTACTCCGGGCGGCCCCGGCGGAGGCCGCTTCAGACGCGCAGGTCGCCGAGGGCCGGGAGCAACTGGAGCTTCTCGTGGCTCTCGCTGCCCGGTACGGCGGTGAAGACCAGCAGCATCTGGGACTGGTCGGGATCGACGAGGGTCTGGCAGTGCAGCTCCAACAGGCCGAGCCGCGGGTGCAGGATGCGCTTCGGCCCGCAGAACGGGCCCAGGATGGGGTGCTCGTGCCAGAGCGCGGCGAACTCCGGGCTCGTCGCCAGCAGCGCGTCGACCAGCGCGGCCGCGCGCGAGCCCTTGCCGTCCCGCGTGTACGCGTCGCGCAGGCTGGCCGTGAAGAGGCGGTCGTGCGTCGGATGGTCGTCCTCGGGATAGATCAGCCGCGCGGCAGGGTCGGTGAACCAGCGGTAGTGCATGCTGCGTGCCATCCCGGTGTGGACGCTCTCGTCGCCCATCAGCGCCACCGCGAGCCGGGTCTGCCGGAGCGTCTCGCCGAGATGACTCATCACCTGTGCGGGGGTGTCCTCCAGCCGGTCGAAGATGCGCATCATCCCGGGGTTGATGTGGTCGTCGCGAAAGACCCGTCGCGGGGTGGCGTGGCCGGCGAGGCGGAACAGGTGGTCGCGCTCCTCAAGGGAGAGATGCAGCCCTCTGGCGATCGCGGCGAGCATCTGCTCGGACGGGTTGGGCCCGCGTCGTTGCTCGATCCGGCTGTAGTAGTCGGCGGACATGCCGCACAGCGCGGCGACCTCCTCGCGCCGCAGCCCGCCGGTGCGCCGCCGCTGCCCACGAGGCAGTCCGACGTCCTCGGGTTGGAGCGCCTCCCGCCGGGTGCGCAGGAACTCGGCCAGTTCGGCCCTGTCCATGAGGTGATCTCCCCTTTCCTGGAACGGCCGCCGTGGAGGTCTCAGGCGGCGGCGAATTCGACCCTGGCCAGCCGCTCGGAGACGTCCCAGAGCCGAGCGGCCGCGGCCTCGTCACGGGCCGGCTTGTAGATGGGCAACTCGGTCGGATCCCCGGTGAACTGGCCGAAGCCGTCAGGGCCGTAGAGGCGGCCGCCCCGCGCCCGCGGGTCGGTGGCCGCGTACAGACCGGGGAGCGCGCCCCTGTCGACGGTCTGCACGAACAGGCCCACGCGGGAGAGTCGCGTCATGATCGCCTTCAGCGGTGAGGGACGCGTCCTGCCCAGGTTGGGGCCGGACGCGTAGAGGTTCGTCAGGGTCGTGCCGGGGTGCGCGACGTTGCTGACGACGCCCCAGCCGCCGGCCCTGCTGCGCCGGTCGAGCTCAAGGCCGAACATCAGGTTGGCCAACTTCGACAGCCCGTACGAACGTATCGGGGAGTATTTCCGCTCGCTCTGCAGGTCGTCCCAGTCGATCCCGGCGGTGCGGGCGGCGCTGCTGGACATGGTGGTGACCCGGGCCTGGCCGGCGCGCAGCAGCGGCAGGATCCCGCCGACCAGTGCCACGTGGCCGATGTGGTTCGTGCCGAACTGCAACTCCAGGCCGTCGGCCGTGGTGTGCCGGGTGGCCGGGGCCATGACGCCCGCGTTGTTGATCAGGAGGTCGATCGGCCGGGCCTCGGCGTTCAGCTTCTCCGCGAGCGCCGCCACGGAGGCCAGCGAGGCCAGATCGAGCTCGCGGAGGGAGACCACGGCTCCGGGAGCCGCCGCCCGGACGCGTGCGACGGCCGCCTCGCCCTTCACGGGGTTGCGGACCGGCAGCACGAGTTCGGCGCCCGCTCGGGCCAGGCGTACGGCCAGGCCGAGGCCGACACCGTCGCTCGCACCGGTCACCACGGCGAGCTTCCCGGTCAGATCGGGCACGGACACGTCTTTCATAACAACTCCCTGCTCGGAGGGTATTTCCGGTCAAAGCAAGCGTCACAAAAGCTGCGGGGCGGGTCCATGTCGCGCTTACCCACGGATCACTTGTCCGTGGATGAGCGGATGAGCGGCCCGGTGCGTGCCGCCGTCTCCGTCCGAGGAGGGAGACGTGTGGCCGGACTCGATCCCGAGGAGGGGACGAAGGCCGATCCCGCGTTCGATGTGCGCGAGGGCCGTCCGGACCTAGCGTCGCCGCCATGACCGGAAATCCTCCCGACGACCGACGGCACGCGACCCATAAGGACCGAACGGCTCGGACCTCTGAGCCCTCCAGGACCGCTGAGGCGGCCCGGACCTTCGAGCCGGCCCCGACACCTCAGGCGGCTGAGGCGGACCAAGCAGCCAGGGGGACGCGGACGGCTCAGGCGGCCCCCGGCGGGCGTCCGGGGCCGTTGCGCCGGGTCGCGCCCGCACTCGGGCTCTTCCTCCTCTCCCCGCTGGTCGCGGAGTACCTGCTCGGCAACGTTCCCCCGTCCGAGCTCTGGGGCCTGGTCGTCCTCGCGCCGATGTACGGCGGTGGTGCGATCATCATCCGCGAGGTCGCGCGCCGCGCCGGGCGCGGCTGGCCGACGATCATCCTGCTCGGGTGCGCGTACGGAGTGCTGGAGGCGACCCTGATCGACCAGACCCTCTTCAACCCCGCCCCGCTGTTCGAGGGGGACGTCTCCCGCACCTCCACCCTCATTCCGGCGCTGGGGTTCAGCGCGGTCAACGCTCTGGGATTCACCGTGGGACACGCCGTCTGGAGCATCGGCGTGCCGATCGTCGTCGTCGAGGCCCTGGTGCCCCGCCGCGCCACGACTCCCTGGCTGGGCATACCCGGCCTCATCGTCACCTGCGTCGTGTTCGTCCTCGGTTCCCTCGTGCTCTTCGGCGGCATCCGCGACGACAGCGGATTCATGGCCTCGCCGCCGCAGAGGATCGGCGCCGCCGCCGTGGTCGTGCTCCTGGCCGTCGCCGCGTTCCTCGTCGGCTGGCGCTCCCGGCCGGCGAAGGATGCGCGGTCGCCGAAACCCTGGCTGGTGGGTACGGCGGGATTCGTCGCGTCCGCGGCGTTCGTCGCCCGTCCCGAGGACTGGTGGGGGACCGCCGCGGGCATCGCGCTGATCGCCGTGACGGCGGTCGTGGTCGGCCGGTGGTCGCGAGGTGACGGCTGGGACGCCAGGCACCGGCTCGCGCTGGCGGGGGGTGCGCTGCTGACTCAGGCGTTCCTCGGTTTCCTTCTGCTGTTCCTTCACGGCACCGCGACCACCGCTAACCTGATCGGCCAGACGGTCCTCGTCCTCGGCGCGCTCGCTCTCTTCCTCGTGGCCCGCCGTAGCGCGCGGAGAGCGGGCGCGGGAGGGTGAGGAACCCGCCTACGGGTCGGTTCCGGCCCCGTACGGATCCACGCCCCGCGCGTTCTCCGTCACACGAAGTTATCGTCGATAACGGAACGTGGGGAATCGGGGGACGACGTGGGGAGGCGGGGATGCGACACACGCGTGCGGCGGTGATGCGGGCAGCGTTGCGGCTGCTCGACGAGGTCGGGCTGGACGGCCTGACCACGCGGGGGCTCGCGCAGGAGCTCGACGTACGCTCACCGGCCCTGTACCGACACTTCGGCAGCAAGCGGGAACTCCTCGACCACATGGCCGCGACCATGATCGAGGACGCGTTCGCGCACCTGGCCCGCCCGGGGCCCGGCCAGGACTGGGCCGACTGGCTCGCCGAGCGGGGGCGGGCACTGCGCCGGGGCCTGCTCACCTATCGCGACGGCGCGCGGCTGCACGTCGGTGCCCGGCCGGTCGGGAACCAGGTCGTGACCTCCGAGTCCGTGGTCGAGGTGCTGGGCGAGGCGGGGTTTCCTCCCGAGGAGGCCCGGCGGGTGATTCTCGTCATCGGCCGCTACATCGTCGGGTGGGTGGTCGAGGAGCAGGCGAGCGCCGGTCGCCCGGCGGAGGGGGAGTCGCGCGAGGCGGCCGACGCCGACTTCGAGTACGGGCTGAACGCGATCCTGACGGGCCTGCGCGCGAGCCTGGACGGTGTTCGCGCGAGCCTGGACGGGGAGATCCGCTGAGGGGCGTCCCTGTCCGGGCCCGCGTGGCACCGAGCGCGGTCGGTGAGACCAGGTGAGGCGGGCGGCTCCTTGTCCAGGCTCGTGCGGTGCCGAGTGGTCACCTCGCGCGGCTGGGTCGTCGCCGTACGGGGACGCGGTCCGCCGTTCTTTCAGGCGGAGGTTTCTCCGTTCTCTCCGAGCCAGACGAGGTCGGAGTGGAGCCGGTACGCGGCGCTGTCTGCGCTCCGCCAGCTGCCGAACCCCCGAGCGGTCACACCGACGGTGGCCGCCTCTCCGCCCGGCAGCGCCAGCCCGTACGCCACCACCTCGGGGACGTCCTCGCCGAACTCCTGGACCAGGGCGAACACCCGAGGCAGACCACCGGCCAACGCCCTCACGTCCTCCCTGGTGGGACCGTGGTCGATTCCATTGGGAAGGGCGTAGCCGTCACTTCCGGTTGCGCTCTCCCACGAGCTCGCGCCATGGTAGACAGTCGGGTTGTCTGAACCGTTGAAGTGCTCCATCTCGGGTGCTTCCTTCCGGCTTTGTGGCCGGGGCGAGCAGGGCCTCCAAGCGAAGCCCGCCCCGGCCTTCTTCTTTTTGGTGGTCTTTCTGTGATCACGCGACCCTTTTCGTGGTCGGACACGCCTTTTCTTCATCTCTCTGTGATCGGGTCACTACTTTGGGTATGGTGACATGCGGTTACCGAAGTTCACAAGCTGTATCTGCCAGGTTGCTGAAAGCGCTGGCCTGTACAGCCCGGCCTGGAAGGTGAGCATGGCTGCTCCCAAGTGGGTAACGCTCCGAGCTCAGTGGCTCGGCCAGCAACTCCGTGAGCTACGTGAGGCCAACTCTCTGTTGCTCAAAGATGTGGCTGAGTACCTCCAGCGAGATCCGTCCACCGCCGGTCGCTTCGAATCGGGGGAGTATCCGATCCGGCGCCCTGACCTGCTCGCCCTCCTTGATCTGTACGGCGTGGCGGACAGCGGACGGCGTGAAAGCTTGATGAAGCTCAGCCAGGAGGTCTGGCAGAAGGGCTGGTGGGACGGGTACGCCACCGAGGTCGCCGGCGCGTTCGTCGACTATGTGTGGCTGGAGTCCCGGGCGCGTGAGATCCGGGCTTTCGATAACACTCTGCTGCCCGGCCTGCTCCACACCTCGGAGTATGCGAGGGCGGCGATCACGGCGGCTGAGTATGACGCGAAAGGCGAGCAGATCGACCGCTGGGTCGAGCTTCGCACGACTCGTCAAGGGATCCTCGCGGGAGACAACCCACCCCGTCTGCTGTCGATCATCGATGAGTCTGTGCTGCGCAGGCAGGTCGGTGGTGCCGTATGCCTGGCGAAGCAACTCGGAGAACTGGCCAGGCATGCCGCTCAGCCCAACATCGAGGTCCGCGTCCTGCCATTCAGCGCTGGGGCGCATGCCAGTCCGGCCGGTGCGTTCCGGATTTTCACGATGGAGAAGCCGTTTCCTGAGGTCGGCTACGCGGAGACTCCGAAAGGGGCTATTTATATTGAATCGCCAGATGCTCAGCGTTTCGTGCGGACGTACGATGAACTGCGGGAGCTGGCTTTGACTCCCGAGGAGTCGGCTGTATTGATCTCCGCGATAGCAGAGGAGCTATTGCGGTAAACGCGAGGGAAGGGTGTGAAATGCCCGATTCCATGAATTTGGCCCACGTTGCCTGGCGCATCAGTACGAAGAGCGACAACGGCGGCGGGAGCTGCGTTGAGGCTGGGCCGTTGGGGGACGGTAGCGGGCGAGTCGCGGTGCGGCACAGTCATCGGCCTGATGGTGAGGTGATCGTTTATACCCGTGCGGAGTGGGAGGCGTTCGTCGGCGGCGTCAAGGACGGGGAGTTCGACTTCTCCGCCCCGTGAGACATCGTGGAAACTCACCGACAGTGGAGGGAGCCGAGGTGAACGGGATGGAGGGGCACGAGGTGCTCGGTCCCGGTGATCTGGCCGGCGTCGCCTGGCGCATCAGTACGAGAAGCGAGAACGGCGGCGGGAATTGCGTTGAGGCTGGTCCGTTGGGGGACGGTAGTGGGCGGGTCGCGGTGCGGCATAGTCATCGGCCTGATGGTGAGGTGATCGTCTATAGCCGTGCGGAGTGGGAGGCGTTCGTCGGTGGTGTCAAGGACGGGGAGTTCGACTTCTCCGCCAGATGAGACACGCGACGGTGGCCTGAGCGGGCCGTGACGCGGGCGACGTCACGAGTCACCGCATGAACGCCTCCATGTCTCACGCCAGTGAACGTTCATCGATCAAGACACGCCCGAACGGCCGCGAGAGAGGACCGGACACCGGGACACGAGGACGGAAGAAGGCGTCCGCTGGATGGTCAGACCGCAGACGGGGTGGTGATGCGCCCACCGAGGAGCGGCCCTTCGAGGTGTGCGGGGATGAGCATGACGCCACTGATCCTCGATGCCGGTTTTCCGCTACGACTGCGAACCTACTGGCGCTCCGAGAGCCTGTATGGCCGGGGGTGAAACTCTGTCGGGAGTGATGATTTCACGGTGTTTCAACCGGCACAGGATTGCCTTGCTGATCGACGACGACCCTTCCCTCCAGGGGGCGATCTATTCGTATGGTTCCGCTCTTCAGCATGGCGAAGGCCGGCCGATCGCAGTCGGGCTGCGCGGTGCTTGGCTCACCGGTGAGGATCACCACGGCGGGCTGGAGTTGGCCGGCTTTGAAATGGTCGTCGCCCGTTGATCCATCGCAGGAATTCGGAGCGACGGTGACTTTAAAGGACAGTGAGGTTCTCGACGCGTCCAGGGAAACACTGTCGATCGCCGCCGAGCGCCTTGTCTGACCCAGGCGCCAAAACGCGTCAGGGGTTACCGCCGGCCAGCTTGCCGACCCGCCGTTGTCCGTGCGGAAGCTCCATGAGGGAAGCGACAGCGAGCCCCTGTCCGTCATCCATTCCAGCTGGCCCAGGCGTGCTTCGACGACGGTCACGGTCTCTCCGGGTAACCCCCGAAGCCGCTCAGAAAGGCGATCGAAGGCATCTGCGGCCGATATCCGGGTTAGGCTTACCTTGTCGCCGTCGAGCAGGACATCCTGGCTCTTCGGTGGATCGTCGGACAGTTTTTCCCGTAAAGTGAACCGCGTTCCGGGCTTGGCGTCACCAACGAGTTTTGGGAGATCGTCAACGATGATTATCGGCCGTGGCTCGCGTGTGTATGGAAAATCGCGCCATTGATCCGCCGCCGTGCTGGAGTCGCTGCCCGATCCAGCTTGTCCGGAACAGGCCGACACGAACGCGATTGCGGAGCACAGCAGGATCATTTTTTTGGCGGCGTGAACGTCACCCATGCCCGGAACGCTACTTCGTGGTCGGATGTCTCGCCAGTGTTGAATAAGTGACCGCGTATATCGAGGGGCGCGCACGGTGTCCCGGCGGCGATGGGCTCTTTTCGTCCGGTCGCGGCTCTCCGTACGGTGGGGCGGACGGGGAGTCGGTGATGGGATCCGGCGGGTGGCGGCGCGTGATTTGCTTTCCCCATGGATGAATCGCGGATCACTCGTTACCTGGACAGATTGGGCGTGAACCGCCCCGCGGAGCCGGATGTCCAGGGCCTGCGGACTCTGCAGCTCGCGCACCTCAGGGCGGTGCCGTTCGAGAACCTGAGCATTCATCTCGGTGAGCCGATCTCGCTCGACCTCGACGCCCTGTACGACAAGATCGTTGTCCGCCGTCGAGGTGGTTTCTGTTACGAGCTGAACGGACTGCTCGCCGAGTTGCTGACCGCGCTCGGCTACCGGGTGACGCTGCTTGCCGCCCGCGTCTTCGGTGGTGGTGTGCCGGGGCCGCTCTTCGACCATCTCGCGCTGCGCGTCGATCTCGACGAGCCATGGCTGGTCGACGTCGGGTTCGGCGACTTCTCCGACGAGCCGCTGCGGCTCGACGGGCGCGCGGAGCAGAAGAACGGCGGGGGCGCGTTCCTGGTCGGGCTCGCTCCCGGCGACCACGGCGACCTCGACGTCACGCACAACGGCGACCCGGCCTACCGGCTGACCGCCCGGCCCTACGAGCTGGCGGACTTCGTCCCGATGTGCTGGTGGCAGCAGACCTCTCCGAAGTCGCACTTCACCAAGTCGCCGGTCTGCTCGATGCGCACGGCCGAAGGCCGGATCACGCTCCGCGACCGCAAGCTGATCCACACCGTGGACGGCGAGCGCACGGAACGCCCCCTGGATGAGAGCGAACTCCTCCCCGCCTACCGCGACCACTTCGGGATCACCCTCGACCGGATCCCGTCCGCCAAGGTGTGACCTTCCGCTCCGGGCCCGCTTGGTGACCGGAGATGGGTGTGGTGTTCGAGGTGGGAACGGCTGTCCGGAGGACGCTGCGAGGGAGGGCCGAACACGGCTCGGGTCAGGCGGAGGTGAGGGAGCGGTCGCGGTTGACGAGGGCGGCGTAGGGGCCGTCGGCGGCGAGGAGTTCGTCGTGGGTACCGCGTTCGACGACGCGGCCGTGGTCGAGGACCACGATCTGGTCGGCGTCGCGGATCGTCGACAGGCGGTGGGCGATCGTGATGGTGGTCCGGCCCCGCGACAGGGTGTCCAGGGCTTCCTGGACGGCGCGTTCGGTCTGGGTGTCGAGGGAGCTGGTGGCCTCGTCGAGGATGAGCACGGGCGGGTCGCGCAGCAGGGTCCTGGCGATGGCGAGGCGCTGCTTCTCGCCGCCGGAGAAGCGGTAGCCGCGCTCGCCGACCACGGTGTCGTACCCGTCGGGCAGTGCGGCGATGTGGTCGTGGATCCGCGCGGCCCGCGCGGCCGCGACGATCTCCTCGTCGGTGGCGGAGGGGTTGGCGAACCTGAGGTTGTCGGCGATGGAGGAGTGGAACAGGTAGGTCTCCTGCGAGACCACGCCGACCGTCTCGGCCAGCGCCTCGAAGGTGAGGTCGCGCACGTCCACCCCGTCGATCGTGACCCGGCCGCCGGTCACGTCGTACAGGCGGGGCAGCAGATAGCTCAGCGTGGTCTTGCCGGAGCCGGTCTCGCCGACCACGGCCAGGGTGGTGCCGGCGGGGACGGTGAGGTCGATATCGGAGAGGGTCGGGGTGTCGCCGTAGGCGAAGTCGACGTGCTCGAAGCGGATCTCGCCGCGTACGGTCTCCGGTGTGCGGGTGCCGGGGTGGATGTCCACCGGCAGGTCCAGATACTCGAAGATCCGGGCGAACAGCGCGAGGGAGCTCTGCACGTCGACGCCGAGCCGCAGCAGCGACACGGCGGGCCGGAACAGGTTCATCTGCAGCGTGGTGAAGGCGACGACGGTGCCGATGGAGACGACCGAGGTGAGCCCGGTGGCCCAGTAGATCACTGCGGGCATCGCCGCCATGATGATCTGGATGGTGGACTGCCGCCAGCGCCCGGCCATGCTGGAGCGGACCTCCAGGTCGGCGAGCTCGTCGGAGGCGGCGGAGAACCGCCCGGCGAGTTCGGGGCCGCGGCCCATCGTCCGGCCCAGCAGGATGCCGCTGATGGAGAGCGACTCCTGGACCATCGACGACATGGCGGCCATCTTCCGCTGCCGCTCAGAGGTGATCTTCCTGCGCTCCCTGCCGACCCTGCGGCTGATCGCGACGAAGACGGGGAGCAGCAGCAGTGACACGATGGTGAGCCGCCAGTCCAGCACGAGCATCGCGATGATCGTCGCCACCACGGTGGTGAGGTTGGAGACCATCGAGGCCGCGGTGGAGGTGACCACCAGCTGCATGCCGCCGATGTCGCCGGCGATGCGCGACTGCACCTCGCCGGTCCTGGTGCGGGTGAAGAAGGCCATGGACATGCGCTGCAGGTGGCCGTAGACGCTGGTGCGCAGGTCGTGCATGACGCGCTGGCCGACCCCGGTGGAGATCAGCGTCTGGACGACGTCGAGCACGCTGGTGACGACGGCGACCGCGACCATGCCGAGCGCGAGCAGCGTGAGCAGGCCGGTCCTGCCGTGCGGGATCGCGTCGTCGAGCACCGCGCGGAGCATGAACGGGGAGGCGAGCGAGACGAGGGAGGACAGTCCGATGAGGATGCCCACGATGGCGAGGCGGCCCCGGTAGGGGCGGAACAGACCGATGACGCGTCGTAGGGGGGCGCGAGGTTCGTCGTTCACCTCGGGTGTTTCGTGCCGTATGGCACTTTTGGTTTGTTCCTCCACGGAACTCCTTTCTGATGTAGTCTCAAACAGAGGTTAACTCACATTCATTCCCTATGGCACTGGGATAGGTTCGGCGCTGTGGAGACGGAACTGGCCGACCTGGTGCACGGCGTCGGCCGTCGGCTGCGGCAGGGGTACGGTGAGCGGCTCGGGCCGCTCGGCCTGAGCCCCGGTCAGGCGCGGGCGCTTCGGGTTATCGTCGACTCCGAGCCGCCGCTGAAGATGGTGCAGCTCGCCGAGAGACTGCGGATCGTGCCCCGCTCGGTGACCCCGGTGGTCGACGCGCTGGAGGAGGCCGGGCTGGTCCGCCGCGAGGTCGATCCCGCAAACCGCCGCTCCACCCTGCTCACGGTCACCGGCGAGGGCAGGAAGCGGTACGAACAGGTGCGTGAGGCGCGCAGGCGGGTGGCCGAGGAGCTGTTCTCCGTGCTCACCCCCGAGCAGCAGGACCGGCTCGGGGAACTGCTCGGCACGGTCGACGCGCAGTCCGTCTGACCCGGCCGCCACCGGGGGCGCGGGTCGCGGGCCCCGGTTCTCCTGCGTTTCGGTGGGAGCGGGTGACAACCTTTCAGCTGGTTTTCAGCCGGTCCGGTGAAACCGGCTGACGGGTTCAGCCGGTCCGGTGGAAGCGGGCGACGGCGAGGGCGAGCATGAGCAGGCCCGCGCCGCCGACCAGCAGGAGTTCGAGCGCCACCGGGACGGTCCATCCCGACCAGGACACCCCGGGACCGTACACGGCCATCACCTCGGGCGGGACGGACAGGTGGGCGAAGACGACCTGGCGCGCGGGGTCGACCGCGTACGTCAGAGGGTTCAGCAGCGTCACGGTGCTCATCCACCCGGGCAGGTTGGTGAGCGGGAACAGAGCCCCCGACAGATACATGAGCGGCATGATCGCCATCTGGGCGATCCCCTGGAACGACTCCATGCTCGTCATCCGCGCGGCGACCAGCACGCCGAAGGCCGACATGGTGAAGGCGGTCAGGAACATCACCCCGACCAGCGAGACGATGAGGACCGGGTCGTAGGGTACGCCGACCAGTCCCGCCATGGCCACGATCACCAGGCTCTGCAGCGTCGCGACCAGCGCGCCGCCGAGTATCTTGCCGACCACGATCGCGGTACGGCTCACCGGGGCGACGAGCATCTCCCGCAGGAAGCCGAACTCGCGGTCCCAGACGATCGACGAGGCGGAGAACATCGCCGTCAGGATCACCGTCATCGAGATCACGCCGGGGAACATGAAGGTCTTCAGGTCCACGCCGTCGGGAACCCCCGGCATCAGGGACCCGAATCCCGTGCCGATGATGAAGATCCACATGAATGCCTGGAAGAGCATCGCCGTGACCCGCTTGCCGTCGGTGGCGAAGCGGATCAGCTCCCTGCGGAGCACCACCTTCACCGCGCGCAGGTTGTGGGCGGCGCCGCGCAGCGGGACGCGGGGCGTGGCCGTCTCAGCCGCGACCATGGGCCGGCACCTCCTCGTCGTGGGCCTTCCCGCCCACGGTGTGCTCGGCTTCGGCGTTCGCGTCGTCCCCGATCTCAGAGGAGGACTTCGCGCCCACGATGTGCTCGCCTTCGCCGTTCGTGCCGTCCCCGGTCTCCGCGTGGGCCTTCGCGCCGACCTGTTCGGGGCCGCCGGTTCTCCCGTTCTCCCCGGTGTCCTCCGCGTCGCGGATGGTCGAGCCGGTGTAGGAGAGGAAGACGTCGTCCAGGGAGGGGCGGGTCATCTGGACGGAGAGGATGGGGACGCCCAGCTCGGCGAACAGGCGCGGGACGAACTCCTCGCCGCTGGGGACGGAGAAGGTGAGTCCCCCGTCGCGTGCCACGGCCTCCACCGAGAGGCGTTCCCGCAGCATGACGGTGGCGGCCGGGTCGTCGCCGGTCTGGATGCGGATCCTGTCCCTGCCCACCGCGGCCTTGAGCGCTTCCGGGGTGTCCAGTGCCACGACGGAACCGTGATCGATGATCGCGATGCGGTCGCAGTGCTCGGCCTCCTCCAGGTAGTGCGTCGTCATGAAGATCGTGATCTTCTCCAGGTCGCGGAGTTCGGTGATGTATCCCCAGATGGCCGCGCGGGTCTGCGGGTCGAGCCCGACCGTCGGCTCGTCGAGGAAGAGCACCCGGGGGGAGTGCAGCAGGCCGCGGGCGATCTCCAGGCGCCGTCGCATGCCGCCGGAGTAGGTGTGCACCCGGTCGTCGCGGCGCTTCCACAGGCCGACGATGTCCAGGACCCGTCTGATCCGGTCGTCGATGGCGTTCTTCGGCAGGCCGTACAGCTCGGCGTGGAAGCTCAGGTTCTGCGCACCGGTGAGGTATCCGTCGACGGTCGGTTCCTGGAAGACCAGGCCGATGTCGCGCCTCACCTCGTCGCGCCGCCGCACGATGTCGTGCCCGCCGACGGTCGCGCTGCCCCCGCTGGGCCGGATCAGCGTGCACAACATGTTGATCGTCGTGCTCTTGCCGGCCCCGTTGGGACCCAGCAGGCCGAACACCTCGCCGGGGGCGACGTCGAAGTCGACGCCCCTGACGGCCTCGATCTTTCCGTACTCCTTGCGCAGTCCCCTCACGGACACCGCCGCGCCGTCGTCCACCTCACCGCCCCCCGCGAGGGGAGAAGAACGGCAGGAAGGGGGTAGTTCCCCCGGTGCTCCCGGTGGCCTGCGACATGGCGAGCAGGACGCCCGCGCCACCCGTCGCCAGGTCCATGGAGATCCGGAAGCCCCTGGTGCCGGTGAACGCGAGGTGCCCCTGGAAGGAGACGGCGTGCTCGCACAGGTCCCGCAGCCGCCGGTCCTCCGCCGCGTCGCCCGTCATGTCGTCCGTCCCGCCGTCGGGTGTGCCGTTCGCGAGCCGGGAGAGTACGGCCACCTGCCCGGCCATGCCGCGGAAGAGGTCGGCCTGCAGCGAGACGCGCGTCCGGCAGGCGCGCAGCAGGCCGGGAAGGCTCGCGCGCACCCGGTCGTCCTCGCGGTGGGCGAGGAGTTCGGCGGCGACGAGGGCGATGCCCGCGCTGCCGACGTCGAGGTAGGGCATCGTGCGCACCCCCGCCTCCTCGACCACGAGCCAGCCGTCCGCGGTCGTCACGCACCGGTCGAGGTCCAGCCCGACGGCTCGGACGGCGTGGTCGAGGAGGGCGGGGTCGCCGGTCCGCTCGAACAGCCGGACGAGGAAGAGGGCCACTCCGCACCAGCCCCGCATGAGGCCGGCCTCCAGGGGCCGGGTGGGGGCCGGGAGCCCCGGGCCGCGTGCCGTGCCGGGGTCTCCGCGTTCCACCGCGTCGGCCAGCCGGTCGGCGACGGCGAGTGCCGCGGTGAGATGCTCCGGCCTGCCCTGGGTGCCCGCGAGGTGCGCCAGCGCCGCCCCGATGCCGGCGTACCCGGAGAACATCGAGATGTTCGCGCGATCGGGCACCGGGTGCCGGTCGAGCAGCTCGGCCGCCTCCTGCGGGTATCCCAGGTGGTCGAGGGTGTAGGCGATGCCGGCGGTCCCGTCGTAGAAGCCGGGGCGGCGCGGTCTGTCGCGCCGCACGGCGTCGAGCAGCCACCTCTCGTGCTCCGGATGCCTGCCGTGGCCGGTCACCTCCAGGGCCCACAGCACCCCGGCGGCGCCGTAGGCGAACCCGAGCCCGCCGGACACGAACTGGTGCACGTCGCCGGGGAACAGGCGGTCCTCGCGTTCGGGGGTCGCGGAACTCAGGATTCCCCTGGCCAGGGACTCGCGCACCGCCCGCCAGTCCACGGCGGGGGCGTCAGGACCGGCGGGCCCCACCTCCACCTCGACCGGTTCGGTGGCGGGGGAGTCCGGGAGCCCTCGCGAAGGAGCGAGGTGGGAGAGGATCGTCTCGGCCCAGCCGGCGGGAACCGGGAAGTTGTCGCACATCGTGCGGACGAGCCGGTGGACCCGGTCGGGCCGCAGCGCGGTGATCTTGCTGAACGGCAGGAACACGGTGAGGCGCAACGCGGCGAGGGCGTATAGGTCGCGGGCCACACCGTTCGTGTTCCGGCTGGCGAAACCGGTCGCGGCCAGTCCCGGCCGCCAGTCGGTGTCCGCAGCATCGAACGCCAGTTCGAAATCGACTAGGGCCACCGTCTCGTCGGGCCGGACGATGACGTTGCCCAGGTGCAGGTCGCCGAAGACCACCCCGCGGGCGTGTATCTCGGCGATCAGCGCCTCGACGCGGTCGGTGATGCGCACGGCCCTGCGGGTGTAGGACTCGATGTCCTCGGCCGACGGCTCGGCCATGACCACCCAGGGATGGGCGGTGCCGCACCACACGTTCAGCGGCTGCCCCTCGACGTACTCCTCGACCAGGAAGCGGTGCCCCGCCACGTCGAGCTCGTCGTACAGGGCGGGGACCCCGGGGATGCCGCGCAGCGCGGTGAGGGCCCAGCTCTCGCGTTCCATCCTCGTCGTCGCGTCGTGATGGTTGGCGTCCACCGCCGCGTGCGGGCGGGCCTCCTTGAGCACGACCTGGCTGTCGTCGGTGCGGCGGGTGGCGAGGTAGACGCCCCCGGCGTTGGAGAAGTGCAGGGCCCGGCGCACCAGGTAGGGGAGCTCGGCGCCCGCACCGTCGCGACGGGAGTCCAGGTGTGGCTGGAGGAAGCCGGGCAGTTCCACCCATTTGGGCGGGTCGAAGAACGGCCTGCGCCGGTCGGGCAGCAGGGTGCCGTCGGGGTGACGGACCGCGAAGACGGTCTCGCCGTGCTCGTCCACGCACGTCATCTCGGTGAAACCGCCGTAGCGGACGTACAGCGGACCGTCGCCCCAGCGCAGGTCGCTGAGGATGTACGGACCCTGCTCGCCCTTCAGTTCCGCCGACAGGTCCGTCAGCACGGCCCGCAACTCCTCCTCGTCGCGCGGGTAGACGGTGACCAGCTTTCCGCTGGAGCCGCGCGGCGAGTACTTGGCGTTGAAGACGAGCAGCATGTTGCGGTCGCGCAGGTGCTTGAAGGGGATGCCGCGCTCGACGCAGTAGTCCCAGGCGGCGGAGCAGAGCCGGTCGGCGTTCTCCAGCGTCGCGGACAGGTGGACCTTCCAGCCCTGCTCGGCGGTGGTCTGGCCCTGTGGGCGCAGGGACACCCAGACCCCGCGCTCCTTGCGCACCCACCCCTCGGGAACGGCCGTGCCCGACACGGTGAACGCGTGGTCCCGGATGAAGCCCACCCCGCCCGACCAGCGGGTGGGCTCCTCGAAGAAGAGGGGGTCGGCCAGGGTGTAGATCTGCATCATGTCCTGCACGCGTGGTGCTCCTCGCCCGTGCTCGTCGCTCCCGCGCCGTCCCCGCCGCCACTGTCGCGCTCGCGGTCCCCGTTGCTCCTGCCGTCCGCTTTGCTCTCGCGGTCCCCGTTGCTTCCGCCGTCCGTGTCGCTCTCGCCGTCGGCGGAGAGGGACCCGCGCAGTCGTTCCAGAAGGCCGATCATTGTCGACAGCGGGGGCGCGCCCGCCGCGTCCTGGCGTCCGGTGCTGAGGCTCCTCGTCGCCCGTACCGGCGCCACCACGACGTTGCGCCGTTCGGAGAGGGTCCGCAGATGCCCCCGCAGCGTCGGGTTGTCCATCGCCCCGGGGGGCAGCGAGGGCGCCACCGCGATGGGGGCGGAGGTGCACTGCAGGGACAGCAGCGCGGGGGTGTCGGCGAGCCCGAGCGCGAGCCTGGAGATGAAGTTCACGCACGCCGGATAGACGATCACGCTGTCGCTCCACTCGGTGAGCCGCACGTGCAGGGCGTCCGACCGCGCCTCCTCGGGCCACCGGTCCCGCACGACCTCCCGGCGGACGAGCACGCTCAACGCCTCCCCGCTCACGAAGCGCTCCGCGCTCGGGGTGAGGACGACCTGCACCTCAAGGTCCCGGTACGCCGTGATCAGCCAGTTGAGCCAGAACGGCAGGTACATCGCGGCGATGGCGCCGGTACCGATCACGAGCAGGCGCTCGCCGCCGAACTCGGGGGGCCGGCGGTCGGCCGGTGTGTCGGTCACCGCGCGTACTCCTTCGGGCTCGGGGCGGGCTTCGGCCTGGTGACGAGCCACCTGAGGTGGTGGATGAGCGCCCTGATGCCCCTCGGGCGCTCGGCCTCCGGCCCCCGGACCAGCCGGGTGAGAACATCCGCGCCCTGCTTTTCCCACATATGCCGATAAATGGCGTAGAAATGCACGTCCCAGAGGCATCCCCGGAAGAACATGTGCTTGGGGAGGGTCGCCTCCTTGGGAATGAGGTCACCGACCCAGCCGATCCGGTCGATACTGGCGTCCGTGGTGACGAAATATACTTTTCTTATGTCTTCCCAGGTGGCGAACGCGTAATTCACCAGAAGCATCATCGCCTCGCCGCCGAGGCCGTATCTGGCCTTGTCGGTGTCGGTGAATATACCGACCTGGATGTGTCCGGCCGGGTCCATCTCGTGCAGGGTCCCGAATCCGACGGTCTCCCCGCTGTGCCGCAGCCTGATCGCGAAAATCGCGGAGATGTCCTGCTTTTTCAGCTGGTCAACGAATACCTTGAGCGGCGGCATGCTGTGCAGTCCCAGGCCGAGAAGGAGCTCGTAGAGGGCGACCCCGTCCGACGGGTCGGCGATGGTGAGCGCCGTCCGCTGAGTCTCGACATGGGGAATGAGCACGACTGTGTCACCTTGAATTCTTTCGGCGGCGATGGTTTCCGGACCCGATGGTCCCGTGGGGATCGAACCGTCCTGAGCTCGTCGATATCTGGACACTAGGTTTGGCGTTCCCAGGTCGTCAACGTTTCGCTATCCGCGGCTATGAGAAAGCGGCGCGCCCGTGAAATGCGGAATCGTTATCCGGCGTTGTCTCGCCGGCGGGACGGGGCAGCCAGCCGAGTTCCTGAGCCCGCAACGCCAGCTGAAACCTGCTGGTCGCGCCCGCCGAGCGCATCAGCCCGTTCACCTCGCGTCTGACCGTCCGCTCCGCGACCCCCAGCCGGGCCGCGATGCCGCCATCGGTCAGTCCCTCGGCCAGGAGGCTCAGCACGGCGCCGCGCCGTTGCCCGGCCCCGGTCTCCTGGGGTGGTGGAACGTGCGCGGTGCCCCACAGATGGCCGAAGATGGCCAGCAGCGTGGAGAGGTGACCGGCCCGCGTCACCAGGGTCACGGGCGCCACCTCTCCCGGTGGGGGCCGCAGGCTCAGCAGCGCCACCCGCCGGTCGGCGATCACCGCCGACAGTGGGACCGAAGGCAGCGTCCTGGTCCGGGCGTGCCGGGGATCGAAGGAAGGGGCCGCGAGAGGTTCGCTCTCCTCGCCGCCCCCGGCGCGCACGACGGACACCGGGCAATTCCCCTCGACGAGCAGCTCTCCCACCCGGCCGGACAGGAAGCGCCCCAGCGGATCGTCGGAGAGCACCACCAGGACTTCCCGATACCGGCTCTCCGCCATCCGGGAAAACACTTCACGCAGTTCCTGTGGTGTGATTATCCGATCCTCGCTGCTGTTTGTATCGGCGTGGCGCATGAAAATATAATGTCATGGCTAAAGTCTCGGGACCGTCGTCGTTTCCGACTTATGGAAACGCCGGGGATGGCCGTTTTAGGACAGGCCGTTGCGCATTCCGGGGTTCCATAACTATGTTTCGTCAGCGGAACGGCCGGGATTAACGCCTTTATGGCGCTTTCGCTCGTCATCGTTTTTCGGTGCAGGTGTCACGGTGCAGACTCCGTGAAATCCGTGGAATGCGCGCGGTTCACCCTCCGAAGCCGGCGAGGGCGGCGGTGTGTCAGAGAGGAAGACCCGGCCGGCCCGGGGCCGCCACACGGCCGGTCTGACTTTCGAGCCCTCGAAGGAGGTGTCTTAATGGACCTGTCCAACATTCTTGAGCTGCAGGAGATCGACGTCGCACCCGAGTACGCCGATCTCCCCAGTAGCACCATCAGCAACAGCACCTGCTGATTCCTCCGTGTTCGCGGGGGGCGGTCTCGTGCCTCCCCCCGCGTTCGCGGTCACCGGCACACCCGGTGGACGCGGATCTCGCGGCCGGGCGCCGGGTGCCCTCCCCGAGGCGGGGCACCACACTCCGTGACGGGCCGCGCGACCGCCGATGAGACGGCAAAACGCGCCGCGATCCTTTCCGATTTTCTCTCGCCTTGTGCCTCGAGAAGGGGCCGTGTTCAATTGGGCCCCATGAGCGACATCATTCTGGCGTGCGAAGGACTGCGTAAACGTTATGGCCAGATGGTCGCGGTCGACGGAGTCGGTTTTTCCATTGCGGAGGGCGAGGTCTACGGCCTGCTCGGTCCGAATGGGGCGGGAAAGACGACGACGATTTCGATGATTGTCGGAGTTGTCGAGCGCGACGAGGGCACGGTTCTCGTCGACGGGCAGCCGCACGACGCGCGGAACACGAAGACGAAAGCGCTGATCGGTTACGTGCCCCAGGAGCTCGCGCTTTACCAGGATCTCACGGCACGTCAGAACCTCTGGTTCTTCGGGCAGCTGTACGGCCTGCGAGGACGCCAGGGCAGGAGCAAGGTGGGCGAGGTGCTTGAGACGATCGGGCTGGCCGACCGCGCCGACGAGGCGGTCTCCGCCTACTCGGGAGGCATGGCCCGCCGCCTCAACATCGGGATCGGGCTGCTGAACCGGCCACGCCTGCTGATCCTGGACGAGCCGACCGCCGGAGTCGACCCGCAGAGCCGCAACTCCATCCTGGAGAGCGTGCGGCGCCTGGCGGGGGAGGGGGTGGCCGTGCTCTACACCACCCACTACATGGAGGAGGCCGAGCGGCTCTGCGACCGGGTCGGCATCGTCGACGAGGGCCAGATGAAGGCCGAGGGCACCCGCCGCGAGCTGGTGGACATGGTGGGGGAGAACGACCAGGTGATCCTGCAGGTGGACGGCGACCTGGACCGGGTGAGGCGCGCGCTCGCCGAGCTGCCGCGGGTCCGCAAGGTGAGTGGCGAGGGCCCGCACATCGAACTGCTCGTCGAGGGGGCGAGGGCGATCCTGCCCCGGCTCTTCGAGGCCGTGGCCGGCCAGGACGCGGCGATCCGGTCCGCGGAGGTGCGCGAACCCAACCTGGAGGCGGTCTTCCTGCACCTCACCGGTAAGGCGCTTCGGGACTGAGTGGGACGGGGCCTACGGTGCGTGGAATGATCATCATCCTGCTGAAGGACCTGCGCCAGCGGGCGAAGGACAGCACCCTGATCGTTTTCGCGATCGTGCTGCCGCTGGGCATGGCGTTCATCCTCAACGCGGTCCTGGGCGGCACGGGCGGCGGCTTCACGGCCCGCTACGCGGTGGCCGACGCCGACCGCGCCGCCGGCGGCGGGTTCGTCCAGCAGGTCCTTGAGCCGATGCGCGAC
The DNA here is from genome assembly GCF_042899335.1 of Streptosporangium sp. NPDC000095. Lineage (NCBI taxonomy): Bacteria > Bacillati > Actinomycetota > Actinomycetes > Streptosporangiales > Streptosporangiaceae > Streptosporangium > Streptosporangium sp. NPDC000095. The sequence goes on from NZ_JBIAZS010000012.1 coordinate 308,986, forward strand.
TCGGGCATCGTGACCCTGCGGCCGGTGGCGACGGCCGAGGAGGGACGGGCGCTGACGCAGCGCGGCGAGGTGGAGGCCACCTTCGTCATCCCCGCCGGCTTCTCCGCCGACGTGCGGGCGGGACGCGCCGCCACCCTGGAGATCATCGGAAGTGTCGCCGCGCCCGTCGCGGTCCAGGTCGCCCGCGAGGTCGGGCAGGCCTACGCGACCGGGCTGCGCTCGGTCCAGCTGGCCGTGGCCGTGGTCTCCCCCTCGGGGACGGCGCCGGACGCGGAGCGGGCCGCCCGGCTCGCGGAGCGGGCCGGCGCGCTCCCGGTGCCGGTGTCGGTGCGCGAGGACGCCTCCGCCGTACGGCGGCAGCTGGACGTCACCACCTACTACGCCGCCGGCATGGCGATGTTCTTCCTCTTCTTCGCCGTCGTCTTCAGCATCACCAGCGTCTTCGACGAGCGCAGGGCGGGGACGCTGACCAGGATGCTGGCCGCCCCGATCTCCCGGCCGGCGATCGTGCTGGGCAAGCTGCTCAGCGGCGTCCTGGTGGGCATCGTGAGCATGACGATCCTCGTCGTGGTCACCACCCTCGTCATCGGCGCCCGCTGGGGCGATCCGCTCGGCGTGGCCGCGCTGGTGATCTCCGGCGTGCTCGCCGCCACCGGACTGATGGCCGCGCTCGCCACGTTCGCCCGTACCGCCGAGCAGGCGTCGAACTGGCAGTCGGTGGTGGCGATGGTGCTGGGCATCCTCGGCGGGGTGTTCTTCCCCAGCGCGCAACTCGGCGGGCTCACCGCGCTCGGCTATCTCACGCCGCACAAGTGGTTCATGCAGGGGCTGGCCGACCTGGCCGGCGGAGGGTCGGTGCAGGCCGTGGCGGTCCCGGTCGCGGCACTGCTCGGCTTCGCCGTACTGGGCGGCGCCCTCGCCCTGTCCCGTGTCGGAAGGATGGTGCACGCGTGAAGGCCCTCGCCATAGGGATGGTCAACCTCCGCCGGGTCTTCAGCGACCGCACCAACATCTTCTTCGTGATCGTCGCGCCGTTCCTGATGGTCTTCGTGCTCGGGCAGATGTTCGGCGTCGACCAGCAGCTGAGGCTGGGCGTGGTGAGCGGTTCGGGACCGCTGACGCAGCAGCTGGTCGGGGCGCTGGGCTCCGGCGAGCGCGTCACGGTCGAAAGGATCGGGGACGAGTCCGCGCTGCGCACCGCGGTGGAGCGCGGCGAGCTGCGGGCCGGCGTGGTCGTCCCGGCCGACTACGACGCCCGGATCCGCGAGGGCGGCCAGGTCGAGGTGCGCTACCTGACCCGGCAGCAGGATCCGGGAGCGGCCGAGATCGGCACCTGGGTCCGCTCCGTCGTCCCCCAGCAGGCCGCCCTGCTGCGGGCCGCCCGCTTCGGGCAGCAGGAGGGGGCGGGAAGCTTCGACGAGAGCCTGAGCAGGGCGGGGCAGGCGAGCGTCGCCGAGGTCCAGGTGCGCGTCACCACCACGGGCCGGAGCCTGTTCCCCGAGGGGTTCAACCCCTTCGCCGCCTCGGCTCCGCCGCTGCTGCTGCTGTTCACCTTCCTCACCTCGCTGACCGCCGCGATCGGGCTCGTCGAGACCCGGCTGCTCGGAGTGGCGCGCCGGATGTACGCGACCCCGATCTCGGCCCGCGCCATCGTCGCCGGAGAGGCGCTCGGCCGGATGGTCATCGCGCTGACGCAGGCGCTGCTGATCATGCTCGGCTCCGCGCTGATCTTCGGGGTCGACTGGGGCGACCCGCTGGCGGCGGCGGCGCTCGTCGTCGTCTTCTCCCTGGTCGGGAGCGGGGCCGCCATGCTCCTGGGATCGGCGTTCAAGACGCCGGGAGCGGCGATCTCCGTCGCCATGATCCTCGGACTGGGGCTCGCCGCGCTCGGCGGCTCCATGCTGCCCCTGGAGTCGTTCGGCGGCGTGATGCAGGTCGTCGCCCACCTGACCCCGCACGCCTGGGCCTACGAGGCCTTCGCCGAGCTGGTCAGGAACGGCGGCACCATCGTCGACATCCTGCCCCAGTTCGGTGTCCTGAGCTGCTACGCGGCCGTCCTGTTCGCCCTCGGCGTCTGGCGCCTGCGCCGTGTCCTCACCCGGTAAAGCCGAGACCATTGGAGATGACATGCGTTTCCTGCCTGATCGGGAGAACATCACTGCCGCGGTCCTCGGCCTGGGATACGTCGGCTCGTGCGTCGCCGCCGTCCTGGCCGACCGCGGCGTGAACGTGATCGGGGTGGACACCGACCCCGTGCTCGTCGAGGAGCTCAACGCCGGGCACTGCCGGTTCAGCGAGACCGGGCTGCCCGAGCTCGTGGCCCGCCACGCGGGCACCGGCCGCCTGCGCGTCACCACGAGCTACGAGAGCGTCTCCGAGGCGGACGTCGTCATCGTCGCGGTCGGCACCCCCACCGGTGAGCGCGGGGTGATGAAGGAGAGCCAGCTGCGCGGCGCCTGCGAGGAACTGGGCCGGCACATCAGGCCGGGTCAGCTCCTGGTGTTCAAGAGCACCGTCCCGCCGGGGGTGACCCGCTCGCTCGCCCTGCCGCTGCTGGAGCGCGGTGGCCTGGTCTGCGGTGCGGACTTCGGCCTCGCCTTCTGCCCGGAGCGCCTCTCCGAGGGGACCGCGCTGCGCGAGCTGCTCAGCTTCCCCATCATCGTCGGCGGCTGGTGCGCCGACAGCACCCAGGCGGCGGTGGCGTTCTGGCGCCGGGCCGTCGGGGTGGAGGTGATCCCGGTGGCCTCCCTGGAGGCGGCCGAGATGGTCAAGCTCGCCGACAACTGGTGGATCGACCACAACATCGCCCTGGCCAACGAGCTCGCCCGGCTCTGCGCCGCGCTGGAGGTCGACGTCCTCGACATCATCTCCGCGGCGAACTCGATCCCCAAGGGCAACGGCAACGTCAACATCCTGCTGCCGAGCGTGGGAGTGGGCGGCTCCTGCCTGACCAAGGACCCCTGGATGGTCTGGCGAGCCGCCAGGCAGCGCGGCATCGACCTGCTGACCATCCCGGCCGCCCGCGAGGTCAACGACTCCATGCCGCACTACACCAGCGACCTCATCGTGCAGGAGCTGGCCAAGCTCGGCAGGTCGCCGGTGGGCGCGAAGGTGGCGGTCCTCGGGCTCGCCTTCAAGAACAACACCGGCGACCTGCGCGAGACACCGGTCAGACCGGTCGTCGAGGAACTACGCAAAGCGGGCGCGGAGGTGAGCCTGTACGACCCGCTGGTCGACGGCGACGAGGCGGAGAAGCTCTTCGGGCTGCCGAGGGCCTCCTCGCTGGAGGAGGCCGTGCGCGGAGCCGACTGCCTGGCGGTGCTCGCCTGGCACCGGGAGTTCGAGGACATCGACCTCGCCGCGCTCCGCGAGCGGGTCGCCCCCTCGTGCGCGGTGGTCGACGGCCGCGCCTACTATCCGCGCGAGACCATAGAGCTGCTGCGCGAGGCCGGGTTCGCCTACCGCGGGATCGGGAGGTAGGGGCCGTGGCGAACGTGGTGGTCACCGGCGGTCTCGGTTTCCTCGGCGGTCATCTCGCCGACGCGCTCTCCCGGCGCGGGGACGAGGTGACGGTCTTCGACGCGGTCTTCGACGGTGGGCCGCCCCCGCCCGGCCGCGACGGCGGCGCCCCCCGCCACGTCGGCGGCGACATCAGGGACGCGGAGGCGCTCGCGGGCGCGATCACCGGCGACGTGGACACCGTCTACCACCTCGCCGCCGTGGTCGGCGTCGACCGCTACATCGACCGGCCGCTCGACGTCATCGACATCAACCTGTCGGGGACGAAGAACGTCCTGGAACTCGCCCAGAAGGCCGGTGCCCGGGTCGTCCTGGCCAGCACCAGCGAGGTGTTCGGCAAGAACCCGGCCGTCCCGTGGGCCGAGGACGACGACCGCGTCCTCGGCAGCACCGCCACCGACAGGTGGAGTTACTCCTCGAGCAAGGCGCTGGCCGAGCACCTGACGTTCGCCTACATGCGCCAGCGCGGGCTCGACGCCACCATCGTGCGCTACTTCAACGTCTACGGGCCCGGCCAGCGGCCGGGCTTCGTGGTCAGCCGCAGCGTCCACCGCGCCCTGCGCGGCCTGCCGCCGATCCTGTACGACGGCGGCGGGCAGACGCGCTGCTTCACCTTCGTCGACGACGCGATCGAGGCCACGATCGAGGCGGGCACCGCCGCCGCGGCGCTGGGGGAGTGCTTCAACATCGGCAGTTCCGTCGAGACGACCATCCGCGCGGTGATCGAGCTCGTGGTCGAGCTGACGGGCGGGGACGAGGCGGTCCCCGTCGACCCGCGCGACGGCTTCGGCGACGCCTACCAGGACCTGTCGCGGCGCGTTCCCGACACCTCCAAGGCGCTCGCCGTGCTCGGGTGGCGCAGCACCACCACCCTGCGGGACGGCCTGGCCAGGACGATCGACTGGGCGCGGGCCAACCCCTGGTGGCTGGAGCAGCCCGACAGCGGTTCCAGCTGACCGGCGACCATGGCCGCGCCGGTCCGTGAGGGGCCGGCGCGGCCATGGTCGCGGTACGGCACAGGCTCCTTGGCGAGGATGCCGGTCTCGGACCGCCTGACGATCGGCCGCGACTTCATGGCGCAGGCTCATGGCGGGCCAGGGGAGTATCGCTCGCGCCGCGGGCTCGGAGCGCGACCGGTGCCGGGCGCCTCCGCTCAGAGGCAGGCCGCGCGGGTCGCGGCGACGACCGCGTCCACCGCCCGGTCGTCGAGGTGCGGGCCGATCGGCAGGCTCAGCACCTCGTCGGCGAGCCGCTCGGCCAGCGGCAGCGATCCGGGCGCGTACCCCTCGCGGGCGTAGGCGGGGGAGCGGTGCACCGCGATCGGGTAGTGCACGAGCGTGCCGATCCCGGCGGCGGCGAGCCGCTCCTGAAGCTCCCGCCGGCGGGCGGTGCGCACCACGAACAGGTGCCAGACCGGCTCGGCCCACGGGGCCGGCACGGGCAGCAGCAGGTCGCCCACGCCCTTGAGCTCGTCCAGGTAGCGCGCGGCCACGGCACGGCGGCGATCGTTCCACTCGTCCAGCGACGCCAGCTTGACCCGCAGCGTGGCGGCCTGCATCTCGTCCAGCCGGGAGTTGGCGGCCACGACCTCGTGCCGGTACTTCTCGCGGGCCCCGACGTTGCGCAGCAGCCGCACCCGCGCCGCCAGCTCCGCGTCCCCCGTCACGACGGCGCCGCCGTCGCCGAGGGCGCCGAGGTTCTTGCCGGGATAGAAGCTGAACGCGGCGGCGGAGCCCGACCCCACCCGGCGGCCGTGCTCGCGGGCGCCGTGGGCCTGTGCCGCGTCCTCCAGGACGCGCAGGCCGTGCCTGGCCGCGATCTTCTCGACGGCCCCCAGGTCGGCGGGGTGGCCGTACAGGTGCACCGGCATGATCACCTTGGTGCGGGGGGTGACCGCCTCCTCGATCCGCGCGGGGTCCAGGGTGCAGGTGCGCTCGTCCGGCTCCACCGGCACCGGTCGCGCGCCGACCCTGGAGATCGCCACCCAGCTCGCGATGAACGTGTGGGACGCGACGATCACCTCGTCGCCCCGGCCCACGCCCATCGCGCGCAGGGACAGCTCCAGCGCGTCGCAGCCGCTGCCCACCGCCACGCAGTGCGCGTTGCCACAGTAGGCCGCGAACTCCGCCTCGAACGCCTCCACCTCGGGACCCATGAGATACCAGCCCGAGCTCAGTACCCGCTGGAGCGCCGCGTCGAGGTCGTCCCGCAACTCCTCGTACGGGGCCCGCAGGTCGAGGAAGGGGACCTTCACGCCCCGCTCCGCGCGTCTCGCAGGAACTCGTCGTAGTCGCGGTAGTAGTCGCCCTCGTCGTAGGGCTCGGAGACCAGCCACAGACCGACCGTCCCCGGTGCGAAGTCGACCATGTCCCGCCAGACCATCGGGGTCATGTAGAGCCCCAGCCGGGGGTGGTCGAGCACGAACGTGCGCCGGTTGAAGCCGTCGTCCACCTTCACCTCGAAGCGGCCGTGCACGGCTATGATCAGCTGCCGCAGGCGGCGGTGGCCGTGCCCGCCGCGCCGGGTGCCCGGCGGCATGTCGAACATGTAGTAGGCCCGCTTGACGTCGAAGTCGATCTCCTTGCCGGACTCGACCACGCACAGGCTGCCCCGAGGGTCGACGATCTCCGGAAGCTCGACGAGGCGGCATGGCTCGACCCTGCCGACCGCGAGGTCCTCGCCGCCGTTCACCGAAGAACTCATCGAGCCTCCACCCTCCCTCGGACGAGGGGTCGTTCCGCCCCGTCCCGTCTCGCCAGCGGGACAAACGCTATTTTTCGAGAACCCGGCGGTCAAGTGATTCTCGGCGCCTTGGAAGCCCTCCGGAAGAACGAATGCAATGGACTAACGAGATTTATATAATTACTCTCCGGCGAAGGCCGTGCGATCCAAAGACCGGAGGGTCGGAATATGACCAGCCTCCCCCAGATATCACATTCTCTGCGCCGGGAGAATAACGAATTCAGAGCCCGCCTCACTAAATCGTCCATGGCCAGGGACAGCGCCGTCCTGCCGCTCGCCGAGTTCAGGGAGTGGTTCGCCGAACGCCACCGCACGGAGCGCGCCGAGGTCACCAGGATCCCCTTCGCCGACCTCGACGGCTGGAGCTTCACGCCGGGCAGCGGCAACCTGGTCCACCGCAGCGGACGGTTCTTCTCGGTGGAAGGGCTGCGGGTCAGCACCCGCTCGGACCCGGCGGAGGGCTGGTCGCAGCCGATCATCAACCAGTCCGAGATCGGCATCCTCGGCATCCTCGCCAAGGAGATCGACGGCGTCGTCCACTTCCTCATGCAGGCCAAGATGGAGCCGGGGAACGTCAACTCCGTGCAGCTGTCGCCCACGGTGCAGGCCACGCACAGCAACTACGTGGGCGTGCACCGCGGCGCGGGCGTGCCCTACCTGGAGTACTTCACCCGGCCCCGGCCCGGCAGCGTGCTCGTCGACGTGCTCCAGTCCGAGCACGGCTCCTGGTTCTGGTGCAAACGCAACCGCAACATGGTCGTCGAGGTGACCGAGGACATCGAGGTCCGCGACGGCTTTCGCTGGCTCACCATCGGCCAGCTGCAGGAACTGCTGCGTGTCGACAACCTCGTCAACATGGACTCCAGGACCGTGCTCGCGTGCGTTCCCTTCGACGGCGCGATCCTCGCCGACGGTGGCGGCAGCGGCGAGGACTGCGAGGATTTCGTAGGAGCGCTGCGCCGCTCGGTGGTGAGCGGCGGGGCCGCCCTGCACACCACCTCCAGCCTGCTGAGCTGGTTCACCGCGGCGAGAAGCAGCAAGCTCGTCGACCGCTGGTGCGTGAACCTGGAGCAGGTCACCCGCTGGAAGCGGTCCCGCGACGAGATCGCCCACGAGGAGGGAAAGTACTTCACGGTCGCCGCGGTCGCGGTGAGCGGGGCCGGCAGGGAGGTCGGCTCGTGGAGCCAGCCGCTGTTCGTGCCGGTGGGCCAGGGTGTGGTCGCCTTCGTCGTCAAGCGGATCCACGGCGTGCTGCACGTGCTGGTCCACGCCAGGATGGAGGGCGGCCTGCCGGACATGGTCGAGCTGGCCGCCACCCTGCAGTGCGCGCCCGAGAGCTACGAGGGGGTGCCCGCCGACCGGCGCCCGTACTTCATGGACTACGTGCTGAACGCCGACCGCTCCCGGATCCGCTTCGAGTCGCTGCTGTCGGAGGAGGGCGGGCGCTTCATGGGCGCGGTGATCAGATACCTGGTGATCGAGGCCGACGACGACTTCCCCGTCGAGGTGCCCGAGGACTACACCTGGGTCACCGTCGGCCAGCTGTCCGGGCTGCTGCGGCACAGCTACTACCTCAACGTCCAGGCCAGAACGCTCGTCGCCTGCCTGCAGGGACTCTGGGGAGGAGAGCGTTGACGACGACCTCACCCGTGCGCATGGGCGTGCTCTCCTGCGCGGACATCGCCTGGCGGCGCACGCTCCCGGCGATGGCGGAGGCCCCGGCCGTGCTGCCGGTCGCGGTCGCGAGCCGCGACGCGGCCAAGGCCGAGACCTTCGCCCGGCGCTTCGGCTGCGACGCGGTGACCGGGTACGGAAACCTCCTGGAGCGCCCCGACGTGGAGGCGGTCTACATCCCGCTGCCCACCGGGCTGCGCGCCGAGTGGGTCGACCGCGCGCTGCGGGCGGGCAAGCACGTGCTGGCCGAGAAACCGCTGGCCACCAGCCGTGCCGAGGCCGAGAGGCTGCTCACCCTCGCCGAGGAGCGCGACCTGCTCCTCGTGGAGAACCTCGTCTTCCCGCACCACTCCCAGCACGAGGAGGTGGGCCGGCTGCTCGACGACGGGACGATCGGGCGGCTGCGCTCCTTCACCGGCGACTTCGGCATCCCCCCGCGCGACCCCCGCGACTTCCGCTACCGGCCAGAACTCGGCGGCGGCGCCCTGTTCGAGGTCGGCGTCTACCCGATCCGCGCCGCGCGGCTCTTCCTCGGCGACGACCTCGAGGTCTGCGGCGCGTTCCTGCGCTACGACGCCGCCAGCGGGGTGGACGTCGAGGGAAGCGCGCTGCTGTGCTCGCCCGGGGGCGTCACCGCGCAGATCAGGTTCGGGTTCGAGCACTCCTACCGCAGCTCGTACGCGCTGTGGGGCTCGGAGGGGTCGATCCTGCTGGACCGCGCCTACACCCCTCCTGACTCGATGCGCCCCGTCGTGCGGATCGAGCGGCAGGACCTCGTGCAGGAGCGGACGCTCGCCGCCGACCGCCAGTTCGTCAACATCCTGGAGTCCTTCGCGCGATCCGTGCGGGAGGGCGACGGGCAGGCCGAGCACACGAAGCCGGCCCTCGCCCAGGCCGAGCTCGTCGACGCGATCCGCGAGCGGGCCCGGCGGATAACGATATGAACATGAAAAGCGAGGAAAGTGGCCGCCGGCCGCGTCCCCGTGCCCTGATAAAACGCTGCCGCGCCTCTTTGTTTCGCACGCTGGCGGCGGGCCGCGCTGCGATTTACAGCTGATTCACCCCGTGCCATCCAGAATCGAGGAGCAAAGTATGTCTGCCACGTCGCGGTGCCGTGTCTGCGCCGGATCCCTCGCTGAATTCTTCGACTTCGGGCGCCAGCCGCTCTCCGACGCGTTCGTCCGCCCAGGCGATTTCGCGGACGAATTCTTCGTGCGGCTCGCCGTCGGGATATGCGAGGCGTGCACGATGGTTCAGCTCATGGAGGAGATCCCCCGCGACCGCATGTTCCACGAGGACTACCCGTACGTGTCCTCGGGGTCGGCCGTCATGCGCGCGCACTTCGAGAAGCTGGCCAGGCGGCTGCTCGCCACCGAGCTGACCGGCGAGGACCCGTTCGTGGTCGAACTCGGCTGCAACGACGGGGTGATGCTGAAGGCGATCGCCGACGCCGGGGTGAGGCACCTCGGGGTGGAGCCGTCCGGAGGGGTGGCGGAGATGGCGCACGCCAAGGGCATCCGCGTCCGCAAGGACTTCTTCGAGGAGACGACGGCGAAGGACATCCTCGCCGTCGACGGCAGGGCGGACGTCATCTACGCCGCCAACACCCTGTGCCACATCCCCTACATCGAGTCGATCCTGCGCGGGGTGACCGCGCTGCTCGCCCCGACCGGCGTCTTCGTGTTCGAGGACCCCTACTTCTCCGAGATCGTCGAGCGCACGTCCTTCGACCAGATCTACGACGAGCACTTCTACTTCTTCACCGTCCGCGCGGTCCAGGCGATGGCCGCCCGCTTCGACCTGGAGCTCGTCGACGTCGAGAGGCTCCCGGTGCACGGCGGCGAGGTCCGCTACACGCTGGCCCACGCGGGCACCAGGACGCCGACGGCCGCGGTGGCCGAGCTGCTGGCGGACGAGAACAAGCGCAACCTCGCGGCCATGCCCACGCTGAAGGGCTTCGCGCGCAACGTCGAGCGGATCCGCGACGACCTCGTCGCCCTGCTGCGCGACCTGCGCGACGACGGCAAGCGGGTCGTGGGCTACGGGGCGACCGCCAAGAGCGCGACGGTGACCAACTACTGCGGCATCGGCCCGGAGCTGGTCCCGTTCGTCTGCGACACCACCGTCGCCAAGCAGGGCAGACTCACCCCCGGATCGCACATCCCGGTCCGCGAGCCCTCGGCGTTCGCCGAGCCGTACCCCGACTACGCGCTGCTGTTCGCCTGGAACCACGCCGAGGAGATCATGGCCAAGGAGCGCGCCTTCCGTGAGGCGGGCGGCAGGTGGATCCTGTACGTGCCCGAGGTCCACGTCGTCTGATCGCCCGCGCCCGGCCTCAGCCCGCCGTGTCGCGGTGGTGGGCGGTGAGTCTTTCCAGTTCGGGGACGAGTTGGTTGGGGCCGGGGGTGGTGAGGGTTTCCTGGCGGAGTCGTTGGGCG